>JAAZMR010000091.1 GCA_012798695.1 Bacillota bacterium | reverse complement strand
TCTATTCACTGCAGAACGTTTCGCTTTAATCCCGGCTGGTTCTTGGATGCTGACGGCTGGCCGTTCCATCGAGAGTTTTTCTTGGGACGTTGTCGGTTTGCCGTGGGGACCCAAAGGGCGGGTTAGTGCGTTTAACGGCTTAGCACACAATATCTACGCTCATACCCCACACAAAGAAGAAGCTTGGCGATTAGTTAAATGGCTCGACGGTTACGAATCGCAGAAAATCGTTGCCCAATATGGCACTGTCTTTCCAGCGGTTGAAAGCCTAGTGGATGCCTTCCTCGAATCCTATGCAGGAAGAGAACCCGAAAACGTATCCGTGTATATTGAGTTGACTGAAAACACAGGCACATGGCCAATGCATGTTAATTGGAATGAGATCTTTGATACAATCGGTCGCGAACTAGACTTAGCTTTTGGTGGGTTCATGGATGTGAAAGCGGCAATTGATAGTATTAAAAGTCAAGTCACTCATTTACTCCAATAAACAGCTTAGTCTAGTACCGACACACCTTTTACGAGGGGCACATCCTGCCCCTCGTTTAGCAAGAGGAGGCATCAATATGTCCGGTAAGACCAGAAGACGGGAATCGTTAGCTGGATATCTATTTATTGCACCCAATTTATTGGGATTCCTAGTATTTCAATTGATACCCATTATCGCAGCCATAGTATTAGGATTCAGTAGTTGGGATCTTATTAACCCGCCTGAGTGGGTTGGCCTCACAAACTACAAAACACTTCTAAACGACCCAGTCTTCAAACTATCTCTGCAGAAGACTTTGTATTTTGTCATCGTAAACGTACCTGTCCAAAGCATACTGGCACTCATGATCGCGGTGCTCTTGAACCAAAATGTCAAGTTTCAAAACTTGCTGCGAACCTTGTTTATTGTTCCGTGGGTATCAATGGCTGTTGCGGTAGGACTGACCTGGACATGGATATTCAATTCGCAATTTGGCTTGCTGAATCAAATTCTGAACAGCCTAGGTTTCCGAAAAATTCCATGGCTTGCTTCACAAGACTGGGCCTTAAACTCGGTTATTATTGTCAACGTGTGGCAATACCTAGGTTTCCACATTATCATTTTTCTAACTGGTCTCCAATTGATTCCCCAGGAGGTTACAGAAGCAGCCATTGTAGACGGAGCAACCCCCTGGACTAGGTTCTGGAAGATAACATTCCCCTTAATCAGTCCTGTTCTGTTTTATGACTTGATTGTAAACATGATTGGAACGTTCCAGATCTTCGATCTGCCGTATGCCATGACCGGTGGCGGTCCAGGAAACGCTACCCGGGTCTACAATCTATACTTATATCAAAAAGGATTTCAGTTCCTGCGTATGGGAGAGGCAAGCGCAATGGCCGTTATTCTCTTCATACTCATCGCACTTACTACAGTCGTATTCTTTAGAATTATTGGCCGCCGCGTCAACTATGACATCACATGAATAGGGGGGATCCGAAAATGCGCATAAACATTCGTTCGTTCGCCCAAGTCCTTATATATATAGTGGTTTTCTTGGTGGCGTTTGTGTATCTTTTCCCAATTCTATGGCAGGTATCCACCTCGCTCAAGCATCTCGACGAAGTTTTCCGAGGATTTAGCTTGATCCCTGAAACCCCAATGTGGGAGAATTACAGAATTGCTTGGAACAAC
>JAAZMR010000040.1 GCA_012798695.1 Bacillota bacterium | reverse complement strand
TGCTGGTTGTCTGTTTGAAGAGCAGCCCTCTACTTAGTGAGGTTTCCAGTTCCTTTGCTGTCCAAACAGAACCTTCGGTCAAGGCTGCCAGTTCTTCATCACCAATCGTATAATGCCATGCAGCGTCATATGGGGTATCACCGTATTCCTCATGCAGGCGTTGGTATTCTCCGTTGGGGTGCAAAGGATCATAGTCATCAAAGGTGTAGCCCGTGACGCTTCCTTCCTCATCAAAGGCAGGTTGGACATTGCGCATTCGCCAGTAGTTTTGATACTCCGCTTCCTTGGCTTGACGATAAGCCTTCAGCGTGGCTTCGGAACTACTCCCAGCTGTGTCTTCGGTAAGCATCATCTCATCCCAGAGTCTTTCCAGCTCTTCGATCACCCGGGTATCCTTTTTCTCTTCAGGATTTGCATCTATCATCGAGCCAGAAGCAACCTCTAGGGTGACATCGCCGCCTAAGGACTCAACCCGCACCAGTCGCAAATCTCCACTTGCTTGCCTAATTGATATGTCCCCTAGGCTAGTTGCATTGAGCCCAGACAATGCCGTATTGCCCACTTGGACATTCACCGCTTGCCCGGCTGTTCCGATGCCGCCTGCCCGGGAGACTAGATTGATTTGATTCCCCGTGATAACCGGGCTCGTTCCCGGTGAGGCTTGAACAATATCCAGGTCGGCATTTATGTGTACATTGCCATTAGCAGCGGAGATGGCATCTAGTCGTAAATCGCCCGTAGTCCCATAGATATTGATATCTCCTTGGTTGGTCGCAGCCATTAGGGAGCCATCCCCCTGGAGTTGTACTGCTACACCGGTCAGGTTGTCTCCAATCCCACTACCAGCCGTAAGCTTAATGTCATTCCCCGTGATAACAGCCCGATCGGTCAGCCGCAGAATAGAGCTGTCAGTACGGAGGCCCACATCTCCACCCAGGTTGCGAACAGCACCAGCCAACAGAATGCTGCCATTACTATTAACGTCCACACGGCCTTCATCGTAACCAATAAACTCGACCGGGATGGAGTGGTCAGCTTTCAATGAATGGACATGAATGTCCTGACTGCCCTGCTTCCAGGTATCTCGCAAATGATAGGTCGGAGTTGATTTGATAATATCAGCCCAATGATAAGTTACCCACTCCTCCCGAGAAACCCGTTTCAGGCCACTGGTCACATAGTTGCGAAAGTAGTACTCGTAATTGTGAGTCTGTCCGCTTCTATCAGTGAAGACTCCGGCAGGAAGATCCCGCAGTGCACCAGTTGCTGTTTTTTCCCACGTATTATATTGGTCATGGCTAATAGGTAAAGCGCCCCAGAAAGTACTTTTTTGTTCACTGATCCCAACGTAGGTCTCCATACAATCCTGTCCCCTCATCCAGACATAGCGCAATCCAGATGCAGGGTTATAGGTAAAAGTCCGCCCTGCTTGAGATGCAGGGTCACTCACCGGTATTGTGCTGCCATCACCCATCCTGATGTATTCAGATCGGTGGACATTCCCTCCTAAGCGAGTATACTCGGTAATTATGGGGCTGCCACCAACTATGCGCCCAGTATCGGTTATGCGAACTATGCCGTCAATCCCACCGGTATCGATTCCGTTAATCACGATGTCCCGGGAGGTCATATTATCGATATCAATGCGGCCGTATCCATCCAAAACCTTGATATTCCCACCGCCGGTATTCATCATCTGGCCAAACAACTCGATATACCCTCCCTGGACTTTGACCCCATCCAGGACTATTTGATCCAGCTCCGGGTCATAGTAAGCGGTGATCTCGCCGGCATTATTGCCTGTCAACTTATATAACGACAGGTTATGAGGATCACTCATGCTTGGGCGCCCCCGCCTCACCCAGTCGCTGTAATAAGCATCCATCTGGCTGTTCAAACTGCCGTCAAGGGCAAGTGTCCAATCGGGGATGCCGCTTTGGATCGTCCCGTTGATATTCAGGTAGCGAGCACTGAGGAAAACGTTGTTGCCAGCAATCCAGGATCCTGTGCCTGCTCGATAACTACCGTTAGAGGTATTTTGTTTGCTCCTCTCAGATCCATTCTGGATATCACTCCAAATAGAGCGTGGATCGCCGCCGATGTGTTGAAACCCATCCACATATGACTGGACTATATCCCGACCGGCGTCGATCAGCAGCGTATCAGCAGTAATACTGGGAGCTGCCTTGCCATCTTGGCCCAAGAGTTTGATGCTCCCCTGCACATTGGTGATGTCAACCGAGCCTGTCCGGTTAACTATGTCCCCCATCAGTTCGATATCAGGGGGTACGAAATCATCCCCGGGAGCACTATAGGTGTTCCTGACAACAACGGTCGGAGCCGCAGAAGAACTGCCGGCAGCTACTATATTCAGATGGGCCTTGGGACTCCCAGGTTGATTTCGCTCATTGATATCGTCGGCACTGGTGACTGCTGCCTTGTTGAAATAGACATGGCCGCCAGTAGGATCAATACTCAAGTTATTGACCCGAAGGAAGTTCATGCTGTTATTGGTAATGGTGATGCTTGTGTCATTGGGCGCCGAGAGGTGCCCTGTTCCCGTTAGAGAATCGGCTTCAACGTGAACATTTCCACCTCGAGCCTCCACGTCATCAACATTTATGTATCTAGCTTTAAGGTTTTTCACCGGAACGATACTAGCCCCATGCTGTTCGGCATAGCCGAGGGAAAGCAGCTCCTGTTTGATATAGCTAATCTCCGAGTCATAAGCCGCCGCAGCTGCATCATTGGCATAGAGCGCCCGCATCTCGGCTAGGGACTCCAACCTGGCGAACATGTTGGTGATCACGTCTTCCTCAGTGACGTCGTAATTGATCCCTTCCGTCATGTCCTCCAAATTG
>JAAZMR010000026.1 GCA_012798695.1 Bacillota bacterium | reverse complement strand
CTTGCCTTGCTCCTGATTATCTTTGCCAGCCCCGATCCATCCCCAGCGACTAGCTAAGGAAATGATTATTACAAGTACCACCAGCACCAAGAAGGTAGCCAGAGCCGGAGGTGCTTGCACTAGCAATATACCTAGAGAACCAAAAGCTAGTGCCCACCCGTAAAGCAGTAATACTGCCTGCCTTTGAGACAATCCTAGATCCAAGAGGCGATGGTGTAGGTGACCTCGATCGGCCTGGTATACTGGAACACCATTGCGGAATCGCCGGACAATAGAAAAGACTGTATCGATAATTGGTAGCCCCAGAATTAAGATTGGTACCGCCAAAGCTACCGTCGCCGCCCCTTTCAAAGTTCCCTCAACCGAAAGGGCTCCCAGCATGAAGCCTAAAAACATGGCCCCCGTATCCCCCATGAATAAACTAGCCGGGTTAAAATTATATCTTAGGAAGCCCAAGGTGCTGCCAGCAAGTGTTAGCAGCAATAGGGCAACAAATTCGTATCCCAATTCATGGGCCACGGAAAAGAGAGGCATGCATGCAATCACTGCAACACCTGCGGCCAAGCCATCTAGCCCATCAATAAAGTTGAACATGTTGATCACAGCCACGATCCAAAGAATCGTGAGGGGAGCACCCAGCCAACCTAGGTAGATCATGCCTCCCAATGGGTTGGTGGCAAAATGAATGATGGTACCATTGCCCACTACCGCCAAAGCTGCGAGAATCTGGCCCAGGAGTTTAACCCGAGGGCGAAGCTCCCAGCGATCATCAACCCAACCGGTTATGCCAATAATGAGTGAGCCAATGGCCAGACCAGGCAAAGCAGGGTGCTGGGCACCAGTCAGCAGTATGGCTGCCCAGAAGGCAGCGATGATTACCAGTCCCCCACCGGTCGGCACCGGAACCTCATTTACCCGCCGGGCATTAGGCTTGTCCACAATCCCCGATTTCCAAGCCAACCGACGATACCAAGGTGTAATCAGCCAGCTAACCAGCAAAGCAACTAAAAAAGCTCCACAGTATTGTCGCACGAGGTCCCCCCCTCCACCAAATATCCCCAGGCGCATTTGACTGCAATCAGTTGACCATTACTATATTTCTGATAAGGCCATCCGATAAATCAAAACAACATAACATACATAATTTTAACCCCTATCGGCTTTGCTGTCAATGCAGCCCCATCGGCGCACAGTCAGCTGTGCTTCCTCCAGCAGTTGTCGAGCCAGCTCATCTGGATAATCGCCTTCATAGATGATCTGCTTGACCCCGGCGTTGATTAACATCTTCGCGCACTGGGAACAAGGCTGAGTGGTACAGTACAAAGTCGCTCCCTCTGTGCTGACTCCATGCAGAGCCGCCTGAATAATAGCATTTTGCTCAGCGTGAATCCCTCGGCAAATCTCCTGCTGCTGACCAGAAGGGATGCCCAACTCCTGCCGCAGACATCCGATATCGAGGCAATGCTCTAAACCACTAGGTGCCCCATTATACCCGGTAGACAGGATATGTCTATTCCTGATCAAGACTGCTCCTACTTGCCTTCGCAAACAAGTGGAGCGCTTGGCCACCAAATGAGCGATTTCCATGAAGTACTGATCCCAACTAGGTCGCCCTTCCCGCTCCGACACCGATTATCCTCCCCTGCCTCTACTTGGTCCCAAACAGGCGATCCCCTGCATCGCCTAGTCCCGGCACTATGTACCCCCGGGAATCCAGCTTCTCATCGATAGCAGCTGTGAATATGTCTACATCAGGGTGAGCTGCCTGTACAGCGGCGATACCTTCAGGGGCTGCAATCAGAACCATCAGTTTGATGTTTCTGCCACCTCTGTCTTTGATAAAGCGTATAGCAGCCGCGGCGGAGCCGCCTGTGGCCAACATGGGATCAACCACAATCAGATCCCTTTCACTAATATCCGGTGGCAGCTTGCAGTAATACTCCACTGGTTGTAAAGACTCCGGATCTCGATACAACCCGATATGCCCTACCTTAGCCGCGGGGATCAGCTCTACAATACCATTGACCATGCCCAAACCCGCTCGGAGAATGGGAATCACCCCGACTTTTTTACCGGCAATCATCTGACATCGGGCCATTCCCATAGGAGTCTCAACTTCGATTTCCTCTAATACAATATCCCTAGTAACTTCATAAGCCATGAGTAAAGCAATCTCGTCCACCAATTCCCTAAATTCTTTCGGCCCAGTCTTCACATCTCTCACAATGGCCATTTTGTGCTGAACTAGGGGGTGGTCTATGAGATGTACCTTTGACATCAACTCGCCTCCCGCGGTACATTAGGCCGCCAGCTATTCTCTTACTTCTTCCAGTTGCCAAACCCTTTCCAATCTTTGGCCATACCGGCGAGCGAGAGCCGTACTCCTTAGCCATCTCTTTCGGTCTCTGCCATCAATCTCTTCCAGACTAAGGTGAGATTCTCTTGCAGCTCTGCAGCAGTCAAGTGGTAGGCTTCTAAGCCAGCTCCAAAAGGATCGCCAATATCCAGTCCATCAACCTTGCCTGCATATTCCTTGACCGTGAACACCTTGTCAGCCACCAGAGGGAATTCTCCCTTGATGCTCCGCTTATGGCTCACCGTCATGGTCAAAATCAGGTCTACGTCCCTCAGGATCTCCTCGGTCAACTGTCGAGCACTATGTCCGCTGAGTTCTAACCCCAACCCCTTGAGTACTTCCAGAGCTTCAACAGTAGCTGAGGCTCCAGCTGCGGCATGAATACCGGCAGAACTGATCAGCCAATCATGATCCGCCTGCTTTGCAGCCAACTGGCGAAAAATAGCCTCAGCCATAGGGCTCCTACAGGTGTTTCCCGTGCACACAAACAAAATCTTCTTAGGCTTGGCCAAGAACAGGGGTAACCTCCCTTCCTCCAATCCCGTAGGTTATTAGCAACCGGCACCGCATAACTTCCACAGAAATGACCAGGTTCCTCTCTCTGGGGGTCACTCCTTTCTGTAATCGTCCGATGCGTGCCGCCCGTCTTTCTAGAGGACTGTTAGCTCAAAATCAGTTGCGTTGCTGCATATACCACAACGAAGCAGGGTGGCTCCACCATAATTCAGCTGTTCGAAAACTACTGTATTGCCACAGTGAGGACAGCGAGGGACGAAAATCCCACCACAGAGGGGGCATTGATTCATCTCTAGTTCTTGGGTGCAAGAGGGACAGATTCCTAGCTCCACGGCCTCACCTCCCAGCCATATTGCTGCTTGCACAGATAGTATGACTGGGATGCCCCTAACCTAAACAGGGCAACAATATTGATTAGGAGGTGAAGTACTTGCCCGATCCTTATGCTTGCCCTGTATGCAGGACTAATCGGACCCGTTTTGAAGTCATATGCAGAATCGCCCGAGAGATCCATAAAGACCCCGACACCGGTGAAAACACCTATGTTGCACCTGAATTGGAGACCATGTCTCGAGGAGGCAAGCCGGAGATCGACGTACGATGTCTGAACTGTGGTTATACCGGACATGAGAGCCTTTTCACAAAGGCTGCCAGGCGATAAACGAATCGATACTTGGGTCTTTACACTTCCAGAATCCGATGAGCCGCCGCCTTCTCCAGACGATTCATGATAGCTAGACCTAGTCCTGTTGTCGGGACTCCTTCTATGAGAATCTTAGTCGTATGAGTTTTGTCCAAAGCTCGCAAACACCGATAAAGATTGGCGGCGATCTCCTCCGGAAGAGCGCGGCTTCCCATACAGGTTATCTGCCATCTGCTGGAGTCGATGGCCTGTGCTGCCCAATACTGCAGAAGCTCGCTAGATACCATCAAACCTACTTGTTCTCCCTGGCCCTCCAGCTCAGTGGCTAGTTGTGCTAGCCGCTGAAAGAGGTGAGGAGGCTTTCCTTCTACAAGTACGGCTGGAGCCTGGGGAGCATAATGCTTATACTTCATGCCGGGTGAACGCACCGGTCCATCTTCGACTGTTTCACCTGTAAGCACCTCGGGATCAATGTCAACCACACCCACTACCTGCTCCAAATCTTCTCTGGAAATACCGCCCGGGCGGAGAATAACAGGCCTTACTTGTGTACAATCCAGCACTGTTGATTCTACCCCGATACCCGTAGGACCACCATCTAGAATAATATCCACTCTACCGAGCAAATCCGCGATCACATGAGCCGCTTCTGTAGGGCTAGGGCGCCCTGATTGATTGGCCGATGGGGCTGCCACCGGTACTCCGGCAGCCTCGATCAAAGCCAGGGCTACTGGATGTGAGGGCATTCGCACAGCTACTGTATCTAACCCTCCGGTAGTAACAGCTGGAACCTCAGCTGCTTTGGGTAACACCAAAGTCAAAGGTCCTGGCCAAAAAGTCTGAGCCAAGCGAAGGGCTAAAGCAGGCACTTCAGCCACGATCTGGTGTATTGTCTCCATAGCAGCAATGTGCAAGATCAGGGGATTATCTGCCGGACGCCCCTTAGCAGTAAATATGTGGGCCACCGCTCCAGCATCGAGTCCATTGGCACCTAGGCCATAAACGGTCTCGGTGGGAAAAGCTACTAACCCGCCCCGCCGCAACACTTGCGCTGCCTGCAAGATCGGGGTAGACTCTTTGAGATTCTCGGAGTCAGCCCCCGGGGCAGCTGATACCTGCCATATCTGTGTTTCCCTTTCACCCTTTACTCCCACGTCGCAGTCACCACCCGCTCCCGATCTCCATAGTCCCGATGCAATCCCATCTTGGTATACCCCTGTGCCTCGGCAATCGCCATCACCTGCGAACCTTGACCATGGCCGATCTCTACAGCCACGAATCCACCTGGCCGCAGAAACTTACGACCTTCAGAGTAGATGCGTCTATAGAAGCTCAAACCATCTGCACCCCCATCTAGAGCCCCTAGGGGTTCATAGCGCACGATTTCTGGTGCTAACTGCTTAACCTGGTTACTGGGAATATACGGTGGATTTGAGACAATGGCATCCACACACGATGCCAAGGAGGATGGCAGAGCACCATATAGATCCCCCTGACACAGTTGAATGACATCTTGTACATCGTGGCTTTCCAGATTAGCCTTTGCCACTTGCAGTGCTTGCTCAGCAATATCAGTGGCATAAATCCGTGGCACCAGGCTGCCATTTTGGCGCCAGGTATGAGCCAAAGCCACGGCTATCGCCCCACTGCCAGTACCAAGTTCAACGATCTTCGGTTCTAGGCTCGCTTTCCCCTCATCAAACCGCGTGAGCACACATTCAACAAGCAGCTCCGTCTCCGGCCGTGGAATCAGTACACTGCTGTCGACTTGAAATGCCAAGGAGTAAAACTCCTTGCTCCCTGTGATATACGCCACCGGTATTCTCTGGGCTCGTCGTGCTATGGCGACCCGATATGCATCCACCTCCGTCGGCTCCAGTGGCTGATCAAACCTTACATATAGCTCTATGCGCTCCATGCCCAGTACATGGCCCAAGAGCAGCTCAGCATCCAAACGAGGGGTATCGATACCCTTGCCTGTCAGATACTCACTGGCCTTAGTGATCAGCTCTAAAATGAGAGGTGGGGAGGTCACTCGTCCAGCCATATTTACGCCTCCAATGCGGCCAACTGCTCTGCCTGCTGTGCCGTCTGCAATGCTTCGATCAGCTCATCTAGGTCACCATCTAGGACGGCATCAATCCGATATAGGGTGAGATTGATACGATGATCGCTGACCCTGCCTTGAGGGAAATTGTAGGTGCGGATTCTTTCACTACGGTCACCCGTACCCACCTGGCTTTTCCTAGCTTGGGCCATTTCGGCATGCTGCTCTTGTTCGAACATATCCAGCAGCCGAGCCCGCAAGATCCGCAAAGCCTTATCCCGATTCTTATGCTGAGATTTCTCATCCTGACATGATACTACCATCCCTGTCGGTACATGGGTTACGCGCACGGCAGAGTCAGTCGTATTCACACTCTGTCCTCCAGGACCACTAGAACGATAGACATCTATGCGCAGTTCATTCGGATCAATCTCCACCTCTACCTCTTGAGCTTCCGGCAATACGGCCACAGTAGCTGTAGACGTATGAATACGACCACCCGATTCGGTACTGGGCACCCGCTGCACCCTGTGTACGCCACTCTCAAATTTCAGCTGGCTGTAGGCGCCCTTACCCTCAATCATAAAGATGACTTCTTTGAATCCACCCAGCTCAGTAGGGTTAGAGCTCATCAACTCTGTACGCCATCCCTGTCTTTCCGCATAGCGGCTGTACATTCGAAACAGATCACCGGCAAACAGTGCCGCCTCATCTCCACCAGTCCCCCCGCGAATCTCGACGATGACGTTTTTCTCATCATTCGGGTCCCGCGGCAATAAGAGCAATTGCAGCTCACTTTCTAGCTCCTCCCGGGCTCGCTCCAGGGTATCGATCTCATCATCGACCAGCTCTAGCATTTCGGGTTCCAGATCATCTGCTCTCATTTCCCGGGCATCTTGCAACTCTTTGTCTACCCGGAGGAATTCTTGATACTTCTCAACGATCTCCCCTAGCTCAGCATGATGTTTGGCAACCTCCGCATAGCTTTTCGGATCACCCAGTAATGCCGGATCACTAAGATCCATTGTCAATTCTTGATATTTTTTCTCTATACCCGCTAATTTATCTAGCATGGGAACTCCTCACTCTCTAAGTCAAGCAGAAAGGCAGATCCAATAGCGATCTGCCCTTACCACAATTTAGTATAATCACCTAAGCACAGTGCCACCCTATCGTCCTAGGCCATGGTTTGGGCAAACCGATAGCTACAGCCTGTTAGTCCGATCTTCACCCTATCCGACCACTAATGCACTAGGTGGCTTTGAGTTCCCCCAATGGTAGGCGTAATGTGTTCATCCTTACGCAATACTGTCTGTAATGCTTGGATAGCTACTTCCATCTGGCGGTCATCTGGCTCGCGAGTGGTCAGCTTTTGCAGCAGCAGACCAGGTGCAGCTAACACTTCGACCCAAAGGGGAGGATTGGGTTTGCCGGCCAGGCGAATCAACTCGTAAGACAGACCTGCCACCAAGGGTAATAAGGCCAGATGCAGCAGCACACGTTGAACAAAAGGTGGCCGCCCGAAAAATGAAAAGACAAATACACTCGTGAAAAAGACGATCAGCATGAAATTAGTCCCACAACGCCGATGCACGGTAGTGTACTTGGCTACATTTTCCACTACCAGGGGTTCTCCAGCCTCATAACAATTAATCGTCTTGTGTTCTGCACCATGATACTCAAATACCCGCCGAATATCCTGCATAAAGGATATACCGATCACATACAACAAGAAAAACCCAATCTTAATCAAACCCTCGAGAATGTTCAGCAATACATTGCTTCGAATCCCCGCTTGAACAAACCGAAGGACATAAGCCGGCAGAGCAATGAATAACCCTACGGTGAGTAAAAAGGCGAAACCGATGGTAAGAACCATCTCCTTGGTAGTTAATTCCGCCTCTTCTTCCTCAGCGAATTGGTTGGCAGAAAAGCTCAATGATCTGACTCCCATGACCATGGCCTCGATCAACGCCACTGAACCCCGTACCAGGGGCCAACCCAGGATTGGATACCGCTGGGCCCATGGTGTCAGCTGCTCCTCATGCAAAACCACCCCATCACTGCGGCGCACAGCTATGGCTAAACTCTGGCGGCCCCGCATCATCACACCTTCTATTACAGCCTGCCCGCCGTAGGAAAAGCGTTGGCTCATCTAGCTACCCCCTCTATTCCGAACTCTCTTGCTTCATCCCCTGCTCCGCAGGGAAAGGATGCACCGTTGCCGCCGGAGCCCAAATGAATAAGGCCTCAATTTCGTCCCTACGCCTCTCCGGTAAGCAAACCAATAGAGCATCTCCTGCTTGTAATTCCTCGTCTCCCGCCGGGAGGCTGACCCTCACACCTTGGCGGTCAATCCGCAGTATCATGGCTTCATAGCGCTGGCGCAGGTCCAATGCATCAAGAGAGCATCCAATGACCAGGGACCCTGCAGACACATGCATACTGGCCACAAGGTAATCTTCATCAAGATGCAAGACATCTTGGACGGGTTTCAGTGCCAGGGGGAGCTCATAGGCAGAGCTCTTCACGCTCCGATAGCCCCTGGGCAGAAATAATCGGGTGACGCCCCCCAACACTATGCCAATGGCCCAACCCATCACCAGGGCTGCCAGTGTCCCATAAATAGTGGAAACGATCACCGGACCAACTTCTGGAAAGAATTCCATACTGGCCGCCAACTGGTAAGTCTTGTCGAAAACCGCTAGCCCACCGACAATACCCACACTGCTTGACGTCCGCCCTGGAGTCCTTTCAGTCAGTGAATAGGATAGCCCTACTGTCAATATGGCACCGAGGAAAACCGGCAAACCCAAATGCACGATTACTGCAAAAAAGCCGCCAATGATCAATCCATAAGCTAGGGTCAAGGCGGTGCCTGCCACATGGGGGATGACGATTTTCACTACGTCTTTGCATACACCCCATCCACCTCTGATCCGATCCAACGAAATCATCAGATCAAAGAGCAGCACTGTGACGAAAATGGCGACAAAAGAGGAAGTCAGGCCCGGAATATCCATTACTGAATAATAGGCCAAACCAACAGTTAGGGCCCGAGACAGCCGGATCAGCTGTACCGGCCACCGTTTCGTCATACTATCCTCTCCCGCGATATCCCCTTGGACAATATTATAGCACAATTGCCGGTCTCTTGATCATCGAAACTCGCTTCTCGTTTCAAGAGCCAGCTCGAAACTCTGCCCATCGCTGGGCGGAGCCATGCGGTAAACCCACCTGCAACCTGATACCTGTGGCCGTATAATGCTCTTCCACTACCTGACCTACTTCCCGCATAGCAGCTATGATGCCGGCTTGATCATAGGGTATGACATAGTTTCCATAAGTCAACCTTTCCCCCAGTTTTTGCTCAAGCAGGGCAAAAAGCCCATCCAAGCCGGATCCTGTGAGGGCAGACATGGCAATGCTATCAGGGGTTTGAGTTAACAGCTTCGACACTACTGCCCGGCGAGATAGATCATCTACTTTATTAAACACTGTAATAAGGGGCCGTCCGGCACATCCCAACTCCTCCAGTACTTCAAAGACCGCACTCATTTGAGACTCCATATTGTAGGCAGTCGCATCCACTACATGAATAAGGATATCGGCTGACATCACCTCTTCTAGGGTAGCGCGGAAAGCCGCCACCAAGGTGTGGGGCAGCTTGCGGATAAAGCCTACCGTATCCACAAATAGGACTGGCTGTCCGGAAGGTGGTATTTCAGAACGGCGGATAGTGGGATCCAAAGTAGCAAATAACTGATCTTCCACAAATACTTGCGCCCCAGTCAGCCTGTTTAATAAAGTGGATTTGCCAGCACTTGTGTAACCAACTAAAGCTGCAACCGGTACTGAGTTCCTGCGCCGGGCATGCCGCTGCAAACTTCGCTGAGAACGAATCTCTTCTATTTCCTTCTTGAGATTGGCAATACGCTGACGAATCCTGCGCCGGTCAGTTTCCAACTTCGTTTCCCCTGGCCCGCGGGTACCTATCCCCCCACCCAGACGAGATAGAGCTGTACCTCGACCCACGAGCCGAGGCAATAGATACTGCATCTGGGCAAGATCAACCTGCAGCTGGGCTTCGCGGGTACGAGCTCGTTGTGCAAAAATATCCAGGATTAGTTGAGTCCGGTCAAGCACCTTAGCATTCAATATCTCTTCGATATTCCTGAGCTGGGCAGGGGTCAGTTCATCATCAAAGATGACCAATTCCGCCCCATGGATGTTCAGGAGTTCACTGATCTCTTCTAGCTTCCCTCTACCCACATAAGTGGCTACATCGGGGTTGCTTCTGACTTGCACGATTTCATCGACTACCCTTGCCCCAGCCGTATACGCGAGAGCTCCTAGCTCCAATAGTGATTCATCTACCTCCATGAACCGACTCTCCGGCAGTTGGAGACCAACGACAATCGCCAGTTCTCGATCTTCTGACATATCTCTCCCCCCATTCCCCCATCATCAAGTCTGTTACTGGTTCGTATCCCTTTTATGTATTCTCGGTTCCCAGCTTTATTCCCTCCGCTGGCCTTGGCCGGGCCGGGCGTTTGGCTCTTGCCAGGCCTGCATCTCGTCATCAATAGTGATTGTATGTTCTAGATCGAGAGTAATCAACCCAGCTGCTTCCAGCCTACGCACCACCATCGCCAAAGATTGCCGATCCTCCATGGGAAGCTCCCTCACAAACCGATTGATCTCTTCTGCCCGAGCGTTTTTGGAAAAGCGCATACCACCATATCTGATATGCAGATCGTCTCCCATTTTCCTATCCTCCCATTTGTGACTAGCCCTAGTACCTTCATCGCTTCTTAGATCATTCTTCCCGTTTTGATATACATATTGCACCACAAACTATCAGTAAATGGGAACAATGAGCGGCAGGCAATGTCTGTGCTGGCCTGACAATGGTATAATACACATGATAGGAGGTGAGCTGATGGCGGTGATCATGCATGTTGATATGGATGCGTTTTTCGCTTCAGTTGAGCAACGTGATCGTCCTGAGCTAAGAGGCAAGCCAGTTATCGTCGGAGGCCCCCGAGATAGTCAGCGGGGTGTAGTCTCAACCTGTTCATATGAAGCCCGGAAGTACGGTGTACATTCGGCTATGCCCATTGTCCAAGCGGTAAGGCTGTGCCCCCATGGGGTATTCCTGCCTGGAGATCACGATAAATATGCTGCCACTTCTTACAAGATTCGCCAAGTGTTCTACGAATTTTCACCGATAGTAGAAGTTACGTCAATTGATGAGGCCTTTCTGGACATAACGGGTTGTGAGCACCTCTATGGGACCCCCACAGATCTTGGTAAAGCCATCAAGCGACGGATCTATGAGACGGTCTCTCTAAGCGCGTCTGTAGGTATCGGGCCCAACAAATTCATTGCCAAGCTGGCCTCCGACTACCGCAAACCCGATGGATTAGTAGTCATTCAGCCCAGCGAAGTAGAGAACTGGTTAGCACCCATGCCTGTCAACAAGGTCTGGGGAATAGGTCAAAAAACAGCAAAGGCACTAGCTACCTGGCAGGTCCACACTATCTCCGACTTGAGACGCTGCTCCCAGCAATCGCTTCTCCGTCGTTTTGGCAAACAAGGCGGCAACCTATATCTACTAGCTCGAGGTATCGATAACAGACCCGTTGAGCCAGAAACTGAGGCCAAATCCATTGGCAGAGAGACCACGTTCTCCAGTGATGTGACCGAGACCACGAGATTACGGCAAGTTCTGGCTGGTCTTGCTGCTGATGTAGGCATCCGGCTGCGGCGGCAAGACCTTTGGGGACGTACTGTCACCATCAAACTGCGGTATAGTGACTTTACTACTATCACCCGTTCAACCTCTCTGCCAGAGCCGGTGAATCATGATGACGATATTTTCACTGCTGCCTGCATACTATTGGAGCAAAATATCCAACAGCGCCCGGTACGTCTCTTAGGAGTATATCTTTCTCGGCTGACATCGGTCTCACAAACCTCACTATTTGCCGACCCCCGGCAAGAAAAACTAATAGAGCTCATGGATGAGCTCAACACACGCTATGAGCGCACCGTAATCTATAAGGGCCGCCAACTAGGACCGCGAGACAATCAGCCCACGCAAAAGGGCCAACCAAATGGCTGACCCCAAGTGAAAAGCATCACTAGATTGGCGATCTCACCCAGCTAGACTAGGCACGCTTTTTGAAGACTGTCGAGTCCTTAATCTGGGGATACCGCTGAGCTTCGAGCTCCCTGCGAATCTCCTTATTTAGGATTCGCAAATACGTTCCCTTCATGCCCAAAGACCGCGACTCAATTACATTAGCAGATGCCAGTTTGCGCAGTGCATTCACTATCACTGAACGAGTGATTCCAGCCTCGTCAGCTATACGGCTGGCAACCAGGAGCCCCTCGTCCCCTTCAAGTTCATCAAAGATATGCTGTATGGCCATAATCTCTGAGTAAGACAGACTTCTAATGGCTGAGCGGGCCATCCTGCGCTCCTCAATCTCTGCCTCGTACTCTTCATCAATAGCAGCAGAAATGATCATACCAATAGCAGTAGAGGCATACTCTGCGATGACTTCATCATCGCCACTGAAGTCACCCTCGCTCTTCACAAAGAGGAGAGTACCAACACGGCGGCCGCCACCAACAACCGGAACGATCATGGCACAATCAGTACCAAGCATCTCTCCTGGTTCCTTGCCACCAGACAATGCCCCCACCTTCAGCAAAGATGAGTTGAGATCATTAGGCATCCGTAGAGTCTCAATCCATTCCTCATCAAAAGGTGTGCTCTCCGCTCCATCCTCCAAAGAGAAGCCCAAGAGTTTGCCTTTCTTGCTGATGATATAGACACTTACATCATCATAGGAAACACGTAGTGCTTCGGCCAAATCATTAAAATCCACATTATTGCCATCATTTTGTAAAACCTGGGATACGTTTTGCATCCTCTGAAAAAGCATATGAAATCCTTCCTCTCCCGATAAGATTCAAATCTATCCTCGCACTTTGCCCCAATACGCGAGTAGATTTGAGGTATAGATTGGACTCGCCCTGCCTATCTAGGTTGGCGCAGGATACCCGGATAGGCCCAGCAAGTCACGACTTGCCCTATAATAGTACACTATACTAATAATAATTATAATTCAATCAATCCAGCCGGTCAAGATCTAACGACACTTTATCAGACTGAATTTGCATAAACAAAATTATATAACACGAAACCCTTTCTTGCAAGGCTCTAGCCAAGCTTTTTTCATAATTGTTACATTCGCGCACGTTTGTATACATAATTTCTGGGGAAAAGTGGGGTAAACTTGTAGATCTTACATGCCTCAGGACCATAGTATAAGATCCTGCGGATTTAGTCAAGTGCAATATTTTGCACTTTACTTAATTTAACTTAATTTTAACTTGTGATTGGCTTTTGTCGGCATACATGCGTCCATCCGCCACGCTAAGTAAGGTAGCGCAGGATCTGCCATCAGTGGGAAATTCGGCTATTCCGCAGCTTAAGCCAATTGGCGGGGAAAATGGTAACGTGGCCTTCTCAATCCTCTGCTTTAACCTCTGAGCTAATACAGCTGCCTCGCGGCCAGTCGTTTGGGTGACCACAACGGCAAACTCATCACCACCATATCTGGCCAACAAATCTCCTTCCCGGAGCTCTTCTTTCATAATCTTAGCCAGCATTCGCAGGAAGCTATCTCCCGCTGAATGGCCGTAGGTATCGTTAATTCGCTTGAAACCATCTAGGTCAACCAGCAAGACCGTAAAGGGCAAGTCACTTGCGCGCTGACTATTACACAGGCGTTCCAGTGTCTCAAATAGCACCTTGCGATTAGCAACTCCAGTTAGAAAGTCTACCCCTGCTTCAGAGATCTTGTCTTTCAGGAGATCATAAACCTGGTTCAACCAACCAAAGCTCTTGAATGTAAGAAAAACGCCTGCCCCAACCCTAAAGATCCGGATGAGCACGCTAAAGGCCGGAGCATATCCGGCAACCAGCACTACAGCCTCTAAACCATATGTGGCCACAAAAATGCTGCACCCTACCCATAACGCTGCATCCCACGACGGAAACCCTCGGATGATCAGTCTCCGAACAGCGATGAGCCAAATTCCTCCCAGTAACATCCCAGCTAAGGCATATGCAACCTCAAAACTAGCGGCTAACAACGCCCTGTCCCCCTTTTGCCTGTCGCCCTGCGCCTAAATCATCAAATCTTGATCGGATGAACTTATTATAGCACATTTTTTACCATCTGTCGCAATTTTCCATGCATTGTCCACTGCGGTGCCTTTTTGGTGCATCTCTGTCATATTAACCGTAAATGAGGACCCGGAGTTCAATGCGCATTTTAGAAAACAGCCAGACCTACTATTCCCGCAGCTACAATTACTGCTACAGGATGCAAGCGGTATCGCCACACGGCCAGCCCACTGACCACCGTGATCGCCAATGCCACTGGATCAATAGCCAACAAACCGGAACCGCCGGTATTGATAATTGCTGCCTGGGCAATAAACAAGGCTGCCGAAGCGATCAACCCGGCGACTACCGGACGGATGCCAAAAAGAATAGCCTCGACCATTGGGTGGTCTCTAAATCTGTCCAGCACCTTTGATACAGCTACTACTATCAAGAGGGACGGAAGGGCTATGCCCGTAGTTGCCACAAAGGCTCCGAATAATCCACCCAGCCGAAACCCTACAAAGGTGGCTGTATTGACTCCAATGGCCCCTGGGGTCATCTCTGCAATAGCAATCATGTCTACGAACTCCTCTGCCGTGATCCAGCCTAACCGCTCAATTTCAGACTGAATCAGGGGAAGCATGGCATAGCCACCCCCAACAGTAAACAAGCCTAAACGAAAAAAGGTCCAAAGCATCTGAAAATAGATCACTACCTGGCACCCCCCGCCCTCACCTTGGATACGATGACTCCTAAGAGTCCACCAGCCAAGATGATGTAGATAACATTGATGTTCGTTAGTGATGTCAGTAAGAAAGCAGTGATGGCCAAGGTAAGGCCAAATACTCCCTTCAGAGAACCTTTGCTGATCCGATATGCAGCCAAGAAGATTAGAGCGGCGACGGCTGCCCGAACACCCTTGAGTGCCTTCGCCACGTAGAAATTCTCCCTAAACTGTGTGAACACACTGGCGATGGCCACAATGACTATCAAAGAAGGAGCCATGACCCCAGTAATGGCTGCTATGGCTCCCGGAACTCCGGCCAGCCGATAACCAATAAAGGTGGAGGAATTGACGGCAATCACTCCGGGTAGGGACTGGCTGATGGCATAGATATCCAAGATATCTTCCTTCTCTACCCATCCCTTATTGTCAATCACTTCTCTTTCGAACAGGGGCAACATAGCCAGACCCCCACCAAAGGTAAAGGCACCTACTCGGAAAAATGTCGTAAAGATCTCTAGTAAGAATGATACATTGCTCATCTGGATTTTACGTGGTGTACTGTGCGTGTCTTGTGCCAAATTACGTCCTCCCTCATTTGCCAACAGTTCCCATGAAAAACCACCGGCTCTTTGCTGCTTTCTGTAGTTCTCATGAAACTAACATACTCTCACCACTATTCGCCTCTTTCTACGGGAATTCCCTCCTAGTTTCGTATTTTCGTACCCCACCCATTTCCCCGATCTCCTTGCAGGTTTACCTGACAATGAACTGGAAAAGTTATGTGGGAAGACGCTCTATGGAGAACAATTGGGGCCCCAGACCACGTCTAAGACCAGACAAAAGGGAGATGACCATATTGAAATTAGACAATGTAGCTGAAAGATTCTTGAGGTATGTTCGTTTTGATACCCAGTCGCATCAGGAAACAAAGACTGTCCCCAGTACACCAGGACAGCTGAGATTCGGCGAAATCTTAGCAAGAGAGCTGCAAGAACTCGGTTTAGAAGATGTATATCTTTCTCAATATGGTGTAGTCTATGCCAAGCTACCAGCTAACATAGAACACACTGTTCCCACAGTAGGATTCGTCGCTCACATGGATACTAGTCCCGACCTGACCGGTGCAGATGTCAACCCTCAGATTGTCCGCAATTATGACGGAAATGATATTGTCCTAAACCATGATCCTAACATAGTCTTATCCCCGCAGGAGTTTCCAGAACTGAAAAAATATGTAGGCAAAGACTTGATCACCACAGATGGAACAACCTTATTGGGTGCTGATGATAAAGCCGGCATAGCGGAAATCATGACTGCACTTGAGTATCTGCTAAATCACCCGGAAATCCCTCATGGCAATATCTCTATTGCCTTTACTCCAGATGAAGAAATCGGAGCCGGAGTCGACAACTTCGATGTAGCAGCTTTTGGCGCCGATTTCGCTTATACTGTAGATGGCGGCGCTGTAGGTGAGCTCGCCTATGAAACCTTTAATGCTGCTGAAGCAAAGGTTCGGGTTCAGGGTCGCAGCGTCCATCCCGGAACAGCTAAGGGGGTAATGATCAACTCCATCCTGCTTGCCCAGGCTTTCATCGATGCTCTGCCTGTTGATGAAACTCCGGCCACGACTGAAGGCTATGAGGGCTTCTACCACCTCACCAATATCCAAGGCACTGTAGAAGAGACCACCCTTACCTATATCATCCGGGACTTTGATGCCCAAGTCTTCGCCGAGCGCAAGGAACAGATAGCCAAAATCGTCGATAGGCTCAATGCCAAGCATGGCCCCGACAGCTTCAAGGTAGAGCTTCATGACCAATACTACAACATGAAAGAGCAAATTTTACCAGTCTACCAGATCGTAACTTCTGCAATGGAAGCTATGAAAGCCGCAGGAGTTGAACCTCTAATTAGGCCGGTCCGAGGCGGTACCGACGGCTCAAGGCTGTCATATATGGGTCTACCCACCCCCAATCTATTCACTGGTGGCCATAACGCTCACGGGAAGTTCGAGTTCATTCCCCTATTCGCTATGGAAAAGGCAGTGGAAGTGATTCTAAACATTATCAGCATGTCGGCGAAAATCCTTTAGGCCCAGCAGCCAACATGCTGATTATAAGCCAAACCCCCGCCGGGAATTTGTATTCCAGTGGGGGTTTGTGGTGCCGAAGGTGGGATT
>JAAZMR010000059.1 GCA_012798695.1 Bacillota bacterium | reverse complement strand
GGTGGCGGTGCTGGCACAGGAACGTCCGCAGTGGCAGCAAGTGGCAGTTTAGAGGGAATTACCTTTACAGCAGTAGACCCTGGTGCCGCTGGTAATGCCATTCAAATCGCCTTTGTAGCTGGAACTGACGATAATTCGATAAGCGTTGATGTGTCTGGTGATACGATTACTGTCACCTTAGGAGCGGGTACTGCAGAGGGCGACAACACGGTTAGCAATGTTGTCGCCGCGATTAATGCAAAAACTGAGGCTGCCGATCTGGTAACCGCTAGCGGAAGTGGGACAGATGTTGTAAATGCAGGCACAGTTACATTGGCTGGTGGTGCCGATGCAGTTTCTGGCACTGGTGGCAACATCGATACTTTGAAGGTCGATAGTGTCGACGCTGTGCAAGAATCAGATTTGGCAAGTCTAACAAACCCTGGTGTTTTGACCCAAGCTGGGGCGGATGCAGCAATTACTAACATTAACGATGCAATTGAGCAGGTTTCTGCCGAGCGTTCCAAACTCGGTGCTATTCAGAACCGCTTAGAACACACCATTGCTAACCTTGGCACATCGGCCGAGAACCTTCAGGCAGCCGAGTCCCGTATCCGCGACGTGGATATGGCAGCCGAGATGATGGCCTTCACCAAGTATCAGATTCTACAGCAGGCCTCCACGGCTATGCTAGCGCAGGCTAACATGGCACCACAGTCAGTACTGCAGTTGCTTGGATAATAGCTTCAGTATTGCAGGCGGCCCTGGGGTGTTCCTGGGGTCGTCTTTCTTCATGTGGCGGACGGAAATAGAACTATCATCTGTTACGTAATGGAGAGGAGGATATGAATGAGTATTTGGAGTAAGCACGATGTGGAATCCAAGGTGAGAGCTGCTTTGGTGAGGGTGAGGAGAGACGGTGCTGATGCTACGAGGCCTTTCATTACTGCCTATCAGCTAGCAATTGCGCTAGAAAAGCAGGATCCTGGTCTGTGTGAAAAACTAGACAAAGTGCTGGGCGGGGAAGGGATAGGGCGACCTAACAGTTTGGTGCAATACATAGCTAGCCAGTTGGTGCAGAGGATTGAACGTCAAGAAATAAAAGACATCGAAAGGGCATTTCTGAGTGTCGAAGGTGTTGTGTCCATGGAGTTTTCTGGTGACGTGCGTTCATCTGCCGCAGAACCCATGTCAATGTTTAGGATCAAGGATAACGTTTCGTAATAGGGTATCATTTCAGGGGGAGGAGCGGAAGTGATATCAATCCATGCTATATACCACGGATGGACGAATTCGGTTACATTACTAGGGGCAAATACAATACTTACGGCAAAATAGCCCTTCGATTCACGGGAAAAAATGCCTACGGGCTAAAGGGGCTTTAGGTTGCCATTACTATAAGGGAATGGGATCTCAGGGCTCACTGAAGAATCATTATTATGTAGTAAACCCACCGCTATAGCTATCTTAACTCTCAAATAAACCCCGGAAACCGTGTGTTTTCGGGCCAAGCACAGATTACACCAATCATGGAATTTCAGCCACAAAACGAGACATTTCCGTTACGGATCCGATCCGTTATCTGAGGTCGGCATCTTACAAAAGCCAACATGACTAAGAGTTTCATGCCCCTAGTGGAGATTAACCTCTCTGCTAGGGGTCTTTCTATATCCAAAACAGGAAGGGTGGTGATGTCATAGATCCCATATCAATGTTTTACACGGGGGTGTTGGTAGGCATCTATTGTTGGCAGAAAGCAAGGGAAATAGGAGACCGCAGATCCCGCAGGAGGTGAGACTCAAATGGCCTGGTTTGTAGCTGGATTCACAGCCGGTGTGATGATTGCCATGGTAGCGGAACGTGTATCGGAACCAGTATGGATTGGTTGCTAGTATGGAATGAGGGAGGACACAGGAATGAACCCTGTTCTGGAGATGGCGGTAAGCGGGCAGATCACGTTCTGTCTGCTGGAAAATGGATTCGATATTCTGGAGCTTGACCAAAGCAAGCTGGACAAGATTCTCCAGGCAATTGCCGAGGACAAGTTGCTGAAAGAACGTTTCCAGACAATCGTCATAGATTCGGCCAAGCAACTGATACCTATGGCCGGATGTGATGGGTAATACCTGGGTGTTAAGCGTTATCTAGGGTAAGAGGGGTGGTTAGGGTAACCTGGTCACCCCTCTTCCTATTCTATATGGAAAGGGTGATGTGACTATGAGAAAAGCAGTACCTAGGCTGAACATCGAGGACTATCCTTCGGTATTCGAGTTTATCTTGGAATTCTACAGACAGCTAGGATGGGATCCCAAGAGGCATGAGCTAGACCCCTACAAGATCAAGATGCATCCCGAGACTTGGCAGCAGATCTGCTCAAGTCTACTAGATAACTGGGGCCTAGAAGGGTCTATGGCATGGATGAACTACGGCCCTAGTGGAGATGAAGGAGAACACTATGGCCTTGAGCTCAACCAACTTGAAATTGGCGAAGGGGCCATCATAGATGTAAGTAGGCGTCAGATGGGATGAATCATCTTCACCTATCAGTGGAAGGGAGGGATGGCTAGATGGATCTAGTGGATCAGTTTCGGCAGTATCTGGTGGAAGATGGTAAGAGCCCTGCCACAATTGTCTCTTATGTCGGTGATATCCGAGGTTTCCTTAGGTATCTCGGGGGCAAGGGAGTAAAGTTTGATGGAGCGTTGCGGCGCTATCAGGTTACGACCTACAAGAAACACCTGATAGAAGCAGACTATGAGGTCAACACCATCAATAAGAAGATGAATAGCCTAGTCTGTTTCAACCATTTCCTAATCCGGCAGGGCTTGATGACAGAGCTAGTAGTTGATCTTCGGAAGGATAAGGTCAAGGTTGCTGGCGGGTCAGAAAGGGAAGTAGAGGTCTACACTGAGGACGAGGTGGACAGGATTCTCTTCTATGTCCATGATCCAACTAAGATCAGTGCCAGAGATAAGCTCATTATTACCCTGCTCTTTTTCACCGGTGTTCGGGTAAGTGAACTAGTCTCCATTAGGCTTAAGGATATGGACTTTCTCACCATGCAGCTCAATGTGCTAGGTAAAGGTGGGAAGATACGAGAAGTGCCACTTCGGGCAGAAGTGATTGAAGCAGCCAACGAATACATGGATACGGAGCGCAGGCAGCACAAGTACAGTGACAGTGAGTATCTCTTGCTCACTGAACGGTCATCGAAGATGGATAGAGATGCGGTAAACAAGTTGCTCAAGAAGCATGGGAAGGTCTTGGGCATTTATATGAAGCCCCATAAGTTTCGTCATACTTTTTGCACCACGCTAATAAACCGAGGTGTTCCCTTAACTACTGTAGCTAAGTTAGCGGGCCATTCGGGGATCCAAACTACCGCTGCTTTCTATATCAATACCAGCCGTCAAGACAAGCAGGATGCTGTTGAATT
>JAAZMR010000054.1 GCA_012798695.1 Bacillota bacterium | reverse complement strand
CTGCGCCAGATAGCCAGTGACCCAAGAAATGTCCTCTAAGCTGGCATGTAGGAGACTCCCAACCCCAATGGCAATCTTTAGGTTTTTGGGAGACACTCCACAGGCCAGCTTCGAAGTAGTGGTTCTGCAGAAGGTTGTCGTTTTCCAGACTCATCATGTATTTCCGGTTGATGCGAAA
The DNA here is from genome assembly GCA_012798695.1 of Bacillota bacterium. Lineage (GTDB taxonomy): Bacteria > Bacillota > Limnochordia > DTU087 > DTU087 > JAAZMR01. Next base: position 2,722 of record JAAZMR010000054.1, on the reverse strand, counting down.
CCGATCTTGAAATAGGCTCGGTAGCAGTGTAACACTGCCAGGTGTCATGGACTGAAAAGAATGCTTCATGACGCTCCTCCTTGATGCTTATGTTGGGTATTAACTATCCTTTGAGTCCATATAAAGCAATCCTTGGATGAAAAACTCCTGCCAGAGGCATCACGCTCAAAAGACTCTATCTCTCGTATCCAAGAAATACTGCATAGTGGCCATTTCGAGTCCCTTGGTTCGCAAAGGGCAGTAGAACTGCCTCTGTTTCACATCCTTGAGGCAACCGCTTATTAGCCTCTGGATTGGCGAACATAGGTGCCCGCTGCTTTTGACGGGCCTTTACTCTCAAAGCAGGCCCTAAGCAGGTAGGTGGTGCCGGGACTTCCACCACGTCATTGGCAACATTGCTTGGGTCAATGAGTAGATCCATATCATCAGGATAGAGGCCTTGGCTCCAGTAGAATGTCTCTGGATCATCCTGCCAGGCCTGGAAATATGCGTAGACCAGTGGTCCTCGGATTAGGGCCACCTCATGGTGTCCCGCTTGTGCTCTTACTCTAAGGGGAAGGTGCAGTGATACGGTATCCCCCTTTTTCCATTCACGTACAATTCTGGCATAATCTCCGTATTTCACACCATCAATCGACTTTCCGTTTACGGCGATGGTAGCACCTTCAGCGAAGGATGGAATTCTGAGGTAAAAGGCAAATCTAGTCGTGTTATTAGGTTCCACATGAAATACCACTGAACCTTGGCTAGGATACTGGGTGACTTGTTTTAATCTTACCAATGTGTTGTCATTGAGTTCAAACTCTATCTCTGAATCTGTATACATATGGGCTACGATCCCGTCATCGATCAGGCCATAGAGATATACAGGCATGCGCCCGGCAATTCGATGACCTGCGGCATTACAGCAATTAGGACTCCCGGGTCTTTGGGCTCTGCCGTTTAGGGGTGTCATATAACTCCAATTACTGCCATCGGCGGTTTGTGCCGCCAAGAAGCTATTAAAGAGGGTTCTCTCTATCTCTTCGGCATATGTAGCCTTACCCGTCCACCTTAAGGCCTGATCTAGCAAGAGAATCCAGGTATGCTGGGGACATACTTCTATGTCGTTACGTGGGTTATAGTAACGAAACGGCACATAACGTTCACCCGAGCTCATGCCACCAGTTAGAAAGACATATTTGGCAGCAATATTATCGATGCACCCCAGGACTATATCCCGATACTCATCCTTGCCAGTGGCATTATACAAGGCCGCAAGCCCTAATAGTGTCATATGTAGAGTATGGGCGTGGATATTCTCTCGAATACTATGGACATCGTTCTCGCCTTTGGCTACCCGGCGCATTGCGCTCAAAGAACCAGTATGGACGCTTTCAGGATACCGATCACTCCAGTCATCCCACATGGCCAGAGTCTCTTCTCCCCACTGAATGAATCGTTGATCCTCAGTGCGCATGCCCAGCATGACTATAGGTTCAAGAATCAAGGTTCCTTCTCCACCATCGTGGCCGTTTCCGGGATACCGCCCCATGAGGGGGAATTGACCTGGATCTGGACCCCAAGTACGGATGATGTACCGGCCTAACTTATTGGCTATATCTAGGGCTGGCTGCGAATCTAGAAGATCATAGCAGACAATCAGTCCATGCAAGACATAGTACCACTCATAGAGTTGCATTCCCCGAACCGGGTTGCGGTGTATTCTGGATGTAATGCCGACATAACCATCCTCTTCCTGGCAAGCTGCCAGACGGTCTATCACCTGGAGTATATAGTCTTGAAGCTCCTGATCCTGGGAGATCAGACAGCTATAGGCTGCGGCATCAAGCCACTTTCCTAATTGCTCTCCCATCCAGAACCAATCATCGTAATTTTTTCGTTCATGGAGGCCGATGAATTCCTCTACCATAGCTCTATTCTTCAGCCGACCTACCATATTCGCTCTGAACCGCTCTCCTAAGAAACCACCAATGCTACTGATTCTATCTGGTTCTAACGCCCGCATCTCATGTTTTGTCAATGGGTTACTCGCCTTTCGTATGGGGTTTTTCTACCTTAGGTTCTACATCGGGTCTATGGGCATTGTGGCTGTTGGCCGAGTCTATCCCTTAAGACCCGTCAGAACAATGCCCTGAACAAAGTGTCTCTGTGCACCAAAGAATAGGACAATAATCGGGATCACCATAACCGTGGAAGCAGCCATGAGTAGGTTCCAGTGGGTGGCATAGAGACTGCGGAAAGATGCCAAGCCCAAGGCAAGGGTTCTTTTTTCCGGTGAGTTCAGGTAAATCAAGGGGCCCATGAAATCATTCCATGTTCCCATGAAGGTGAATATACCGATGGTGGCCAAAGCTGGTTTGGCCAAAGGGAGTATGATTCTGTAGTAAATCTTGAACTCTCCACAACCGTCAATCCTGGCTGCGTCGGATAGCTCTTCCGGCAGAGAGCGGAAGAATTGACGCAAGAGAAATACGTTGAAAGCACCACCACCAAAATAGTGGGGTATGATCAAAGGCTTAAAGGTATCTATCCACCCCAAATTGCGGAACATTACAAACTGAGGAATCATCAGTACTACCCCGGGGAGCATCATAGTACTAAGTAGGATCATGAATATGGCATCACGTCCGGGGAAGCGTAGCCGGGCAAATCCATAGGCACTCAGTGATGATGAGCCCAGGACTCCAAAGAGAGTGAAGGCAACGATCAGAATAGTATT
>JAAZMR010000001.1 GCA_012798695.1 Bacillota bacterium | reverse complement strand
CGCCCGAGAGCTTTGACTACTCCTTGGTATTCCTCATCAGTGAGTCCCATCTCTCGCCAGACTCTCTGCGCAATAATTTGCTCTACATCCATAGCAATCGCCCCTCCTGGCACGAATGTATACTAAGCGTCCGCACCGATCTGCAGCTGTAGTACTCTCTCCCAATGATCGGCCACGTTGCGAGCTTTCTTGGCGGCAATGCCTACATAGGTCTCCGGATGCTCCAGTAAATACAGATGGTGTTGCTCCATTTGCCCTAGATAGGGAGCTAGTTCAGGACTCTCAGCAGCAACAACACGCAGAGGCCTACCTGTGCGTTCAGCAGTCAAGGTCAACTGACGCACGACCTCATGAGCATCGGGATGTCCCAGTGCGGCCAAGAGAACATACAAGGGTTCGGCTACCATCATCTCTTTGCTCAAATCTAGGTTATCCATCATGCGACGTCTATCTACCACTAGCTTGCGCATCACGCGAGTCAAACGTTTGGTCGTGGCCACCAAGGCAACCACAATCTCTGGAACGAAGCGCTGGGATGCGGAGTTTGTGAGATCACGCTGATGCTCAGATATTTGGTCCATATAGAGAGTCAACATACGAGGGCAGAAGGCCTTCCAAATGCTCTTGACATGTTCGAAATTCCACGGGTTGCGTTTATGAGGCATGGTCGACGAGCCCACTTGCTCTTCTGCAAAGACTTCTCCGACTTCTGCAATCTCGCTGCGCTGTAGGTGACGGATATCATCGCCTAGATTGGCCAGGACGCCCAAAGTGGAAATGAGCCCGTGCGCCCAATCGAGAACGTATTCAGGCTCTGTTATCTGTGTGGAATGAGTGGCTGGCCGCAGCCCCAGATCAGCCAGCACTTCACGCTCAAAGTTTTCTGGTTCAGCGAGAAACAAGGAGACGGCATTGTAGGCACCCACGGCTCCAGACATCTTGCCGCATAGGCTCGCCGTCGCCTTCTCTAGGGTGATAGTGCGATTGCCGAGTCTACTTATGTATTCCGCCATCGCAAACCCAAAGGTCATAGGTACTGCATGTTGGCCGTGTGTCCGTCCCACCTGCAGCGTATCTGCCTCTCGCCGGGTGATCTGTATCAACACACATAGCAATTCCTTCAGCTGTGGGATGATCACCTGGTCAGTTACGTCACGATACTGCATGGCCCGAGCCGTGTCCATGATATCAGACGAGGTCGCTCCCAAATGAACGAAAGGTCGCGCCACACGGCTGACCTGTCTCCGGATGCAGTTGACCATAGCCCGTATGCTATGACGCGTGGTCTCTTCCTCGGTGTAGACTTGTGCCGGGGTAATACTCGCTACTGCCCGTGATACCTCGTCTGCCACACTTGATGAACAGAACCCATGACGAGCCCATGCTCGTGTCAGTGCCGCTTCCACTCGTAGCTGATAACCAACATAAGCGTTTTCCGAGAGATAGCTATTCAGCTGCTCGAAAAGATCAGGCTCAGAAGCATAATAACGATGATCGAGAGGACTGAGGGAGGCAAAGACGTCTCGCTGCACGGCGCAGCCTCCTAATGTTCGTGTTTATGGCCACGCACCCATTGTAGCAGACATCAAAGCCGAGGGTCAAGGTCATCTAGACGAACATTCTCAGACATACGCCCTTATTGTTCGGATTCAGCACGCCACGTCTGCATCAGTTTAGTATCTCTTGCTCGCACCTTCTCCGCCATCTGTCGTCTATAGCTCCAAAGTCTGCTTCGCAAGCTGCTATCACTCATCGCCAGTAGCTGTGCGGCGTACAGACCAGCGTTTTGAGCTCCGTTGATCGCCATACTGGCCACGGGGACTCCCGTCGGCATTTGCACGATCGCATAGAGCGCGTCGACGCCAGCTAAGGGCCCTCCACCGATGGGGACACCGATAACCGG
>JAAZMR010000088.1 GCA_012798695.1 Bacillota bacterium | reverse complement strand
GCCTGGCACCTATAAAACCCGATAAAACTCTTTTACAAACGAATCTACAAGTTCGTTGTAAAAATACCCCGTATTTCGAGATCCTAACCGCTAAATTCCTTTGTAGTTTGAATTGGCGCTACATCGTTTTCTCTATATTGTCTAACTCATACCTAATTTTTTCTTTCATCTAAATACTGATAGTACTTCAGATGGTCGTCACGTTGCAACCTGCCAATCAGCATGAATGTGGGAATATTTTGTTCAGAACAGAACTGTCGGATACGTGGCAACGAAAAATCACCGGCTTCCACCAAGAGATGATATTGCTCTGGATCGATTAATGTATTCGCCGCAAAGGCATTCGCTCGAACTTCTGATTCATTGTTTGTAAACTCATAGTCAATTAGTCTATCCTCAATATCCCCGTTTAAAATATGCCCTATCTCGTGAAAAAGGGTAAACCAAAAGACATCAGCAAACTTGCGCCTTACAGGCATTATTAAGGTAAGATTACCATCATGGTTTCTTTTTATAACACCTTGAACTGGTGCCCCGGTAAAATGCTTGACAATGGCAAACTTAATCCCGCATTCAGCAAAAATTTCTTTTAGCTTTAACTGGATAATATCGACATTTTCAAACGCAAGGCCTCTAATTAAGTGCAGATTACTCTTCAGCCTATCAATATCAAGCTCTTGATTCACTTGCTGATTCTGGGTTATCAAATCGGCGATTCTAAGCCAAGTAAACAGAACATATGGATCAACACTATCTGCTACAGCTAAACGATAAGCTCCAGCTTGGGATATTTCTGGAATGCGTAACAGACTACTTATGTTAAGTAATTTTCTCCACTCAATAACAAGCATTGCTCCTTGAACATCGGGATCAAACAATCCTATTTCTTGAATGTACTCAGTTATGCCTTTTAATCTTTGTAGAATCTCCAACTCTTCGGTCGAAATCAGGTTAACCTCTTCAAAATCAGCCATTTCCCTGTCATAGTTTGCCTGCAGATTAATCCAGAAGCTCGCATCAACACCCAGCGCATATTCCAGCCTTTTGGCAAAGGACACAGAGATCGGTTTCAGACAAACAACTACAAAGCTAGGCAGGATTTTCAGGAAAAACATCAAAAACATCATTGTAAAATTCTTCATAGGAGGCCCAATCATAATATGCCCTTTATTAACATTAAGATGGCTCATGGTCGTTCAGCTGAACAAAAACAGCAGCTTGTTGAGGCTATCACTCGCGAAGTTGCCAGAACACTGGATGTGGATATGGATTGGATAACCGTAGTAATTGACGAATACCCACGAGATAACTGGGCAACCGGTGGCCAACTCCATTCGGTTAAGTACGGTGATGGCTTTGGGCGACAAGGTACGAAGAGATGATGAAAATAAGTTATGTATTGAAAGGTGGTATATTCTAAATGCATTATGATGAGGTCATAAAATATCTAGCCCCATGTGGGTTAGACTGCAACAGATGCGCCGGCTACGAACACGGAGAAATTAGACAGCATAGTTTAAAACTCATTGAACTGCTAGGTGGTTATAGAAGACTTGCTAAATTTAGAGCAGAAACTGATCCTGAATTT
>JAAZMR010000098.1 GCA_012798695.1 Bacillota bacterium | reverse complement strand
CACCCCTAAACACGTTCATTTGGACTGAGAAAATGTCACCCCTGTATTGAGGTGAGCGTGTCAGGTGGCGGCCTTGAGACATATTGATGTAGCTTATCTTTCAGCATAGATCTTCCCCCGATAGATCTTCTCACGCCAGTAGCTAGTGGAGGGTTCTTCCTTAGGTGGTGTGAGAGGGAATGGTTTTCGCCATGGGTGCGTAGCCGGTGGGCTGGTATGTTTTTTTGGATTGGTCTTGGTTTTTGAAAGTGATACTGTCTCCCTTCGTGTTACGGATTTACATTCTTTAAGCCCATAGAGTTTGTCACCGTATAGGGCGCTAAGGGAGCCATCTAAGTGGGTGAGGACTGTAACTGTGCTCCTCGGGCGCAGAGGAAGGACGCCATTAGGTGTGGTAAGCTGATAAGTCTTGTTTAAATAAGAGATAGTAGAGCCGGAGGAGGCTTTACGGGAGTCTTTTCGGCAAAGGATAAGGTCAAGATCTTTGTCAATAGAAGGACGAAAAGCGGATTGAGATTGCTCTGGATCCACAGCAAACCTCTCGTTAAATCTAGAAATAAACCCGGGGAGGAAAGCATTAGCCTCATCTATAGTAGAGATACCGGCAATTCTAAGCTCGATGATCAGGCGTCCCTGGAGAGTTCCCCATAGGCGTTCGACTCTGCCTTTAGCTTGAGGAGAAAGAGCCGGGATATGGCTTATGCCAAGCTCTGAGAGTGCCTGACCGAATTGAGTGAGAGGGACCTTCTTACCGGCTAATTCATCCTCGATTGAGAGCTTGTCCTTATTAGGAGAGAAGAATATGGTATGTCTGTCGCTATAGATAGCTAGAGGGATACCATGGCTTGTTATGATTTGCCTTAATACCTGGAGATAGCCTATAAGGTCCTCGGTCGGTCTGAAAAAGAGTCCAAGGACTTTACTTGTGGCATCGTCGATAGCACCATGTAAAGAGGCCAAAGGGCCTCTGGATTCGAACCAGGTAAAGGGGCTCGCGTCGCACTGAGCCAGCATGCCAAAGGAAGGCATACGGTCACGGGATCTACGGCGTCTGGTGTGCTTCTTAGCATGAAATAAAGGGATCCCGGCTTCGGTTAGGATGCGACGAATAGACCGCGCAGAGACCGTGATGTTTTGATACTGGGCAAGTAATTCAGACATTTGTTGGCAACTTGCATTTTGATATTTGCTCGGGTCGAGAGCCAATGAAATGATCGTGTCGCGCACCTCCTTGGGTATAGCATGTTTAGGCTTACGGCCCCTGTTTTTGTGGGCTAAGAACGCCACGCCTTGTTCCATCACTCCTTTTTTTAGGCGTTGTACTTGGCGTTCAGAGAGTCCTAAAACTTGAGATGCTTGACTTATAGTGAGTTTACTTTGGATGACTTGTTCGATAACATAAACTCGGCGTGCTTCCTTCTTGCTCAAGAAAACGTCAACTCCGTTCATAGTGACATTTTCCCAGAGCTAACGAGGAAGCGCAATAACGCCGGTCCGGGGATGTCACCAAAATTCTGCTACCCTCCCCAGCCCCGAGGCTGGGGAGGGTGCTCCCGGATCCTTCCGGGTCCGGTCATATTCCCGCAGGGGGGTGACATTTTCTCAGACCGCTTATAGGGTGACATTATCACAGGCCGACGACACCAATCGATATATCCGTTGAT
>JAAZMR010000077.1 GCA_012798695.1 Bacillota bacterium | reverse complement strand
TGAAAGGGATCAGATCATGCCTTAGCTCATAATCGAAATAATAGAAGCCAAGCATATTGGTTCCCTGTGAGTTGAATGAACAGTCCTCCCAGTCATGTGCGCTTCTGCCATCGGGAAATACTATGATCAACGGTTCGATATCACCATTAGCGATCAGATGGTCAAATATGTTGCATATGATGAAATTCCCACCCGCTGTACCGCTGCCATGTAACCATTCATAGCGGTTTCCACCTACTCCGTGGAGTAGGTATAATACATCGTATTTCTTGTCATTATCGTTTTCGTCGTATCCTGCAGGTAGATAGACGTTGCATTTCTTTGTTATGGGCTTTCCCTCAACTGTCTCTCTTCCTGCTTCCTCACTACTAATGTCCTGATCCGTCACAAGCTGCCGCGACGAATTTATGTAGTTTCTGACATTATAGGAAACCTCTGTGACAGTACCCTGGAGCTCCTTCCCGATTGCCCTTTTGTACTCGATAGGAACAGCGGTTACATCCATGTTTTCCATGATCCATCTCCCTCTTTCCAATTTGCTGTTGAGCGATGTTGTGGAATCACGTTCACCGGCAAACGGTCCATCACCGACAACAGCCAACTGATCAGGACAGTATGATGCTGCTGGGACACCAAAATCCTGATTTCCGGCATGCCCGACGAGTCCAGTTCCGGTCAGAAAGACCAGCATAGCAGCTAAAGCCAAGAGCTTACGCATATCATAGCTCCCCTCCGATCAAAAGCTTGTAATCTGTTTGTCGTTTTTAGTTGCAATCAGATGATCATCACGACAAACTCAAAAGCATGAAAGGTCAGCTTGTTTAATGAATTGAGGGAAACGAGGCTGAATCCTCCCTAGCTTGGATACAACAAATACCTCCCCCGCACTACCCTGAACTCCCCAAGGTCCCCTTGCCACCGCCGCTGGATGGCTGCCGCTGATTCGCCACTTTGGATAGCTTCCCTTACCCAGGCATTACCGGCTATGCGATCAAAGGGCTCCTGTCGAAACTCCAGCTTATCAGGATACAGCTCCTGCAGGGCAACCAGAACCTCTATACCGGCCCGAACAGGTTCAAAGGTGTCCCTATCCAAGACATGGACCTGAACACCATGTACCCTTTCATTTACATACTTGCGGGAAACCGGGATGAAGCTGACCGGTCGAAACATGGCTCCAGCAAGCTGCCTTCCGTTGAGATGACCAGCCAACTCCATGGAATCAATGAAAGGAGCTCCAATTAGCTCAAAGGGACGAGTGGTACCCCTTCCATCAGAGACATTTGCACCTTCCAGAAGGCACATGCCCGGGTAGACCGTCGCCGTATCCAGTGTCGGAAGGTTCGGTGAAGGAAGTACCCAGTTTTTGAGTCCGGTATCATCAAACCAGGCTTCCCGCCTCCAGCCATGCATAGGTATCACATGCAGATTAGCTCCGATGGCAAACTCACCGTTGAAATACCGGGCTAGTTCACCCAAGGTCATGCCATGCCGAATTGGTAAGGAGTACGGACCCACGAAGGACTCAAAGCCCTTTTCAAGCACGGGGCCTTCTACTGTGATGCCATTGATGGGGTTGGGTCGATCGAGAACGATAAAGTCTATGCCATTTTCGGCAGCCGCTTGCATACTGTAGGCCATGGTAGATATGTAAGTATAAAAGCGTACACCCGCATCCTGGATATCAAATAGGAGAAGATCTATACCCTCCAACATCTTAGTTGTGGGCTTTTGGGTCTTGCCGTATAGACTGTATACCGGCAATCCGGTGTAAGGATCAGTTGTATCTTCAATAGTAGTATCCC
>JAAZMR010000022.1 GCA_012798695.1 Bacillota bacterium | reverse complement strand
CACATAGAAACAACCAGCCGGCCACATCACGTGGCCGGCTAATCTGTGCAAGTGTTGGACTGGCTACAACATTATTTTCCCGATATCGTTACCCCTGAAACCGCAACCCATGGGAGGATGGAAAATCCGTAATTTATCCGCTCACTCGATACGGCGGTCACGTTCATAAACATGTCGGCTAAGTTACCTGAGATCATCGATTCGCTGATAGGATACTTGATCTCTCCATCTTCAATCAGGTAGCTGTTCTTGGCGACGCCGGAAAGATCGCCGCTATAGCTTGGCGAGCCACCTGAGAATCTGGCAAGGAGTATTCCTTTCTTCACAGATTTCACCATTTCTTCAAATGGTGTGTCACCCGGATCTACAACGAATGCTCCGCCACCCGTGACTGCTCTGTCAAGTCCGGTCTTTCTGGAACCATAAAGGCTGAGAAGGAAAGTCTTAAGCACTCCATCCTGTACGATTGTGCTATTTTGGGCGGCGTATCCATCTGGTGTGACGAAGTATCCATTGCAGATCTCATCTGATACGGGACGGGAGTGTATGCTCAGTATGGGGCTGGCGATCTGCTTGTTCAGCTTGTCCTTATGTATGCTGGTCCCAGATATCATAGGTCCGTCGCTGAGCGAATACGAGAGGAAATACAACATGTCGCCCAGACAGTCGGGCGTGATGATAATGTCGCCGACGAACTTGCCCTGCACAGGCTGGGTATTAATCTGTTCCGCGGATTGTTGCAAAAGCATGTCCAAAGAGCCGCAACTGAGTAGAGCCTTCTCCAGGTCTTTGACCGAAAAGGCTGTGTAGTTGAAGGATGACACTTTCTCCTCTTCTTTGGATGAGAATATGGCCATGAAGGTATATACGCCCTTGTTGGTCACGAAATCCACGCCATTCGAGTTCAGAAAGTAATCCCTGCTGTGAGTGAAATCAAGGTATGCCTGCCTCAAAACGAGTCTTGGATACCTGGCCTCAATCGATTGAAGCATTTCCTTCATCCGACAGTGCATCTTGTCCAGATCGGGTGCATTGCTTCCAGAATTGAACACAGCCGGAGGTTGGGCTTCAGCGATGTCGTTGGCAGCGTCAGGAGCGGAGGCGGCGGCTATGTCAAGCGCCTCGACTGCTGCTCTGTCCAAAGAATCGTTATCAGATCTGTTTATGCTTGTCGAACCCTTCTTGCTGTCTCTTATGGCAGTGACGCCGATCCGGGTGTCATATGTCGTCCTCATCAAAGTGAATTCGCCGAGTTCCACGTTAAGCTCGTGTTTGTCAGTGAGAGAAAGACCACATTCAGCTTTATCAGCACCGGCCTTAAGCAGCGCATCCAGGCCATATTGCGCGATTTGTTTGGGATCTTGCATGTTTACCTGCCTCCTATGCTGACTTTGCATTTAATGGCCGGCCCACCCATGCCTACAGGTATCGGCTGTTTCTTACCACACATCCCGCCGCTCGTCCATTTCATATCACGAGATAACATGGTGATTGTCTTGAGCACGTCGAAGGCCACTCCAGAGATGGTTGTGTCCCTTATGGCCCTGCCGATCTTGCCGTTCTTGATTTCGTATCCGAGGGTGATGCCGAACATGAATTCGCTGGTGGAATCGGCCTGGCCGTTGCTTGGCTTGATTAGATAGTAGCCGTCATCGACCGATGCAATCATGTCATTAAGGTTGTCGGAGCCAGGGAGGATGGCAGTGTTTCTCATCCGCACAAGCGGTTCATCTGAGAACCGGTAGGCCCGGGCGTTGCCTGTAGGTGCAACTCCGAAGTGTCTGGCGCTTTCCTTGTTGTGCATATAGCCTTTCAATGTTCCGTTCTCGATTATAACGGCATCTTCAGCCTTTGTGCCTTCATCATCAACGTATACAGGGACCGGGCATGTCTTGCCGCCACAGGAATTGGCGAAGTCTATGAGGGTTACGAGAGGACTGGCGACTTCACGCCCAATCTTGCCCGCTGCCACTGAGCCACTCATGACCATATCGGATTCAGTGGTATGCCCTATCGCTTCATGGGCCAAAATGCCTGCAAGGTCAGCGGCAAGGATACATGGCCTAAGCCCTGCGTCTGGAAAGACTCCTTCGCTCTTTCTTACAAGGTGCTGGTACTGGTTTTCAATCTCGTCGAAAAGCTGCTCGGGCGAGGTGAAGTTATCCTCAAATTGGCCAAGGCCACCATAGACTTCAGCCAGCTCTGTGGGACTGCCGTCTTTCATGAGGGAAAGGACTACATATATGAAACTCCTAGGGATCATGGAACGCGAGTATGACCCGTCTGATGTAAGAAGGATCTTCTCCATATCCAGGCAGTTGATGGTAATAGTCCTGCTTGCAAGTTCCGGATACTGGCGGGCTATGTAGTCATCCAGTTCCCTTGTGAACTCCACGAGTTCCTTTTGTCCGAGTCTCGGCTTTCTGGTGGAATGGTCGTTTACGGATGACGCGATCGTCATGGGAAGCTGTCCTTTGCCCTTGTGCTCTCGGGAATCGAGAAAAAGGGCGTTGTCGGTTGCGGTGCGAATTGCAAGCCTGATCGCTTCTTCAGTCATCTCGGGGTTAGATGCGAATCCCCATGAGCCGTTACTGTACACTCTTGCAGATATTCCGCTCGTAGATGCACGCGAGTTGAGGGCGTTATGGCCCTTTACGAAGCTGATTCGCACGTTTCGATTTTCTTGTGCTCGCAATTCAGTATAGGCTGTAAAGAGTTTGGCATAATTGCATAGATCCAGACTATCCAAGCATACTCCTCCTTCTGCTTTCGATTTCCATTCGGTCGTAGATAACCAGGGCGGATGGGTTGAACCTCAACCCTTGACTGTAGGTTTATCCAAGGGTTCAGGATTTCCTCTTTAGAAAAGCCAGTCTCACTAGTGGACAGGCAACTTTTAAACATCCGGTAACGGCTCAAGCGCCTGTCACTTGAATGTCACTTTGGCTTCCTAACATGGAATTAGATTCTGGCGGAATCGACGCTTCCACCCTTAGCTTGCTGCTGGAAACGTAAAGTGTGATACACAGAAGGACTACTGAGAGAGGAGAAGACAGTGTGGAAATACTGCGGGCTGAGAATGTCTCAGAAGTCTATCGGGGCGAACATGAGGTACAGGCCTTAGATCAGGTCAGTCTCAGTGTTGAGAAAGGCAGTCTACTCGCGATCGTGGGTGATAGCGGCTCAGGCAAGTCTACGCTCTTGCATATTCTAGGCCGCGTTGATCGCCCGACAAGCGGGCGTGTTTTTATCCAGGGAACAGACATTACAGAGCTTCCCGAAAGCGATATGAGCGTATTTCGAAGACGGAATATCGGCATCATATACCAGTTCTTCAACTTGATCCCCAACATTAACGTGCGCAAGAACATATGTCTGCCTTTGCTCTTGGATCAGCGAGTGCCGGATGAAGATTATTATCAGGAAGTCATCCAAACGCTCGCCATCGCCGATAAGCAAAGGCGATTTCCCAATGAGCTTTCAGGGGGCGAACAGCAACGCGTAGCCATCGCAAGGAGTCTGATAAGCCATCCTGCTGTCATCTTGGCTGACGAGCAAAGCTCCCCACTTCACGTTGATAGCTCTCGACATCAATTAAAGGGTTCAGGTGAATCAGGCCTTGGCCTCCTTTGAGGCGCTCCATTTGTCTCTACCCCCAAGTCACAAAAAGGCAGATTTAGTAATACTTGCTCTACAAAACCTTCCACAAACGGGCTTAGTATCCTCTTGCACGGAATCTTGACATACAAGTAGGCTTTGGCCAGCAATATCACCGGACTATGTCTCGACTTGGACAAGCAAAATCGGGCAGGTCAATGGCCACAGTTTGAACATGAGGGCTGTCTTGAATACTCTCCTGGGATTATTGACATGTACTGCATATCTAAATATGATGAATAGCGTGACCCAACTCTAGCGTCTTTGAGAGTTAATGAGCAACAGAAGAACCATCACATCTGCAAAGCTCACCTCTAGCATATTTAGCAGTGCAACGTTTGTTCAGCTTGAAAGAAGGAGAATTCAATGAGGAAAAAACGGTTGGAAAACTGGTTGTGCCTTTCCGGGATAACAAGCCCTATCTTCTACGTTTTGCACGATATCATTGGAGGTATGTACTATCCTGGTTATGACAGATTAAGTCAGGCAGTCAGTGATTTAACGGCAGCCGATGCTCCGTCCTTTGTAATCGCCACCGGCCTGTCAACTGTATACGCGCTGTTCGCTTGTATGTGTTGTACGTTAGTCTGTATCACCGTCCAAGATATTGGCAACAAGACACTGCGTTTGGGAATTTATCTTTTCGCGCTGATGAACTGGATATCAGGTATCGGCTACTCGCTTTTCCCACTCTCCAGCAGCGGATATGCGGGTTCATTTCAAGATATTGTACATGTATATATTGTGACGGTCTTGGTAGTGGTGTTATCAATTGTGTCCCTCATCTCAATCATGATTGGCGGATTCAAGGACAATAGGTACCGCTCATTGTCAGTATGGGCGATGTTTGCACTTCTCTTTATGTTCACCGGTGCAGTAGGAGCAAGCATAGTACCATCGCGATATTTTGGACTGGTGGAACGTTTTAGCACATATAGTGTTGTGACTTTTGTGGCAGTTTTAGGGTTATATGGATTCCATTACTTTGCTATCATTGAATGAAAAGCCGTGAGAAAGCATCAGTGACGAAAGAGATCTGTGGTGAGATCTCACAGGTGTGGAGGAATTGAGTAACAGCTTTGCACCTGGATTCGTAGCCACATCTTTGATATCAGATCTGACTAATGCTTATCTAGCTTGGCATGTCAGAGAGGTCTAGCCGCGTAATCAGCTCGCAAGAACACCTTATAGTCTGCTACACCAATCCCGTACCTTTTCAGTATCCTCTCCAGGACATTGCGTATCTGATTGGCACTCAGATTCGTCATAACATATATGTTGGTTCCCTTGACTTTTCTCGGTGATCTGAGTCCTTCAGGGCTTTCTGCGAAATACGTCGCCGTTCGACCTTGCATTGCCTCGTCTCCAACGAAGCTACTGAACAAGATGGGATCCCTTGATGACAGTATTTCACAAGTCTGAATTAGAACATCTTTCCAGTTCCTCGCCTCATGTCTTGTACCAAATATCTCAAAGCCGGCTGGGCGCTTATTGGTGTACGATTCGCAGAGCGTATGGGCGATGTTCGGGTCCAGTTGAACTCCATGGCCCTGGGTAATCTCTTCGCAGTTATCATCTTGGTCCATGCTAGTGCTTGCATCAGGAGAGTCCTCTAGCTGCAGTAAGCCCAAACAGTACTCCAACTTCTCTTGAGTCCCATCGACCGTTTCGAGCAAATCCCTAAGCCCCTCAAGCTTCTGATAATCCCTCTGATCAAAAGCCTTATTCACTGCTTGCTTTACAGCTTCAATACATCCCTCCACCGCCTGATTAAGCAGTCTAATGCATTCTTGAATCTCTATGGCCTCTTCGGGACACTCATCCCGTAGGAACATAAGGAGTTTGTCCACGATAATACCCCTATCCGTGACCAGCTAGAGTGAATATGGTCTATTTACATAGTGACTAAACAAACCTTTCTCCTGGCCACCAAGTGCAATAAGATACTATACTTTGTCTTACCATTGCTTAGTAATTAGACAATGCCTGATAGAATCCCTCTGTGTGCCCATTCCCTTTGTGGTTTCCATGTGCCAACTCCTGATTGTGGTGATCGCTTGTCCACCCTTGCAGGGCAGAATCGCTTCCTTATTACTATGTATCTTGCTGTTTATGATATCCAAAAACCACTAGCAGAGAGCTTACATTCCACCGGGGATCTACACTCGGTCTCGTTGTCCATGATAGGGGGACCAAATTACCGCCGGACCGCCGCCTTTCAATCCTCTACCCATCTCAAGAAGACTTTGTCTTTGAAAGCCCCTTTCTTCTCTGCCTTTTTGCGGCGTACTTCCTCAAGCTCTTGCACAGTAACACCCTTCGCTTCCGCGATGGCGTAGACCACCTCGAGTATATCAGCCAGCTCCTCGACTTGGCTTTGAATGTCTCTGCTTGCAAGATACTCCGCCAGTTCCTCTTGTAGCTTCCTATCTAGTTGGGCTAAGTACTCTGATTCCTCAAGGGTGGTGATCGTTAGCCGCTTGCCCTCGTTCTTGATAATCTCGGGGATTCGATCCCTGACTAACTTATCATATTGAGGCATGCATGTCGCTCCTTCTTTCCTCTAGTGTGTCTCCAGCTTGCTATGCTGCTGGCCTTAGCGGTCGTCCGAATCCCTATAGCGCTTCGCGAAGTAGTCGGTTCCCCGGTATTCTAAGATATCCTTGATATGCCTCGCTAGTGTTGGTCCCGCGTACGGCTTCAGGCAAGAATCCAGACTAAAAACCTGGTTTATTTGGTCATAGTGAAAGAACTTGCTGCGCGACAGGTAACGGACCGGGTTTCTCCTAGCCAGACTGGTGAATTGCTTCACAGTCCACCGAGCCCAGTCCCGGTTGCTCTTATTGTGTAGGTCTTGCTGGTGTTGCTTGCTTGTCACATAGTACTCCTGAAAACTCTCTCCGACTCTGTCCAGTGGCACTGACATAGACAGACTACTATCGGAGGTAATAAGTGAATCAATAGTGGGGATCTTGTAAGACTTGGTCATTGATGTCTTTTCCAGTTCCCTAAGGAACTCTTCTGCCGGTTTCCCCAACCATGTCTTTTCTTCATCCGTAAGCTCATCCACCGATCCTAGGAATTGCAGCCAGCCTTCCTGAAGATAGTGCCTCATCGCGATATCGGAACCTTCATACATGTCAAATCTCCAGGGCCTGCGTCCAAGCCTATCCTTCAATCGGACGAAGTCATCTCTCATGCGCTTTTGAAGTGGATCTCTTTTTGCCATCTCTTCGAAAAGATCGAGCAGGCGGAAATCAAACTGGACAAGACACCCAGGAGGATACTCTATCGAGTCTCTTGTGGCCGGTGTCCACTCGCCTATGGACCCTGGATTTGTGCCAGACAGAAGATAAGGTACATGGTGGGCTCGCTTGTAGTTGCCTATGAAGTCCAGTACTATTAGGTGATCCTTACCGTCATACAAGCGTAGACCCCTTCCCAGCTGCTGGAGGAAGACAGTGTAAGACTCTGTCGGTCTGAGAAACGCTACTGTATCCAGAGACGGGATGTCGACTCCCTCGTTGAACATATCGACTGCGAAGAGTACACTTACTTTGCCCTGCTCGAGGAACCTAACAGCCTCTGCACGATCAGCTGTGTATGGGGAGTTGGTTCCACCACTGTGAACTGCTAGGGACTTCACGCCTCTGTCCGTAAAGTACTCAGCCATGTATTCGGCATGGTTTATGCTGGCGCAGAAGCCCAGTGTGCGGGCGCCCGCCATCAACCTGTACTTCTGCAAAACCAGGTCTGCTCGCTCTGCCCGCGACAGCTCCCGCTCCAGATCCTCAGTGACATACATTCCACTGCTGGTTCGAACATTGGAGTAGTCGACCTCCTCGTCATAGACGCCGAAGTAATGGAATGGCACGAGAAGCCCCCTACCTATCGCCTCTTTCAGTCGGATCTCGTAGATGACGTTGTTATCGCATAGATCGTAGATGTCCCGGTTATCAGTTCGGTAGGGAGTCGCAGTCAGTCCAAGCAGAAAGCGTGGACTGAAATAGTCCAGTAGGGCAAGATATGAGTTAGCTGCTGCGTGGTGAAACTCGTCGACAATCATGTAGTCGAAATAGTCACTTGTGAACCTAGACATATGCTCCTGTCTTGCCAGGGTCTGGACAGTCGCAAGACAAATGTCGCATTCTATATCATAACGACCGCCGGTGTAGTAACCAATGGTAGCGCTTGGTCTCACATTGCTAAATGCTGCCTCCGCTTGCCTAAGTATCTCTTCCCGATGAGCTACAAACAGCACCCGCCTGAACTCCTGGGAGTCGAACACTGCCAGATAGGTCTTTCCTACTCCGGTAGCGGCAATAACCAAGCCTTTTTGTATACCTTCTTCTCTAGCCTGGCGCAAGTAGTAGAGCGCTTCTATCTGCGCTCCCCGAGGTTCGGGCCTATCTGTCCCTTCACTGCTCGGAAACCAGAAGGGAGATTCCTTCTTTACCAGCGCATTCTGTCTCCATGATATGGCGTAGGCTTTCAGTGTTTCCTCTCTAATGTGCTCGGCTTGGTGCTCAAACAGCCTATCAAACTCCATTGAGAACCGGTCATAGTCGGCACGTGAAGCCCCTCGCTGCAACCGGTAGTTCCACTCGACACCCCTGCTAAGAGCCGAGGCAGATAAATTCGAGGAACCGACATAGACTTCTGATGCGTCCGGGTCATCATTGTAATCAAAGATGTACGATTTTGGATGGAAGGAACGACTTCCGTCTTGAAAAAGCCGAAGGTCCACCGATGTCCCTAGAAGATTCAGCAAATAGTATATAGCCGAAGGTTCGGTAACTGACAGATACGTCCCAGTCAGTATCTGAATCTGAGCACCCCGTTTAGCAGCGTCCTTAAGGGGAGGACCAATCAATCTTGCCCCCGATTCCATCAAGAACGCTACAATAAACCTCATGTGATCTGCCTTGGCAATAGACCACTTCAAATGCTCCAGAAGGGGATCGCTTAGTCCCAGGATCGCATCATGACGATGTGCATGGCTAAGAGGTACTCTGTTCAATGCGCTAGACCCTCTCTGTTACATGAAACCCCCACTCGCGATGCTTAGCGTTGAGAGACAAAGGTCAGGTACAGCATGGATACCTATGAGTTATGGATGGCCTCAGTCTTCATTTACGACACTTTCGCGGTTTTTCCTCTTAACCCCACGCGGGCGCAATCTAGGACGCAAGTATATGAACAGGTTCATGGGTTAAGCGTAAGAGGGGTAGTTGGGATAACCTGATTACCCCTCTGTTCATTGTACATGGAAAGAGTGATGTGACGAGGTCTTTGTGGGCGATGACCGCTACCAGCCATGCACTACCTTTTTGCCTACGGCCGAGCTACCTATCGTAAGCCAGGTCACCGAAGCGTCACCGGACCGGTCGTACCTCACCCTTGGCGTGAAACTCGAACCCGCCAGAGTCGGCTCAGTCATGGTCTTGGCCTGTCAAGCCTTTGGAGTGGCTATCACCGCCCATGATGAAAATCGCTGGGGCTCCCCCGACTACATATGAACATCTTGATCATGAGTCGTTTTTGCAACAAGCCAGAGATTTTGAAGCCCTTGATGAAGATAGCTTTGATAGGTTCGCCGAAGTAGTAAGTGTCATGTATGCTCAACACCCTTGGACGGTTATGAGGGCATCAGAACTGGAGCAATGGTATATAAGCGGTGACCGCACGTCTGCCAACGCTTTTTGGGCTGCTATGCTCTACCAAGGCCCAAGGGATTCTCCCCCCTGGCTCGGGCAATGATCTGCTCCTGGGTATGTACATCTAATACTTCCTTGATCTTCGATACGTGATATTTCACGGTGCGCTCACTGATGAATATGGTTTCCCCTATCTCGCGGTACGTTAAGCCTTGGACAAGCAGCTCGATGATCTCCAATTGCCTGACAGTTAGTCTATCCGCTAAGTGGACATTACCTTCGCCTCTAGGCCGGTAACTACGTTGAAACTCTCTTAGTATGCATTCCTCCAGACCCGGCGAAAAGGGATTCTTACCCCTGCTTAGTTCCATAAGACCTGCGATAATATCCTCGCCACCTAGATTCTTGAGCAAGTAGCCTGCAGCTCCGGCCTGAATAGCGCGAAATAGACTTTCGTCTTCGTCAAAGCTGGTCAATATAATGATCTTTATCTCCGGCATCTCGGTACTGATCTGTCTCGTTGCATCGATACCATTTAGAACCGGCATGTTTATGTCCATTAGAATAACGTCCGGCATCTTCTCCCGGGCTGCCGCAATCGCTTGGTTTCCGTCTGTAACCGTGCTGACAATTTCAAAATCGTTTTGTAATAAATTCTTCAGGGCTTCAACGTAAAGTGGGTGATCATCGGCAATTACTATTCTCATGACCCTGCCTCCCTAGTTGCCAGTCATCTCCCCGCAACATAACCCCTGTTTTGGCCAGAACTTGTGTATTTCCCCAAACCCACTCACCTCTTTGAGTCCGGGAATGTGATGGTTATCCGTGTTATTTCATTGGGCTGAGAGGTAATTTCTAAGCAGCCCTCGAGCAAACGCGCCCGCTCCTCCATGATAAAAAGACCTGAACCCTTTGCTCCATTCTCCCTTGATCGGATGCCTGCAAATCCAACGCCGTTGTCTTCCACTACGAGCTCGTACTCCCCCACTTTGCGACGCAGAGAAACTCTCACTGTAGTGGCCTTGGCATGTTTCAAAATGTTATTCAGCGCCTCTTTCACTATGCTGACTAGCTGCATCTTCACTTCCGCTGAGAACTCTAGATGATCATCTACTTCCAAGGCACAAGCATCTAGTCTCACAGTACTGCCACTATCTGCCAATCGCTGTAGTTGACTCCTGAGAAGTGATTGGATGCTGGCATTCTTGTATTCATTGACACGAGCAGCATATACGTAGTTGCGCATCT
>JAAZMR010000105.1 GCA_012798695.1 Bacillota bacterium | reverse complement strand
CATCTTGCTTTACCGGCCGTCACTTTAGGGGCACCCATGGCTGCCTTAACCATGCGGGTGACTAGATCCAGTATGCTGGAGGTCATTGGCCAAGACTATATTACCTTTGCCAAGGCCAAGGGACTAAAAGAGTCCAGAGTGGTTATTAAACATGCTCTGCGGAATGCGCTAATTCCCATTGTGACAGTTGTGGCCTTGAACATGGGCTCCTTACTAGGGGGCAACATGATTATCGAAAGAATCTTTAGTTGGCCTGGTTTAGGACAGTTGGTGGTTGATTCTATCCGGACATATGATTACTCAGTGGTACAAGCGGCAGTTCTCTTGTATGCTCTCACGTATGTGGTAATGAATCTACTGGCAGATCTCTTGTATGTTCGTTTGAACCCAAGGGTGCGATTGTAAGGTGGTGAAGCGCGTGGGCAAAGCAGAAGAGATTACTATGATGGAACCATTCCAGGACAAGATAGTCCGCTCACTCCAAAGGATGATGGCTAATGCTCGGGAGTTCTGGCGTCTATACCGGAAGAATCATCTGGCTGTAATCGGAGGGGCAATCGTTATTGCGTTTGTCCTATTAGCCATACTGGCTCCGTACGTTAGTTTCCATGATCCAGAAGCTCCCAATTTCTTGGCTATCCGCAAGCCACCGGCATGGCTGTCCGGGGGGAGCTGGACATATCCCTTGGGCACAGACCATCTCGGTCGAGACATACTCACAAGGATTATCTACGGTGCCCGAGTGTCTCTGTTGGTTGGCTTCATTGTCGTTTGTTTCGCCACCATTGTCGGGGTGACCTTGGGATTAGTCTCTGGTTATTTCGGAGGTAAGGTCGATGCAGTTATTCAACGGGTGATTGATACCTTGCTAGCCTTTCCTTATCTAATACTAGCCACTGCCCTAGTTGCGGTTCTCGGCCCAGGGCTTCGCAATATCATCATAGCCTTACTTTATAAAGAGTGGATCTATCCAAGCCGAGTAGTTCGGGGTGAAGTCTTGGTGGCCAAAGAGCAAGAATACGTAGAAGCCGCTCGTACAGTTGGAGCCGACGATCGCTACATCATGTTCAAAGAGATCTTGCCTAATATCCTGGCCTCGACTATTGTCGTATCCACATTAAGGGTGGCCACGGTGATCTTGATGGAAGCATCGCTTAGCTTTTTGGGTATGGGAGTAGAGCCACCGACACCGGCATGGGGAACAATGGTGGCTGAAGGCAGACGGTTTATCAATACCGAATGGTGGATCTCGACCTTTCCAGGTCTTGCAATCCTACTCACTGTATTAGGCATTAACCTGATGGGAGAAGGGCTGCGGGATGCACTAGATCCGAAGTTAAGGGAGTGAGTCTATGGGTGAGAGACTTCTGATCGCAAGAGACCTAAAAACTTACTTCTACTCAGATATCGGCATTGCCAAGGCTGTGGATGGAATTAGTTTTTCAGTTGCTCCCGGTGAAGCTGTAGGTATTGTAGGTGAATCTGGTTGTGGCAAAAGTGTCACAGCCCGCAGTATTATGCGCCTCGTCGATTACCCTGGACGCATAGTCGGGGGTCAGATTTTGTTTCGTGGTGAGGATCTGCTCACACTAGGCGAACAGGAAATGAGGCGATTTCGTGGTGGACACATTGCCATGATCTTTCAAGATCCTTTGACAACACTGAATCCTGTTCTAACAGTGGGGGATCAAATAGTGGAAGCTATCAACTTACATCACGGTAACGGCACTTTGCAGGGGAGTGATCCGCTGGCGAGGCTGAACCCGTTTGCCCGCAAGAGAATGCAGGAAGAGGCCTGGGCAAGGGCCATAGAGATGATGGAACATGTGGGGATTCCTGTTCCCGAACAGAGAATGAAGGAATATCCTCACCAGTTTAGTGGGGGGATGCGACAGAGAGTAATGATTGCCGTTGCTTTGTCCTGTAACCCGTCATTGCTGATCGCCGATGAACCGACTACTGCTCTAGATGTTACAGTCCAGGCCCAGATCCTAGAGCTGATGGGTCAGTTGCGCAGTGATCTCGATATGGCCATCATATTGATTACCCATGATCTAGGTGTGGTAGCTGAATTCTGTGATCGAATAATCGTCATGTATGCAGGCAAGATCGTGGAGGTGGGGACGGTAGATGATATCTTGTTCCGCCCGAGACACCCCTATACTAAGGGGTTACTCCGGTCAGTTCCCAAGCTCGGCGATCGTCGACACCGCATTCAGCCTATACCGGGGGTGGTACCTGAATTGCATGCACTGCCCACTGGTTGCCGTTTTCATACCAGGTGTAGTCTTGCAACCAAGCGATGTGCCTTGGATGAACCGCTCCTTACTGAGATAGAAGATGGTCATGAGGTGAGTTGCTTTCGGGGGACCGCCTAGAAGGGAGGATGTGACATGGTCAGACCATTGGTTCAATTACGCGATCTGAAAGTGTATTTTCCAATGAAGAGAAGTTTTGGGGAACGGTTGCGCAAAAAGACGCCAAGCATGCTATATGCTGTGGATAGAGTCAATCTTGACATCTATCCCGGGGAAACACTGGGTTTAGTCGGGGAGAGCGGTTGTGGTAAGTCAACACTGGCCAGAGCAATTCTCCGCTTATGTGAACCGACATCAGGCCAGATCCTCTTCGAGGGCAGGGATATCTGCCAACTGTCTCCTAAAGAGATGCGAGCTCAGCGTAAAGAGATGCAGCTAATCTTTCAGGATCCATATGCGTCCTTAAATCCTCGGCGGACGGTAGAAGAGATAGTAGGTTTACCTCTTGCTTTATACGGCACGCCCCCTGGTCAGGTTCGTTCCAGAATCAAGGCGCTACTCAAGAGGGTCGGGCTGCATGAAAGTCATGTTAATCGTTTTCCCCATCAGTTTAGTGGTGGCCAAAGACAGAGGGTTGTGATAGCCAGGGCACTAGCAGTAAAGCCTCGGTTTATCATTGCAGATGAAGCGGTTTCTGCTCTTGATGTTTCGATTCAGGCTCAGATTATAAACTTGCTGCAGGAATTACAGCAGGACTTCAATTTGACGTATCTCTTTATTACCCATGACTTAAGCGTAGTTAGCTATGTCAGCGATCGCATCGCAGTAATGTATTTGGGTCAAATAGTGGAGTTGGCCGAAACGCAGGAGCTATTTGACAGACCTTTGCATCCATATACTAAAGCTCTTCTATCCGCGATACCCCGTATAGATAGGCGTAGAAGAGAGCGGATCATCTTGCATGGTAGTGTGTCTACGCCAATTGATCCGCCCTCGGGATGTCGTTTCTACTCTCGGTGTTTTCTATCTCAAAAGAGTCCATACTGCCTGGTCCCACCACGGCTTAGGCAAGTAGGTGACCGTCATTTTGTCGCCTGTCACTATGCAGTAGCCCAGCCGCCACTATTGGAGAGGGGAGTTGGGTGAGCCGCCATATAAGCATCCACCACCCATCAACCGGTTTGGATGTGGGTGGTGGAATCCAGTCCCAGAGTCATGTGGCAAATCTTTATTACTGGTAGAACTTGCCCAATGTCTCGAAATGGCTAGCCAGTTGTTCCATGACCTCGTGGGGTTTACGGCCAGTCATTGTCTCCAGCTCTCGCCCCATCTGCCGAATCTTGTAGGGATTTGTCTCTTGCCGCCCGATGGTATTCACCTTTTCGTAGACCTTTCGCCAATAGCCGGTTGTCTCTTGGAGCTTGTTGACATTGACTTGATTGCCCCGCAATGCTTCTTGTTTGATGCTATGCTCCATGTAAGGCAAGACCTTTGTCCGCATTTCCTTTTCAATATCTCGACAGACAGCTTGAGTCTTTCCTATTTCAGTTGTACCAGACTGGAGACTGTGCTGCACCTTGGTGCGGAAGACGTCTCCCGCCTGTTGGATATTGCCAGCCTTGATGGCACCGAAATCAATATCACTGCTGAGTAAAGCTGTATCGGCAAAGGCTTCGGGATGTGCTCTAGTGGTGATGAGAATGTCAGGTTGGACAGCACTGTAGCCTGTGTTTTGCATATATGCTCGGTTCCAGGCTCTTTGAGCATCATCCATGAATACGAAGCGGCTTACCTGTTTTCCATGCTTGGATATAACGACTCTTGAAGTCTCATCTAAGGCCAAGTCCAGATCCATACCTACACTACCGGCATTGGAGGCATTGCGCATGGTGCAAAACCGCAGATTGGCAGTGTCATAGCCTAAGGTCTCTAGTTGCTGGTAGAAGCTGGGCATAGTGCTGCTATAGACCTGGTCCAGGTGATTGTTGAACAAGGCCTGGACATGGGGCGGAGATTGGTGCTTAAGCAGCCATTTGGCATGATATGATGAGTTGATCGATGAAACTAGTTGTGTCAATTCATTGCTGACCTGTTGTGCTCGGGCATTGGGTACTCCTGAAGCCGTGAGTTTGGAAAGCTCCCATTGCTTATCTTGCCAGTGCTTAACTAGGCTCTTGGCATTGCCGATTTCTTCCTGGTATTTGGCGGCATCGAATTGCTCATGCAATGAGGGTTTTTGTTTGCCAAACGTCCAGCCAATGGCCCTACCGGCCAAATGTGTTCCATAGTCCATGATTTTCCCTGTAACATAAGCCTGACCGACTCTCCAGGCAGCTTCGCCTAGTCCTTGATCTAGTCCCTGTTTGGATCCAGCCTTAAACCCTTCGTAAGCTTCAATCGCCAGCTCGCCCACTTGATGAGACCAAGCTATGGTCTGCTTCACCGCTTCTTTTGGGCCACCTTCTATGTAGCCCGTTGTGCCTGCATAAAGCATTCTAGTAACTGTGGGGGCCATGGCTACTGCTCTGGCCGATCCACCTAGGACTGTTGCCGCGGAACTGGCTCCACCGGTGATGATCATCCCGGCACTCATCTTGATGCTTTGAGCCCAGAAAATGTTTTCATCCTGAATGGCTGCTATCTCTAGGTTGCGGGCAGCCTCTCCTTCACAGTAGGCCTGTACTCTCTCGGAGACGATGCGGGCCACGTTGCGCATTTGCTCAAGATCCCCTACATTTAGCTGCCAGTCGACGAACTGAGTCAGATTTTCTTTGAGATCTGGGGGCGCTAGAGCTAACTGCCTGGGAAGTGCGTTTAGTATACGTGTTCTTTCGGCGAATTCACTCGCCAATTTCCGGCTTTGCTCAGCCATCCGCAAGCGAACATAGCTGTCATATGTTGTGGGGGTTCTGGTCCACTCTCCGGTTTCAGCAAAGGTAATCTCATCAAGTGTGCTCTGGTGATTGGCCTCAGTGACCATCAGTTGCCAGGTGAGGTTTTCTATTGCCTGAGGGTCTGTGGCAGTCTGTAGGCTCTTACGCAGGTGCTGCAGCTGATCCTTGAAAAACTGGGCCTGTTCTCTTTGGAAAGCCACGGCACTGAGGCGTTGATGAGCGATCTCATATTGCTCGGCAAACTCTGCTGCTGCCTTGTCAGCCTGGGCCTTTTGCCTTTTTCTTTCGTCTTCAGCCGATTGAACCAGTGCCTGCACTTGATCCGTATCGAGTTCCTGCAATGCGTAAGTATGCTTGAAGACTCCTACTGCACCGGGTACTACAACTTTGACGACAATATCGATGGTATTCAAACCGGTTTCCGGGTTCTTGTACGGGCTTACATAGTAATTGAGACTGATCTCTTCGTCCACTGATACTGATTTGGCAGAATTCGCAGTCCAGACACGCCAGTAAGGCTCTCCTCCATCAGAGATGGCCAGACCAGGTGTAGTCATCAACCATTCGCGATCCGGTTTATCTGTACTGAAGCTGGCCTGCACTTTCATGGGGAACCGAAATCCAGTGCCAGCCGGGAGTAGACGGGGTAGAGGAGTCCAGGTCACGGAACCACTGGTCTCAAACCCATTGAAATCTCCTCCGACCCCAATTTCAGAACCGGAGGCTGTGCCTTCCACTATACTGCTGGGGCTTTCTACCACGCCCGGAGGCCCAGAAGAGAGGGTAAGAGTTCCTATTGAGGAGATGGTGCGGGCAGTATCAGTGTGGATAGACGCTAGGACCCAGTATGGCCCTCCCTGCCAACTCTCTCGTTCCAGTTGGTCGAGATCCGTTGTATTCGTTACGGTCAAGGCATTTTGCAGGCGTCGGTGTGCCTCTGCTTGTAATTCCTGAGGATCGGGTAAGGGGCCTAGTTCATCAATTCTGTTGGCCACGATGGCCATTTCCCTTTGCAGCGTATGGATTAAGGTCAGGTTATGCTCGGCAGTGTATAGAGCACCCTGCAATTCAGCTAGAGCGCCAAAGTCTGCGGCGGTGGAGGCGCCCATTATGGCTCCTTGATAGCCATAGGCCGCTTCTACCAAAGCGGTACGCAGAGCTGTGAACTGCATGAGTAAAGGGTTGAGTTGCTTCAGATAATCTACCATGTCTTCACTCGGGTAGCGGAAGAAGGGTTCCCACTCCTTTTCAAAGAGCATGGTTTCTTCAGGACTCATTTCACCCAGAATGCTGCGCATCAGCTCCATGGTGGTCAGTACAGCCATTTCCCAGTCAAGCTCACATAGCTGATTGATGCTTTCATAATCGGGTACTGGAAAGGTGGGTAAATCCATATTGGCCAAAGTAATTATCTGGTTCAGGCCCTCCTTAGCCATAGAGCGTATCCGCTCATCGGGATCCTGCTCGATTAGCTCTTCAATATAGGGTAGAGCTGGTGTCGCCTTCATGCCCATTTCGCCTAAGGTGGCTATTGCTGCAAATCGCATCTTGGGCTCTGGGTCGTGGAGCATCTCACATAAGGGATCAATGATAGGTTCACCCTGTTTGGACAACTCGGTCACTGCTGTCTCGAAAATCCAGGAGCTGCTTGAATTCAAGGCTTCCAACAAGATTTCAGTGGAAGCCGCAGAGGAAAACTCACTAATAGCTTCTAGAGCGGCTACCTTGATGGCCGTTTTGCTACCAGAATGATAAGCATCGTAGAGGAGTTCAAAGCTTCGGTCATTACCAATGCCTCCTAGGGCGGTTAAGATGGCATTCTGTACACCGGGGTCGGAGTCATCATAGATATTCATCAAGAGTGAAGTAGCGGCATCGGCTTCAGGACCAATCTGACCCAAAGCCAAAACCGCAGCTTCGCTTCCTGGCAAACCACGCTCCACCATGGCCATGAGTGTTGGAACAGCTGCAGCTCCGTAGATCCCGATAGCTCTAGCCAAGCGGCTTGCAATCCGTTCATTCCCCTGATACCTCTCCAATGCAGAAAGTAGGTCATCTAGAAGTTCAGTGGGAGGGTTTCTGAGCCGAGCCATACTCAAGGCAGCCTCAACTACCATGTCCTCATTATCATCTTGGAGGGCTGCTGCAATAGTATAGGCAATTCCGGGGTCATATGGGTCTATCTTAGAAAGAGCTCTGATCGTCTCTACTCGGACTTGTCCATTGGGGTCTGAACTAGCTAGTTTCAGGGGCTCCACCGCTGCTACAGCTTTGTACCTCATTTCACCGAGGATGTAGGCAGACCAGCGCCTGATGGTATCATTACCGGTGTTAAGAGCATCGGCTAAAGTGGGCACTGCCTCTTCGCCACAGCGAGCTAGCACAGTGATAGTATCTCTGCGACTACGGTCTGAGGGTAGTTCCAAACACCGGATCAGCTGCGGGTATGCCCAAGGTTCAGGATTGGTGCCTATGGCAACTAAGGCTGTAAGCGCCGGTGGGGCCAGATCTTCATTGTCCAAAAGCTGGACTAGTGTGGGTACAGCTGCTCTAGCAGCTGGTCCTAGCCCCGCCAACAGCTGAATGATGGATTTACTGTTGGTATCAGGAATAGAGAGTTTTCTGGCCAAGACTGGGACGGCGGGTGCGGCTCCTGAGCCTAGAGTCTCGAGAGCCTCGATGGCTCGACAGATAACATGAGGGTCTTCGCTTTCCAGATAAGCAGTGATCTCATGGATGGGCTCCGCTTCTTGAGCCACCAAGCTATCCAAGACGATCAATTGAGCATCAGTGTTCGTGGCGTAATCAGTGCTGACTCTCTCCACCTCAACAGATTTGGCCAACACGGCATTCTTTGGCTGAGGACGAGAGTCTGGAGTGGGTGTGTCAGCATCGGTGGCGGTGGGCAGTGGCGTCGATGGTGATACCGATCCTGTTGGTGTGATCGGGGTACCTGGGACCGTTGGCGGTTGTTCCTCTGGAGTGGTCGATGGTGCCACCGATACGCCTGCAGCTGATGGTGCTGTCGGTATGGTGTTAGGGGGTGCTGGGTCTTGAGTACCTTCACTTTCGGCAGGTTGACCACTGGACTCAGTGGTAATCTCTTTAATCGCCGAACCCAGCTCCTCGATCAGGCTAGGTAAAGAGGCTGCATCTTTCACTACCTCTAGAAGAGCGCTAGCTAAAGGATTATTGCTTTTCTTCTGAACCGCCTTGTTAGTCTCCTCAGTGGCTGTCTTGGCGGTCTTCTCGATGGTTCCCTTACTAGTTTGTGTTGAAGCTTCCACTCTAATCTCCTTGGCTGGAGAGGTCTGCACCTTTGAGGCTGCCAATTCATCTAAAGGTCCGGAAAGTCTCTGTAAACCTGCTAGGATGTCCTTTAGATCTGCCAAGAAAGCGGGGTGAGCGGCCCTCGATGTATCTG
>JAAZMR010000119.1 GCA_012798695.1 Bacillota bacterium | reverse complement strand
GGGTAGGAGCCTGCCTAGGTTGTACCTGCCGTACCACCGGAAGTACCAATTATTCCCGAGTGTGTACCCATGGACCAGTCTTTGATGGCAGGGAGGTGATCTTTGGTGACGATACCCAGTCTTAAGGCGCAAATCGCAGGACTGACACTTGAAAGTCCCATACTGACCGCCTCGGGTACCTTTGGCTATGGATTGGAATACCTACCCTTGATGAGCCCTAAGGATCTGGGGGCTGTGGTAGTAAAAGGTACTACATTGGAACCGTGGATAGGCAATCCGCCTCCTCGCATTTGGGAGACTCCATCCGGTATGCTCAATGCCATTGGGCTGGAAAACTGTGGTGTAAAGATATTTATCGAGGAGAAACTACCCCAACTTACTCCCTATGGGGTGCCGATTATTGTCAATGTGGCAGGGAAGACCTTAGAAGAATACCCTCAAGTGGTCGAGCTCTTGGAGAGTGCGGAGAATATCGCCGCCTATGAACTCAACATCTCCTGTCCCAATGTAAAACAGGGTGGTATGGCCTTTGGTACAGATCCAAAGATGGCCGCCTCAGTGACCCGGTCAGTTAAGGAAGTAGCCACACGGCCGGTGATTGTCAAGCTCTCCCCTAACGTTACTGATATTACTACTATTGCTTTGGCAGTGGAGGCAGCCGGTGCCGATGCTGTTTCCCTGGTGAATACCTTCATGGGGATGGCCATCGATATCTACAAACGTCGTCCCCTTCTGGGAAATCAGATGGGGGGCTTATCAGGGCCTGCTATTCGACCTCTAGCGGTAAGGATGGTCTGGCAGGTAGCACAAACAGTGGATATCCCAGTGATTGGCATGGGTGGGATCAACTCCTGGCAAAGTGCCTTGGAGTTCATTCTGGCCGGTGCTCAAGCCATAGCTGTAGGTACTGCCTTTTTTGCAGATCCCGGTGTTGCCCAAGAGATCAATCATGGGTTGGTTGATTACATGCAAAAGGAAGGATTCAGTACCATAGACCAACTGGTTGGAGCTGCTTGGCAGTGAGTAGAGAGAACGAGGGAGGCAACAGTATGGACAAACTGATGGTGCCGACTGGGGTAAATGGAAATCCCATTATCGTTGCACTGGATGTGCCAGATTGGCACATGGCTCAGGATTTGGTCAGTGAACTCTACCCGGTAGTGGATTTTTTCAAAATCGGTATGGAGCTGTTTACCTCAGAAGGTCCGAAAGTGGTGCAGGCAGTCAAAGCCATGGGGGGGCGAGTTTTTCTCGATCTTAAGTACCACGATATTCCCAATACAGTTAAAGGAGCAGTTACAGCTGCGGCTAGGCTAGGAGTGGACATGTTGACTGTCCATGCCAGCGGAGGTGTCACTATGCTTGAAGCTGCAGCAGAGGCTCTAGCTTCCCTCTCCAAGCCTCCGATCCTGCTGGGAGTGACTGTCCTAACCAGTATTGATGAAATAGTATTACATGAAGAGCTTCGGGTTAGAGCCAGATTGGAGGAGCAAGTGATTCATCTGGCGAAGATGGCGATTAATAGTGGATTGCAGGGTGTTGTGGCCTCTCCCTTGGAGATTAGCAGTTTGCGC
>JAAZMR010000015.1 GCA_012798695.1 Bacillota bacterium | reverse complement strand
TAGAGCAGGGGATTGAAAATCCCCGTGTCGCTGGTTCGATTCCGGCTCTCGGCACCAGGTGACATGCGGAAGTAGTTCAGTGGAAGAACACCACCTTGCCCAGGTGGGGGCCGCGGGTTCAAATCCCGTCTTCCGCTCCAATACTGGCGGCATAGCCAAGCGGTAAGGCCGAGGTCTGCAAAACCTCTATCCCCAGTTCGAATCTGGGTGCCGCCTCCATCAACGGGGGAGTAGCTCAGATGGTTAGAGTGCTTGCTTGACATGCAAGAAGTCCCCGGTTCAAATCCGGGCTTCCCCACCATCTTAACTCATGACTGCTGCTTGAGCAGCAGTTTTTTTGTACCCACCGTTTGCCTGTAAGAAGCTATGGTTTGATGATCATAAGTAGTGCAGCTTGGGTAAGTCCGATTAAGCCCCCTAGAACAGCCCCGAGGAGCTCCAAATGGCGGAGTTCTCGGTGGGATATTCTAATGATTAGCTCTTCTAGCTCATCTAAATCAAACTGCATTATTCTATCTTGGACTAAGGGAGCGATATGCAAATCTGCCTGCAGCTTTCCCTGAACTTGGTAAAGAAGCTTGTCCACTAGGGGAGGCAGTTCTCGGGACATGATATTATCGAGCCAATGCGCCAGCGTTGTTTGCAGAGTCCGTGGCAGAAAGCCGGGTAAGGTCTCGAACAGGCGTTCTTGCACATGAGCTCCTACTGTCGCCAGCAGCTCCTCTTGATAACCACTCTTACCGACTTGATTGATCAGAGTCTCTACGGGGAGCAACTCATCTTCAATGGCCTTTCCTATGTTTTCGGCCAATTCAGCTTTACATTTTGGTAAGAGGCCTTGGATGGTTATCGGCAGAAAAGGGATGTGAATGGGATGGCGAGGCCGGAACATCATCCTGATGGCAACCACGTTAGTCAACCATCCAATAGCCCCACCTACCAATGGCATAGTGAAAAACTGCCAGCTTACCATGTCTACCTCTCCCTTTGCCTTCTTGGACTTGTTCCGTTTTTTCATATAGTTGGTAATATATGCCCATAGCGTTTCCTATGCTGCACATCTTACTACTCCATACGCATGTGAAGTCCCTGCCGTATTGAATGATACGTTTTGCGTTTTAGGTATTGCCTTTTTGGTGCGAAGTCAATATAATTAACCCAAGAACCTTATGCTTTTATGCTACGAAATCCGAAAAACATGCGAAACGCGGCGGGTTAAGGGGGGGAGGGATTACCGTAGTGGCGGAGGAAAAGTTGGACAGCCTAGATGAGCAGTTGATTAATCAGCTACAGATAGATGGGCGAACACCTTATACTACACTGGCGCAAGAGTTGGGTGTGGCTGAAGCTACCGTCAGAAAGCGGGTTAATCGGTTGATTGATAGTGGGATTCTAAAGATCGTAGGTGTGACCTCCAGAGAAAAACTAGGTTTGAGGACTCAAGCCATAGTAGGTGTCAAGGTGGATGGCGATAGCGTGGAGCAAGTGGTCGCTGAGCTGCAGCCTCTGGACTTGGTTAGATACATTGGTGTAGCTGCCGGTGAGTTCGACTTGATTTTAGAGCTGGTGGCAAGGTCTAATGAAGAGCTATTTACGTTCTTGACTCAGACCTTGCGAGACATACCCGGAGTAGCAGGTTCACAGACATCTTTGATTATGAAAGTCTGGAAGAAGACCCATTGATATACGTCTTATCAAGCCATGGATGATGTCTGAATGAGGTCGTACCTTTCTAGTTGCAGACTAGCAAGGGCGTGCAGTATGAAAGGGGGAGGGCAGCACACTTCACCGCACGAACTGTGCTGCAGAGATATGGAAAAATCGATTATGAGAGCTAGTTTAGTAACCCTGCTGTGTATATTCTTATGTTGTGGTCCAGCCATGGCTGCTGACAGGGTAGTTAAGATTGGCATCACTCAGATAGTTGAGCACCCGGCTCTAGATGCCGCAAAACAAGGTTTCATGGATGAATTGGCAGAGCATGGCTATGATCGGAGTAGGGTGATTTACGACTTGCAGAATGCACAGGGAGACTTTGCTACGGCACAGGCTATTGCTGAGAAATTTGCCAATGGCAAAGTAGACCTGATTCTAGCCATTGCTACACCTACTGCCCAGGCCACTGCCAATGTAATACGCGAGATACCGATCCTGATTACCGCGGTTACCGATCCAGTAGCGGCTGAGCTGGTGGAGAGCATTGAGAAGCCCGGTACTAACGTGACCGGTA
Organism: Bacillota bacterium; assembly: GCA_012798695.1. Classification (GTDB taxonomy): domain Bacteria; phylum Bacillota; class Limnochordia; order DTU087; family DTU087; genus JAAZMR01. The sequence goes on along the minus strand of JAAZMR010000015.1, from coordinate 25,039 downwards.
CATCGGACTTGACCCCTGTGGCTAAGCAGATGGAGCTGACCAAAGTCATAGCCCCAGAGGCGAAAAGGGTAGGCTTCATGTATAATCCCGGTGAGGCAAATTCGTTGGTGCAGCTGGAACTAGCACGGGAAGCAGCGGCAGAGCTGGGCTTAAAGATAGTGGAAGCCCCGGTAAGCAACAGCAGTGGTGTCTACCAATCTGCTCAATCCTTGATCGGGAGGGTGGACGCCATTTATGTGCCCACCGACAATACTGTGGTCTCTGCACTGGAGTCTGTAGTAATGGTGGCGGAATCAGCCAAGCTTCCGTTGATCGCCGGTGAAACGAATTCTATCATCAGGGGCGCCTTAGCAACTGTCAGTATAGATTACTACTCTTTAGGCAGGCAGACAGGCAAAATGGCCCTAGATATACTGGATAAGGGCTATGAGCCGGCGACTATGCCTATTCAGTACATGGAAGATGTAGAATTGGTTCTGAATCTGCTGGCGGCTCAGCGAATGGGTGTTACCATATCCCCTGCGCTTTTGGAGAAAGCTGATCAGATAATAGAGTAGGACAAACTTAATCGTGGATTGGAGTAGTCATCATGCTGTGGTCTGCACTTATTGGCACAATTGAACAGGGATTGGTTTATGGAGTAATGGCCTTGGGTGTTTACATCACCTTTCGCATTCTTGATTTCCCGGATCTCACTGTTGATGGAAGCTTTCCACTGGGGGCGGCTGTTGTCGCCAGGTGTATTGCTAATGGTGGGAGTCCCTTCATTGGCACCGCTTTGGCGTTCGCTGCCGGGATTGTGGCTGGACTGACCACTGGTTTGGTGAATACCAAGCTGAAAATCTCGGGGCTTCTAGCGGGTATTTTGACAATGACGGCTCTGTACTCTGTGAATCTTCGGGTAATGGGTCGGGCCAACATCCCGCTGCTCCGCAAGCCTACTTTGGTCAGTTGGTTTGGAAATCAGGGGCTTGCTCCCTGGGTGCTTTTCTTGGTGGTGTTGCTGTTAACGAAATTCCTGCTGGATCTGTTCCTCAAAACAGAAATTGGTTTTGCTCTAAGGGCAACCGGTGACAACGAACAGATGATTCGCAGCTGCGGTGTGGATACAGACAGCATGAAGCTTCTGGGATTAGGATTATCGAATGGCCTTGCGGCTCTTTCGGGCGCGTTGGTAGCTCAATATCAAGGTTTTGCCGATGTAGGCATGGGCCTCGGGACCGTAGTAGCCGGCTTAGCCTCAGTGATTATCGGGCAGGCTTTGGTGCGTTTCAATGGCCTGGGGTGGGCGACTTCGGGGGTCATACTAGGCTCGGTAATATACCGATTGGCTATTTTTGTCGCACTGCGTATGGGACTAGCGCCTACGGATCTCAAGCTGATTACAGCCGTGTTGGTGGTCTTGGCCTTATCAACGCCTACCTGGAAAAGTCTATGGGAGAAAGTATGGGGAGGTGAGAGCCGTGCTTCGCGTATCCCGGCTGCGTAAAGTGTTTTACAGTGGAAATGGTATGGAGAAAGTCGCTCTTGATAACATCAACTTGCATGTTGAGCCCGGAGATTTCATTACCATCATCGGCAGTAATGGTGCGGGGAAATCCACTCTGCTAAACGCGATTGCCGGTGTATACGGCATAGACGAAGGGCAGATCTGGATCGATGGTTTGGATGTGACTGCTCAGCCTGAGCACCGTCGGGCTCACCTGATTGGACGTGTTTTTCAAGATCCTATGATCGGTACAGCTGCCTCCATGAGTATTGAAGAAAATCTGGCCATGGCTCTCAAGCGCAATGAGCGCCTGGGATTAGCTCAAGGGGTCAGTCAGGGGGAACGAGCACGGTTCAAGGAGATGTTGTCACTGCTAGATCTTGGCTTGGAGGACAGGTTACAGGAGCCAGTGGGTCTGCTCTCAGGAGGACAAAGGCAGGCTCTTACCTTACTAATGGCAACGATTGCCGTACCCAGATTACTGCTTTTGGATGAGCATACCGCGGCTCTAGATCCGAAAACAGCGGAACAGATAGGCGAACTTACGCAGAAAATCGTTGCGGGCCGCCGCTTGACAGCCTTGATGATTACCCACAATTTGCAGCAAGCCTTAGAGTTCGGCAACCGCACTCTCATGATGGACCAAGGACAAATCATCCTGGATTTGCGTAATCCTAGGAGAGCCAAAATGACGGTGGATGATCTCTTGGGGCAGTTTGAGTCCTTGAGGGGAACTCGATTCCTGGATGATCGGGCCTTACTCGCTTAGGCATGACAGGATACGCGAGGAGAATCTACGGATTGCGAGCACGGTGGGCTATGATCTTGGCAATGGCTTTTCGGCTTTTCTCGCATAGGCGACACCCAGGGCAGTATTCGGCTCGATCGCCGAAAATGCCCTGGATTGCCTTGGTTACTGACCACTCAGGAGGAAAATGCAGGATGATGTGGAAGGGTGCGATGGTCAAAAGGGCACTGATCAGCAAGTCCTCTAGGTCTAGATCGTGTTGGGTCAGGTTTACGGCAAACCCCTCTAAGTATTCGGTATCGATCAAGGAGTAATCACGATCTAGTATGCGATATAGGCCGTTAGGGCGGACAATAACATGGGCTACCTCAGTGCGAGGCTCCTGCAATTCAATGAAGCTGCGCAGCAGGGAAATGAACTCTCGATGAGCTCGCTCTCGCCGCATGGATTCTACTGCCATGCGGATGATGTGATGAAGGTAGTATCGGTACTCCCATAAGCGGAAACAAACGAAGCCATCCAGGATAAGCAGGTGTTCAGCATTGAGATAATCAAGCAGAGCATACATGATATGTGCTTTTGATTGTAGCCGGGCTTCACCGGCTAGTTTTGACCGACTGGTTCCCTGGAGGATAGCCTGGGTTTCGTGCAGAATAGCTAGTCGTTCTTCTCTAGAGGCTGTAGGGTAGCTGCTTCTGATCCATTTGATCAGCAAACTGGGCTCATAGTGCTGGACGATGAAATCTGTCAGGGAACTGGCTAGATAATAGATCTGCACATTTCTAGTTTGCTCAGGACCGGAAAGATGATAACCTACATAGGTGTGCCCTATACCGCTGTGTTGGCTGATGCGCGGAGCATCATCTTCACCAAGATGGGATAGATCATGTTCGAGACACAGGTAGAGCAGACCCGCGGCTGTGCTGGCCTTGAGTGTAATGGTGTTCAACAACACACCCCTCTCCTCTCTTGGTTAATATATGTGGCTACTGGTGATGGTATACTTATTGGCGCTTACCGTTGCCAGGCCTTGACAGCATCTGGCTGAAGGGATATAATTGGGCACAATAGAAATCGATGATGATAGGGAAGAGTACAGTATCGGATTCCGGCAGGGATGGAGTGCCATAGACTGAAAGCACTTCTCGGATAGGATGCTGGAAAACCACCCTGGAGTTACCGAGTGAAAGAAGGCCCGGGTCTTTGAGTAAACTCGGTCGGGAGTTGCCCGTTATAGCATGATGAGTGAACTGAGCTTTCCAAACGATGTTTTGGAGCTAGTTAATCAGGGTGGAACCGCGAGTTGAGCCTCGTCCCTACTAAGGGGCGGGGCTTTTGTGGTATTAACCAGCTAATAAGTGAGGTGTAGGCAATGGGAGTAAGAATTACACTACCTGATGGTGGTGTGAAGGAGTATCCGGAACCAATCAGTGCCTTGAAAGTAGCTAGGGATATAAGTCCCCGCTTAGCAAAGGCAGCTGTAGCAGCTCGAGTGGAAGGTGTTATGAGAGATGTTGATTATGAAATCAAGGAGGATAGCTCACTAGAAATCATCACTGATGAGCAACCAGAAGGCCTCGAGCTCCTGCGCCACAGTGCAGCGCATATCATGGCAGAGGCTGTAAAGCGGCTTTACCCTAAAGCTAAGCTGGCCATAGGTCCGGCGATAGATAATGGCTTCTACTATGATTTTGATGTACCGGAGAGTTTTTCGCCTGAGGATCTGGGTCACATTGAAGCTGAGATGCAGAAGATCATCAAGGAAGACCAGCCGTTTAGCCATTGGGAAATGGACAGAGAAGCGGCGATCAAAGAATTTGCAGCTCAGGGAGAAGACTACAAAGTAGAGCTCTTGCAGGATATGGAAGATGAGCAGGTAAGTGTTTATCAGCAAGGGGAGTTCGTCGATTTGTGTAGGGGTCCTCATTTGCCCTCTACCGGTAAGTTGAAGGCTTTCAAGTTGCTGCATGTAGCTGGTGCTTATTGGCGAGGGGATTCCCGTCGGCCTATGTTGCAGAGGATTTACGGAACGGCTTTTCCTAAACAGAAAGCTTTGGATGAGCATCTCCAACGTCTAGAGGAGGCGGCTCGCCGTGACCATCGTCGACTAGGCAAGGAACTCGATCTTTTCAGCCTGCAGGAAGAGGGCCCGGGGTTCCCCTTCTTGCACCCCAAGGGCATGGTGGTCTGGAGAGCCTTGGAAGATTTCTGGCGCCAGGAACACCGGCGGCGAGGCTATGAAGAGATCAGGACTCCCATTATTCTCAATGAGTCTCTTTGGCGGCAATCAGGGCACTGGGACCACTACCGGGAGAACATGTATTTCACCGAGATAGATGAAGACACCTATGCTATTAAGCCCATGAATTGTCCGGGAGGTGTGCTGCTCTACAAGCGGCGGCTGCAGAGTTACCGAGACTTACCTTTACGTTACTGTGAGCTAGGGCTTGTGCATCGCCATGAGTTATCTGGCACACTACATGGTTTGATGCGAGTGCGATGCTTCCATCAGGATGATGCGCATATCTTCATGTTGCCCTCACAGATCCAGGAGGAGATCGAGGCAGTTATTGATTTCATCGACTATGTCTACAAGGATGTCTTTGGCTTGAACTATCATGTAGAGCTGAGCACCAAGCCAGAGAATGCTATGGGGTCAGATGAGATTTGGGATGTAGCGACTGAGGCTCTGGGCCGGGCCATGGACGCCAAAGGCATGGTATACAAGATCAATGAGGGTGATGGGGCGTTCTATGGACCCAAACTGGACTTCCATCTAGAGGACTGCTTGGGACGAACTTGGCAGTGTGGCACCATTCAACTCGATTTCATGTTTCCCGAACGTTTCGACTTAACCTATGTCGGGGAGGATGGTAAGGAACACAGACCGGTCATGATTCATCGAGTCATCTTCGGGGCGCTGGAGCGGTTTATTGGGATACTCATCGAAGAGTTTGCCGGGGCTTTCCCAGCTTGGCTAGCACCTATCCAGGCTCAGATCATCCCTGTTGGTGACAAGTTCCTGGACTATGCGCGGACAGTTCAAAGTCGACTTGGTGATGGGAATCTTCGCATAGCAATAGATACCCGAGACGAGAAGGTTGGGTACAAGATCCGCAGTGCCCAGCTAGAGAAGATTCCTTACATGCTGATCGTCGGAGAAAAAGAGGAGTCGGCGGGCACCGTCTCCGTGCGTCATCGGCAATTGGGTGATCTGGGCTGTCTTTCAGTAGATGTGTTCCAAGAGCTGTTACAAGAGGAAGTTTCGACCAAGGCCTTAGCTCCCAAGCAAACCACTGTGAGCAAATAATGGGGGCCGGGAACCAAGTGTGGGTAGGTTCAGATGTTTGACAAGGCCCAGCATCTATGGTATTCTAAAGGCCGTCAGAGTAGTTTAAAGTCAAATATGCCTGCGAAAAGTAGAAGTTACCGCTTCTCACCTTGTGGCACGATGAGTAGCCAACAGGGTTCGTATTGGGGGACTATATCCCTGGTGTCATCACGGCATGGGGATGTTGAGCATGATTAGTAGGAGCGGTAATTACCGCTCCTACTTTGGATCTCGGCACTAATGACTGATGATGGAGTCTCAGAGAACTGCGATGACGGTAGGGAAAATTTCTCGGAGGTGATAGGAGATTAGCAACGAGTTGCGTATTAACTCGGAAATTCGGGCTAGAGATGTGAGAGTCATTAGCCCGGAAGGGGAGCAGCTAGGCGTCATGTCAGTTAGAGATGCCCTTCAAGTTGCTGCGGAGAAGGAACTGGATCTGGTTGAAGTAGCTCCAAATGCCCGTCCTCCAGTTTGCCGAATCATGGACTATGGTAAATACAGGTATGAGCAAACTAAGCGGCAAAAGGAAGCCAAGAAAAAGCAAAAGGTCGTGACCGTGAAGGAAGTGCGCATGACCCCCAAGATCGAGGAGCATGACTTCCAGGTCAAGACCAAGAATGCAGAGCGTTTCCTAAAGGATGGGAACAAGGTTAAGGTTTCTGTGCGATTTCGGGGGCGGGAAGTTGTGCATTCAAATCTAGCCCGGGACATGCTGCTACAGATGGTAGAGGAGATCAACCATGTAGCCGCTGTCGAACGGCAGCCTATGATGGAAGGGCGACAGATGATTATGGTGCTTTCTCCGAAACAGGAGTGACGCAAGAAAGGAAGATATCTGATGCCAAAGCTAAAGACACACCGGGGTGCTGCCAAACGGTTTAAGGCGACCGGTACGGGCAAATTAAAGAGAAAGAGTGCCTACAGAAGGCACAAACTAGAAAAAAAGACATCCAGGCGCAAGCGTGCTCTACGGCAGCCTGCAGTACTCACACCAGGAGATCAGGAAAGAATGCATAAGCTTCTGCCCTATGCTTAGCCGAGGGCTGTTGCGATATTTTATGGTTTAGGAGGCGAAGAAAATGCCACGGGTAAAAGGTGGTAGTGCTTCTAAGGCACGACACAAAAAGGTGCTTAGGCAGGCCCAAGGCTATTATGGTGCCAGACGGACACTATATCGTCCGGCTAATGAACAGGTAATGAAGTCACTCACATATGCTTATCGGGATCGAAGGCGGCGCAAGCGGGATTTTCGGAAACTGTGGATCAGTCGGATCAATGCTGCAGCCCGCACAAATGGGTTGTCCTATAGTCGCTTCATTTGTGGCTTAAAGAATTCGGGCCTAGAGATCAATCGCAAGATGTTGGCTGATCTCGCTGTGAATGACGCGGAAGCCTTTAGTCAGCTGGTAGATGTAGCCAAACAAGGGTTGACCAGCTGAGTTGTACTAGATGAACATCGAGTTGGGGGAGCAGTCGGCAAGGTGGGATCGTAGTTCGAAGGAACAGGTTCTGCCGGCATGGACTGCTTTTTCATCTTGTCAGCGAAGGGCAGGGGGTCCTATGGCAACTAGAAAGCGTAAACACCCGCGTCAGTATGCTGTGATTGGGCTGGGGCGTTTTGGTACCAGTGTAGCCCAAACTCTCTATGAGATGGGGTGTGAGGTTCTCGCCATAGATAGTGATGAGGAAAAGGTGCAGATGGTGGCCAATACAGTAACCCATGCGGTCCAGGCAGATGCCACCGATGAAGGTGCCATGCGGGCTCTGGGACTGAGGAATTTTGATGTTGCCATTGTGAGCATAGGTGATGTACAGGCCAGTATTCTGACGACCTTGGTTCTAAAGGAAATGGGAATCAAATGGCTGATAGCCAAGGCGCTTTCAGAGCTACATGGCCGGGTCTTGGAGAAGATTGGTGCCGATAAGGTGATCTATCCAGAGCGAGACATGGGCATGAGAGTGGCTCACAATCTTATCTCGGGGAGTATTGTGGATTATGTAGAATTGGCACCGGGCTATAGCATTATTGAAGTAGTTGCGCAAGGGAAATATTCTGGGCGTACCCTCAAGGAGCTGGACTTACGGGCACGTTATGGGGTCAGCATTATGGCCATTAAGCGAGGGGCCGAGGTAATCGTGGCTCCAGGGGCCAATGACTATATCCAGACAGGTGATCAACTGATAGCAATCGGGAAAGATGAAATGTTGGAGCGGTTCGAACAGGCCGAGACCACAGCATAGTTCTACCAGGAGGGTAGTCGATCGATGTCTCAGGAAGTGACCAGCCCACAGAACCAATATGTAAAACAAATGCGCTCTTTGTATACACGCAAGGGCAGAGAAAAGACAGGCCTAATACCAGTGGAAGGGAGCCGTTTCGTCGCGGAAGCGTTAGCAGCCGCTGAGCAGGGTGTCACTACGATAGAGAGTCTGTTTTACGAAAGCAGTTTTTACGAAAGTGATGCCTTGAGTCGGGAGCTGGTAGATAACGTGAGCCAGGTGGCTGGAAAGGTATTTCAGTGCCCAGCTTCAATCCTCAACAATCTCACCAGTACGGAGACCCCCCAGGGAATCGTGGCGGCCGTTAGGCGCCCTAGATTATCGTACCGGCCTGCCTCGCCAAGAGCACTCTACCTAGTGGTGGATCGAGTGCAAGATCCTGGTAATTTGGGTACGATGATTCGCACGGCTGCTGCAGTCCAAGTGGATGAGGTGCTCTGCCTGAAAGGCACCGTGGATCCCTTTAATCCCAAAGCGTTGAGAGCGACTATGGGTGCGATCTTTAGGGTCCCCATTCGGTTTTGTGCCAACCCTAGTGAACTCATCGGCAAGTTACAGGGATGGGGCTGCCGGTTGGTGGCGGCGGATTTGGCGGGGGATCGGTTGCATTATCACGCCGATTATACGGGTCGTGTGGCTGTTATTGTGGGGAATGAAGGCCAGGGTATTGACCCTAACCTTCTAGCTGCTGCTGATGTGAAGGTGCGCATCCCCCTGGCCGATGATGTAGAATCGCTAAACGCCGCTGTGGCGTGTGGAATCTTGCTTTATGAAGCAGTACGGTTTCGTCATCTAGGGGCGAGCTGCAACCAAAGCCAGCGTGTTTCTCCAGATAGTGGCATGGGTCTGGAAAGCTGACAAATCGGCTGGTTAGGTCTGGTCGAGATTCAACAGTTGCTCTTCATAAATGTCAAGGTCACACATTTCGTCTTCCCCCTGCCAGTGGACACAGTTTTCACAGCCAATTTCCTCCGGATCCGGCCTGGAAGCGCGGGGACCCCATTGTGTGGGTGTGTATTCTGTGCAGCTTTGGCCTACTGCCATCATTTCACCTAAGCTCGGCATCGACGTTCACTCCATTCCACATTTATCGGTTAGTCGCTGTGATGGTCATATTCTGTCCAGATGTTCTGCATTTATCCGGTGCATCTGCCAATTATCTCTGCCGCAGCCAGTGGTGTTGATGCCCTTGTAAATGGGCAGGCCGTATGCTATAATTGAGCTGTCGAACGGGGATTAACTGGAAGGGTGGGGTCTCCTTGAAGTTGACCGCCGATTTCTTTTGGAAGCTATTTGAAGCTACCGGTTCGATCACGGCTTACTTAATGTATAGACAGTGTCGTGCAATGAAAGCGATTATGAATTGAAGCCTTGATCAATAGCATAACTGCACACAAAGGCGATGAAGAAGAGAAGTAGCTGGGTGATAACGCCGACAGGGACGGAGTGCCAGGGACTGAAAGTACTCCGGGAGGTTCCTCAGTGAAGTTCGCTTTGGAGCTGTTGGCTGAAATGAAGTAGGCCATACCGGGATATCCGCCGTTAGCAGGAGAGGGAAGGTAGCCCTTCCCGCAGAGTTGATCTTTATGGGCTGTTTTGGTGTCTGTAAAGATAAGTAGGATGGTACCGCGCAGGTTGTCTTTCGTTCCTAACGAAGGGCAGCCGTTTTTTTGTATATGGGGTAGTCGGAGAGGGAGGTTAAGCATGCGTGAAAGATTGCGAGAACTAAAGGATGAGGCTTGGAGGTATATTGCCGAGGCTGATGATACGGGCGAATTAGACAAGATTAGAGTCCGTTATCTAGGCAAGAAGGGCGAACTAACAGGATTATTGCGGAATATGGGTTCATTGCCCCCTGCTGAGCGGCCTGAGATAGGCAAGATGGTCAATGAACTGCGGGGACAGATGGAGGGTTTCCTGCAAGAGCGTTTCGGTAAGCTAGAGGCCAGAGAACTGGAGAGGCGGCTGCAGCGGGAAACTATTGATATTCCCCTACCCGGGCGCAAGCCGGCCATCGGCCACAAGCATCCACTCAACCAAGTGTTGGACGAAATCAAGACACTTTTCATCGGCATGGGATTTGACGTAGTTGAGGGGCCGGAAGTTGAACTTGATTACTATAACTTCGAAGCCTTGAACTTACCACCTGATCACCCAACTCGGGATATGCAGGATACTTTCTTTATTACAGATGATATTTTACTCAGATCACAGACTTCGCCGGTACAGGTACGGGTCATGGAGAAACAGAACCCACCGGTCAGGATCATCGCGCCGGGGAAAGTATACCGTGTGGACTTCGATGCCACTCATTCTCCCATGTTTCACCAGGTGGAAGGACTGCTGGTCGACGATCATACCACCTTTGGTGACTTGAAGGGCATACTGGGGGCCTTTATTGAAGGCATATTCGGCAAGGGCCGCGGGATCAGATTTCGGCCTAGTTTCTTCCCCTTTACGGAACCTAGTGCGGAGATAGACGTTGAGTGCATTATGTGCAACGGCCAGGGTTGCCGCGTATGCTCACATTCGGGTTGGCTCGAGATCCTCGGAGCCGGCATGGTGGATCCCCGAGTTTTGCAGAAAGTGGGCTATGATATTGAACGATATCAAGGTTTTGCATTTGGCATGGGTGTAGAACGGATTGCCATGCTTAAATACGGTATAGACGACATTCGCCTGTTATTTGAAAACGATATGCGTTTTCTGGAGCAGTTCTAGCCTTGGAATAGCAGTGTGGGAAGGGAAGTGTGGTAATGCGTGTTTCGTATGATTGGCTGCAAGAATATGTGGATGTTGATATAGAAGTGCCCAAACTGGCAGAACTCTTGACCCTCTCCGGGTCAGAAGTAGAGAGTACCGGACCGGTTGGCAACAACCTCGATGAAAGAATCATCGTCGGCCAGATTACCGAACTAAAACTCCATTCAGATGGGAAATTGCTCACCGCCACTATCGATATAGACGGAGAATCCCTGACAGTAGTCACTGGGGCCCCTAATGTGGCTGTGGGGCAGAAGGTCGCATTGGCATTAGTAGATTCTGTATTACCCGGTGGTCAAACGATTGAGACCATTAGCTTTGGTGGCGTGAAGTCTTATGGAATGCTCTGCTCTGAGCAGGAACTTGCGCTAGGAGATGATGCTAGTGGTATCCTAGTCCTGCCGACAGATACACCGGTTGGGATACCTTTGGGTGAGGCCTTGGCACTTGATGACATGATTATCGATCTTGAGATCTATCCGAATCGGCCGGATTGCCTAAGTGTGATCGGTATTGCGCGAGAAGTAGCGGCCATTACCGGCAACCCTCTGCGGTTTCCGGATGTGACTGTCAAGGAGGCTGGGCCATCTATTGAGGAGCTGACCTCAATCACGGTGGAAGACACGACACTATGTCCTTTTTACTCGGCAAGGGTAATCCGCAATATCAAAGTGGGGCCTTCCCCTCTTTGGCTGCAAAGGCGGGTCGCAGCTGGAGGGATGCGGCCGATTAACAACGTTGTGGATATCACCAACTTTGTCTTGTTAGAGATGGGTCAACCCCTGCATGCGTTTGATTACGACCGGTTGGCGGAAAACCGGGTAGTTGTGCGACAGGCCCGCCCAGGAGAGGGCATCACTACTCTTGATCAAGAAACTAGAGTACTAGACCCCGAAACACTGGTGATTGCTGACGCCCAAAAGCCGGTCTGCATTGCTGGCATAATGGGTGGTGCCAATACCGAGGTCAATAGCGAAACGAATGATATCCTCTTGGAAGCCGCGATTTTCGAAGGTGTGAACATTCGGCGTACCAGTCGACGCCTAGGTCTGCGGTCAGAGGCTTCGGCCCGGTTTGAGAGGGGTCTCGATCCTGCAGGGGTTACCAGAGCTTTGGACCGAGCGGCTCAACTGCTGGCGGAGATTGCCGGTGGTGAAATCTGTGAAGGCACCATCATTGTCACAGACCTGCAGCTCCAAGAGCAAGTAGTGACACTTCGCCCCAGCCGGTGCAATAAGCTTCTGGGAGCCGACATTCCGCGAGATGATATGATTAGGATTCTAAGGAGCCTTCAGTTTGGAGTTAGGGACAAGGGCGAACAGCTGGAGGTGACGGTACCTTCCCATCGTCTAGATATTGAGGTGGAGGCAGACCTGATCGAAGAGGTGGCTCGCCTCTATGGGTATGACCGGATTACCTCCACTTTGCCCCAGGGTATTGCTCAGGGTGGAGAAAACTACCGTTTACAGATCACAGACCTGATCAGAACAGTGCTGGTGGGAGCCGGCTTAACCGAGATCATGACATATAGCTTTGATTCCCCGGTTAGTTATGAGAAACTGCGCCTGCCGGAGAATCATGAGTTTAGGCAGGCTGTCACTATCCAGAATCCCCTGACAGAAGACTGGAGCATACTAAGAACTAGCCTGGCCCCACACCTACTGGAGGTGCTGCAGCATAATGCTCAGAGGCAGCACTCGGATCTTCAGATTTTCGAGATAGGGTCGGTCTATGTCCCCGACCGCTTGCCACTAGACAAGCAACCTGAGGAACGGTTGAGCCTAGGTATTGCTTTGATGGGGGAATACCCTCGGGAATGGGGTTATGCTCCTCGGACAGCTGACTTCTTTGACCTAAAGGGTCTGGTGGAAGTGGTTTTTGATAAGCTGGGCCTCAGCTGCGAATGGGAGAACGGAGAATCTCCTGCCTTACATCCGGGTCGCTGTGCTGCCATCAAATTGGGGGATACTCAGGTGGGAATTATCGGGGAAGTCCACCCAGCGGTCAGTGGTAACTGGGAGCTTCCATCGAAGGCGTATATAGCCGAGCTTTCCTTGGAATCCATCATTCCACACGTAAGTGCACACAAACGGGTGGATCGGCTTCCTCGTTATCCGGCTGTAGCCAGAGACTTAGCTCTGTTAGTGCCAGATACAATACCGGCCCAACGGATTTTGGAGGTAATGCATGCTGCCGGTGGCGATTTAGTGAAGCAGATTACCCTATTTGATGTTTATGAAGGCCGACAGATACCCTTCGGATACCGCAGTCTGGCTTACTCCATCTTGTATCAGGCTGCGGATCGCACCCTTACTGATGGTGAAGTGGAAGCAGTAGAGGATGGTATCATTACTCACCTGGAAACAGAACTAGGGATAACTCGCCGGTAGCAGCATTCTGCCGATGGATGGCCGATGTGTGTATTATTGAGATGTCAATGCAGCTATCAATATTCTAAGACGCTCAGGCCTGGGTGGGGCCGTTGGGGATAGTCCGGCAGTGGCAGGCTAGATGAACCGAGAAGCCTCGGACTTTAGTCCGGGGAGTCGTCACTGACTGGATTCATGCTGCTTGGATAGGTAGGTGCCCACCTGCAGGAATTCGCCGGTGGGATCTGGAAATATTGGTTATAGATAGGGCCTCATTGTGGCAGAAGGAGGAAGTCCTGTGTCCAAGCAGCCAGAGCCCAAAGAGCAGAATCAAAGTGTACGGGTACGCATAGCCGGTGATGAGTATAATATCAGGGGTGAAGGTGGTCCTGAATATATTGAGCGGTTGGCGAATGTGGTAGACAGTTATCTGACACCGGTTGTGCAGCGACACCCTAATTTGCCGCGCAACCGGGCCAGTATTTTGGCCTTGATGAATATGGCCCATGATCTGGAGAGCCAGAGGCAGGAGAATCAGGAATTGATGGAATTGGTGGCCGAAGTCGAGAAATGAGGCTGTATGCCATGACGTGGATCGATATTCTGATTGTATTGATCTTGGTCATAATGATGCTGAAAGGCTTTGTTAAGGGCCTTGTCAGAGAAGCCTGTGAGCTGGCAGGGGTAATTCTTGCTGTCTTGTATGCCTACAAGACTTACCATTATTGGGGTGATGAGTTAATCTATCGCTTCGGTTTGCCGGAGGTAGTGGCTTACCCCGTGGCTTTTGGTTGTATAGCGATTGTGATCAGTGTGTTAGCTGGTCTCTTGGGACTGGTATTGGCTAAGATACTACGTTATACGCCGATCAGCATGTTTGATCACATAGGGGGTATCGGATTGGGATTTGCCAAGGGGTTCATTTGTGTTTGCCTCCTCTTGGTGCTTTTTAGTGCCATGCCTTTTGAAGGAATCGGCATGACCATGAACCAGTCCCCTTTGGCACAGCAATTCCTGGCGATCGTGCCTCGGCTCTACGATGGCTTGGATGCCATATTGCCTTCAGAGTTTCCCCGATGGCATCGTGATGCTGTACAGACAGAGCAGGAGTGGCCCCGGGTCTTGCCCATCAAGTCTGACACTCCAATCGTGTGAACCATGCTCATCTAGGGTACAAGGGACATGCCCGGTATCTAGATGCGAACTGGAAAATGCAGGGAGGCAATAAGTACATATGACCAATCTAGCCCTGGCAAGGGCTTTTTTTGAAATTGCCGATCTTATGGACCTAAATGGTGATAATCCGTTTCGAGCCAATGCCTATCGCAAAGCAGCCCGCGCCATCGAAGCATTGCCTGAGGACATTAGGAGTGTCTATGAGCGTGGCGAAGTTCGGGATATCCCCGGTATTGGCCCGGTGCTGTCAGAGAAAATCGATGAATGGCTGCATACGCAACGCATTCAGTACCTAGAGGAATTGCGGCAGGCAGTCCCTTCCGGGGTGGTCGAACTGACTAAAATCGCCGGAGTTGGCTCCAGGCTAGCTCGGAGGTTTTACACCGAGTTAGGTGTTTCCAGCATTGATCAGCTAGAGACAGCCTGTCGCAAGCGGAGAGTGCGTACCCTTAAAGGTCTTGGCGCACGGATGGAATGGAATATATTGCGTGGAATCCAGGCATGGCGTGATCGAGGTGATCAGATTCCTTTAGGAGTAGCTCTGCCGGTAGCTAGATCAATACAAAGTCACCTAGAGGTCTTGCCCAGTGTAAAACAAGTAAAACTGGCCGGTGGCGTGCGCCGCCGCCAGGAGTCGGTTGACCAACTGGAAATGGTAATTGCCAGCCCAGAGCCTCTTGTGGTTTTGGAGGCATTGAGCGAGTTTGCAGAAGTCCGAGAGGTCTTGGAGACTAAAGGCAGCAAGGGGAGTTTCAAACTCAAGAGTGGCCCTAGACTGGAAGTTCTGGTAGTAGCACCGGAGAATTTCTGGTGGAGCCTGTGGAAGGCGACGGGCTCGCCAGAGCATATTGCACATATGCAGGCTCTTGCCAGTGAACAGGGGCTGCCGGTGAGCAACGCAGGGATCTGGTCTTCTGGTGTTGGTTTTGCGCCCAACACCGAAGCGGCTCTGTATGAGTCAGTAGGTTTGCCTTATATTCCACCGGAAATTCGGGAAGGGAAAGGTGAGGTTCAAGCCGCTGCCGAGGGCAGACTGCCCAAGCTGGTGGAATTGGCAGACATGCGGGGAGACCTCCACTGTCACACAAGGTGGAGTGACGGGGTTCTGACTTTAGAGGAAGTGGCACTGGCTGCTGCAGCCAAAGGCTATGAATATGTAGCCATTTGCGATCACTCTCAATCCCTGACTGTGGCCAATGGGCTGACTGCTGAGAGACTGAGGGCACAAGCTCGTAAGATTCGTCTGCTCAACGAGAAATTGGAGAAAGTAAGGCTGCTTTCCGGCATCGAAGTGGATATTCTAGGGGATGGCAGTCTGGATCTACCAGATAGTGTGCTGGCAGAAAGGGACATAGTGGTCGCTTCCATTCACAGCGGTTTCCGACAAGACAGGGAACAGCTGACTGCAAGAATCCTGAACGCCATGCAAAACCCCTACGTAGATATCATCGGTCATCCGACGGGACGGCTTTTGGGACGCCGTGAGCCCTATGCTATTGATATGGAACAGGCTATCAAGATGGCGGCAAAGACCGGTACTGTTTTGGAAATAAACGCCTCCCCGGACCGTTTGGATATTAATGACGTGTATGCCGCTGAAGCCCGCAGTGCCGGTGTGAAGATAGCAGTTAACACCGATGCCCACAGCCAGATTGAATATGACAATATGCATTTAGGAATTGGGGTGGCCCGCCGGGCATGGTTGACCACCGAACATGTGCTGAACGCCTGGTCTTGGGCTGATATTCAAGATTACTTATCTGATAGATAGTAACTGCATCCCCTTAATTTGCTTGCGGCACTACTAGCCTCCAGGGGCGGTGTCATTTGCCGGGAGGGTTTCCTGTTCTGTAGTCAAAGTGTTTAGAAGCAAGCTGTGAAGCTTTCCCCAGCTCCAGCGTTCATTACAGCCTTCTTCACACTAGCCATGACTACAGGGGGAGATCTGTTTGGGAAAGGCGCGTTCGAAGAATCAGATCATACTTCAGTCCAATGCTCTGGTGACAGTACTGTTGCTCTTGCTCTCATTCATTCTTGGGCTCAATTCTCCAGATGGCGATACATTGCCTCCCAGGAATGGAGAATACACGACAGCACCTGTGGGTGGAGATACCGGACAGCTGCGTCGCGACCCCGCATCTCTGCGGGGCAAAATTATTGTCATCGATCCCGGTCATGGGGGGATCAACCCTGGTTCCCGGGGAGTGGGCCCTAAACCAGAGAAGGATAATGTGTTGGCCGTGGCCTGGGACCTAAAGGGTATGTTAGAATATGCGGGTGCCAAGGTGATCATGACGCGTGATGGCGACTATTCCCCCGGTGGGCCCAAGGCCGATCAACTAGAAGCACGAGTTGACATTGCTAACCGCAGTCGGGGGGATATCTATGTTTCTATCCACAATGATTGGAATAAGAACAGCAGGATTACTGGAACTACTACCTATTTTTACAGTCCTGATGGATATCGCTTGGCGGCCGCTTTGCAAAGAGGCGTAACGGCAGAGTTGAGCTCCCGCAACTTGGGAGTGAGATGGGCGAGCTACTATGTCATCAAAAATACGGTCATACCGGCTGCTCTGGTGGAACTAGGCTTTCTTAGCAATAAGCAGGAGGCTATTCTATTGTCGACTCGTTCGTATCAGACCAAGGCCGCCTTGGGTATTTACAATGGTTTGGTAGAATATTTCTCCAACCGGTGACATGTCAGGTTAGTCATGCAACGGGGGAGCACGAATTAGTGCTCCTTTTTGATTGGTAAGTTTTCCTCAGGCTAGGTTTCTGTTATAATGAACACGTATCGTACAAATCCCGTGGCTTTAGTGCTCCGGGTGACAAGGGGAGGGGAAAGGGGCCGGCTCAGTATCGCTAGAGGGCTGGCTGTCGCATAACCCATGGATCAAAAGACCCTGCGCATCTTAGAATTTCATAAGGTTCGGGAGCAGTTAGCTGCTCATACCGCCTTTACGCTGGGGCGAGAACGTGCCCTTTGGCTCGAACCATCAGCTGATGCTGATATTGTGGAGCTTCGCCAGGATGAAACAGCAGAAGCTCTTGACCTGATCAATCGCCAGGGTGGGTTGCCTTTGGGAGGGGTGCGGGACATTCGCCGGTCGCTCAGAAAGGCCGATATGGGAGCGATTCTTTCACCAGAGGATCTTTTGGAGATAGCCTCTACCCTATATGGCACTGGAGAGGCGCGTCGATTTCTTTTTGCAAATGCTGATGAAGGCTCTCAGTTGAAGCTGTTGGCCGACAGGCTGGAGCCCGCCTTATCCCTGCGTGAGCAGATAGAAAAGTGTGTAGGGGATGATGGTGAGATACTGGACTCTGCCAGTGAGGCTCTGCGCTCTATTCGAAATCGTATGCGCAGCCTACAGGGCAGAATTCGGGAGAAACTTGATTCCATCATTCACAGTGCCCGCTACCAGAAGGTCCTACAGGATCCCATTGTAACCTTGCGTAACAGAAGATATGTGGTTCCTGTCAAAACCGAGTTCAAAGGCCAGCTGCCGGGTATTGTCCATGACCAATCTGGTTCCGGTGCAACGCTCTTTGTGGAGCCAGCGGCAGTCGTGGAGATCAATAACCAGCTGCGGCAGCTAGAAGGAGAAGAAGCGGAAGAAATCGAGCGGATCTTGCGGCAGCTGTCCATAGCTGTGGGCAACAAGGCGAAGGAGCTCTTGGTCTCAGTGGAGACACTGGGGCGCTTAGATTTCATATTTGCGAAGGCTTATTTTGCAGCGAGTCAGAAGGCTACCAGGCCTCGGCTGAGGACTGATGGTTACTTGGATATTCGGGAGGGGCGTCATCCTCTTTTGAAGGGTAAGGTAGTGCCTTTGGATCTGTGGCTGGGTAGAGATTTTACTACCCTGGTGATCACTGGACCAAATACCGGCGGTAAGACGGTGGCTCTCAAGACTGTGGGGTTACTGACCCTGATGGCCCAATCCGGTTTGCATATTCCTGCCCTAGAGGGGACTGAAGTCAATGTTTTTTCCCACGTCTATGCCGATATCGGGGATGAACAAAGCATAGAACAGAATTTGAGCACATTCTCTTCTCACATGGCTAACATTGTGCGGATCATGGAGGAAGCCGATGATGGTTCTCTCATCTTGTTAGATGAATTAGGAGCCGGCACTGATCCTACAGAGGGAGCGACTCTGGCTATGGCTTTGCTGCAGTGGTTCCATAAACGGGGTTGCCGCACCGTGGCCACTACCCATTACTCAGAGTTGAAGGCCTTTGCCTATATGACCGAGGGGCTGGAGAATGCCTCAGTGCAATTCGATATCGAGACATTGCGTCCCACCTTCAAGTTGGAGATCGGCTTACCGGGGCGAAGCAACGCCTTTGCTATCGCTAGTCGTTTAGGACTCAGGGATGAGGTGATTGAACTTGCGCGGGCTCATTTGACACAAGATGATATTCGTGTTGATGATATGATTCAGAACATGGAAGAGAACCGGCGCAAGGCCATACATGAACGGACTGTGGCTGAGCGATTGCGGGTCGAAATCGAAGCAGTGAGAGATGACTACGAGAAGCGTTTAGCGAAATTGGAGGAGAGTCGGGAAACCATTTTGGCAGCAGCTCGACAGGAAGCTGCAGAGTTGCTTAGTATAGCGAAGAGTGAAGCAGACCAACTCTTGGGGCAGTTGCGCAGTGCTGAGCGGCTCGAGCGAGAGGCCATTGCCCGCGATGTCAGGGCCTCACTCGAGGATAAGCGAGATGCGCTTATAGATGTTCAGCCGGTAAAGACACGTGAGCCCGTTCGTGTGCAGCTAGACAAGATGGTGCCGGGCACGCCGGTTTACCTGAATAAGCTGAAACAAGAAGGTCGGATACTCGATCTGACCACTAGTGGTGAGGCACTAGTGCAGGTGGGACCGTTGCGAGTAAATTTGCCGGTAGAAGAGCTGTCTGTTACAGAGGAAAAGCGGACAGCTACTGGGCTTGGAGGTAATGTAAGTCTCCAAAGCAACAAGGCGGCCCAGATTTCCAGTGAGCTGGACCTAAGAGGAATGACTGTACAAGAAGCAAAGGATAGGGTGGATAAGTACCTAGATGATGCGCTCTTAGCGGGATTATCCCGCTGTAGAATTATCCACGGCAAGGGTACTGGGGCCCTTCGTTCAGCGATCCGCTCCCAGTTAGAGGCCCACCCCCTAGTGAAAGCCTATCGACTAGGTGGGCCCGGTGAAGGCGGCGATGGTGTGACTGTAGCCGAACTAGGGTAGAAGGCCTAGGCCTGACCACCATGATTGAATGATATCCGTATGTCGGTATCGCATACCGGTAAGGAAGGGGGAACCGCAAAGTGCTTAGGGTGTTGCGAGGAAGGAAGCACCGATGGCTGATTGTCACGGTCTTTATCATATCTATCATAGCAGGTGCTGCCTTGGGCATACTCGCCGGCTTCTTGAAAAGCGCTCCCTCACTGGCGGAAGTTGAGTTTTCTCCGAGGTTGACGAGTTATGTATATGATGCCAATGGCGATGTTCTTACCCGGCTCTATAAGGAAAACCGAGTCAAGGTTAGTATTGATCAGATTCCCAAACACATGCGGAATGCTGTGGTAGCAGCGGAAGATGACAGCTTTTACGAACACCATGGCATAGATTTTGTCTCCATAGCTAGAGCTATATGGGTAGATATTCGGGCCAGAGCGAAAGTACAAGGTGCCAGTACTATTACCCAGCAGTTAGCAAAGAATGCTTTTCTCACACAGAAGAAATTGTGGTCTCGCAAACTGCAAGAGGTGCTGTGGGCGGTTCAGATTGAGCGTAAATACTCTAAGGATGAAATCCTCGAAACCTACCTCAATTTGATCAATTTTGGACATGGTGCTTATGGGGTACAAGCAGCATCAGAGATGTATTTTGGTAAGAAAATAGAGGAGCTGACTCTTAGCGAGGCAGCGCTTTTGGCAGCAGTTCCTAAAAGCCCTACCTATCTCAGTCCTATTTCCTACCCAGAAGCGGCTTTGCGGCGCCGCAATTGGGTGCTGGGGCGGATGGCGGAACTGGGGTATATTACCGAGGCGGAAGCTGATGCTGCCAAGGAGACTCCTATTCAATTGGCGAAGCGCCAGCCTCGGGAACGAATTGCTCCCTATTTCATTGACTATGTTGTTCAACAGCTCCTAGAACGCTATGGTGAAGAGATGGTGTTTGGCGGAGGGCTAAAGGTCTACACAACCATAGATCTTGACATGCAGCGCATCGCTGAAGAAGAGTTGCTGGAGGGGTTGCCCACGGGTCCTGTGGACAAGAATGGTTTGCAGCAGCCACAAGGGGCCTTGGTGGCGATTGATCCCAGAACAGGCTTTATTAAGGCCATGGTTGGTGGCAGGGGCGAAGACAAGTTCAACCGAGCGGTTTTGGCCAAGCGGCAGCCTGGCTCAGCAATGAAGCCTTTCATCTATACAGTAGCTATGGAGCAGGGATATTCCCCAGCCACTGTCATGGTTGATGAACCGGTTGAGTATGTACTGCCTAGTGGAGAGACATGGGCCCCTCAGAACTACCATCGAGATCATAAGGGGCCGGTTACCCTGAGGGATGCTTTGGAGAGTTCGATCAACATTGTTGCGGTGAAGCTGCTTGATCAAGTGGGAATCAAGAACGTGATTAGTATCGCGAAAAACATGGGCATTACCACCATTGTAGAAGCAGGTCGCTACAATGACTTAGGGCTTGCACCCTTGGCCTTAGGTGGCCTTACTCATGGAGTAACGGTGCTGGAAATGGCCTCTGCCTATGGTGTATATGCTAACCAAGGGGTATGGGTTGCCCCGGTGGCTATCACCAAGGTGGTTGATACAGAGGGCAATGTGCTAGAAGAGTACAAACCACAACGCCGTGAGGTCTTGAGCAAGCAGACAGCCTATATGATGAATGATATGTTGCGGGGTGTTGTAGAACGCGGCACAGGACGTCGGGCTAATATTGGGCAACCAGCGGCTGGGAAGACCGGTACAGCGCAAAGTTATACGAATGGTTGGTTTATCGGGTATACACCGAATTTGGTTACAGCGGTTTGGATGGGTGATGATGAGCAGAGCCAAGAGATGGTGTATAAGGGTATTCGCTATGGCAGTTGGAATGCCGCTGATTTGTGGGGCCAGTTTATGCGCCGAGCGTTGAAGGACCATCCCGTGGAGGATTTTGCTAAACCGGAAGGCATTGTAGATGGTGTGCTGATTGACACAAAAACCGGATTGTTGGCTCGCAAGAATGGAACCATTCCCGAATCAGATATGCGCTATGAGATTTTTATAGAGGGGACCGAGCCCAAGGAGTACTCACCTCGAGTGAAGACTCTATTGGATCATCTCAAGGACATTTTTATGGGGCAGTCGGAGAAAGATCCTGGTTTACAACCATCGACTGACCCCGCTTTGGAGACCGGTCGAGTTCCCGGCACAGATGATGCGGAAGGCGCTGCGCCGACTGAAGAGCTGCCGCCGATAGCGACTCCATCAGAACCGGCTCCCCCACTATTTGAGCCAGAGGGGGGAACTCCTTCATCCGGAGCAGATGATTCACCATCGCCTTCAGAAGACGAAGATGAACTGCTGCGGGAGTTAAAGGAAGCTTTTGGTCTGTAGCACTACTGGTTGCAGTAGGTGGGAATGGATTTAGTTGAATACGGAAGTCAGTTGAGATTGATTTGGTGGTATGCTATAATCAAAACCAAAGTCATCGGCTGGCAATCTAGCCAGCCAGTCATAAGCGATGAAGGAGAGAGTAGCATTCTGCTTTAGGGCTGCAGAGAGCCGGTGGAAGGTGCAAACCGGTGCCGGGGCGATGTGAAGTACACTCCTGAGTTTTCCCCTCGAACAACGCACTGATGCGTGTGGGCTAGTAGACGGGAACGGCAGCCACCGTTATCGGCTCAAGCGAAGCAGTGATGCAGGCATCATGGCCGATTCCGTAGATGGCCAAAGGCCGAAGGCATTGCTTAACTAGGGTGGTACCGCGGGAGCCTCTCGTCCCTAAAGGATGAGGGGCTTTTTTGGATCTTCTTTTATGGTTTTGGAGAGGAGAAAGCATATGTCTACACACGTTTTGTCATTGGAGGAGGAACTAGCTCTAATTAAGCGGGGAACTGAAGAGATTTTCCCTGAGGAGGAATTGCTGGAGAAGCTAAAGAAGGCTCGACAGACAAAAAAACCCCTCAAGGTCAAGCTGGGGGTTGACCCCACCGGTGCTGATCTGCATCTAGGGCACGTAATACCAGTGCTGAAGTTGAAGCAGTTTCAGGACTTGGGCCATGAAGCCATATTGATTATCGGAGACTACACCGCCATGGTAGGCGATCCGTCCGGCCGCAATAAGACTCGGCCACAGTTAACTCATGAGCAAGTCTTGGAAAACTGCCGCACATATCAAGAACAGGTTTTCCGTATCCTTGATCCAAAGAAGACTCGTGTAATGTACAATGGGGCTTGGTTTGGCAAGATGACGTTCCATGATGTGATTAGGCTTATGTCCCAAATGACGCTGGCCCGGATGCTGGAGCGAGAAGACTTTGCCAATCGATTTCAGAATCAGCTGCCCTTGAGCTTACATGAGATGATTTACCCTCTCATGCAAGGGTATGATTCAGCAGCTATTGAAGCAGACATTGAGTTGGGCGGCATTGATCAAAAGTTCAATATCCTGGTGGGAAGAGACCTGCAGAAAACCATGGGGCTGGAACCACAAGTAGGCATATGTAATCCGATCCTAATCGGGCTGGATGGTAAAGAGAAAATGAGCAAGAGCTTGGGCAACTACATCGGGATCAAGGATCCGGCCAGTGACATGTACGGAAAAACCATGTCACTATCTGATGACCTAATGATGATGTATTTTGAACTGGTCACCGATGTGCCCATGGAGAAGCTGCAGTTAACAGAGAAGCGGCTGGAGAATGGTGAACTGCATCCGATGGATGTGAAGCGCTTTCTGGCCAGAGAGATTGTAACCCGATTTCACAGCCGGGAGGCGGCCTTGGAGGCAGAGGCCGAGTTTGACCGGGTATTCAAAGAAGATCAGATTCCCGAAGATATTCCTGAGATCACTCTGACATCAGAAGACTTGAAAGATGGCCAAATCTGGGTCGTACGACTATTGGTGAAGGCTGGGTTAGCTGCATCGAATGGAGAGGGCCGGCGTCTGATTCAGCAAGGTGGAGTTAGGATTGACGGAAAGACCGTCGAAAATGTAGACTTGGACTGGCCGGCAAGGGCAAATGCAGTAATACAGGTCGGCAAGCGGAGATTTGCACGGGTGGTTATTGCCTGACCGGGCAACTTGGTATTGGTAGGGCGGACCTTGGTCCGCCTTATTTTACATGTACTCTCATCTTCTAGGCGAACCGGCATGAAGGGCATCAATGCTCGAATATATATGAGTATGAGTGAGACTAGGTGGTGAGGGGATAGTGCGAAAACGCTGGCGGCCAGGGAATCAGCCTCTCGGGCATAGGGGATATTGGCATGAGCTGCAGGTGATTATCAGCTTATTGTTGTTTTTCCTAATAGTATCATCGGTGGTTGCCTCCTGGTATGTGGACTTGCGGATCCGACCAGTGGTGCGTCGTTGGGCGGAGCAGCGAGGAGTCAACATTGCTACCAGGGCAATCAATAATGCTATCCAGACCATTATGGTGACGGGCATCGATTCATCGCAATTGGTTCAGTTTCAAAATGACCAGGCAGGCCGTATTGTCGGCGTGAGTTTCGAGTGGGGTAAGATTAACGGCATTGTATCCAATCTTACCAACCGGATCCAAAGTGCCATTAACACTACGGCTAATGAGGAGATTCCGGTACCTTTAGGACAGCTTACGGGCATCGAAGTCCTGGCAGGACTGGGACCTAGGATTCCAGTTAAGATCATTCCGGTGGGGGCAGTCGATACTATTCCTCGCATCGAGTTTCTTGAGAAAGGGATCAACCAGACTTTTTATAGGATTTACTTGGATGTAAGAACAACGGTGCGGATTGTTGTTCCTTTGGTAGAAAAGGACATACAGGTTAGCAGCGCTGTGCCCATCGTAGAGCAATGGATAGTCGGGGATGTGCCCCAAGTTTATCTGAACTGGAAGCCAGATCTACGGGAGCTAGAGCAAAGCCAAAAGAACCACATAGATTACCGGGGCGAAGACAGGCAGTAGATCTTGCATACGCAGTTCGGAGACTTCAGTAGCCGGGCAGATTGGCATCGACTAGGCACATTGGTTCTGGAGATCGCTTTGCATTTCAAGAGAGGGGACCCGTGAGGAGGAATGAGCAAATGATGCTGCCTACCCCTAAGAGATTTGCATTGTGTGCCGGTGCGGCCGAAGGTTCTTCCAGGTTAAACGCCTTTGACAATGCCTTGCTGGAAGCTGAAATTGGCAATTTCAATCTCTTGAAGGTCACTAGTATCTTGCCCCCTGGAGCTGAATATGTGGAGACCCTAGAAGTCCCACCAGGCTCCCTTATGCCCATTGCCTATGGCTCTATTGTTGGCGATCAGGCAGGGGAGCTGATTGCAGCTGCTGTTGGAGTAGGACTAAGTGAAGATACCTTCGGTGTGATTATGGAATATTCCGGAAAATGTTCACGTCTAGAGGCCGAAGAGATGGTAGAAGAGATGGTCAGGGAAGCTTTCCGGACTCGTGAGATGCAGTTGGTAAAGGTGATGCTCAAGGGAGTAGAGCACAAGGTAATCTACGCCGGTTGTGCTTTTGCAGGCGTGGCTCTACTGTACTAATTCTAAGATGAGCCACCGTAGCGCCACGACGGGGGGGTACATAGCGTACCGATCCAGGGGCTTGACAGAGCCAGGGTGGTCATGGTATTATCGTAAAGCCGCAGGGGCGGCAACAAATCCTTAACATGACAT
>JAAZMR010000072.1 GCA_012798695.1 Bacillota bacterium | reverse complement strand
CCAAGAAGGAGAAGGTGAAAATCGTTCTAGGGTCGGATGCCCACTCTTTGCCGCAGATCGGGCGTTATGTGTGGGCAAGGGAGATTATAGATAGGGTAGGCATTGAGATGAAGGATTGTGTTGCTCCCAGAAGGCAGCGAGACCATGGGATAGCATATCTTGCTTAGATACGGTTACTAGAAGAGTTCAAGGAAGCGATAACATATGAGAGGAGGTGAGGCAGCTTTATACAGACCTAGTCAATCTGTAAAATGCGCGAACCAATTTGCCTGAAATGTACAGAAGAGGAGGGCGTCATAATGTCTTGGTGGCGTTGCAAGTCAATCCGAAAATTGGGGCTTGGCTTACTTCTTGTGGTCATATCTGTAGCGGTGGCAGGTGCGGCAAGCGAATATCGTGAAGCACCGATGTTACAGGAAAGGGTGCAGAAAGGTGGATTACCGCCTGTAGAGGAACGGATACCGAAGGAACCTTTTGTCGTAGAACCTATTGATGAGATAGGTAAATACGGTGGTGTGCTCCGGCGTGCCTATACAGGTCCAGGAGATACGCCGAATTTTGATCGGTTCATGCGGGACGGCCTGATTCGCTGGACACCTGACGGCTCCGATTTTTATCCCAATCTGTTGGCAGACTGGGAGCTATCACCCGATGGGCGGACATTCCGATTTGAGTTGCGGGAAGGTCTTAAGTGGTCCGATGGACACCCGTTTACCACAGAAGATATCATGTTTTGGTTCAACGACATCATCCTTAACGAAGAGCTTACCCCGGTTGTTCCCGCCTACCTCAAGCCAGGAGGTGAGATTGCTGTTTTCACCCAGATATCTGATATGGTTTTCGAGATAGAGTTTGCTATACCTAATCCTCTCTTTGTGGAGCATAGATTCACTGAATGGGACATCCATGCTCCTAAACACTATCTACAGCAGTTCCACCCCAAATATGCCGATCCGGCTCAGCTTGCAGAGGAAATCAAGAAGGCTGGTGTGGATACATGGTACAATCTTTTTGACACAAAGACGAACAACTACTATGTGACAAACCCTGATCATCCTACTTTATATGCGTGGAAAGTTGCCGTACCCATGCCGGCAGATGTAGTGGTCTTTGAACGAAACCCCTACTATTGGAAGGTGGACACAGAAGGTAATCAGCTTCCCTACATTGATTATGTGGAATTTGCCCTAGTCTCAGATAGTGAAATACTCAATCTGAAGGCAGTGGCCGGGGAAATTGATATGCAGGCGCGGAACTACGACTTCACCAATTTTCCCCTGTTTCGTACCAATGAAGAACGTGGCGGATATCGTACCCTACTTTGGCCCCAGGGAGACGGCACTACAAGCACCATCTATTTGAACCAGACTGTCGATGATGATGAACTGCGAGTGTTGTTCCAGGACTTACGTTTCCGAAGGGCCCTATCCCATGCCATTGATCGAGAAGAGATAAATGAAGCTGTATACTACGGGCAGGGGACGCCTCGTCAAGCCTCGCCGATTCCACAATCTGCATATTTCTCCGAGAGATGGGAATCCGCATATGTGGAATACGATCCACAGCTGGCGAATGAACTGCTCGATGAGCTAGGGCTGGCCCGCGGTAGCGATAGCTTCCGCCAGCTACCAAGTGGAGAACCTTTACATCTCCAAATAGATTTCCGCGTAGATGCATCCGATTGGCTGGAGATTGTAAGTGAGCAGTGGGGTGAAGTTGGCATCCAAGTTACCCTACGGCCCCGAGATCGTACCTTGTTTGACCAAAGAGTGAATGCCTCAGAACACCAAGTGTTGGCTCATACTATGAACCGCATGGTGGTACCTTTCAATGATCCCAGACGACTGATATTGTGTCCATATTGGCAGAGCCGATATGCGGAGTACTACGAAAGTGGTGGCGCTTCGGGCTGGAAACCGGAAGGAGATATCGCCAAGATACATGAGCTGTGGGATAGGATGCAAGCCGAACCAGATCCCCAGCGGCGTCACGAACTCGGCATGGCCATCATAGATCTACACGCAGACAATATCTGGATGATCGGCATCGTGGGCCTAGTTCCGCAACCAGTCATCGTAAAGAATAACCTGCGGAATGTACCAGAGAAGGCGGTATACGATACTGTCCTGCGTTCGCCCTCGAATACATGCCCGGAGCAGTATTTCTTCGGCGACTAGAATGGTCAACGACCTAATCGGAATGGTGGATCGAATCTCATATAGGTAAAAGCATTAGTGAAGGTGTAACTCACTAGTATGGGGTACAAGGGTGCGATTGGCCTAAGGATGGGTCAGTCGCACCGTACGCCATGATGCATAAGGAGGATGGAGAGGCGTGCTGAGATATATAGGCAGTAGGATAGCCCTTATGATACCACTGTTGATAGTGATCTCAATAGTTTCATTTATCATCATCCAGCTACCTCCTGGCGATTACCTATCTACCCTAGTGGCTGAACTAGAAGAGACAGGGGACAGGCTTTCCCAGGCAGAGCTTGCTCGCCTAAGACAGCGATACGGTCTTGATCAACCGATATATGTTCAGTATTGGCGTTGGATTACAGGGGTTGTCCGAGGAGATTTTGGTTGGGCTTTTGGTTGGAACGCCCCGGTGCGTGACGTGATTGGACAAAGGCTTCCCATGACTATTATTCTGACAGGGTTTACTCTCATGCTTACCTGGATTGTGGCTCTGCCTATAGGCATTTACTGTGCCGTCAATCAATATACGAAGGCCGACTACTTCTTCACTTTCTTGAGCTTCATTGGTTTGGCTACGCCCAATTTCTTGCTTGCTTTAGTACTAATGTTCGTGTCAGTCACGGTCTTTGGTGGCAGTGTGGGGGGACTGTTTTCGCCGGAATATGTCAACGCTCCGTGGAGTTGGGCGCGAGCTTTGGACCTACTTAGTCATTTGTGGATACCCGCGATAGTAATCGGCACAGCGGGTACAGCATCCCTAACCCGTATTATGCGGGGTAACCTTCTCGATGAGCTCCGTAAGCCCTATGTTGTTGCTGCCAGGGCTAGGGGCGTACCCTTTCGCAAGGTGCTCTTTCGATATCCCGTACGGGTGGCCATGAATCCGTTCATTAGTACCATTGGCCGGGTGCTGCCTGATCTAGTCTCAGGCACCACAATTACTGCTATTGTACTTAATCTACCTACCACGGGACCGGTGCTCCATAGGGCATTGATGAGCCAAGATATGTTTGTAGCTGGGGGTTTCTTGCTCATGGTTGCCGTCCTTACCCTAATCGGGACTTTGATCTCAGACATACTCTTGGCTCTTGTCGATCCCCGCGTGCGGTTTGGAGTGCATACTGAATGATGTTTGCGCCTATGGGACAGAAGGAGGCGACGATCACATGGGTAGAGATCTAGACCAGCGGCCAGCAGAACGCGGTGCCAATGCAACGGGGCAATTGTCTAAAGAAGCTGAGAGATACTATGCGGCATCTCAATGGCAGCTCATGTGGTGGCGGTTTAGAAGGCACCGTGCTGCCAGGATAGCCGGTGTGGTGCTGATTGTGATGTATTGCATGGCTTTATTTGCGGGCTTTCTGGCTCCGTACTCACCAACGCAAAGGCATACGAGGTATGCATTTGCGCCGCCTCAAAGACTCCGCTGGATCGATAATGAGGGGAAGTTTCATTGGCGTCCCTTTGTTTATGGGCTTAAATCTACGAGAGACCCTAACACCTTCGAGTTGAGATTCTCTACGGACCACAGTCAGATGTATCCAATTTACTTCATAGTAAGAGGAAGCTCCTATCGGTTGTTGGGTTTTTGGGAGTCCGATTTGCATCTTTTTGGTGCTTCTGATCCTAAAGCTCCTCTATTTTTGTTTGGTACAGACCGATTGGGCCGAGATCTACTATCCAGAGTCATCTATGGTGCTCAGATCTCATTGAGTATAGGATTAGTAGGAGTATTTATCAGTTATTTACTGGGGTTAATGCTCGGGGGTATCTCAGGCTACTACGGAGGCACCGTTGATACGGTAATCCAGAGAATCATCGAGATGATTCAGGTGTTTCCTACAATACCATTATGGCTAGCCCTTTCGGCAGCCATTCCATCAAACTGGTCTCAAATCAAGGTATATTTTGCTATTGTGGTGATCTTGTCCTTCGTAGGCTGGACCAGTTTAGCCCGGGTTGTTCGAGGTAAACTATTATCTTTGCGCGATGAGGGTTTCGTCACTGCTGCAAGGTTGGCAGGAGGCTCCGATGCCTATCTGATACGCCGGCACTTGTTGCCGTCCTTCACAAGCCACATCATTGTTGCCATTACGCTTTCCATACCTGGCATGATTCTTGGTGAGACAAGTCTTAGTTTTTTGGGGCTGGGCTTGCAGGCTCCCGCCATAAGCTGGGGTGTACTCCTCCGGGAGGCCCAGAATGTACAGACTGTGGCGATGCATCCTTGGCTAATGATTCCTGTGGTTTTTGTAATTGTAGTGGTGCTATCGTTCAATTTCTTAGGCGATGGCCTGCGGGATGCTGCGGATCCCTATGCGTAGTGGGATGCTGAGGGGGTAATATGACATGTCTACGGTAATGAGAGTGAGGGAACTAAGGACCTACTTTCATCTAGATGAAGGAATCGTTAGGGCTGTTGATGGTGTGAGCTTTAATCTCGAAGAGGGCAAAACCCTAGCTATTGTGGGAGAATCGGGGTGCGGTAAGACGGTGACAGGATTTTCGCTCATGCAGCTGGTTCCCAAACCTGGACGGATTGAGAGTGGGGAGATTTTGTTATACAGGAAAGACCAGGCTCCATGCAATATAGTTGACTTTCACCCCGAGAGCCCTGAGATGCACAGCATGCGAGGTAAGGATATAGCCATGATATTTCAAGAGCCCATGGCATCTCTCAGCCCGGTTCATACAGTGGGCTTTCAGATAGTCGAAGCGATCCAAGTGCACCGGGCTTTGCCCAGAGTTGCTGCTCGCGAGATGGCCATCGGGTTGCTAGGTGATGTAGGTATCCCAGATCCAGCCCAAAGAGTTGATTCATACGCCTACGAACTCTCGGGAGGCATGCGGCAAAGGGCCATGATTGCCATGGCATTGGCTTGTGACCCGGCGATACTCATAGCCGATGAACCTACTACAGCAGTAGATGTCACCATCCAGGCACAGATCTTGCGGCTCCTCCGTCGTCTGCAACGGGAAAAAGGCACGTCCATAATGCTAATTACCCATGATTTAGGCGTGGTAGCTGCCATGGCCGATGATGTGGCAGTTATGTATCTAGGTGGAATAGTTGAATCTGGCTCAGTAAAGGACATCTTTTACGATCCAAAGCATCCATATACTATTGGTTTGATCAAGTCTACACCTATTATAGGTCAAGGAAAAATCAGCGAGTTGGAGACCATTGAAGGGTCTGTCCCCGGACCCTTTGAGTATATCGAAGGGTGTCGTTTTCACCCTCGGTGTGAGTCTTTCATGCCGGGCAAATGTGACACTTTGGTGCCCCCGGTGGTAGAAGTATCAGGTGGTCACTTTGCCAGTTGCTGGCTTTACGAGCATCTAATAGGTGAAGCAGAAGAGCCCAGTGAGTACCTTGTGGAGGAGGGGAGTTTACATGGCTAGTGGACATGCTCAAAACGACAACATAGTTCTAGAGGTTGAAGATCTAAAAAAGTTCTTCCCAATTCGCAAGGGACGATTAGGACGTTCCAGTGCTGTTGTTCGTGCTGTGGACGGTGTCAGCTTTACCATGAAAGAGGGGGAGTTTCTTGGAGTCGTGGGTGAGTCCGGCTCTGGTAAGACTACCCTAGGGCTCACCGTCTTGATGGCCCATGCCCCCACCTCAGGAAGCATAGTCCTGCATCTGCCCAATGAGAGCTACGACTTGGCGAAGCTGTCCAGTGCTGAGCTGAGGCCCTTACGGAAAGAAATGCAGATGATCTTTCAGGATCCGTTTTCATCGCTAAACCCCAGGATGACCATCTTGGACATAGTGGCCGAACCTCTGGTGTTGAACGGTAT
>JAAZMR010000089.1 GCA_012798695.1 Bacillota bacterium | reverse complement strand
GTCTAGCTCAAATTCGAACCCATTGGGATAGCCAGCTTCTGCCAAGAGCTCCCTGGCCTTTCCTGGATCATAATCAAAGAACTCTAAGCCATCATGATAAGCGAAGGCTTGTGGAGAAAGGATAAATGATATACGTGTTGCCCTGCCTTCGTACAGCACATCAACCGCTGTGTCAATGTCAATTGCGTAGTTCATGGCGCGACGCACCCGAATATCGTCAAAGGGCGGCTTGTTGACATTCAGTTCCAGGAAGTAGCTTCTGGTTCCCATTACAGACATGACCTCAATATTTGGATCCTTCTCTAAAGCCGGAATCTCGTGCACTGGTATCATAGCGGCAATATCAATCTCTCCAGCCCGTAGTGCAGAGACCCGGGCGGATTCATCGCCAATAATCCGAAAGACAACCTTGTCAAGGTTAGGACTTCCACCCCAGTAGTCTCGGTTCTGCGATACACTAAAATAGCTATCTCGAACCCATTCTTCAAAAATGAAGGGACCTGTGCCTACTGGCTTTGTAACATACTCATCGCCCACTGCCGAAGGCACTATCATCTGCCAAGGTATGAACCTCACAAGCAGAGGCCAGGGATTGTCTAGCATAACATGAACAGTATATTGATCAACTGCAGTCGCTTCTTTGGTCGGACCGAGCAGTCCCCGCCTTTGGGACGTCCTCCCCGCCATGGCTCCTGTCTTAACCAAGCGATTGATACTGAAGGCTACATCTTCAGCGGTAAGGGGTGTACCATCATGAAAGCGGATTCCTTCCCGCAGCTTGATCTCGTAAGTGACATCATCTATAGGTTCGATACTTTCGGCTAACTCGTATTCGATCTCCCGATCCGGCGTATATGTGGATAGGCCCTCGTATATTTGCCTGAGCATAGCTTCTGTCTGGCGATGACTAAAGTCTGCTGGATCTAGAGTGGCCAGATCATCATCCATACCGATTACCAAAGTCTTAGCACTTGCCGAAACACCCAGATTCACAAAGGCAAACAATGCAACAAGCAGGATAACTAGACATCTTTGCATACGCTCTCTCCTTCGTATATTAAGATTAGGGAGATCGTTTTAGGTCCTCATCTCCCGTCGAACCTTGAAAACCAAGATGACTACTGGCCTCTACCGCCACAAGTTCCTCCATCGACCAATCCGCAATGTCAGCCAGAGAAAAACAAAAGACCACAACGAAGCGCTGTGGTCTATCAAGAGCAGAGCCTGATACCACATACTTCCTCTCACGCTTACGAAGTTAGCTGACGGATTCGGGCCAAGGATAGCCCTACCTGCTTATCACAGGATTCACCCCAAAAACTTGGGTCCTCCGCTCCGCTGTGGGCGGATTCAGCGTTCTGGTATGCAGTTAGTTTCATTTATATTTGATAGTCAGACAATACATGATTGTTCGTGTTAATACACTACCATAACTAGTCGGATATGTCAAATATGTGAAGCCTCTTCCCATAGGACAAACCTAGTAGGTGATCAACCTGAGCAATTCATTACTCACCCAAGTACGGTCCCGATTAACCCTGGGGATGGATTGCCAGAGTTCATCGTAGTACCGGAAAAAGGCCTTAACAACAGTTGGTTCTGCAACTGCTGCAGTGCAGGGTAGCTCTTTGCACCAGGCCAATACCATATCTGCCCGCAGGAAGAGGTTGACAGGAGCTTTGCCTGGTGCCGAGAAGAAGGCTATTTCCAGCCCCTCATTGGTCTGCATGCCTTCCACTAGCTCATGAACATACTGAACCATGTCTTCTCGAGATACATGAATGGGCTGGCCAATGATGGCGGTCAGCTCTTCACACAGGAGGTCTTGAACTCCTTGCAGGGTCTTTTGTAGGCTGTCAAAATTGTACAAGAGCCTAGACATTTGGGAACCTTCGGTGATGGCCACCTGTTGGTGGTATCCTTGACACTCTTTTATCAGATGATCTTCCAAGTCATTTCGAGCGAGAATACTGGTAAGCAGACCTTGGGACATAGTCATGAACAAAGGTGGTTCCCAGATCAGATAGGCGGTATCCTTGCCATTAATTGCACTTGTGGTTTTCTCCAATAAACGCTGCATGTCCCTTTTCGAACAGACTTCTATCAATGGACGGCAATCATTGAGATAGGTAGAAAAAACCCATTGAAACTGTTTTACGGTGATGGGATCATTAAACAGGGCTGTATAGCGGTGATCCTTAAGCTTAGGTGACGACATGCCGGTGATAACTAAATCGTTCTCAAGGATGAAAAGAGTTGTTTGAAAAGGGGAATCCGAATACTTGGGAAAGAACCATGACTCGATTCCACCTGTTAAATGCAAGGGAAGCCAGTGACCGATGATGCTGTTCAGGCTGTCAACACTGCGATCGACCCAGTGGATAATCTTGATCTTATGTTCCTGCTGTAGTAATTGAGTAAGCTTGTCCTGCCAAACTGCCAAGAAAGCTTTATCTTCTATCAGCCACGCGAGATCTTCTTGACTCATCAGATATAGTTGCTGTCCCTGGGGAAGGGTCAATATATGGTCCAGAAACTGCAGCACCGCGTCCCTTCTACCATCATTACCAAGGTAGACCTTATACGAAGCATCCCGGGAATACCGACTGTAACCAGCCAAAGGGCCTGACGTGTTAACGGGAAACGGTGTTTGATCAGTGAGCCACCGACACAGCCAAGCCAAGAGTTCTTCCCCGTTCTCCCCATTTACTTCAACTCCATATGCCCCGAGAATCTCTCTTAATGAAGGAGAACTATCATACGCGGCCAGATACTCAGCTATTCTCAGTAGATGAACTGATCGATGAGACAGCAATCGGTGATTGTTTCTCCATTTGCTCACGAGTGAAGGATCAACATGAATGGCGGCCGCCAGTTCCCTACCATTTATGCCTAGGGTATCCATGAGAAAATCCAGATGTGAGTTATAGGTTTCCAATTTCCATCCCCCAATTTGGAACAACCAAAGCATATCAAAACTGGCAATTATTTGTCAATGGCAATCGGTTGACAAATCAGTGAAGGCCGCGCTATCTTTCGGGACTAGATATACTCCTCGAAAGCCAAACAGATTGCTTCGATATTCTCCAGTGGGAAATCGGGCGCATACTCTGCGGGAGTTGACTACCCTCGTGCCAGATTGCTGAACCTACCTAGTCTACTGGAATCCACTTCCTCCCAGTCGCCACCGATCAGTGAGAAGAACCTGCTGGGAGATACGCGTCTGCCTGTATCACTGATCATGTGTCCACTGAGCAACAAGTATCGCCTGGCCCTGGTTATGGCGACATAGAAGACCCTCACCTCTTCGGAGAAGTCATTTTCGACTATCGCATAGTAGCTGGGGAACTCGTACTCCGAGAGGCCGGCGACAAAGACCGCATCAAACTCTAACCCTTTGGCTTGGTGAATGGTGAGGATCTTGGTTCGATCTGCATGGGTGTCTACGCGATCGACGTTCTTTGCCAAGGCGGCAAACTCCATAATGGAGTAAAGGGCTGACAGTGGATCCTCCTGGGGGTCGTCTCTATCGGCAAATACCTGCACTAATTCCTTGAGATTGTCTATCCGGCGGGGTTCAGCTTGATAGAACTCCCATAGTCCAGACTCGTCCAGTAATCGCCATAATAGCTTCGCTGGCCGCAGCCACCCCACCAGTTCTTTGAATGCTTGTATCTCCTCCGCCCATTGCACGAAACTGGGTCTTACCTTATTTACTATCGCTCGACGCTGTGGGGCAGACTTCTCTATGACCGGTAGTAGATACTTAAGCAAGGCCACGGTCACCTTGACATCGTCCAGTGCGTGATGGGTGGGCTTATCTGGGATGTCGAAATGTTTAGCTAGATAAGATAGCGAATATCCTTGTGTATCTACGAACCGGCGAGCAAGATCTAGGGTATCAACCATTGGGGGTATGGGAATCTTGAGGCCAAGACGTCGCCCATATGCCCTTAACATGCCGATATCGAACCCGACATTGTGGCCGACAACGACACTGCCTTTTGCAAAAGAGAGAAACTCCCGCAAGACATCAGCGGGGTCTTCCCCGGCTGACTGTAGGAAGTCATCGGAAAGACCATGAATGTGCTCCGATGGCCCCACGGGCTTCGTATTTCCTAAATACCGGTGGAATCTGCCAACCTCTCTTCCCTGCTCAATGCGGAGGGCAGCTAACTCCACGATCTCATCATGGCCGAGACTCACCCCGGTAGTCTCTGTATCAAAAACTGTCAGGGAACCGTTTTTGACTGCCTCAAGCAGGTGGCCGAAGGGATCGCCTATGGCTAGAGTAGAGGGTAGCACCATATCCGGCAGCCGCAGGCCGAAGCGGTCTCCCTTGGTGACTGTGAGAATAGTCTGTTGGCCAATCCCTTTCGGTGGGCGCCTAAGCATACGCCGAAAGCTGGTGCTATCTGCCGGATTGAGCAGAAATCTGAGGTAAGCCAGGGCATCTTTGACCTCTTGACGCCGGAAAAACTCAAAACTCTCTACAGTCAGGTGAGGAATGTCCCGCTCTGCCAATCTGCGAGATATTGCTTCACCTCTTCTGTTGGAACGAACCAATATGCCTATTCGCCCGTAGGGCATTGGCTTGCCGTAGGCCTTGGCCGTTCTTTGCCGCAGGTTACCTATCTGATCTGCTATCCAATCAGCCTCCATGGTTGTCGTATTGGCCAGGTGGGCGATGGCCGGATAGCCTTCAATGAGGTCTGGCGCTGCTTTAGGGGGAGGATTGGAGCTAAACGACATTGCCACATTGTTTGTCAAAGAAAGGAGCCGCCTCGTCGCCCGGTGGTTATATGTGAAGTCAAAGCGCCTCACGCTGTCAAATTCACGCTGGAACCGATTGAGGATCTCATTCGGCTTTGAGCCTCGCCAGGCATATATGGTCTGATCAAAATCTCCTGCCAAAACCAGATTCTTGTATCCTGCGACCAAACTGCTGATAATCTCGTACTCTCCAGGATGGGTATCCTGCATTTCATCAACTTGGATTAAGCGAAACCTCATCATCCACCGCTGCCGGATATCCGGGTAGTGAAGGAGCATTGCTCGGCTGTACAGCACAAGATCGCCAAAGTCTAGGGCGTGATGTGCTGCCAGAGCATCCTGATATGCTTGGGCTAGCTCTCTTTCCCATGGACGCAAGGACCCGAAAACATCTTCCAGACTCGAATCTTGCCGCAGACTGCCTTGAGACGCTTGGGACTTTGCCCCTTCGATCAAGTAATACAAGTCCTTTGGCCCTGCATCGATCGGTATATTGCGAAGGGAGTCATGCTCCCGGAGAAGGGTCGCCAATAGCTCCATGGAATCTCCATCATCGAATATGGTAAAATCACTGGCCAACCCTAGAGCTTTAGCTTCTAGTCGCAGCATCCACGCACAAAGAGAGTGAAAAGTACGCACCACCACTGCTTGGGCCCCCGGTCCGCAATACGATAGGATCCTGTCCTTCATCTCCCTGGCGGCTCGGTTAGTGAAGGTCAGGCAGAGGATCTCAGAGGGAGGAACTCCTCTGCTTATGGCCATTGCTGCTCGTTCTGCTATGCTCTGGGTCTTGCCTGATCCGACTGGGGCATGGAGTATGGCACAGCCACTCTGAAAGTCAACGAACTCCTTCTGCTCTTGGGTAAGGATAATCTCTCGCGCAGCCATGGTAAACTCCTTTAATGCACTCGGTTTTTTGCTTTATGGAATATTCTACCGCTGATCTACATGTCCTTTTTGTTTCAAAGAAGATCCCTAACTCTGCCATTCTAATACTAGGCATCGATCAGTCCTATGATAGCATCAAGATTAGGCTGGGCTAAGGCATGTCATACACGGAGTAACATGGCCGTTGATGCTTTCGTCACCAGCAATACCGTAATCGGCATATTGACAACCCTTGGGCTACTCTCTCAGTCTGTACTGGCCGATTCCTACCGATGCTGTGGCAAGGCCAGTGCTACCCACCTCTTGGGCACACTTAGGCACAGTGCAGTTGAGTACCTGCGAGGGGAGGAAGGTGATCTGGACAACATGCGGGAAATAGACACCAAAATGGATTTTGGGGAGGGACAAGATGTGGCTGAAGTTGTCAACGTACTTAGGGAGAGCTTCCCACCGCTTCGCCTAATCGGCAAAAGGTATACTGACGCTGACAGGGGCTCAGACGGGGGATATAGCCAAAATTGGGGCGAATGGTTCGAAAAAGGTTACTTCGCCGTACTTGAGCAACTGGAGCCTGCATTGGTCACCGGAGATGCCTATGTCGGCTGTATGCGGTGCTGTGCGGGGGAATTCGAGTACTGGATTGGTATGTTCTTCCCTGATAATACTCCTGTTCCTGATGGTTATACACATGTTGATATTCCTGCGGGGGATGTGGGAATCTGCTGGATCTATGGCCGCCATGGTACGGGAGAACTCTATGGCCAAGAAGCACATGACATGTGTATGGCGAAGATTCAAGAGGCCGGTTGGCAGATTGCTGACGAACCATGGCTTTTTGAGCTGTATAACTGCCCTCGTTTTACGGCCCCTGATGCGAAGGGCAACGTCATCTTGGACTATGGAGTATACCTACGATAGTAGACTGTCGGGGCGGATGGCGCTGGAGTCTCCGGAAGAGCTGCGGCTACAAACATGTACATAACTCTCCGAAGAGCTAGATGTCTATCAAGCGAGGCGGGGTGGCAATACCACCCCGTCGTCGTACCGTGCTGCCACATCTGCGGATAACCAACACTGCTGTCACCAAAGGCGTAGCTGGCCCATTGATGGAGATCTTAATGTGAGGATAAGCCCAACTGTTGCGAGCCGCGATGGCCGTACCTTGTGTTTTTCAAGAGCACCACTGTACTAACATCGAGACACTTGGCCACCTAAAGTATGCCTGCCAGTGAGGGGATGGAGATGGCACAGGAAAAGTTTGTGTGTGAGCCGATCATTATCGATCCCAGCTCTGTGTTTCTAGCACCGTTAGCTCAGGGAGCCCCGGGCTGTCCCCGGCGATTCACTTGGCGTGGTCAGGAGCACAATGTCACTGCCATTCTGGAAACAGGCAAGCAGCTCCGAGCACATGATAGCCAGGAGACCTACGTCAGATCACACTCCTTTCGCATCAGAACAGATACCAATTTTGAAATGGTACTCCGGTGTGATCGACAAGTCCGGGGCAATCCCTGGCGGGTTTTCACCGTTCGACAGATCGACGGGTAGGTCCTATCTCCGCTCACTCCGCGGCTTTAGTATCTCCACCCTGCGCACCAGCTTTGGTTTGTACTCACCGGTTTTGAGCTCAAAGTGACGTGCGTCAAGCTCAGCTTATAGGTTCTCACCGTAGGCGTCCACGGATTGGCGTCAACACCATCTGCCGTGATCACTATAGCCGATCAATGCAGCCTCCCGTTGTGCGGAATGCCTCTGGCTCGTAAGGCAGTTACAATCGCGTCGGACTGGCTCTTGGGACCGAGCATCATGCTTCTTGGCTGCGAACCCGCTCGGCTCACTGCGTTTATTCAGACTAGTCTAGCTTTTGGAACGGATCTGTATTGACACATGACAACCGTCACACGTATAATAAGGATAGTCTGTAAGGAGGCTGGAAAATGGAGCGTTCGACATACTTCCACATCGTGCAAATTGCAGGTAGGGTTCTTACCCAGGGAGTAGTGTGCCCTTTTTTAGTTACATCCTCCTTACCCGTAACCACGTAGTGGTATACTAGACTGCGAATGAGTGGCTGCGGGTGAAACCCGGAGCCACGTTTCGACACCTTAAGCACCCTAGAGGCGTACAAACCGTGAGCTTCGGCTCGCGGTTTTTTCTTTGGATGGGAGTGAATATCATGATCTCTCTTGTACAAGTGTACAAGAACTACGGCTATGAACCGGTACTTGAGGATTTGACCCTCAGCGTATACGCGGGAGAGAAGATAGGGCTGATCGGAGCCAACGGTTCCGGTAAGACGACCATTTTCCACCTCATCACAGGCCAGGAAACACCGGATAGGGGAACAGTATCCGTTCCATCACGCCTTAGCATAGGCCATCTGGCACAAGTCCCTGCTGCCACCGAATTGACAGTAGCGGAACGGCTCCTTCAGGGTGTCGCTCACCTGCGAAGCCTGGAGAACCAGATAAGACAGTTGGAGAGGCGACTGAGTAAGTGCCAGGCCGCTGATTCGGAAACAGAACGTCTGCTAGTGACATATGCAGAGGTAATTACAGCGTTCGAACAGGCTGGGGGTTATGAATACAAGACCCGGATCGAGGAAACTGTCACGGGCCTTGGGCTAACTACAGACAAGCAGGCTCCCGTGAACACGCTCAGTGGTGGCGAAAGAGCCCGACTCGAATTAGCTGTGGTTCTACTGCAGTGCCCTGATGTACTGTTACTCGACGAGCCTACCAACCACCTAGACTTCGCGGGGCTGGAGTGGCTGGAAAGATATATCTCCTGCTACAGCGGGACAGCTGTCATCATCTCCCATGACCGCTACTTCCTCGATCGCACTGTCAGCCGCATTATTGAGGTGAGTCGGGGCCGTGCCCGTGAGTTTGCCGGCAACTACTCCTTCTACTTAGAGCAAAGGGATCGTCTCTATAAGCAAGCGATCAGGGAATACCAAATACAGCAGAAAGAGATCAAGCGCAAGGAAGCGGCCATAAAACGCCTGCGGCAATGGGCTGTCGAGGCTGACAATGAGAAGTTCTTCAGGCGTGCCGCGAATATACAGAAGCAAATCGACAGGATGGAGAAGGTGGAGAATCCCGATGCACATCTCCTTGATTATGATCTGCATTTCGGTGGCCATCGCAGTGGCAAAGAAGTAGTCCGCCTCGATAATGTCAGTCTCACCTTAGGGCATCGCACGCTATTTAGAGGGCTGGACTGGCAGGTGCGCTATGGTGAGAAGCTAGGCCTTACAGGTCCTAATGGAGCGGGTAAAACCTCGTTGATTCGCCTACTGCTTGGCGAACTGCAGCCTGATGCAGGATGTGTGTACACAGGGGCAAGTCTCAAGATCGGCTATCTGCCACAGCAACCTCCTCCCCTCAGTGATGAGGAGACGGTCCTCGCCGCCTTCCGCAGCATCGTACCGCAGCTGGCAGAATCACGGGCTCGCGCCTTATTGGCCAAATATGGTTTCTCGGGCGATCTCGTGTTTAAGCCCTTAGTATCTCTCAGCGGCGGCGAGCGAATACGGTTCCAACTGCTGAAGATGGTCTACACCAAGGTCAATCTGCTCATTCTCGATGAGCCCACCAACCACCTGGATCTACCGTCCATCGAGATCTTGGAAGAGGCCATACTCGACTACAAGGGTACTCTTTTAGTGGTCTCACACGACCGCCGCTTTCTCAACCGGGTCATAGAAGGAATCTACGCCCTGGACAACGGCAAGCTCAACTACTATCCCGGCAACTACGACTACTACGCATCGAAGCAAGCAGAACAACGCGCCGCAGGTACCACTACTTCACCGGATGGGAAGAAGTCCCTACGATTACAGAGTCGCCAACCAGAGAGGCCAGAAAGCAGGAAACGTGTGGACATACGTTCATTACAGAAAGAACTCACTCACCTGGAGGGACTTATTGTTGAGAAAGAGATTGCCCGGGACCTGACGTACACGGAGATGACGCAGCCGGAGACCCTCCAGGATCATCGGCGAATACGGGAACTACAAGAGGAGGCAGAGCTGCTCGAAGATCAGGTCAATCAGCTTATGCGGCGCTGGGAGGCAGTTGGTGAACAGCTAGAGAGCGAGGGGGGGTGAGTGAGGCCCCTCGCTGCAACCGGTAGTTCCACTCAACACCGGTGTCCAGAGCCGAAGCAGATAGACTCGATAAACCGACATAGACCTCTGATGCGTCAGGGTCGTCCCTGTAGTCAAAGATGGCGATGATGGATGGCTTGAATTTACACTTACGACACTGTCACGGTCTTTCCTTTTCACCCCACATGAGCGCAATCAGTTACTTCCTGCAGCATGATCATCCAGCGATTGGTGCTGTACGATACCCATGCCCTAGTCAAGAATAGCCTTGGCAAAGGCATCGGTCACATCTGCATAGAACTCCACATTGATTCTTGTAGCTAAATCATCGGGCAAGTCAAATAGCTGCCTTCGAGCAGAAATGGGCATAAGTAATGTTGTAGCTCCTTTCTCTATGGCCAGCTCAGCTACTCCTACTGG
>JAAZMR010000121.1 GCA_012798695.1 Bacillota bacterium | reverse complement strand
GAATAGAGCATGACCTTGAGGATGCCCTTATTACTAGCTATATGGGGGCAGCGATAGACTTTGCCGAGACGTTCCTAGGCCGGAAGCTGGATGAGTTTGGCGAATTGCCGGCAATGATTCAGGCCGGCATATTGATCCACGTTGCCCTGCTTTACGAAGCCAGAGAGGGCGAGTTCATGGAAAAGAACCTCCCCGCCATTAGGTTGCTTTACTGGCCTTACAGGGCGGTGACGCTATGAGAACCGGCAAGCTACGGCACAGGATCGACATACAGCGCTACACAGTGATCGAAAATGAGCTAGGTGACCAGCTCGAATACTGGGACACCATCGCCCATGCTTGGGCTGCCATAGAGCCGATAAGTGGCCAAGAGTTTTGGGAGGCTGCCAGGATAGCGGCCGAGGTTACCCACAAGGTGACGATGAGGCCGCCAGGCGTAACGATTAAGCAAGTGAGTCCCGCGGATCGCATAGTCTTCGGTAGCCGGATCTTGGAGATAGAAAGCATTCTAGACATTGAAGAGCGCGGCCGTGAGCTAGTGTTACTTTGCAAGGAGAACCTTGCTGATGTATGGGAGGAGCCGGAATAGATGGATCGGGCTGATAGGGTTCTCAAATTCATAAGCCACCTAAAGCACAGCAAAGCGCCCTGGGCAGGTTTACCTTTCGAGCCTATGCCCTGGCAGGTGGACTTTATCAGGGAGCTTTACGGCACCTTGAACCCTGACGGGACCCGGCAATACAGGCAGGCGCTATTATATTTGCCGCGTAAGAACGGGAAGTCATTCATGGCTGCTGCCCTGGCCCTATACCACCTCATAGCGGACGGCAAAGAGGGTGCTGAGGTTTACCTAGCTGCCGGTAGCCGGGAACAGGCAAGCGTAGTATTTAACCAGTGCCGCGACTTTGTACGGAGCAATAAGACCCTATCTAAGCGCCTACGGGTGATCGAGTACTCAAAGCGGATCATTGATGACAAGACCTCCAGCGTACTTAGGGCGCTTTCTGCTGATGGTGCATTGCAGCATGGCCTTAACCCTACCGCGGTAATAGCGGATGAGGTGCATATCTGGGAGGGCAAGCGTGGCCGTGAGCTATGGGAAGCCCTAGTAACGTCCTTCGGCGGCCGTGAGGAGCCACTACTGCTTTGCATATCCACTGCCGGTTATGATAGGACTTCGCTATTCTGGGAGCTTTACGATTATGCCAAGAAAGTAC
The DNA here is from genome assembly GCA_012798695.1 of Bacillota bacterium. Classification (GTDB taxonomy): domain Bacteria; phylum Bacillota; class Limnochordia; order DTU087; family DTU087; genus JAAZMR01. Next base: position 937 of record JAAZMR010000121.1, on the reverse strand, counting down.
AAGAAGACCCAAAGAGCGACCCCACTTTCCTGCCATGCTTGTACGAGGCTGGTCTTGATGATGACTGGCTTGATGTAAAGGTCTGGAAGAAAGCGAACCCTGCCCTGGGCGAATTCAGAAGCCTTGAGGATATGCAGGCCCTAGCTACTAAGGCCAAGGAAAGCGCTGCCCTTGAGAACAGCTTTAGGCGCTTGTATCTTAACCAGTGGACAAGCGCGGAGATAGCCTGGATCCCCGCCGATAAATGGGCCGCTTGTGGTAGCCTTATAGCCCCTGAGAGGCTAAGAGGGCGTGAGTGTTTCGGTGGCCTGGACTTAAGCGCTACTACTGACTTGGCTGCTTTCGTATTGGTATTCCCCGATGATAATGACCCACCAAGCTATGATATTCTGCCCTACTTCTGGCTACCGGAAGCGAGAGCAACAGCAGAACGGCGGGACGTTGTAGACTATAGGGCCTGGGCAAGATCGGGAGACCTAAAGCTGATGCCGGGTGAGGTGCTAGATCAGCGAGAGATCAAGCGTGATATTCAGAACCTTGCTAACACCTACCGGATCAAGGAGATAGCTTTTGACCGATGGAACGCCTTTCAGTTAGCCGTGGAGCTTGAGGAGGAAGGCGCTACCATGGTTTCTACGGGCATGGGCTATGCAAGTATGTCCATGCCAACAAAGACCCTGGAAGAGCTTGTGCTATCTAAGCGCCTGGAGCATGGTGGTCACCCGGTTCTTGCCTGGAACATGCAAAACGTGGTCCTGGAGCAGGACGCTGCCGGGAATATCAAACCATCGAAGGCCCGAAGTAAGGACAGAATTGATGGCGCTGTAGCCCTGATACTGGCTATATCCAGGGCAGTACTACGAGAACCAAAAGCGACAGTCTACAGAGAAAGGGGGCTGCTGGTTATATGATTAGTTGGCTAAAGCGAGCATTCAAG
>JAAZMR010000106.1 GCA_012798695.1 Bacillota bacterium | reverse complement strand
CTGCCATCTGTGATATCGACCCCGATAAGTTCAAGAACATCTTCGTCAAAGGCAATATCGATGTAGGCACAGGTACCTATGATTTCAGCAAGTACAATTTATACACAGATTTGGACGAGATGCTAGAGAGAGAGAACCTAGATTATGTAGACATAGCATTACCCACATACCTGCATGCAGAGGCTTCAGTAAAGGCACTGAATAAGGGTCTACATGTTCTCTGTGAGAAACCTATGGCACTTACTTCGGCGGAGTGTCAGGAGATGATCGATGCTGCTAAGAAAAACAACAGGAAACTGATGATCGGTCAGTGCTTGCGGTTTTGGCCAGCCTATGAGTATCTAAAGGAAACGGTCGAATCCAATCGATTGGGTAAGGTTGTCTGTGCGTATTTCTTCCGGGGAGGAGCGGCACCTCGTTGGTCGTATCAGAATTGGCTATTGACCAAGGAAAAGAGTGGTGGCTGCCTCTTGGATCAACATATTCACGATGTAGATACCATCAATTGGCTGTTCGGCAAACCCGAAAAGGTTTCAACTATTGCCCGTAATATCATCTCGGGCAGTGGATATGATGCTGTGTCCACCAACTATGTGTATAGTGACGGGAAAGTCGTCAATGCCCAGGATGATTGGACTTTGGAGGGTGACTTTGGGTTTGATATGGTCTTTAGGGTAAACTTCGAGAAAGGCAACTTGGTATTGGAGAAAGGGGTCCTCACAGAGAATCCGAATGATGGCAAGGGCTTTGAGCCAGAGCTTTCACCTGATCTGGGGTACTATCGGGAGATCAAGTATTTCGCTAATGCGGTGATCAATGACGAACCAATCACTGTGGCTACTCCGGAAAGTACCATGGAGACCATCGAGATCGCAGAGGCGGAGTACCAGTCTGCAGATCAGCAGGGGGCATTAGTAGCTGTAAAATAGGATATCCAACAGCCTTTGATAGGGAACGTAAAGATTGGGGTTGCTACCGGGCCGGGTCTAGGAGGTGCTAGGCACCTAATAGATCCGGCCTGATTTGATCCTTCTCGAACGGTATCGCTAGATCTAGCCAAGAGGGCTGCATATAGGCCGCCCTCTTAGCGGGGAATGCAGAGCCGCTGACCGATCTGGAGTGCATTAGGGTTCACATTGGGATTGGCCCGTCTGATAGCCTCCACCGTAGTGCCAAAGCGCTGTGCCAGTGTGAAAAATGTATCACCGGCCCTGACGGTATATGCTGACGTATTGGGCGGACAGATTCCAGGGGCGGGTGCGGGAGCTGCTGTCGGTATACAAAGCAGCTGCCCAATAGATAGTTGGTTTGGATCTACTGCCGGATTAGCTGCACGTAAAGCCTCCAGCGAGACTCCTTGGGCCTGTGCGATAGCAAACATGGTATCACCACTCCGCACCGTGTAGACTCTACCTGGACAGGTCGTTGGCGGTCTGGTGGTGGGTATACAGATCAGCTGCCCAATCTGCAGAGCATTTGGGTTTACGCCTGGGTTAGCACCTGTGATGGCCTCAACTGTGGTATTGAAGCTTCTGGCTACACTAAAGAAGGTATCTCCTGGGCTGATAAAATACCGTACTGATCCCGGTGGGCAAGATATGCTCACGGTATCACCTCCTAGATTTGGCTACCTTATTGCTACACAGTATTCATCTCCTAGTATAAGTGCTACTTCGACTATTTCTGGGTGATATTGCGACCAGTGAACTAAGACTCGTTCTGTGCTGTTTAGCCTGGAGCCTGTTCTAATCAGACCTTCACCGTGAATATGTTACTAATAAGGAAAACGGGGGGAGGTGATCAGGTGGTCCCCGATGATGAGGCAAGGCTGGATCGATATGATGAGCTCATCCAACGTCATGCCAACAAGCATGGCTTGGAGTGGGAAATACTCAAAAGACAGATGTTGGCTGAATCAGAAGCCAACCGCTGGGCTGTCTCTTCTCATGGAGCCAGGGGACTCATGCAGTTCATGCCAGCCACCTGGCGCGAATGGGGAGAAGGTGATCCTCATGATCCCGAGGCAAGCATTAAGGCCGGTGCTGCTTACGTGAGTTTTCTGTTGAGTAAATTTGAGGAAATACCGGATCTTAAGGAACGATACAAGTTTGCTCTGGCAGCCTACAATGCGGGACGGCCAAATATCAATCGTTGTCTGGAATATGCTCGGCAGGCAACCGGTGCCCCTGGTTTCTTTCAGGATTGGGTGGATGCAGGCAAGCTGCCGGGTCCTTGGCAGAAATGGCGGGTTGCCAGTCAGTTTCTAAGTATGGTAACTGGTAGAAATGCGGCCATTACCATGCAATACGTGAATCAGGTCATGGGGGAGGAAGAGCAATGAATATTCCCAAGGTGCTTTGGGGTATGATCTGTACCTTTCTTTTCACCGATGGCTTCAAAGCCTTTCTAACGAGTGATTTCATGTTCAATGTCTATCTACTGGTGAGTGTAATCTTGTTGGGCCAAGCCTGGCGTCATTGGGCGTGGTTTCGAAAGTTGACAAGGCTCTACACTGAGTATTATTATTGGGTTGAAGAGCATGTGTCCTTGCCCGGTCATGAAAAGCTGCGGCGCTACATGGAGAAGCTCAATGAAGCGATAATTGAGCTGAGAGGCGAGCCGATGAGTGAACGGGAAATTCAAAGGGCAAAGCTTACAGCAGATGCGCTAGCGGCGAAGGACCACATGACCAAGTTCTATGGATAGATGAGAAGTAGCTGCAGGGGGTTGACACACACCAGCCGATTTGGTATTATAAATGCTGTCGGCGCCAGAGTCGCATTATATCAGGCCCCCATCGTCTAGCGGCCAAGGACACCGCCCTTTCACGGCGAAGGCACCGGTTCAAATCCGGTTGGGGGTACCAGTGTGGGGATGTAGCTCAGCTGGGAGAGCGCTTGAATGGCATTCAAGAG
>JAAZMR010000099.1 GCA_012798695.1 Bacillota bacterium | reverse complement strand
GCAGCGGTAAAAGCACGGTAGCTGTCATTTTACAGGGACTGGGTGCTAAGATTATTAATACAGATGAGCTGGCCAGGGAAGTGGTGGCACCGGGCCAGCTTGCTTATCGTCAAATTATCGATGTTTTTGGGTGTCAGGTACTGCGGCCTGATGGTTTATTGGACAGACGTATTTTAGGTCAGATTATATTTAACGATGAGACCGCCCGTAAACAATTAAATGCTATTACCCATCCCCCCATTCGGGAACGGGTGGCAATTTGCCTGAAAAAGTGGCGGCAAAAGAAGTCCAAAACAGTGGTAGTTATCGAAGCGCCGTTGCTTATTGAAGCGGGCATGGGGAATATGGTAGATACCATCTGGGTTGTCACTGCCCCGGCAGCAATAAGATTAGCCAGAATTATGCGGCGGGACAATCTTACCTTCCAAGAAGCGAAAAGTCGTCTTCAGGCTCAAAAAGCGGGAGAAAAGGAACAATTGCGCCAGGCGTCGATAATAATCGACAATAGCGGCAGTTTAAAAGAAACCGGGGCTGTCGTTTTGGCTGCCTGGAAAAAATTAATGGAAGTAGATAAATAATTATAACGGCAGGTGGGTAATGGGGAAATTGAAACGCCGGCTATGGGCTTTGCTGTTTTTTTTAATACTTATCTTTTACCTATTGCCTCGAGGTGTGCGGGTTTTTTATCCCTTTCTTTACCGGGAAATAATTGTCGAATGCGCCGATAGGGAAAGGCTGGATCCTGCTCTGGTAGCTGCCGTTACTAGAGTAGAAAGCAGATTTTATCCCCGGGCCCGGTCGGAACAAGGGGCCTTGGGATTGATGCAGTTGATGCCCGAGACTGCTGAAGCGGCTGCTGTCGAGTTGGGGTTGTCCTTTGAAAGGGAATATCTCTACGACCCCCAATATAATATACGCCTGGGCAGTTGGTATCTGGCCCAGCTTTTACGGGAGTTTGGCGATCTGAAGCCGGCTTTGGCCGCCTACAATGGCGGCCAGGGTAATGTCCGTACTTGGCTGGGTACGGGTATTTGGGACGGCAGTTACAATAATTTGCATCAGATTCCTTTTGCTGAAACCAGGGAATTTGTACGTCGGGTTTTCAGGGATTATCGGGTGTACAGTTTAGCATACCCAGGGCTATTTTAGCAGGTATTTAGACAAACAAGCCGAATATATAGTCAAAACCGATCATAAAATGTACCTATAGGTCGAGGAGTGAATTGAATTGGAAATGGAGGTTATTAACTCCCTGGAGCAGGTGCGCCGATTGAAGCCGGAGCCTGGAAGATCCTTTCATTCGGCCCAACATGATGAAATTGTCAGCGGCGCCACCACCGATATATATTTTGTTCGTACCTATGAAATATTAAAAAGCCTAGGGAAGGTCGAAGTTCCCGTTACGGTAGAAATTTTCCCCCGTAAAGGGGGTATTATTTGTGGCGTTGAAGAAGTCCTGGAGCTTTTAAAAAATAAAAAGGTAGCCGTTTGGGGTTTACCGGAGGGAAGAAGCTTTGAAGCCAAAGAAATAGTTATGCGTATCCGAGGGCCATACAGTGAGTTTGGAATTTTTGAGACTACCATCCTGGGCTTGTTAGCTAATTCCAGCGGAT
>JAAZMR010000068.1 GCA_012798695.1 Bacillota bacterium | reverse complement strand
TGGATTGTGGAAACCCCGAAACATTGCTTGCTACCAACCGCTATCTTTTGGCGGCTAATGGCTATACACCTTTTGCCAACCGTTCCGATGTGATTATCGTACCCCCTGTCTATATTGATCCTGCTGCTACTCTAGAGAACTGCCTGATTGGCCCCTATGTGTCAATTGCCACCGGTGCTCAGATTTCCAATGCTCTGATCAGAGACAGCATCGTCAACGAGGGGGCTTATGTCGCCGATATCCTGCTGGAGCACTCCCTGGTTGGAGACAAAGCCGTCGTCCAGGGAAGGTTTAGCCGTCTGAATATTGGTGATTCATCCCAGATTATTACAGCCGAATTGTAGCTTGGCTGAGCAAGGTAATGACAGATGGTGGGTTTCTTGACAGGGTTTGGGACAGGCAGTACAATGGGAGACGTGAAAGGGGGAGGGGTCTATGCTGGATATAGTGGCTATACAGGGACGTTTACCACACCGATATCCTTTTCTTATGGTGGATCGAGTACTGGAGCTGCAGCCGGGTGAACGGGCTGTGGCTATCAAAAACGTTACCGTAAATGAGCCTCACTTTACTGGCCATTACCCCGGGAGACCGATCATGCCAGGTGTTATGATTCTGGAAGCCCTCGCTCAAGTAGGTGGGCTGGCCGTGATGGTTTCTGACGAAGATGAGGCCACTGAGGGCAAAGTGCCGCTTTTGGCTGGGGTGGATAGGGCACGCTTCCGCAAGCCAGTGGTACCTGGTGATCAACTACGCCTGGAAGTGGATATTCTGCAATTGCGCCGTTCCACCGGAAAATGTCGAGGGGTAGCTTTTGTAGGCGAAGAAAGGGTGGCAGAAGCGGAGTTTATGTTTGTCATTACATCCCCGGGAGAATGATCACAGGGCCACCATGGTTGCATATGGGGATTTGGTACATAGAGGGGGACCGGTGGCGGGCTACCGTAGAGGGGGAGACGCAGTGAATCCGACAGAGATGTCGAGGGAAAGCAAGGTAGTCCCTATTCGAAGGAGAATTCATCCAAGTGCTATTGTAGATGCTGATGCCGTAATCGGGACAGATGTTGAGATAGGACCCTTTACCATCATAGGCCCCAATGTGGAAATCGGTGATGGCACCAAGATTGGTCCTAGAGTGACTATTGAAGGATGGACAGCGATCGGGAAGAATAACAAAATATACACTGGTGCCGTAGTCGGTAATGAGCCCCAAGATTTGAAATTCAAGGGGGAGAAAACCCGACTGTTTGTCGGTGATAATAATGTTATTCGCGAATATGCTACCATCAGTAGAGGCACCAAGGGTGGCGGTGGCGAGACCCGCATAGGCAATAATAATCTGATTATGTCATATGTGCATGTGGCCCATGATTGCCAGGTGGGAAGTAACATAGTTGTGGCCCATGCCAGTGGTATTGCGGGGCATGTAACTATTGAAGATCGGGTAGTAATTGGTGGCCTAGTCGGGATTCACCAATTTACAAAGATCGGTCGCATGGCCATGATTGGTGCGCATACCATGGTAACAAAAGATGTTCCCCCTTATATTATCGTAGATGGTAACCCGGCTAAGCCTTATGGTATCAACATAGTTGGTTTACGCCGGAATGGCCTCAGTCCCGAGCTGCGGATGGAGATCAAGCGAGCCTACAAAATCCTGTACCGATCTAATCTGAATGTGGCACAGGCCATCGAGCAGATGGAACAAGAACTCCCCGGCAATGAGGAGATTGATCACTTGCTGAGGTTCTTACGCAGTGCCGATAGGGGGATCTGTAGGTAGGGATATTATGACACGTAAGAGTATAACATTGAGATCTCGAGGCTTTGTGGACACCCATGGTATTGAGGGGAAAGGTCTGATCTATCGCCTGCGTACTCTCTTGCCTGTACCTTTGGTTTTGCTGATCGCTCTCTGGTCTGAACCCACATCTGCTTCTCTTTGGCGAGGCGGTATATGTCTTCTGGCAGGTGAGCTCATCCGTTTATGGAGTGCCGGGTATCTTGGCGGCTTCCAGGTTTCACTTCGGGAAGCATGCCTTGTGACCTGGGGACCATATGGCTTGGTGCGCAACCCATCAGCTTGGGGGACTCTCTTGGTAGGGCTGGGTATTGCAGTGATGTCCCGATGGTGGGCAGCCTATTTGTTCCTCATCGGTTTGGCTGTAGTAGGTATTCGATATGTGATTCCAGTAGAAGAGGCCCTACTCAGACAGGAGTTTGGGCAAGCATATGCAGCCTATTGCCAGGCCGTTCCCAGCTACCTTCCCGGTAGACGACACTTACAGAAATGGTTGAGGGAAGGGCGGGAAAGGGCACAGGCAGCTACCCGGCACTTTCAAGGTCGTGCAGCTTTGCTGGCAGAGGGTTCTATGCTCATGTTTCTGGCCGGAGTCATCGCGGCTATGGTTGTCCAGTGGCTGTTCTAGTGTAGTATCCCGCTGGCTTTTACTTGAGTAGCGGGGTTTTCTTTATGCAGAAGTCATGCGAGCAAGGGAGGCGGGGCCTATGCCCACCGTGGGCATTTTAGCGGGCGAGGGCAATCTGCCATTGGTTTTTGCTGAACGGGCTGTAGCTCATGGATATCGTATTGTGGTTGTGGGCTATTCTGGTAAGGTGATGCCTGAGCTTGCCCAAGCAGCACATGCTGCTTATCCAATACCGCTTGGGCAGTGGCAGTCAATAATTGATGTACTGAAACAGGAAAAAATAGAAGATGTCTATATACTGGGTGGGGTCTCCAAACGGCTGCTCTTTAGCAATATCCAACTCGATGAACGGGTGCAACGGCTTATCGGGAACCTGAAAGAGAAGAATGACAATGCGATTATCGAAGCCTTTGTCGCCGATCTGGCCCGGGAAGGACTGATAGTGAGGCCACAGTGTGATCTGCTTGAGGATATTATGCCCGGCCCCGGAGTCCTAACGTCAATGCAACCAGATGAGAGTGACTGGGCAGATATTTATTATGGTTGGCGGGTAGCCAAGGCCCTTGCCGGGTTAGATATCGGTCAAACTGTGGTGGTGAAAGATGGCGCAGTACTGGCATTGGAAGCCATTGATGGTACTGATGCAACCATTGCCCGGGGTGGAGCTTTAGCCCAGGGGGGCGGGGTAGCCGTCAAGGTTGCTAAACCATCACAGGATATACGGTATGACCTTCCCACGATTGGTCCGAGTACTTTAGAGACCGTCATTGATGCAGGCCTGCGGGTGATAGCATTGGAAGCCGGTAAGACCCTAGTGATTGACTCAGATACCCTGATTCAGCGGGCTGATGCAGCAGGCATTTGTATTGTCTTGGTGGATTACCAGGATGTAGCCGCTAGTTAGAGCCGGAGGGAGTGACAGATGATGCATGATCTCAAGGTAATGCTGGTAGCAGGCGAGGCTTCTGGAGATCTGCATGGGTCTTACCTAGCTCAGGAGATTCTGCGGCAATGGCCAAATACCCGTTTATTTGGCATGGGTGGGAACCTGATGAAAGACGCCGGAGTACGGCTCTTGTTTAACCCCACCTCTATCAGCAGTATTGGATTCCTGGAGGCATTGCGCAGTGCCCAGGTATTGAGGCGAGTGCTGCTGCGTTTTGGGGAGATAGTGGAGCGACAACAGCCAGATGCAGTAGTGCTCATCGATTTTCCCGGATTCAACATGCGTTTTGCGGAGATTCTCAAACGGAAAGGTATTGCTTGTGTCTACTATCTCAGTCCATCGGCTTGGGCTTGGGGACGCAGCCGGGCGGACAAGGTAGCGGAAACCGCCACTAAGGTTGTAGCTGTCTTTCCCTTTGAGTACGATGTCTATAAGGAAGCGGGTGCTGATGTAGAGTTCGTAGGCCACCCCTTGCTGGATATTGTGCCAGAGAAGATGCCCTCCGCCAAAGCCCGAGCTGTGCTGGGGATATCCGGGGATCACCCACTCATTGGTTTGTTGCCAGGCAGCCGCCGCCAGGAGATCAGAGGACTGCTGCCGATTATGCTCAGAGCAGTAGAAATCCTACAAGAAAAGATTCCTGGTATAGAACCAATCGTTTCAGCTGCGCATGTCACTGCCCAAGAGGATATCCAACAGATAAGCAGCGATTGCAGTAAACATCCCAGAATCATCCAAGGGCAGACCCATACTGTACTGAGTGCCGTTGATTTGGCCATTGTCGCCAGTGGTACCGCCACATTGGAGGCGGCGCTTTTGGGTGTTCCCCAAGTGGTCGTCTACCGGCTGGCGTCCTCGACGTACTTCATAGCCAAGCTGTTGGTTAGGATACCATATGTGGCTTTACCAAATATTGTGGCTGGCAGGGAGGTCGTCCCTGAACTTCTGCAAAACGAAGCATCTCCTGGCAATATAGCGGCACACTTGGGGAAGCTATGGCAGGAGGAAGAACGCTGCGCGGTACAAGCAGGGTATGAGGAAGTCAGGCGGCTGTTGGGTGAGAAAGGTGCCATCTCCCGAGCTGCTGGGATAGTATTGGATGTGGCTAGACGGGAAGCGGATGATCAGAAAGCATAAGCACTAATCGCCTAGTTGAGGATTGAACAAGCGGTTATCTAGAAGGGGCCAAACCACACATTGATGGGAAACAAGAAGGATATAATCATTACAGCTAATAGCCCCGGAGAGGTGGCAACCTGGCTCATGCCGGCAGTCAGAGCTCTGGGAGAGCGGCTGCCCGAGGCGGAAATCACTGTATTTATTCCACCTTGTACGTTTGCCAGTGGACGGGAAGCTGCGGTAGCAGCAGCCTTTCCGGAAGTAAAAAGGACCTTCAATGGGCGTCAACTGTTTTCCTTTATCTTTGCAGGGAGGCCATTGCCCGATTTCGAGCCCGGCCCCCATGGGGTCGTTCTCTTTCTAGGCGGAGACCTGATCTATGCTACACTGCTGGCTCGCCGATTGGGCTATCCAGCTTTCGCATATACAGAAGGTAGAGCACAGTGGATCAATCAGTTCGCGGGGTTTTTGCTACCCGATGATCAGGCCAGAATAAAGGCATTACAGTCCGGGGCTCCCCCTGACAAGCTATATGTGGTTGGGGATCTTATGCTAGATGCAATTGAGCTGCACTGGGAGCGGGCTGACCTTTATCGAGCCCTGCAGCTAGATGCACACAGAAGCGTTATTGCTCTGTTTCCGGGGAGTCGGCCCTACGAGTTTCGCTATATGCTGCCTTTGCTCTTGCGCAGTGCAGAGATCATCAGTCGTGACCTCAGAGCCATCCAGTTTGTCCTCAGTGTCTCGCCTTTTGTGACAGAAGACTTTTTACGAGATGCCCTAACTCATCCCAGTGGAGTTCTGGAGGGTACCGGGGGACAGATTTTGGCTTCCGATGAGATCGAGTCGGTTGCCTTATCTAGGGCATGTGCTCCGTCGGCCCTCGGCCATATCTGGCAGATCAAGACATGGGGCGGCCTATCTTTGCCGGCTGTCCAGGGTTGGCAGTATGATACCATGGGTTTAGCTGCTCTAGGAATCACCATACCAGGCAGCAATACTGCCGAGTTGGCGGCTCTAGGGGTACCCATGGTGGTAGCCATACCTTTGAACAAACCAGAGGTTATCCCCCTGCAAGGGTTGCCCGGCCTAGTGGGAAGCATTCCCTTGATCGGACCCTACATCAAACGCAGAGCTGTACTCTCGGCTGCCCAGCGTATTCAATTCACCGCATTGCCAAATCAGAAAGCACAAGAGGAACTAGTACCCGAGATCAAGGGGGAGCTGCGTCCAGAGGATCTGGCCATTGCAGTTGGCCATCTGATGCGTCACCCGGAGAAATTGAAGGGAATCTCGGATAGACTGAAACAGGTAATGGGTCCTAGCGGTGCGGCCTATATGATCGCCGAAACATTGGCTGCTGTCTTGGATGCTTAACAGCTGTTTCTTCAAAAAGAGAGGAACAGGCATGATGGACGATTCCGCACAGAATGCGAAAGTCAATACCAGTCGACGCTTATTGAGCTATGTGAAGCCTCACAAACTGCAGTTGGCGGCAGGTTTGTTCAGTATTTTGATCTTGGCAGCAGTGCAGATAGCACTACCTTTGATCCTGGGCCGTGGGCTGTTTGATCGGCTGCTGATTGGTGAAGGGGCCGTGGAAGGATCACTGCAGTATCTCAACTATTTTGCTGTTCTCATCTTATTGTTGTTTGTCCTCAAAGGTATTTTCACGTATACTGCGGTTTACTGTATGGCCTTCGTCTCTCAGCGGATAGTGGTAGAGCTGAGGAATCAAATCGTGGAGCGGCTGCACCGGCTGACTTTGGCATATCATCAGGAAAAGCGTACGGGCGAGGCGGTTAGCCGTGTCACCAGTGATGTAAGTCTAATTCAAAACAGTTTTGCCAACAGCCTGCCCGATCTCTGGCGGGATGGCATTATTACCGGTGGCATTATCATTATGCTGCTTTCCCTGCATTGGAAGCTAGCCCTAGTCACCATGGTGACCTTTCCTATACTCATGTATACTGCCAATCTCTACGGCAGCCGGTTGCGTCGCTTAAGTAGAACTGTACAGGAGCGAGTCGCCAACCTTAGTGCTATTTTGCAGGAATCCCTGGCGGGAATCCGGGTTATTCAGGCCTTTACCATGGAGGAGCATGAACAGGATCGGTTTGCTCAGGAAAATGAGCGGAGTTTTGCCGCGGGGATGAGATCCGCCAAACTCATGGCTACAGTCTGGCCGATAGCCGAGGTGCTCTTGGTTAGTGGTATGCTGGTCGTAGTCTGGTATGGTAGTCGAGAAGTAATGAGTGGGCGCTTGACCCCGGGTGAATTAGTGGGATTCCTTGGGTATATCGGCATGATATCCCAACCGATTAACTCATTGACTAGAGCCTTCGGTTCCTGGCAGCAGGCTTTGGGTGCTGCTGACCGCATTTTTGAGCTGCTGGATACAGACTGTTCGGTCAAAGGACCATTACATCCCCGAACTTTGGACCGAGTTGAGGGACGAGTAACCTATGAAAATGTAAGTTTTGCCTATGAGCCGGATCATCCTGTACTCGAGGATATCAATTTAACAGTAGAGTCCGGTGAAATAGTAGCCTTAGTGGGACCGAGCGGTGCCGGCAAGACCAGTATGGTTAACTTGCTGCCTAGGTTCTATGACCCAACCAGTGGGGTAGTACGACTGGATGGAATCGATCTCAAGGAACTATCATTGCGTGATTTGAGAAAACACATTGGCTTGGTGCCTCAGGAGACTATTCTTTTTGGAGTATCTGTGCGAGAGAATATCCTCTATGGGCGGCCGGATGCCTCGGCTCAAGAAGTTGAGGCAGCAGCCCGTGTCGCCAATGCCCATGATTTCATTGCTGCACTGCCAGATGGTTATGATACTCTGGTGGGCGAGCGGGGTGCCAGCCTTTCCGGTGGTCAGCGGCAGCGGCTGGCCATAGCTAGGGCTGTACTTCGTTCTCCTCGTTTGCTTATTCTTGATGAAGCGACCTCCGCATTAGATACCGAGTCAGAGCTGCTGGTACAGGAAGCTCTCAGCCGTTTAATGTTGGGACGAACTACTTTTGTTATAGCCCACCGGCTTTCTACTATTCGCAATGCACATCGCATATTGGTACTGGATGATGGCAGAATCGTGGAGAGCGGGTCTCATACGGACTTGATGAAACAAGATGGGCTCTATCGACGATTATATGATGCTCAATTTCATAGGGAAGATACCCTAGCTTCTACGAGAAGCAGCAGCTTGCTGGGCTAGCGGCATTGGAGAGCTGGCGGCTTCGAGGCAGATCAGCTCCCCAATCATGAAATGGGGCAAGAGAAGCGGTGGTGGGTACTATCTTTAAGGAAAGCAGCGGGGCAGACAGCCGCCGCGTTCTGTTAATTAGCAATGGACACGGAGAAGATCTTCTGGCGGGAGTATTGGCCCAGGCCCTTGAACGACGGTGTCGCGAACTGGAGCTGTGGGCTTTTCCCATAGTGGGAGCAGGACAGGGCTACAAGAGGTTTCCGGTGAGTATTGTCGGTGTTCAGGCAGTAATGCCATCTGGTGGATTTTTGCGTCAGAGTTGGCAAGCATTCAGGGAAGATATCAAGGCTGGACTCCTTAAACTAACTTGGCAGCAGTGGCAAGCTTTGAGAGCTCTGCGCAGTCATATCTCCTATGTGGTGGCAGTGGGAGATATCTATGCACTATACCTCGCCTATCGGCATCTAGCCAAACCCCTAGTCTTTGTGCCTACAGCCAAGTCAGATTATATCAGAGGGCATTTGGCTATAGAGAAATACCTGATGAGGAAACACTGTCAGTTAGTCTTGCCTCGGGATGAACTCACCGCGGGGAATCTGAGGCGGAGTGGGATACCGGCCAAGTATGTGGGCAATTTGATGATGGACTCGATCTTTGCTTCCGGCCAACGTTTGCAGGGCATTTCCCCAGATGAGATCGTGATTGGGATCCTGCCTGGAAGTAGGGACGAGGTCTACATGAATTTGCCCTTAATATCAACTGCTATGGACGTCATCGCTCAAGGGCAATCTGATTTGGTGTTTGCCATGGCCATAGCCGGCACCCTATCAGTAACGAGAGTTGTCAGTATCCTGGAGCAGGAAGGCTGGCAGGCATCCCACGATAACCTGGCTGACTCATTATCGGAAGGGGTTGCCAGACGGGAAACCTATCTAGTCAAGGGCGGTGCTCGGCTGCTTGTCGCACAAGGGCGCTTTGGTGATGTTCTCGAAGCCAGCTGTGTTTGTCTGGGAATGGCCGGTACTGCTAACGAGCAGGCCGCTGGACTCGGCCGGCCGGTAGTGGCTTTTCCGGGGCCCGGCTCACAGTTTACCGCGAAGTTCTTGGCAGCTCAAAAGCGGCTGCTCGGTGATGCCTTAGCAGCCGCTGAAGGGCCTGAGGCGGCTGGGCGAGCGGTCTTGGAGATACTCGCTGATACGGATAGGTATGCAGCGATGGCTGCCTGTGGCCGCCAGCGGATGGGGGGGCCCGGGGGTGCTGACCGCATGGCCACCGAGATTAGCCGCCTGTGGGATTGTTGAAGCGAGATGTTGTAAATCAAGTATGGCAGTTTGGAAAAGGGGAGTAGAATGAACAGGGTACTTGTAACTGGTGGAGCTGGGTTCATCGGGTCCCACATAGTTGAAGCCTTGCTGTCTAAGGGGTGCCAAGTAGCAGTAGTTGATAATCTTTCAACGGGAAAGAGAGAACATGTACCATCCGGTGTCGATTTCTACCGGTGTGATATCTGCTCAGCTGAATTGGCGGCAGTATTTGCGGCATTTCAGCCCGAATACATAGTGCATGCCGCTGCCCAGGTGCATGTTGGCACATCCTTGGAGAAGCCGGATATTGATGCCCAGACCAATATTTTGGGCAGCTTAAATGTCTTAGAATTGGCGCGCTGCTATGGCTGTCGGCGAGTTGTCTACTCCTCTTCTGCAGCTGTTTATGGTAATCCCGAGTATTTGCCGGTAGATGAGACCCATCCCCTGCGCCCGATCTCTCCCTATGGGATCAGCAAACATACAGTGGAGCATTATCTTTACATCTATCGAGAATTGTATGACCTGGATTATGTGGTTTTAAGATATGCCAATGTATATGGACCCAGGCAGGATGCTAGTGGTGAGGGAGGGGTAGTGGCGATTTTTGCTGATCGTCTGCTGGAAGGCAGGTCACCGATTGTCTATGGTGATGGTGAGCAAACCCGAGATTTTGTGTATGTCAAGGATGTAGCTCTAGCCAATGTCTTAGCACTTACAGTGGGTGGTGGCCATATCCTCAACGTGAGCAGTGGCACCGAAACCTCTATCGGTGAATTACTGGGACTTTTGCAGGCTGAGACGGGGTATCAGGGCCAGGTACTCTACCAAGACGAGCGACCGGGAGAGATCAGGCGCAGCATCTTATGTAATCGACAGCTGGGCAAGATACTGAATTGGAAGCAGGAAGTAGATCTGGTTACAGGCCTAAAGGCGACAGTAGAGGAAGTTGGCAAATCTGTCATGAACCCCCCAAAGGGAGTCTGTCGGTGACTGGCGAATCCATTGGCAGGGGTCTTGCCACCTTAGTGAGTGGAAAGTTCCTGGCAAAGAAGGTGGAAATATGGCCATAAAAGCAACCAATCTGGCCAAGGCATACCATGGCCGCAAAGTGGTAGATGATGTCAGCTTAGAGGTCAACCAGGGTGAAGTAGTGGGCCTTTTGGGTCCTAATGGTGCGGGCAAGACTACCACCTTCTACATGATCGTCGGTTTGGAGCGACCCGAGGCAGGCCGAATTTACCTGAATGGTGAAGATATTACTTCATTACCGATGCACCTTCGCGCTCAACAGGGGCTCGGATATTTGCCGCAGGAAGCTTCGGTTTTTCGCAAACTGACGGTGGAGGATAACATCAGAGCGATTTTGCAGTTGATGGACTTGACACAAACAGAGCAGCAGCACCGACTGGAAGAGTTGCTCGATGAATTTGACCTAAATCGTGTGCGGCATAACAAGGCATTCATGTTGTCTGGAGGCGAGCGCCGGCGCACTGAGATTGCCCGGGCTTTGGCTACCGAACCTGCGGTTTTGCTTCTGGATGAGCCTTTTGCCGGTGTGGATCCCATTGCTGTGGCCGATTTGCAGGCGATTATTGCTCACCTAAAAAGCCAGGAGCTGGGGATACTGATCACCGATCATAATGTAAGAGAGACTTTGGCCATAACTGATCGAGCTTATATAATGCATGAAGGCCGCATCTTGGTTGCCGGTACCTCGACAGATATCGCCAATAATGAGATAGCCCGTAAGTTTTACCTGGGAGAGCGGTTCAGTCTATGAGAATTCTCGATCGCTATGTGGCAAGAGAGATGGCCATGCCGATGGTTTTTGGCATTTGTGCTTTTACCAGCCTGTTTGTAGGGACGGATTTGCTGCGTCTAGTTACCATTGCCATGAACTTAGGTGCACCCTTATCTGTCATTGCTAAACTCTTTGTCTTAAAACTACCCCAGATCATCGTATGGACATTTCCTATGGCGGTATTGCTCTCCGTGCTCTTATCACTGAGTCGGCTATCGGCCAACAGTGAAATTGTGGCCATGAAAACCGGGGGAATAAGCTTCTATAGGATAGCGATCCCCGCACTCTTGATCGGTGTTTTGATGACGGGTGTTACATTGATAATCAATGAAGCCGTGGTCCCAGCGGCTAATGCTGCATATAAGTTGACCGAAGCAGAGATGCGGGGGCAAACCTTGCCGAGGGTAACGAAGAATGTTATTCTTAAGAAGTATAGGGGTAGTCTCTTACAGTGGTTTCTGTATGCCGCTAGATTCGACAGCCAATCACAGGTCATGGAAGATGTGACCATGGTTAGCCTGGAAAACGGCAGGCCCCAAGAGACCACATATGCTCCCAAGATTGTGTGGGATGAAGCAGGCTGGTTTATGGAGAATGGGATTACACATTTCTATGATGATGCCGGTGAGACCGTTACCATGCGCTTTGCAGGAGGCAGACAACCTGTAGATATCGGGCAGAAACCAAGAGAAATCATGGCATCACAGAAATCCCCGGATGAGATGAATATCAGGGAGCTTTCCCGGCATATGGCGATTCTCAGGTCTCAGGGAAAGGAAACCCAGAAACTGGAGGTAGAATGGCACCTGAAATGGGCCATTCCTGTGGCGAGTATAGTCTTTGCTCTAGTAGGCGCTCCCTTGGGTCTTCAGTCACATCGGTCCGCTTCTTCAGTTGGTTTTGGACTCAGTATTATCGTTATTTTTATTTACTATGTGATTATGACTGCTGGTTGTGCTTTGGCTCAAGGTGGGTATTTACCTCCTATCCTAGGGGCTTGGTCACAGAACATCATCTTGGGGGTAATGGGTATCGGCCTGATGAGGCGAGCTGGTAGATACTAAGTTTTCAGAGCTTAGTAAATTGTTATGGGAGTTTTGTTGGCACAGAAAGGTGGTGAAAGGATGTATGGGATTACTCTGATAGCTGTGCTCGTCTTGGTTGGTGGTATTATTGCCTACCTAGGTGACAAGATCGGGATGAAGGTAGGCCGCAGTCGTCTCAGCTTATTTGGGTTGCGCCCCAAACATACATCCGTGATCATTACCATCTGTACTGGGATAATCATTGCCGGGGCTTCTATAGCGACCCTCACCATTGCCTCTCAAGATGTGCGAACAGCTTTGTTTCATATGAAAGAGATTAAGGAAGCCCTAGCCACAAGTGAGGCTTTGTACAAGACTACGAAAACGCAGCTGGATGAAGTGGAGATCCAACTGGTTGCACAAGAAAAGCAAGCAGCAGAGCTGACCATGCAGATCCAAGAAAAAACACGAAAGTATGAAGAACTTGATCAGCAGCTGCAAATGGTTGTAGTTCAGCGTGATGCTGTACAGCAAGAGCTGGATGATGCTCGGAACGCGTTACAGGGGATCAGCGAACGGTATGAAGCTGCCAAACAGCAGTACGAGCAGGCAACATCAGATCTGGAGAAAGCCAAATCTGATTTGAACGCTACCAGGGCACAGCTCAATGAAGCCATTACTCAATTGGCTCGAGAGGAAAAGCGCTATGATAATATGAAGCAGATCAATGAGCGATTAGATGCCCGGATTAAAGAACAGCAAGAAACAGAGAAACGTATGCGTGAACAGATGGCACTACTATCGGAGGAGTATGAAACCTATATCCGCCGGCAGGAGGATATCATTACTGAGGCGACCAAGCGATTGCAGGAGATTCAGCACGGAGATTTCGCTTTTCAAAGTGGTGAGATTCTCTTGGCGACGATCATCGATGGCGGTATCTCACCGGAACAGGCCCGAGATGAATTGCTGGTCTTCTTGAGGCAAGTGGATCGGTTGGCCTTGTCCCGAGGCGCCAGTATTGATGGTAAGACCAGTGCAGTGAAGGTGCAATCTGAGGAGCATTTCAATCAGGTAGTGCAAATATTGGCCTCTGAACACGATCGCTTCGTAGTCAGGGCTGTATCCATTAGTAATACTCTAGTGGGCGATCCAGTGGTTGTCAGACTCATGTATTACCCCAATCAGTTAATTTACCGCAAAGGGGAAGTGGTGAGTTCCACTGTTGTGACTACGAAGAATCCGGCAGATATTGAAGCTGCATTACTTGGCCTATTGCAGAATCTCAGCATTACTGGACTGGAAAAAGGCATGGTCACCAAAGCCGATGGTTCGGTTGGAGATGTCAGTGTCGATGAATTTCTCAATGCGATGGCAGCAGTACGTCGCTTATCGGGACCGGCACTGGTGAGTGCTGTGGCTGATACCAATATTTGGACTGCAGTTGGTCCTTTGAAGGTCAGGTTGGTGGTAGAACCAGCACCAGCCGATTCTACCCAGTAGGTGAATGAATTGACCCCATACCCCCGGTTACTCCCGGGGGTTTTTTGATGCCTCTAGAGTAGGAAAGATGTTGTTGCTCTACCGAAAGTTACAGCCAACCGTCTGGTAGGGATCACACCACATCTCACGAAAGACAGACATAAGATAGCGCATAAGGTGGGGTCTCGATGAAACGGCCGGCAATATATAGTATATTAGCATGCTGCCTGATGATCATGACGGCAATCCCGTCGGTGACTGCTGCCTCTTTTGATCTGTTGCTCAAGGGCCATTGGGCATATGAAGATTTGACCCTCTTAGCTGATGCCCATCTGTTTAGGGAATATGATGGCGCAGAAGAGCTAGCCAAGGTTTTTCCCCTTACTAGATACGAGGTAGCTCTTCTAGTAGGCGAGGTGATGACCCTAGACGAGGAAGATTATGAACAGGTAGCCATATCTGCAGATAAGCTGATGTGGGAGATCCTAGAGGCCAGAGCCAAGAGTGACAAGGTCAGCCTTTCCCCTCAGACTGTGGCCCGGGCTCGCCGGGATTCAGAAGGCGCCTCTCGGGCTTTGACCCGCCTAGCAGAAGAATTTAGCAGTGAGCTTGATGCATTGGGGATTGTTCAAGCAGAACTTGCAGCTAATGTTCCCTCGATTACAGCATCAGAAAGTAATGTAGATGCTAGAAGGGGGAATGGGGGGCAGGGCTCAATCAACAGCCATAGCCTAGAACAAGAGATACTGGCATGTTTAGGTGTTACACAACTGTTGGAGATTACTCTTCCCGTATCGGTCAGTACGAACGGATTCACTCTATCTAATAGCTTAGCAGTTGAGGTGCGGCCACTCAGGGCCAGCATATGGCATGCTCATAGTGATACAGTGCAGACTCAAGAGCAGCAAGCAATGCAGTGGGGGAGTATGATCGCGGCGAACCGGCAGGAGCCAAGAGAGATCTATGCACCGGTGGAAGTAACTGCTCTATATGATCAGCCTCTTGAGAAGCAAGGTGAAATGCTGCAAGCGCCGTTGGATGCGGCTGCTACTCTCAAGGGGGAAAGCCTGAAGCTACAGCCGGACATGACCAATAGAAGGCCGGCAGGGCTTTTGACATCCTACTTCCTAGGTAGAACCACTGATTGAGCTAACCCTATGCTTGATCAGACCGAGGCTGGGGTTATGTTAATTTAACATCACTGATCCATAACATGGGAAGGGATTATAGTTTTCGCATCGTAGTAATATATTGAAGAAAGCAGAAAGCTTCTCTCACTTGACTATCCACAAGTCGCATCACTGATTAGGAACTTCTCGTTGATTCATAGAATTCATGGCTTCGTTCCAGAAAAACCCAAGTATTTTATGGACGTTCGGGAAGGATTTTTCCTACTCTCCACGAAATACTAGTAATACAGGTAAACTATGCCTAGTTATGCCTATCTAAAGCAGGTGGCAGGGAAGGAGGTGCACCCCCGAAGAAGACACGACTGCTTACACTGATGGGCATAAGGGAGTTCCGTTACATAATCCAAGGTTGTCTGTGAGGAAACAAGGTCACTCACTCTTCGAACCCTGGATTTGGTCCGGGACTCCGGTGATAAGGAGAAGCGAGATCAAAAGGGGGTTAAACTGGATGAATAGAAAGGGTTTAGCGTTAGTAGTAGCGATAATCATGGTAGCTACTTTGGTGATGCCGGCATTTGCAGCAGGTATGCCCTTTGCCGACGTACCAAAGGATCACTGGGCCTATGATAGTGTAGCCGAGTTGGCTGCTTCAGGTCTGATCATCGGCTATCCGGATGGAACTTTTAAGGGAGAAAGACAGTTTACACGGTATGAGATGGCCATGGTATTTGCACGAGTACTGGGTCGCCTGGATACCCTCATTGCTGCGGAAGTTGGCGCTGAGGTAGAGGGCATGTCTGATGACATCTACAACAAAGTAGCCCAAGCTCTGGTCGAAGAAATGGCCAAGGTTAAAGCTGACCTGACCGCCACCATTGAAGCGGAACTGGCCGGCGTAGAGCTGCCTGAGGCTAAAGTTGTCGAGCGCGTGGTCGTGGAGAAGCCAGTCGAGGTTGTCCAGCCATTCGAGCTCACCGATGAGGCCAAAGCAGTTATTGCCAAGGTTGCAGCTGACGCAGTGGCTGAGAATGTATCTAAGCTGGAGCCACAAGTTGTGGAAAAACTAGTTGAGATCGAGCCGGAACTCACAGCTAGGGATCTGCAGGGGTTGCTGGCCGCTGTAGCCAACGCGCAGACGACCGCCGATCTAAATGCAGAGGATATTGCCGAGCTGCAGGAAGATGTAGCTAAGGCCAGAAAGCTGATCGATGAGGTTGCTTTCGGGCTGGAGGTCAATGACGCCATTCTTGCCGTAGCTGACAAGAAGGCTGACATGGCCTTAGCTGAAGCTGATGAAGCCAAGTCCGGTGCCGCTGAGGCAAAAGCATTGGCCACCACGGCCACTGAGCAAGCCTTAGCAGCCTTGAAGGGTGCTGAAGATGCCGGCGCAGCCGCTGCCGCAGCAGCTGAAAAAGCTGATGCAGCCGCAGCCGCAGCTGAAGCCGCGACTCAGGAAGTCCGCAGCTTGGCTATTACGGTAGCCGCTCTGGAAGGCGATGTAGACGCTTTAGCAGCCTTACTGGAGAGCACGACTAAGGCTATGGAGTCCGAAATCGCAGCTCTGAGCGAGGAATTTGGCGCTGAGCTAGCTTCCCTCGGTGTGCGTGTAGCCGATCTAGAGAATATTGTTGAAGATAATACTGCCCGCATCGATCTCTTAGAGTGGCAAGTTGCCAAGCTCGATGATGAGATGGGAACTACCGCTACTGATATATCTGATCTAAGAGCTGCTGACCAGGTGCTGGAAGAGGACCTGTCTGCTCTAGAAGATGAGCACGCAGAAACTGCTGCTAAGTTGACTGTAGTAGATGAAGAGCAGAAGACTACGGCAGCTGATTTCGCTACCTTCAAAGAAGAGCATGAGAAAGTAAAGCTTTCCGGCTCGACTGAGACCGTGTTTAAGAATGTGGGTATTGATATTGATGACCAGTATTTAGTTGGTGACAAGGAAGTCGAAAAACGCAAGGGTGTCTACAAGGATCCCCGAGACGAAGATGATGATGAGATCTATGAGCGCACCGCTAAGCTAGAGCAGAAATTCGAACTTAACCTGGAAGCCACTCCGGCTGAAGGTGTATCGGTGAAGGCCGGCTTAGCTAGCACTGCAGATATTTTTGGTGATATCGATGATGATGGTGAGCTCGGATTAGAAGACGTCAAGTTGGAAGTCAACACAGATAAGGCACTGCGCTGGTTCTTTGCCGGTCAGCGAACAAGGCCTGACATTGCCGCTCGCTACAATGAGTTCATCATGGATGATGATGAAGATTTGGACGACATGGAAGCAGTGGCGGCCAATGTAGTACTGGGCAACCTTGATACTGAAGTTCAGCTTTTCCGGCCCTGGAATCCGAATACGGAGCCTGATAAAGGTGAGGAAGAGGAGAACCCCGAAGAACTGCAGTACAAGTTGGCCAACTATGGCGCCCTGGTCAATACTGCCTATAAGCTAAGTGATGCTTTCGTCATTGATTTGCAGTATGGCAGAATGTGGTTTGATGAGGATGCTAACACGGGTATGGAAGCCCCAATCCAAGATTGGGCCTACAGCCTAGGTCTAAACGGTAAGTTGAACTTTGCCGATTATGAAGTAGCCTATGCAGCGAACAATGCTGAGAAGTCTGGATACAAGATCGTTGTCGGTAAGAAATACGGCCCTGAGCCCGAGGAAGGTGAAGATGACACTCGGCCACAGTGGAAAGTAACTTACAAGGCAGTTGACGATGGATATACGAAGTTCTTGACTGCTAAAAGCATCGATGACTACACATCCAATCTCAAGCTAACGGCTGACAACTTCGACCTTTTGGGACTGACTTTGGGCGGAGCGTATGTGACTAAGGACGGGAACGCAACTAAGGATAAGACCGATGTAACCGCCATGAAGTTCACCGCCGAGAAGAAGGATCTCTTTGGGATTCCGCTGACCGTTGGTGCAGAGTATGCTAACATCGAGAATGCGGCAGTCAAAGATGGTAGCAGTCTCTTGGGACGGGTAGCCTATGAGCCGACCTTCGGTAAGTTGGGGCTGGCTGCTAGCTACGAGTACACCACCAATGCTATCGATAGTGACTTCGACGCTCCGAGCGATTGGGTAGAGACCAAGAGCAAGACCACTGAACCTGATGAAGTAGCTTGGGGTGAAGCCGTTCCCGAGCAGACACTCAAGCTCAGTGCTGAGTATCCTGTGGAGATTTGGGATACCACGATCACCGGGTTCGTCGGTTATGAGAACCGCACCTCTGACATGGATAGGCATGGTCGAGAGTATGAAGATCCGCTCATGACCTATAGAATCAGTGCTGATCGAGACTTCGGTACTGCGAATCTCTATGCAAGCTACCAGTATAGGACCGGTGGACCAAACAACCTACAGAAGACCAAGTATGACGAGGATGAGGGAGCCTGGGGAGGTTCTGACCCCGAGATCGATAAGATCGCTGAGGTCAAGTTGACCTATCCGGTCATCGACGATGTGGCAGACCTAGAATTGGGTTACCGTCATGTCGATGTCGAGGCTTACGATCGAGCCTTCGATTACACGGCCACCGAACTCAATGCTGGTCTCAAGTTCGAGTTCTAGAGCTATCTAGACTGAACTAGCGATTTACAACCCCCGGGAGTGCCTCCCGGGGGTGTTGTCTATCTAGGGACCAATAAGGATGTGTCGGAATAACTATGGATAAGGCGAAGAGAGAATTTAAGTACATCATCGCCATTGATCCTGGTACCGAGAAATGTGGATTAGCAGTCGTAAGCATAGATGGTGAGATACGCCTACAAGAAATAGTCCGTGAAAAGGACTTGCTGGGCAGGGTGAGAGGAGTAGCGAGGCACTATAGCCCGGCACTAGTAGTTGTAGGAGATCGGACCGGGGCCGAAAGGTTCATGGAGCTGGTCGAGCAAGAGGGCATAGCAGAGCTGGTTGCAGGGGTTGAGGCGATAGATGAGCACCTGACCAGCCAAGAAGCTCGTCGGTATTACCTCGAAGAGCGGCGGAGAGCAGGATCATGGCTGTATCGAATCATTCCTTTGGGTATGCAAGTTCCAGATCAGCCATATGATGACTATGTAGCCGTCATCTTAGCTAGACGCTACTTGGGTTTGTAGGGAATTGTGACTAAAGCCTGGTGCCGTGGTCAGAGTTAGCCACATATTGCCAATAGTATACTCGCTAGGCCAAAAAAGGGTTTACTGGTAAGAGTGGAGAAAGATCCTAGGGTATCACGACTTCTGGGGCATGATTTGGTTCGGGGAGATGGGTGGCCTTTTATGGGCATTACAGGAGGGACACCAATGCGCGGAGCCCTACAAGTACAGAGACTAAGGCTGATCAGTGTGATCATGGTCACAATTGTGGGCCTGGTCTGTTTTAGCACGCCTGCATATGCCTCCGAACCAGACAGTATGGACATACCCTTGGGACACTGGAGCTATGCCGCGGTAAAGAGGCTAGCAGAAACTCCGCTGGTAGCGCAGTCTGATGTACTTTTTGATAGCCAGAACTCCATAACTCGCTATGAGATGGCCTTATTAGTGGCAAAGATTTTGAGAAGGTTAGACGACCTCGGGAATCCCGGGTTAGAAGAAGAGAGCAGTGCTTTGCTGTCAGCTGGGTTGGAACAGGAACTGGTTGATGAGCTGTTTGCGGCAGCTAAGCAATCGAATCCTGGCAAGGGCACTCTAGGCGATGAACATCTGGAGCTGATAAAGCGCCTCATAGAAGGCTTCAATGACGAATTGCGCGCTCTAGGGCTAATTAGGCCTGCACCAAGTGCAGCGGAGTTTGACTTAATGTTTGATCCCAGTGTGACCCGTTTGCAGGGAATCGACGGGATTTCCAGGGATGAAGAGGAAAATGATGAGCCCTTCCGTCTGAGTGGATGGCGGAGTGTAATTAGCTCTGATAGCACTGTATGGAAGTCGGATGGGTGGGAACTAGGAGCTACGGTTAGCAAGCTTTTGGGTAGAGATTATGATGAAGGTTATGATCCCTTTGATGCTGATGCGGTAAGCAGGCCAAAGTCGATGACGGCTCTGGAAGGTAAACTCCAGGTAACGCCGGGTGTTAAGGTATCAGGGGAATATGCGACTAACCCGGAAGTATCGGATACAGATGACGCGAGCTCCATGAAGGTAGGCGCGCAGATGAAGGTGGGGGACGTAGAAGTCGGCGCTAGCTATAAGAGTGTGCGGCCCCAATTCGATCCTCTGATCAAAAGTGGTGGCGAAGGTAAAGAGGCAACCGGTTACGAGGTTTCGCTGCAGTATAGAGATGTGGTACTGAGTACCGGTAGAGAGACACAAAAACCGACTGGTGAAATTGGCAAAGAACCAGAGACGGTTACCTCGGTGGGCCTGCAATATGGCCTGAGTGAGGATTTGGTTTTGCGTGCTGACTATCGGTATGTAGACATAGATGAACTTGTGGATGGTGAAGATCCAAGCAGTACACGACGGAGCACTGTAGGAGTGGGAGTGACTGTACCCAAGGGCAGTGTGAGTCTGGGTTTAGTATATGAGCAAGAAGCGGCCTCCGGGCGTCTTTCGACAAGAGGCGCCAGTGCTGATGTGGCCCATAGAGTGCCTTGGGACTCCGAATCCGTGCTGCAAGCAGGTGTGGCTTTGGAGGATATGGATCAAAATAAAAAAAGGACTAGCCTCAGCTTGGGATATAACTATCGGAAGGAGGCAACTCTAGTCTTTGGATATAAACTGATTGACTTCACTGAATCGGAGGAGCTTGATGAACCAGAAAATGTGGCCACTGCTGAGCTGTCAATCAGGTTTTAGAAGGCGGCACTTGCCTGCAGTTGGGTGGCGGGTGGTATGGGGCACAAGAGAGTTGCACCGGATAGTGGGAGTAACGTGTGGGGAAGGAGAGTTGGGTATATGAGAAAAACGGTAGCTTTTGGTCTGGTTATTTGTTTGCTGTTTGTCATGGCTTCACCGGTTTGGGCAGACTCTGGTACACCATTGGAGAGTCTCAGACAGATCGAGATCATGTTATACGGTAAGGCCAAAGTAGGTGCCCTCATCGAGCGACTCGACCAGTTGGAGAATGATGTATTTGGGGAAACCAAGACAGGCCCGATCCTGGTTCGGATTGAGAATTTGAATACTTACCTAATGAGTGGAATCGGTAGTGAAAACTCCCTACAGCTCAAACTCAATGCAGTCGAATGGATGGTATACCAGGAAGCAAGTATGGGGGATCCACTTTATACGCGCCTGGATCGGCTGGAGGGTGCTATGTATGGTGCCGCTCAGGAAGGTTCAGTTATCGAGCGAGCGGATAACCTCCTAAAGATGGTGTGGGCTTCAGATAAGCTGAATATCGATGTTGTCACAGTGCCGAAAGAGACCTTAGTGAAGATCAAACTGCTTAATGACCTAGATAGCTCCAAGAACAAAGTGGGTGACAAGGTCCGTTATCGGGTTTTGGACGATGTCATGATCAAAGATCGGTTGGTCATTATCGCTGGTACTGAGAGTGTAGGCACGGTGCAAGAGGTCAATACTGCTAAGCGCCTAGGAGTAGATGGAAGACTATTGGTGGACTTTGGCACACTACCGGCCATTGATGGCAGCTCTGTATCATTGATTATGGAAGAAAAGGCTACTGAAAAGAATAAATCCCTGGAACTGGCTGCTGGTGCCGGTATGGCGGGAGTCATTCTCTTGGGACCGATTGGGCTAGCCGGAGCCTGGTTCGTTAAGGGGAAAGATGTAGTGATCCCGATGGGCACCGAATTCTATGTGGAAGTTATGCGAGATGCAAGAGTATCGGGGCTTTCCATGACGCCTGCCCTATAGATGACGGTGGTTTGGCGTAATCTTCAGATCGCTTATCTAAGGCACAGCTGGAGGGTAATAGGCCCTCGGCTGTGCCTTCATTTTTGCCAAGTAGGGTATGCGGGGCAGCAGACTGCATACGTGTAGTTGTAGGATATGGATGGAAAGTGTGGAATAATGTAAGCATGATAGATCCCGAAGAGCAGTACGGCTCGAGCACATGAGCTAAGACTAATGAGAGATGGCTCATATTGAAGAAAGGAGGGGTAGGAAGTGGTAGAAGTAGAGCTTTTGGCCATTACCCCCAATGCTGAGCAGCTGATTGAGCTGGCGGGGCGGACCTGCTATCTATCCCATGATCGCAGTCAACCTGGCAGTGAGCAGAAATTCATTCGCATGCTGCTGCGGCATGGGCACTTGTCTGTATTGGAGCATGCCTATGCTACCTTTCGGGTGAAGGGTGGTTCCCGCTCTTTTACCCATCAGATAGTACGTCATCGCCTAGCTTCGTTTTCCCAGCAATCACAGCGTTACGTTTCCGAGCAGGATTTCGATTATGTCGAACCCCCTACAGTTCGAGATTACCCCGAGGCCCATCAGCGTTATGGCGAACTGATGGAGGAGATTAGGAAGGCCTATCGTGAATTGCAGGATCTAGGGATTCCTAAACAAGATGCCCGTTTTGTGTTGCCCAATGCCATAACCAGTGAGATCGTCATATCGGCTAATCTACGGGAATGGCGTCACATCTTCAGCGTACGGTGTGAACCCCAAGCGCAGTGGGAAATCCGTATGATCTGTATACAGATGTTAGAGCTTCTTCAGGAAGCGGTGCCCACGGTGTTTTCCGACTTCATCATCGATGAGGACAAGATGGTGGCCACGAAAGATCAATCTGGATTGTGAGAGTGAAGACTAGATTTGATCCAGGAACTGGCCTCTGGCGGAAAGGAAGATTACATGAATTTTGCAGTTCTTGCAGAAAAATACCGAGATGAGATTGTGCGCAGAACACAGGAGCTGATCCGCATACCCAGTATCGAAGGAGAGCCCCGTGAGGGGATGCCCATGGGGGAAAATGTGGGCAAGGCCCTGGACTATGTACTAGCGACCTGCCGGGAGCTGGGTTTTCAGACCAAGAACCTCGAAGGCTATGCCGGCTATGCCGAATGTGGTACAGGTGATGAAATACTGGGTATTCTCTGTCATTTGGACATAGTACCCGCCGGCGAAGGCTGGACAAGGCCCCCCTTTGATGGCGTAATAGAGGGGGACAAGCTTTTTGGTCGAGGCACTACCGACAACAAAGGTCCCGCGATCAGTGCGATCTATGCTTTGAAGGCAGTTCAGGAAGCGCAGATCCCGTTACAGCGCCGGGTGCGCTTGATCTTTGGCACTAATGAAGAATCGGGGTGGCGAGGAATTGAGTACTATTGCCGTCATGATGAGATGCCTACCATGGCTTTCGTTCCCGATGCTCAATATCCGGTGATCAATGTAGAGAAGGGAATAGCACACTTGCGTCTAACCCATGCCGGCAATGGGGATCAGCCTACCTCCGATGAGTCTACTGCTCTGCAAGTTTTGGAGCTGCAGGGCGGGCACCGGGCTAACATGATCCCAGCGACTTGTACATGCCGGTTAGCGGGTGATCCGCAGGTTCTGCAGGAAGCAGCCAAGATAGCTCAAACACTGCAGAAAGACCCCTATCCAGGAGTTCAGGCATGCATAGAAGATGGCACGCTGGTTTTGACTGTTACAGGTCTAGCCGGACATGGCTCAACGCCTGCATCTGGAGTGAATGCGATCGCCCACATGATCCAGGTACTCCACCGGATCACTGAGGCTGGGTATAGCTTTGATTCTCCGGCAGTGGCGCAGCTATTGGAGTTTCTAAAAACCCAGGTGGGGCTGGAGACTAACGGGCAATCACTGGGTATCGGGTACTGTGATGAGGTATCCGGAGAACTGACTCTGAGTATGGGAGTGCTTCGCTATGAAGCTGGGCAGGCATATGTCGACTTTGATATCCGCTACCCGGTGACTAAGGAGTTGGCCGAGATTGTCGATCCCATCAGGCAGGCAGCCAAGGCGTATGGTATTCAGGTAGAATTGGGCCACACCAATCGCAGTTTGCATGTGCCTGAGGATAGCTTCTTGGTCCAACAGCTTCTCAGTGTCTATGAAAAGCATACCACTCAGAAGGCCAAACCACTGAGCATGGGTGGGGGTACCTATGCTCGCGCTCTGGATAATGCAGTGGCCTTCGGGCCGGCTATGCCCGGGGAGCAACGCAATATCCACAGAGAAGATGAATTCACGACGATTACCGATTTGGTCCGCAATACAGTGATTTTCGCTGATGCGATTAGTCTATTGGCTGGCAAGTAAACTAGAGAGGACCAGCCGACCCACGGGTCGAATGTGGAGACGCATAAACCACCACTAAGAGTCGGAGCAAAACTCCGGCTCTCTTGCTGAGTGGGGCTTTGCAGGCGTGGATGCATACAATGTCTAAATGGCGTGTTGCCACAGTTAGCACTGTTGTATATGTGGTATACTGATTGTGATAGGAATGTACCGCAACCTGCAGAGCCTTGAGAGGAGGGATGGCGCGTGTGCTCTGGTGAAAAAACCAGCAGCTCGCGCCTTGCAGATGAGTAATCCCCGAGCCCATCTAGAGGATCTATTAGATCGTCGCCCCGAGCTTGGTGGTTTGGCTGATTCTATTTGGTCAGCCTATGTGGAGACCGAGGCGGCTTATGCATCAGGTGGGAAACTGCTGCTGTGTGGTAATGGTGGTAGTGCCAGTGATGCTGAACACATTGCCGGTGAGCTAATGAAGGGTTTCCTAAAGAAGCGCACTGTGGAGCATGCTCTTCAGAAGCGTTTGGCGGAGGTCGGAGGCTTGGCAGGTGAGACGATCGGAAGCCTTTTGCAGCAAGGGATGCCTGCCATATCTTTAGTCTCCCAGACAGCTCTTGGTACAGCCATAATCAATGATATCAGTGGTGACATGATCTTCGCCCAGCAGGTGAATGCCCTAGGTCAAGAGGGAGATGTGCTCTGGGCCCTGTCCACATCTGGCAACTCCCGCAATGTAGTGGCTGCTGCCATCGTTGCCCAAGCCCGTGATATGAGAGTCGTGGGACTTACCGGCCAAAGCGGGGGAGCCCTCAGGTCCTATGCTGATGTTTTGCTAAATGTTCCCTATTCAGAAACTCATTTGATCCAAGAGGCCCATCTACCTATTTACCACACTCTTTGTGCTATGTTAGAGGAGCAGTTTTTTGCTAAGTGAGTAGTGGCTATCCTTTTGGGTCATGAATAGGTTGAGATATTGAGATGTGCTTAGATCATAGGAGGAAACGGTTTGCGATTAGCATTGCCCCGCAAGTACGTCAAGAGACTGTGGCGGACAATTATCGAGTTTGAGCTTCTGTCGGAGGGGGATCGGGTACTGGTAGGATTCTCCGGCGGCAAGGATAGCTCATTTTTGTTGTATGCACTGCGTGTTTTGCAGGAAACCGCACCTTTCGGTTTTGAATTAGGAGCAATACATGTAGACCTTGGATTTGAGGAGCCGTCTGATGATCAACTTCTAGAGGAGTATGGCCATCAACTGGGGATACCTCTATATCTAGAGAAGACGCAGATTGCCCAAGTCGCGTTTGAAGAGAGAACGGAAAACCCTTGTTCAAGCTGTGCTTACTTCCGGCGAGCCGTGATAAACCAGACTGCCGTTACCCAAGGGTATAACAAAGTGGCTTTAGCCCATCATCATGATGATGCCGTAGAGACGTTTCTCATGAGCCTACTGTATTCCGGTAAATTGCAGACATTCTTGCCCAAATCGCATCTGGATCAGAGTGGTCTTACGGTCATCCGTCCCTTAGTTTACCTGCGGGAGGCTGAGATCGCACAACTGATCAAGTCTCTATCCTTTATGCCGATGCCCAGTCGCTGTCCTCTACAGGGCAAGACACATAGGTGGAAAGTAAAAACACTTATTCGAGATCTTACTCGAGAGAATCGCTTTGTGTATACTAATCTGGCAGCAGCCATGCGGAGGGACGGAGTAGTTGAGCTGTGGCCACCCCTTCCCAGTCGGGAAGAGCTGCGCCAGAAACACCTGCATATCATGCGGCCGCGTCCGGCCGCAGCAGAGGAAAAATGCAGCGCGAATGAGCCTCGGGGGCGGCAATAGGTTTGACTTTTATCCACAATAGTGCTACGATGAAGCAGATACAATTGGGGTAGGCCTATCGCATACTCCGACTCGTTCTGCGGGCTGCAGATCAGTCGGAGTTTTGGCATAATAGCCCTGTGTATACTGTGTATGCAATTGAGGAGGTCACAACATTATGATATCCGAAGTAAATGAGAATCGGATAGTGATTGGTAGAACACCTTGTCGGGTCCCAGCCGACCTCTTTAAGAGTGATATATTTCACAGGGTGCTAAAACAATTCGTTAAACGGCTTATTCGGCATGATTCGCCTCTATTGGAGGCCATTGTGGATTTTCGCCAAGATGATGAGGAAGATGGCGACTCTGCCTTCCCATACGATATCGAGCTTCTCACCAAGTTTATGATGTTCTTATCCATGCAGCCCCTAGAAGAGGTTATTGAAGCTATGCCGATCTTAGCTCCAGTGGTGGAGTTGCGTTGGGAGCTGTATGATTGGGTGGAGGAATTCTACGATTTCTGGAGAGGTCATGAGCGATACTTGATCTATGAGGACGCCTATGGCCCGAGGACCGATACCTATACTAGGCATCAACATTTCATCCAAGTCAATGAACTAATGAAGGATCTGGTGCTGGAGGCTTACAGGAATGTATGTGCCAATCTCACCGGTAGAGTGCCTATGGTGTACCGACAGCTTCCGGCTGGAGCCGGTGTTGGCATACTGACTTCCCGGCTGGATTGGGAGATACCGGATCCGGTATATGCGGCCTTACAAGAGATACCCTTTATTCAGTTATTGGTTATCGTACCACCTTTGGTATACTACCCACAACGCAACTACCGTTCTGGGATATTCAATGCTGTTTCTGAAAACCCATTGCAGGGAGCTGCTTTTGATCCAGAGGAATGGGTCTGCTACCCCGCTAAAGTCGGTGGCCTCTTGATGTTTATCTATTTCCATAAACGGTTTATGAGCCTCGGTACCAGCCTTTCGAACCTATTGGAAATGGCAGAAGCAGATGAGATTGAAGGTAAGAAGCCTGATGCTATACTGCTCTTCGGGGTTGACCCGGAAATGCTGGGCAATGATCAGACCGTGTACTATGAGGATGAAGCTAACGGACTAATGCTCGGGGTAATCGGGCGGTCAGAGCGAGTCGACTACTTTGGCTACCTGAAAAAGATGGCTCTGACACTGCACAATCTGATTCAAATTGAAAGGGGCAATTTGCCCGTTCATGGGGCCATGGCCCATATCGTCCTCAGGGACGGACATGGTGCCAATGTGGTTCTAATGGGCGATAGTGGGGCAGGTAAGTCTGAATCTTTAGAGGCCTTGCGTATTCTCGCAGATGAGCATCTGAGAGATTTGACCGTCGTTTTTGATGATATGGGTTCACTACAGTTTCGGGGCGATCGGGTAGTCGGCGTTGGTACCGAAATTGGTGCTTTCGTTCGCCTGGATGATCTGCAGCCAGGCTATGCCTATGCAGAGGTAGAGCGAAGTATATTTATGAATCCACACAAAACGAATGCGCGTATAGTAATACCGATTACCTCCTATGGTAAGGTTGTCGCCGGTTGGCCGGTAGATATCTTTTTGTATGCCAACAATTATGAGCGGGTTACCAGAAGAGAACCATACTTGCAGTTCTTTGGTGATACTGATCAGGCTTTAGAAGTGTGCAGTCAGGGTGCCAGGATATCTAAGGGTACCACCAGTGAAGAGGGATTGGTCTATACGTATTTCGCTAACCCCTTTGGTGCACCACAGAAGCGTGAGCAGCATCATCAGTTGGCGCGACAGTACCTAGAGGCAATGATGGCTCAGGGTGTGAAAGTGGGCCAGTTACGGACACAGTTGGGTATTAAGGGGTTTGAAGTAGCCGGTCCTGAGCTCGCCGCCAAGGCCCTATTAGGAGCTATTCGGGGTTACTTGGACTGATTGAGAATCTTCTGGCATATCCCTGGTGTCTTGACAAGCTAGTGGGCATGGAGTAGTATCCGGGAAGAGAGCAAAATAGCAGATACCCAGATCTCAACAGCTGTAGCATATTAAAGAAGGAGAAGCCGCCGTGACACCGTTCTGGAAGAAAGATAAGGCCTTTTACAGTACTTTACTGAAGATCACCATTCCTATAGCTTTACAGAATTTCATCTCTGCGTCCCTCAATATGATTGATACTCTGATGATTGGACAGCTGGGGGAACATGAGATTGCAGCTGTTGGCCTAGCTAATGAGATATTCTTCTTGCTGAATCTCTTCCTATTCGGTATTTGCAGTGGTACGGGTATTTTTGTCGCCCAATTTTGGGGCAAAGGAGATATTAAGAATATCCGCCGGGTCATGGGCCTCAGCTTGCTTTGCGGGTTTGGGGTGGCCGGCGTTTTTACTTTTGTGGCTTTAGCATTACCAGAGCAGGCGCTCGGAGTGTTTACCCGGGATCTGACTGTGGTTAAGCTGGGCGGCAGCTATCTCAGTATCGTGGGTCTAAGCTATGTAATGACGGCAGTAACTTACGCCTATTCCTTTGCTCTGCGCAATACAGCTCAGCCGAAAGTCCCCATGATCCTCAGTGCCATTGCGGTACTTACGAATGCTATCTTCAATTATCTACTTATCTTTGGCAAGATGGGTTTTCCAGCTTTGGGAGTAAGGGGAGCGGCCTTGGCGACATTACTTGCTCGAACCCTGGAACTCTGTTTGGTACTACTGGTTGTCTACAGGTATGACCTCCCAGCCGCTGCTCGGTTAAGAGACCTAGTGGATATTCCCGCCAGCTTCGTGAAGCAGTTCTTTAATACTACCCTCCCCGTCATACTCAATGAGGGCCTATGGGCCTTAGGTGTGACCACCTATTCAATAATTTTTGCTCATATGGGCACCGGTGTCGTGGCTGCTGTGAATATCGCGGCTACGGTAGAGCGGATGGCTATGGTGTTCTTTATCGGCATGAGCCATGCTTGTGCTTTCATGGTGGGCAACGCCATAGGGGCCGGCAGGGAAGAAGCCGCTGTCAGTTATGCCAAGAAGCTGGCAGTGGTGGGGCCGGTTACCGCTTTGGCAGCTGGGCTCGTCGTCGTTGGCTTTTCCGGCCGGATTATCTCGTTATTTCGAGTATCTGACTTGGTGCGGACCGATGCTCAAGCGGTACTGATTGCGGCTGCCTTGGTGATGCCGGTGAGGACATTCAATTGGATTAATATCGTCGGTGTACTCCGTGGTGGAGGCGATACCCGGTTTAGCCTGTTTATCGATGCTACGGCAGTCTGGTGTATCGGAGTGCCGGTAGGCTACATCTTGGGTTTGGCAATGCATTGGTCCATCATATTTGTATATCCCATTGTAATTTTCTCTGAGCAGATTTACAAAGGTATACTGGGTGTTAGACGATTACGCAGTGGCAAATGGGTCAATAATCTAGCCGAGTTGTCCTGACATGTCGCCCCCGACTTGAGTTGTTCACTCTATGATCTCTCTTCCCCCCTGGCATTACAAGAAGGTCTTTCAACTAATCACACTGCATTAGGCCTCTAAAACTGCTGCCAAACTGTAGAGGACTGACGTAAGGCAGAAACAGAGTGCAAGTAAGCTCGTTTAAGACGAATGAGCTCCTCCCACCATTATTATCTGATGAATTAACTGAATAGCAAGCAAAAGGCGCGCGGATCAGATAAACCGGATCAATGTGCCAAAAAGAAGGAATACACATGTGAACATTGAATTGTATTAAGGGATGGACATGAATTGAAAACATTACCAGAAGGGGGGAGGTGGCATAACAGGTCGGTTGTTGTTGGCTCTCGCGAGAACAGCTGATGGTATTTCAAATAAGGGAGGTCTTTACTAATGAAAACCCATCTGCGAGTCAGGTTAGTGGCGTTATGCTTGGCAGCAATCATGCTCCTGGCGTTGGCCGGTGTGGCTGTGGCCAGGGAGAAAGTTACGTTCTGGACCAGTCACAGTGGCAAGGTAGACCGAGAAGCGCTAGAGTTAATTGCCACCAAATTCAATGAGAGTCAAACCAAATACGAAGTTGAGGTTACCATTGTGCCGGGCAGTGAGACAGATGTCGCCAAATTGATGACAGCTGTAGCCGCTGGGACGGGACCGGATGTTTACTTAGTTGACCGTTTCACTACTGCCCAAAGGGCTGTAGCAGGTGCCTTGACCGACCTTACACCCTTTATAGAGCGAGCTGGTTGGAAGCCTCAAGACGACTACCTGGAGTTTGCCATTGAGGAGTCCACCTGGGCAGGAAAAATATACTCACTTCCTTTTGATACAGATACCCGCGGCCTATACTACCGAAAGGCTGATTTCCGGGAGGCAGGGCTGGATCCGGAACTACCTCCAGCAACCATCGAGGAGTTGGATCAAGCTGCTGCCAAGCTGACCAAGCGAATTACCGATCGCCGCTTTGAGCGGTTTGGCTTGATTCCTTGGTTAGGGCAGGGTTGGCATTATACCTGGGGTTGGGCTTTTGGTGGCGAATTCTATGATCATGCCACACGACAGCTTACCTGCAATCACCCAGCCATAGTCGAGGCCTTTGCCTGGCAGCAAGCATTTGCTGAAGAGTATAGTATTGCGGCGATTCAAGGGTTTGCCAGTGCTTTCGGTTCAGAAGCACAGGATCCGTTTATTGCCGGCAAGATCAGCATGATTATCGACGGGGACTGGAAGATCGCGGGATTGCAGCGGTTTGGCCCTGATGTCGAATACGGTGTAGGCAATATTCCAGTCAAGGCCGGGGTTGGCCCTACCACTTGGGCCGGCGGCTGGGCCATGGCTGTCCCCAGAGGTGCGAAGAGCCCCGATGGCGGTTTTGAGTTTGCTCGCTTTGCTGCGGGTCCTGTGGGGCAGGAGATCTATACACGTGACACAGTGCACCTACCCACCCTCAAAACCATGGTGGATCGTACCGATCTATTTGCCGATTCAATGCATGACATATTCCTACAGATGCTCCCATTTGCCCGATCTCGTCCTGCTCTGCCGGTAGGGGCTCTCTTGTGGGATGAGCTCACATCGGCTAGGGACTATGCGATTAATGGAGATAAGACACCTCAGAAGGCACTAGATGATGTGGTAGAAAGGGTACAGGAAGAACTGGAGAAGCATTTCTAGAGCCTGACCGTATAGAGCAGTATGATGGAATATGGTGGGAGGATCTCCTCCCACCATATGCTAGCCAGGCTGAGAATGAATGGACTTACATCACAAAGACCATCGCAGAGCAGGTAGCATCAGTTTTGATGGGGAGGTAGGATGCTTTGAGAAAAACAAAAAAGGAAATCCGTACCATCCTAATGGGTCTCGCTTTTGCATCACCTTGGCTAATCGGGTTTGTCTTGTTTATTGCCTACCCGATTGCCGCTTCTTTATACTACAGCTTTACGGAATTTACGGGTTTGGATATCACAGCCTTTGTAGGGTTTGGCAACTACATAGACATGATTGCCAAAGATGAGTTGTTCCATAAATCGCTGTACAATACACTTTACTACTTATCATTGGCAGTTCCATTGGGCTTGGTAGTAGGTTTGGCCTTAGCATTGCTCCTCAACCTCAGGATCAAGGAAGTATCTTTTTACAGAACTTGTGTATATATTCCTAACATTGTACCGGCCTTTGCCTCATCCTTTATCTGGCTTTGGATGCTGAACCCGGAATTTGGATTAGTTAATCTGGTCTTGGAACAGTTCGGGATTTGGGGACCAGGCTGGATCAGTGATCCTCGGTGGTCCAAGGCATCCATTGTATTGATGGCACAATGGGGGGCAGGAGGGTCAGCCATGATCTTTCTCGCCTCCTTACAGGATGTACCGAGGAGTCTCTATGAAGTGGCTGATCTTGATGGAGCTAGTTGGTGGACCAAGTTTCGCTTCATTACTTTACCAATGATATCCCCTGTGATTCTCTTTCATGTGATTATGGCCCTGTTCGGGGCATTTCAAGTTTTCACGCCCGCCTATATCATGACTGCTGGGGGCCCGGCCAACTCCACTCTTTTCTACGTGTTGTATTTATACCGTAATGCATTCAACTACGGCAAAATGGGTTATGCATCAGCCATGGCGTGGTTGCTGTTTATTTTGGCCCTAATCACCACATTG
The DNA here is from genome assembly GCA_012798695.1 of Bacillota bacterium. Taxonomy (GTDB): domain Bacteria; phylum Bacillota; class Limnochordia; order DTU087; family DTU087; genus JAAZMR01. Next base: position 25,411 of record JAAZMR010000068.1, on the reverse strand, counting down.
ATTGTGCTGAGGACCTCGGCAAGATTTGTCTATTACTCCGGAGAGGAGAGATAGCAGGTGGCTAGAAGAGTGTATGCATCAAAAAGCAGGCAGGAACTGCGTTCCCAGATCGTCGGGCGCATTTTGCTCATTTCGATGAGTGTGGTGTTCTTGCTACCCATCTTGTGGATGTTTACCACATCCTTGAAAGATTCATCACAGGTGATGGCTTATCCGCCCATTTGGTTTCCCTGGCCCCCCAAATGGGATAATTATGAGATAGCCGTTAAGGCCATCCCCTTCCTGCTATACCTCCGCAACACTGTGACAATCTGTGTTTTCACAATTATAGGAACACTGATCTCCAGTACCCTGGTGGCTTACAGTTTGGCAAAGATCCCCTGGCCTGGTCGCAATGGTTTGCTGCTGCTCATCTTGAGTACCATGATGTTACCTTTTCCAGTCACCATGATTCCTCTGTTTATCACCTTTGGTAAGCTCGGGTGGATCAATACCTTTAAGCCGCTAATCGTACCATCGTTTTTGGGAAACGCGTTCTACATATTCCTACTACGTCAGTTCTTCATGACCATACCAGCAGAGCTTTCTGATGCAGCCCGCATAGATGGTGCTTCGGAGTTAGGCATTTTCTGGCGGATTATCCTCCCGCTTTCTCGGCCTGTACTGGCTGTTGTGGCTCTTTTTCAGTTTCTTGGCGCCTGGAATGACTTCTTGGGCCCACTCATCTATCTGCACTCCAATGAAAAATATACTCTGGCCATCGGCCTGCAAATGTATCGGACCACCAACTATGTAGAGTGGGAGCTCTTAATGGCTGCCTCTACTCTGGTGGTGATTCCCATACTGGTCTTATTCTTCTTTGCCCAAAGGACTTTCATTGAAGGTATTGCTATTACTGGGATAAAGGGCTAAAATGAGACTCATGCAATAAGGGCACGATGGTGCTGGTTATACTCATGGTTCCGTTTATGACGGAACCTTTTTGATCATCAAGTAGGATGCTCTGATGGATGAGTCTGTCAATCTGATGCGACCATCGGGCAGGAACACCTAGGTAACAGTAGAATATCGAATCAGGTGATATTCCATTCAGAGACCCTGGGTGGAGTTGATTTAGCACTTACTTCGGTAACGCGTTGGATATTGATAGGAGAATCTGATTGAACCGTAATGTATGGATGGCATCATTAATTGCCGGTTTATTTGCATTTGCACTGAACATCGGAGTATTTTTGGTACCAACCTTTAGCACTGATATGCTGGGGGCCACAGATGCACAGGTAGGCCTGTTGGTGGCAGCCCCTGGTATCTTGGCGATGCTGCTCATGCTTCCTTCAGCCCCGATTTCTAATCGCTTGGGCCGTCGACGAGTAATGCTTTTCAGCACTTCGACCAGTGTTGTGGCAGCTGCGTTATTCTTGACTGCCAGATCATTTCAGCATCTGCTGGCTGCTCAAATCGTATTCGGGGCGTCCAATGCATTCTTCTGGCCATCCAATTTGGCTTATTCATGTGAGGTAGCGGAACCCGGAGCTGTCAGTCAGGCCCAAGCGGCCAATACGGCCGCCCAAGGAGTAGGTCTCGTCTTGGGACCGATTGTTGCCGGGATTCTAGCTCAAAGAACGGGATATCAAGGGGCCCTGTGGGCCTGGCTTGCCTGTGCTCTTGCTAATTTGGGATTGGTCAGATATCTCCAACCACTGCCGGTGCGAGCCCAAGAGGAACGGCTGGGGTCAGCCATAGCTCGCTCCCTACAGATGATCCCCTCCATGTGTCACAACACCAAGCTGGTGATTGCCATGCTCTCCCAATTGTTGGCAGCTGCTTTTGTCATTTCAATTGGAGGGGCCTTTTTCATCTTATTTCTGCAGGATGTAGGTTATACAGCCATGTTAGCCAGTCTGATGCTATCATTGCGAGAGCTGTTTGGTACCATTTCCCGGGCCATGTATGCGAATATGAGGCGGCATATAAGCAATCAGATGATCCTGAGTCTAGTCCCCCTGATCGCGGGGGCTGCGCTTTTGGTGGGGTTTGCTTATCCGACCCTGCCTGTCTTGCTTGTGGTGGTAGCTGTTGAAGGGTTTGCCCTCGGCCTAACGGCACCAGCAGGCAACACTGAAGCTAGTGAGCATGCCTCGGAGGAGAATCTGGCCGAGCATATTGCTGCGGTGGTAGTCATGTTTCAAGTGGGGACGGTTGTATTTCCCACAATCACTGGTCTTCTCATACGCAAGACTAATCGTGGCTATGGTTTGATGGCAGCTACTCTTCTAGTAATGTTGATCTCTATCTGGCCCCTAATGCTATCTTTGAGGGGAAGCAAGAAGTCTGCTGGCTCACAGCACCTAAGTGATTCGTAGCAGTGATCAAACGAACGATCGGGTAGTAGATCATTGATACCATAGCATGATTCATGACTTCCCCGAAACGGGATAGAGAGGCGGGTAAAATCATTGAAATCATTGAATCGAGAATCGTTGACGTGGATTGCCAACATTAGCTTAGTCCTGATCGGCCTCATCGGTAATGTGATGGGGCCAGTGATGCCTAGTGTGATCGGGGAATATGGATTATCGCTAGCTATTGCCGGAATGGTATTTACTGCCCAGGGATTGGGTAAGTTGGTGGCAGTACTTTCTACTAGCAGTTGGTCTGATCGGGTGGGCCGTAAACCAGTGCTGCGCCTTGGTGGTATCCTGATAGTCATCGGCGCTATTGGCTATGGGGCAAGCCGAGCTTGGATGGGACATATTCTCAGTGCTACGCTCTTAGGTGCCGGCTTAGGGATGCTGGATGGAGCCGCTAATGCTTTGGTCTCTGACTTGTATACAGAGAGACGTGGTTTGGCTCTCAACCGGCTGCATGTTTTCTTTGGCGTGGGATCTTTGATAGGTCCTCTGGTAGCTGCATTTTTTCTGAGTGTATTGCATTCTTGGCGCCTGCTCTTTGCGGTCATAGCTGCCTTGGCCGGAGTCCACGCCATCTTTACTTCTAGCCAACCATTTCCCGAAGTTAGTAATCCCAATGGTGGTGACAAGGGGCAGGTGACTAAGGCGAGAAAGACGATTTTGACTTCTCCCGAGTTCTGGTTGCTTAGTGGAATCATGTTTACCTACAGTGGAATGGGAGGCATTATCATTGGTTGGGTAAACACTTACTTGTCCAATGAACTCACAATTACCTTGCTGGCGGCCTCGTTTGTATTAGCCTTATATAATGTGGGTATTATTGTGGGACGGATGACGTGGGGCGGTATATCTGAACGGATTAGTTATCCTCGCACCCTCTTGGCGTGCGCGATTGGTGGGTTAGTGTTTGTAACCTCCGCGGTCCTTGGCCGACAGCTATGGTGGATTGCCGTATCCTTTTTGCTGACGGGGTTTTTCCTGGCCGGCCTGTTCCCTACAGCTGTAGCCTATGGCACCAGCTTATTCTCCCAAATGACAGGGACCGTCTCTGGCTACCTGATCACTGCTGCTTCCTTAGGTGGTATGGTGCTGCCCTTCCTAGTCGGAGCCTTATCAGATGCGGTCGGACTGGGCCTGGGCATGCTAGGTGCACCATTCTTTGGTATCGTGCAGCTGATCCTGGCCGCCGGCTTGCAGAGGCGACAGGTAAGAACCGAGACCTCGGCTCATATAGGCACCTGATTGTGTGAGCCGGGTTCGAAGGTGAATTGATGCCAAGTCATCCAATCACTTTGCATTTTCGAGCTAGTATGGTAACGATATGCCCCAACCAAGTATAATACATGGTTGGGGCATGGACTTGACCTCAGAGTTGCTCTCACTTGCTGCGTTGCTTCTAGAAGCGTCGGTGGCGAATTAGACCGGAGAAAGAGACTATTTCTACGCCCTTCCGCTCAAATTCATCGAGAATAATGTTCATGCCGATAGAGTCACTTGCCATATGTCCGGCGATCACCACATTGAGATGGTGCTTCTTGGCTTCTTCTAGCTTCTCCTCTGACATGTGCATCTCCACTACTGTCCCGACACCGGCTTTGACGAATTCCTCAATATCGGCTTTCGGCCCCCCGGTGCCGCCGGTCATGGAGACTGCGATTTTCCCACAGCGGCCTGTGTCTTTACCCACCAGTATGACGGGACCCGAGCCTCGCTTTGCAGCCTCTTTGTATTCGGGGATTTCCTTGAGGACCTTGATCAGCTCCTCTAGGGTTTCGGGACCTCGAGAGTCGATATGGGCTTGCACCAGCTTCTGGACATTGTTATCGGCAGGGGTGTGCATAGACATTAAGGGCATGTCCAGTAGCCTGGCAGCATCAACTACTCGATAGTGGTTGGCAGGCAACCCTCGTCGGCGTACCTCGCCTATTCTATCCTGGAGGATTCCTTCTGCTACATTGATCGGTATGCCTACTGCCTGCATCATGTCAGCTTGCATATACATTACTTCTGAAAAATACACAGAGCCCAGTCCCGATGGATGGTGGGAGATAACCAGATCGATGGGATTGCCGTTGCGGCGCAAATGATCGGCTAGCAATAGGTCAGCAACATCGACATCGACACCGGTAATCAGTCGCTTGATCTCCAAGTCGGCATCTCCGTAGGAAATGCGGGTATCGGCATAGGGATTGCGGAGCTTCTCGTGGTCAAACTCCTGTTTTTCGTCTGGTTCCAGTTTTGCGTAATCTTCTCTAGTTTTCTCCAGTATCTTTTCCACTGCCGCCTTTCCACGGGGGTCGGCTTCCATTCCCATGGTAATAGCCAATTCGTACAGTTGTTCTAGACGCATGGTTAGTCCCCTTTCTACTTACTTGGCAAACCTTGCTAAATTCCTATAGAAGGCTTCTACTCTGCTATAGGAGTTCCTGCTGTTGTGTATTTGAACTGGTTCCGTCTCTGACTTCTATGGAAGGCAGCATACCGAGAGCCGCCTCTTTTGATATCTTGCTCATTGCGCAGGGAGCCCAAGCGTGTTTGCCGAACTATCCTAGAGAGGCATGAGCAGTAAGTGCCAATTGGGCGTTTATGGGAGAGGGTAGGAAAGGAGATCGATCTTGACACCCAAAGAGCGAGCGGTTAAAGCATTGAGTTTACAAATACCGGATCAAGTACCCACCTTTGAACTAGAGTTTCAACTGACCAAGGAGCTTTTAGGTAGGGATTACTTGAAACAAGCAGATTTGGAGCAAATGACTGGTACTGAGCGAGAGCGTCGACTTAAGGAGAATGCTGAACTCTTCGTGGAAGTGGCGGAGCGATTGGATTACTCCATTATTCCGTTACAGTCGATAGCAGATCTAGATGCTCTGATCACCATGGCACGGCATATGCGCAGCCTCATTGGCGACAAATACATGATCTGGGCTCATGCCGATGGCACTTTTGCTATTCCCGATGGTGAACATATGATGGAATTTGCCTATTGGTTAGTTGACAAACCCACTGAAGTACATGCAGCAGCCCAAAAGAGAGTGGATGCAGCCGTAGAACGGGCTGCTCGGCTGTTTGATGCGGGAGTAGATTGCTTTATTCTCTGTGCAGATTACTGCTTTAACCAGGGGCCCTTCATGTCTCCAACCATGTTTCGGGAATATGTCACACCCTATCTAGCCGAAAACATCCGCGAGATAAAGGAAATGGGGGCTTGGGTGATCAAGCATACTGATGGAGACATGATGCCCATTATTGATCAGCTGATTGAATGTGAACCCCATGGGCTCCACTCCCTGGACCCGATGGCTGGGATCGATATTGCTGAAATCAAGCGGTTATATGGTGACAAGGTCTGCTTGATCGGCAATGTGAATTGTGCCTTACTGCAAACCGGTACCCCAGATCAAATGGAAAATAGCGCCAATTATTGTCTGGATCATGGCAAGCCAGGTGGAGGCTATATTTTTTCTACGAGCAACTGTGTCTTTGAAGGCTTACCTCTAGACAACTACCTTAAGGTACACCGGATTTGGCAAAAGCGAAGGGATTATGGTCAGGCAAAAGATTACGACTCCTCAGCCTCTGGATCATAGGGAAGTGGTACATATTGGACTGAAGGACGTCTTTGGGCTGGCTGCGGGTAGAGCTCCATTAATGCATAGATTTCGCGAGGGAGACCGCATTGGATGGTCAGGCCTAGTTGAGACAGCTGATCACAAGTGAGAGGGTAATCATGGGTCCAACGCCCTTGGGTAAGGGCTTTGGCGACATCCCGGGCGGCCTCTGCAGCCATCCTGTCACTGATGGTCTGATAGACTACGGCCTCCACCTGTGCCAAGGCTTTGCGGGCCATATCCGCTAAGATGAGGGTTTGATCTTCTATATCCTTTACCGGTTTTTGTTCAACAGCCTTTAGGATAGAGGCGGCAGGATAGTTACCGAGCTGGGGATCAATCGGCCCGAGAACAGCATTTTCATCTAGATGGATCTCATCAGCTGCCAAGGCTATTAAGGTACCACCTGACATGGCGTAGTGAGGCACAAAGGCAGTGACTTTCCCAGGATGTTTCTTGATCGCTCTGGCAATTTGTTCTGCAGCCAGTACCAGACCACCAGGCGTATGCAGAATAATGTCAATGGGCATTTGTGGCGGTGTATACCGGATGGCTCGCAATACCGCCTCCGAATCCTCTATATTAATGAAGCGCCGGAAGGGTAGTCCCAGAAAACTCAAAGCCTCCTGTCGATGGATGAGGGTAATGACTCGGGTGCCCCGCAGCTTTTCGATTTTGTGGATACTACTTAAGCGCAAGCGATGTATGCGCTGTTGGCGCCACATGGGTATAAATGAAATAAGCAGGAAAAACACCCAAAAGAGTTGAAAGAAATCCATTAGAGACCTCTTTTCCGTACCACCATCTGTGGCAAGACTTATGACCAGAATGCTGGTTGTTGTTATGAGTTGTGGGGCAGATGGAATCTGCAGTAATCGGCAGCAAGTATTTCCATTTACAATAGCTCCTAGAAATGCTCACCGGCATTGACATAGTGTCCCCAAAAGAGGTATCCTTATACATGGTGCAAGTTTTTTCTAATGGGGTTCGTGAGAGGACGAGCTCATTTTCCGCGTCTTTCCACCCGTTTATCGATATTACCAGTTAAGGAGTTGATAAGTTAATGGCCAAGGTTATGATGACAGTTGATGGCAATACCGCGGCCGCGCACGTTGCCTATGCGCTTAGTGATGTGGCAGCCATTTACCCGATCACACCATCGTCACCCATGGGTGAGATTAGTGATGAGTGGGCTGCTCATGGTCGCAAGAACATTTTTGGCGAGACCCTCAAGGTTGTTGAAATGCAATCAGAGGCTGGGGCTGCTGGTGCAGTACACGGTGCGCTAGCGGCTGGAGCGCTCACCACAACCTTTACTGCCTCTCAGGGTCTTCTGCTGATGATTCCGAATATGTATAAAATATCAGGAGAGCTCTTGCCCGCCGTATTTCACGTATCTGCTCGAGCTCTGGCCGGTCATGCTCTTTCCATTTTTGGCGACCATTCTGACGTAATGGCTTGCCGACAGACAGGTTTTGCTTTGCTGGCATCCGGTTCAGTCCAGGAAGTTGTAGACATGGCTTTGGTAGCCCATTTGGCTGCAATGAAGTCGAGGGTACCCTTCCTGCATTTCTTTGATGGATTCCGCACTTCTCATGAAATTCAGAAGATCGAATTGATCGATTATGAGGATATTGCCAAGCTAGTGGATTATGATGCCATTAATGAGTTCCGTCAGCGGGCACTACATCCAGAACGCCCGGTCCAGCGCGGTACTGCCCAGAACCCGGATATTTACTTCCAGGGGAGAGAAGCAGCTAATCCTTACTATGCGGCTGCACCTCAGGTTGTGCTGGATATCATGCAGCAGGTGGCTGCTGTTACAGGTCGAAGCTATCAGCTGTTTGATTACGTGGGCCACCCTGAGGCTGAGCGGGTAATCGTTTCCATGGGCTCTAGCTGTGAGACTATTGAAGAGACAGTTGATTATCTAATGGGCCAGGGAGAAAAGGTGGGTCTGGTCAAGGTACGGTTATACCGTCCCTTCTCCGTGGAGCACTTCTTAGCGGTATTGCCCAAGACCGTAAAGCAGATTGCGGTATTGGATCGCACTAAGGAGCCGGGGTCACTAGGTGAACCTCTGTATCAGGATGTATGTACTGCGTTTTACAGCAAAGATAGCCGTCCGGTTATTGTCGGTGGCCGCTACGGATTGGGCTCTAAGGAATTCGATCCATCTATGGTCAAGGCTGTCTTTGACAACCTAACTCTCGATGCACCGAAAAACCACTTCACTGTGGGAATCACTGATGATGTCACTAACACTTCCCTTGAGATTAAGGAGAAAGTTGATGCTGCTCCTGAGGGATTGATTAGGGCCAAGTTCTTTGGTCTTGGTTCTGACGGCACAGTTGGTGCCAACAAAAACTCGATCAAAATCATCGGTGACCATACAGATATGTATGCCCAAGGGTATTTTGAATACGACTCTAAGAAATCCGGTGGGGTTACCATTTCTCACTTGAGATTTGGCAAGAGTCCCATCAAATCAACTTATCTGATTGACACGGCAGACTTCATCGGTTGCCATAACCCTTCCTATGTGAATCGCTATGATGTCTTGGCGGGTATCAAAGAAGGCGGAGTCTTCTTGCTCAACTCACCTTGGACTGTGGAAGAGATGGATTCCAAGCTGCCCGCAGCCATGAAGCGGACTATTGCAGAGAAGAAACTGCGCTTCTATAACATTGATGCAGTGAAAATTGCCCGGGAGATTGGTCTGGGTGGCCGTATCAATACGGTTCTTCAGGCAGCCTTCTTCAAGATTGCCGATGTCATTCCTTACGATGATGCCGAGGAATACATGAAGACTGCTATCCGCAATACCTACGGGCGCAAGGGCGAAAAGATCGTCAATATGAACTTCGCGGCTGTAGATCGGGGTGCTCAAGAACTTGTAGAGATTGACTACCCTGCCGAATGGGCCAATGCAGTCGATGAGGCAGCGGCAGCCGCAGAACCGGTACCGGAGTTTGTGCAGGATGTAATTCTTCCGATCAACTCCCTCAAAGGTAACGAATTGCCTGTTAGCAGCTTTACGGCAGATGGCACATTCCCTGTGGGAACCACCAAGTACGAAAAACGAGGAGTTGCTGTCACAGTTCCCCAGTGGATACCAGAGAACTGTATTCAGTGCAATCAGTGTGCCTTTGTTTGCCCTCATGCATCCATCAGACCTTATCTAGCTAAACCGGAAGCACTAAGTGCTGCCCCTGAGTCCTTCAAGACTAAGAAGGCAGTCGGGAAGGCCGCAGCCGGTCTAGAGTATAGGATTCAGGTCTCACCCCTAGATTGTACTGGCTGTAATGTATGTGTGAATGCTTGCCCGGCCAAGGAAAAGGCTTTAGTCATGAAGCCACTGGAGCAAGTTTCCGACGCAGAGGTAGAGAACCATCGTTTTGCTGAAACTCTGCCATTTAGAGAAGTCGATTTCAGGCGTGATTCAGTCAAGGGCAGCCAATTCCATCAGCCTCTCTTAGAGTTCTCCGGCGCCTGTGCTGGCTGTGGAGAGACACCTTATGCTAAACTGGTGACTCAGCTATTTGGTGAGCGCATGATCATTGCCAATGCTACCGGCTGTTCGTCCATCTGGGGTGGAAGTGCACCGGTCTGCCCATATACCACCAATCATGAAGGGCGCGGTCCGGCTTGGGCCAACTCGCTTTTTGAAGATAACGCCGAGTTTGGTTTCGGTATTGCATATGCTGTCAAACAGAAGCGGACACGGCTTTTGGGTGTGGCTCAGGCTCTCTTGGATGCACCGATTTCCGCTGAACTGAAGACGGCTTTGCAGGGCTGGATAGATAATAAGGATGATGCTGATAAGTCCGAGGCGTATGGGGACCAGATCAAGGCCCTATTACCAGCTGATTTGGCTAAGGCAAGTGGAGATGCAAAGGATCGCCTCCATGAGCTCAACGAATTCGCCGATTACCTGAGCAAGAAGTCAGTATGGATCCTGGGCGGTGACGGCTGGGCCTACGATATCGGTTTTGGTGGTCTTGACCATGTATTGGCTTCTGGTGAAGATGTGAATGTCTTGGTCTTCGATACAGAGGTATACTCCAATACCGGTGGCCAGTCTTCTAAAGCGACACCTACAGCAGCAGTAGCCAAGTTCGCTGCTTCCGGCAAGAAGATTCGGAAGAAGGACTTAGGTATGATAGCGATGTCCTATGGTTATGTATATGTAGCCACCGTAGGCATGGGGGCCAATATGAACCAGTTGATCAAGGCTTTGAGCGAAGCTGAGCAGTACAACGGCCCATCCCTAATCATCGCTTACTCACCATGTATTAACCATGGTATTAATATGTCCAATAGCCAGGAGGAGATTAAGCGGGCAGTAGAGTGTGGTTACTGGCCACTTTATCGCTACAATCCTGAGCTTACGGCAGAGGGCAAGAATCCATTTGTTCTGGATTCCAAGGAGCCCAATGGCAAGTTCCGCGAGTTCCTCATGGGTCAAGTGCGCTACTCGAGCTTGCAGCGACAGTTCCCTGAGTTGGCGGAAGACCTGTATAACAAGGCAGAAGCTGAAGCCATGTCCAGGTACGCTATGTATCGACGTCTAGCTGAGATGGACATGGGTAAGTAACACAAATACAGGAATAGCAGGAAGAGGCTGATCGGGTGGTACTGCACCACCTTATCAGCCTCTTTTTGTATGGTTTGTGCAGAGCTAGACGCGGGCCTGCATAGAGAGTGGCCAGCGGCCTGTTCGCTTTATGTCTGGCTCGTATGCTCTAGCCGACTTCGCTGGCGGCCTTCCAACTTTCCTCACGGATCAGCTCTAGGATTTCCCCTTTCAACTTCATAAACTCAGGAGAAGTCTTCACTGAGAATTCTCGGGGCCTAGATAGGGGAATCGATATTTCCGCCTTTAGGCGTCCGGGGCGGGCCGTCATCACATATACCCGGTCTCCCATAAATATGGCTTCATCGATATCGTGGGTAACGAAGAGAATTGTCTTGTGGGACTCCTCCCAAACTCTCAGCAGAAGCTCCTGCATTACTGTTCGGGTTTGCGCATCAAGTGCACCAAAAGGCTCATCCATCAAGAGTACTTCCGGATCATTGGCTAGAGCTCGAGCGATAGCTACCCGCTGTTTCATGCCACCGGATAAGTTGTTGGGATACATAGCCCCAAATCCATCCAGCCCGATTAACTCCAAATAGTGGTCTACAATCTCTTGGCGCTGTGCTTTGGGCATTCCCTTTAGCTGTAGTCCAAAACCGATATTCTGTTCTACAGTTAACCACGGGAAGAGGGTGTAGGCTTGAAATACCATGCCTCGATCAGCTCCGGGGCCGTTAATCCGTTGATTGTTGAGCATCACATAACCAGAAGATGGTTCGGTGAGTCCGGCGATGACCTTGAGAATAGTCGATTTACCGCAGCCTGATGGCCCGAGAATGGTCACAAATTCTCCTTCTCGGACATCGAAATTCGTATCTTCCAGAGCCGTGACTTGCTGATCTTTCTGGGCAAAGACCTTTGATACATGATGTACTCTCAACTTAGGTTCACGCTTCAGTGGCTGTAGATCGGTATCCCTATTCAAATATCGCATAGGCATAGCAGTCATGATTCTGACCTCCCTTCTAACCAGGGAAACATTCGCTGGTAGGCTGTTTTGAACAATGTATCGCTCAGCAAGCCCAGCAGGCCAATCACCAGGATGCCAACTATGATACCCGACGTTCGCAGAAACCGCTGAGCTTCCATGATCATGTATCCAAGGCCTGAGCTAGCAGCAACCAATTCGGCGACTACCAGATAGGTCCAGGCCCATCCCAGGGTGATCCGCAGGGTGTCCATAATACCAGGTAGGGCAGCGGGTAAGACCACCTTAAGGAAGGCGGCTTTTTGGTCAGCCCCCAGTGTATATGAGGTATTGATCAATTCATGGGATACGTTTTTGGCTACATCTCTTACCATCAGCACCTGCTGAAAGAATGTACCGATAAATATCACCGCGATTTTCTGCAGATCACCTATGCCTATCCAAAGAATCAGGAGAGGGATAAAGGCGGAAGCCGGCATATAACGCACAAAGCCTACGATGGGCTCAACCAACCCTTCTGCCAGCTTGAATGAGCCCATGAGCAATCCTAAGGGCACTCCGATTATGGATGCCAACAGGAATCCCGCCATGACTCGGTAGAGACTGGCCAAAATATCCCCCATCAGGTTCAGCTCAGTGAGCATGCGGTAGAACTGAATCAAAATGTCAGAGGGAGAGGGCAAGAATAACGGTGGAACAAAACCTCCATAGGTAAGGATGCACCATATTGCGAAAAGGACTGCAAAGGAGAAAATACCCAGGCCTATGTACATATGGGAGGGAATGTTTTCCTTGAGTTTGAGATACTGCTTGAATTGCATAAATAACACCTCGTAATCACGGGAATGGGGAGCTCCCATTACAGGAGATCCCCCGTTACTGTTGTATATTCTCCGGACCATACTTTGAATGCTATCTCTGACATCGAGCAAAGGCTTCTGGTTATCGACCAGAGATAGCACCTCGGCTCCTACTGGTTTGCGTTCAGCAGAAACTCTGCAGCCACTAACTCATGGATATCTTTTTTGGCTGGAATAATCTTCAGGTCATAATAGAAATCAGTGGCATTCTGCAGAGTTGTATACAAGGCACCTGGTTCGGATTCTGTGCCAAAGAACGAGATGTTATCCTGGTAGTCCATGAGTTGCAGGCCGCCTAGAGTAGCCACAAACTCCTCCAGGGTGATTCCCATGCCTGCAGCCATGATCTGATTGCTCTCATCCTGATGGGCATGCCAGTAGTCCATGGCATCTTTCATGGCATTGACAAATGCCTGGACAGCCTCGGGATTCTTCTTCACATAATCAGCATGGAAACTGAGAGAGTCCCCGATTACTCCGGGGAATGCTTTGGTATCTGTCAATACATGGCCCCCCGAGCCGCTGCCTTGTGTCAGCCAGGGTTCCCAAGTTACTGCAGCATTGACACGACCGGCTACGAAAGCGGCGCCCGCATCACCGGCGGTCATATTTACAGTTACGATATCCTTCTCAGTCAACCCTACACTGTCAAGAGCGGTAAGTAAGAGGAAGTGACTGGTTGAGCCGCGCATGAATGCTACCTGTTTGCCCTTCAGATCAGCTATCGTTTCAATCTCAGATTTGGCCAAGATCCCATCCCCACCGAAGGAATCATCAAAGGCCCATACGATCTTGAGTGGTACACCGGCGGCTGCCACTTGTACCTGGACATCGTGAGCTGTGGCTAGGGCATCTACTCGTTTGCCAGCAAAAGCTTGTTTCCGGGCACTGAGATCCTGGGTGACGGATAGCTCTACATCCAGGCCGTGCTTGGCAAAGAACCCTTTGTCCTGCGCTAGAAACAGGGGTGCATAACCGCTCCAGGTGGGCAGTGAAATGATCATGGGCTTGTCGGCTGCCACTATGGGGCTGCTTACACCGGCTAGGCTGAGAAAGAACAACAAGGTTACCAACATCATCAGACTAAGTTTTTTCAATGGAATCCCCTTCCCATATTTGCGTGTGTTCTTCTATGTGCATCATTATACACTAAGCGCATGTAAGTATGCAAGAGGGAAGGGGATAGTTTTTGATATTTTATTCACCTTTTTTGCATAGCACTATCGGTCTGCCTGTAAGACCTGCCCCAGTCGGGACAAATCCTCCTGACGTCCCACCGTAATGCGCAAGTGGCGGGGCAGTCCGAAGCCTGCTGCATCACGGACGATGATGCCCTCTGCCTCCAGCTTCTTATATACAGTGGCGGCTTCCTGTTTGGTATCTACCAGAACGAAATTCGCTTGTGAAGGAATAGGAGGCATATCAGCGGCGGTCAACAGATTATAAAGATACTCGCGGTTGGTGGTATTGAGTTCACGCATTCTTGCTTGATAAGCGATATCCTGCCAGCTAGCCAAGGCCCCGGCTTGGCCGATCCTGTTCACATTAAATGGGGGCCTGACCCGGTGCAGGAGGTTGATTAAGGGGGAATGGCTGATACCGAAGCCTACTCTGGCTGCTGCTAAGGCATGTAGTTTGGAGAAAGTGCGAATCACGATTAAATTGGCCCTCTGGCTGAGATAGTCTAGGGCCGATGCATAGTTGGAATCGGTTACGTAATCTATATAAGCTTCATCAACCACCAATAATACGTTCTCTGGTAACTGCTCTATCAGGTACCTTAGTTCTTCACCGACCACAATGGTGCCGGTAGGATTGTTGGGGTTGCAGAGAAATACCATCTTGGTCTTGGGGGACAACGCCTTGAGGATGTTCTGCATATCAATGTGATAATCCACCAGGGGTACCAAAACAGGCTGAGCCCCCATAGCTATACTAGATGCCTGGTACTGGCCAAAAGTAGGAGAGGGTATGATTACCTCATCACACGGATCGAGAAACGCTAGAGTTAAAAGCAGAATCAACTCATCGGCCCCGTTAGTCAAGATAATTTGGTCTGGCTCTACACCGAGATCGGTGGCCAGAGCCCTGCGCAAAGCGTCACCGGTAGCATCCTGATATAGGTGCAGCCAATGCAGCTGGGCTTGCATTGCCTCCATGGCCCGAGGTGAGGGTCCATAAGGATTTTCATTAAATGATAGTTTCACTATATGATCTTTTCCTAACCTCTGGCGGATGGCTTCTACAGGCAAATCGGGTAAGTCTGCTTGAAAAGGATGCAGATGGGCCAGGCTGGGTCTAGCCAGCTGCAGCCACATTGCTTCCGGTAAACGCCGCATATCCGTCTCCATGGTTATTCCTCCCATCTCATGCCAAATTCACTGTCTGAAGAAAAGCCTGACCCCAGGCGTCCGCTTGTCTAATCGCCTGTATGACCATCACATCCGTAACTGGGAAAGGCATAGCTGCCATGTCTTCCACTTGTAAGGACAAGTCGGCGATCCGCTGCCAGTCCGCATCAGACAATTGCTCTATGCCTAGTTGGTTAAGGCTGATCGGTAAACCAATTTGATGAGCAAGGGCGACGAACTCCTGTACCTCTTCTTCTGGCCTATCTTCCAGGGCCAACTGTGCCAAAATGCCAAACCCAACTATCTCGCCATGCACCATGTGATGTACCGGCTCCATGGTAGTGAGGCCGGAATAGATGGCATGAGCTGCCGCTGTGCGCGCCTCATCACCGCCCAGACCACTGACACAGCCGGCGATAGCGATGATCGCATCTACCACTTGGTCCAGTGACTCGGATGCTTGCTGTTCCCCGACTGACTGGTAAGCCGTCGGTCCTTCTGCGACGATTAGGTCCTTGCACAGCTTGCCTAATCGGAGGCCAGCTTGCACTGGTGCGGCCAGTTTACGGCCACGTGTAGAGGCGGCCAACTCATACCATTTGGCTAGGGTATCTCCTAAACCAGAAACCAGATAGCGTACCGGTGCTTCGGCGATGATCTTCGTATCGACGATTACGGCTGAGGGCAAAGCGGCCTTACGGGAGAATTCTAGATACTCACCGCCTTCATCGTAGATAGCGGCCAGAGGTGTCCAGGCTGCGCAGGTGGCAGCAATGGTTGGCACAGTGATTAGTGGCAGTTGGCAAGCAAAGGCCGCAGCTTTGATGGTATCCAGGGCCCGGCCGCCGCCTACGGCTACCAGGCACTCGGCCTGTGCCGATTTGGCTTTGTCACTCAAGTCGTGAATATTCTTCCAGGTACAGGCACCGCCATACCATTCCACGCCAACTATCTCCAGCCCTGCTTCCTCTAGGGAAGCAAGTAGACGGGCGCGGGTGACGGATAGAGCCGTCTTGCCCCCCGCGAGCAGTACGCTTTGGCCTAGGGCAGCCGTGATCTTTCCTACCAAGGGGAGCGTATCATATCCACGCTGGTATAACGGCGGCCCGATAGTTCGTCTTAGCAAGGTCATGCCCTCCTCTTAGAATAGAAATACACCACCCAGGGCCTCAAAGCCCTGGGTAGAATGTATGACTTCTGCTCTGATTTTACTCGATCAGATGCTCAGGTTCGGATCAAATGCCGAGCAGTAGTTTTGCTACATTAAAGTAGACTAGAATCCCTACACCATCAACCAATGTAGTGATCAATGGTCCAGATACTACAGCCGGATCGACCTTGAGTCGGTGGAGCACCATGGGCAATATCGCTGCCACTGTAGAGGCCCAGGCTATAATGAAAAAGGCACTAATCCCTACCACGCTGCCTAGGTTTGTGGCAACACCCATGAACTCAGCTCGCACAAAAGCCGCCGACCCGATCACTGCCCCTAACAGCAAGCCGGTTGCCATTTCTTTCTTGACAGCTTGCCAGGTATCCTCTATGTCGATCTCTCCCAAGGCTAACGCACGTACCAGAGTAGTAACTGTCTGTGAGCCAGTATTACCGCCGGCGTCGATGAGCAAGGGGATGAAAAAGGATAGAGCAATCACTTCTGTGAGTGCATCCTGATAGTGTCGCATGATGTTACCGGTAATGGCCTCCGCGAAAAACAGGACCAAAAGCCACCATACGCGCTTCTGGAAAAGAGTAAGCACGGGAGTCTTTAGGTAAGACTCTATGAGTGGTTCACTACCACCTAGCTTTTGAATATCCTCAGTAGCTTCAGCCTGTATGACATCGACAAGATCGTCGACACTAATGATTCCAACCAACCGATTGCTGGCATCGACTACGGGAATAGCTAGAAAGTCGTATTGGGATAGTAGGCGAGCTGCTTCTTCCTGGTCACTATCAGCTCTGACCACGATCGGGCTATTGGACACAATTTCCGAAAGCAAAGTCTGTGGTGAAGCCAAGATCATCTCTTTCAAAGAGACAACATCAATTAGCTGTCCACGGGCATTGACCACATAGATATAGGATATGACTTCGGCTTTACGGCCTACTTTGCGAATATGGGCCAAGGTCTTTTCGATGGTCCAACCTTCCCGAGCTGCGATATAATCGACAGTGGCCAGACTCCCGGCAGTATCTTCCGGGAATGTCATCAGTGTATTGATGCGCTCGCGGTATTCGTCAGGCAGCCATCCCATCAGTAGCTCGGCTTGGCGAGGGTGAATCGCCAAGAATAAGTCAACAGCCGTATCACTAGGTAGAGTACGCAGCAAGGCCATGGCCCGCTCTGGGCTAGCATGATGCAGGAGGCGGTACTGAACCTCGGGTTCAAGATATTCTAGCACCTCTGTAGCCAGATCTAAGGGCAAAATTTCTACTAGCTGCTGCTGTTCATTATACTCTAGTGCTAGCAGTATCTGAGCTAGGTCGTAGGGTTGGAGATGACTTACACTGTCCATCAGCAGCTGCTGACTATTTGGTCCAAATAGGATTGACCTCAGGTCTTGGATTGTATCCAGCATTGTGGTTCCTCCTCTCATTTCAGGGTGGGTTAGATGATCATCTTCGGTATACCCCTTATTATGCAGTATAATGTCTTAGGTAACGCTATTTGTGTAGCTGCAAAAGAGCAAGATCGACCCGACGATTTAGCCCATTTCCGAGATAATGCATGGGTGGGCCCCCCTGATTCCGCAGGAAATTTGGAGGCAGGGAGTAAGAAAACACCGATAATGACATATTGAGACTAGCTAGTAGGGAACCGCTATCATTATAGCATGTATAGACATGTAAGGACAGGCAAAAGTTGCATAAGCATGCTGTCACGGGGCTGTGTCATACCTGGAGGTTAGTAGGATGAGCAGGAAATCGTAATCTTACTATTGAATATCCTATAATTGGTACCGCATAGTATGCCGGTATCGAGTACCATGGTTGTAAAGGGGGCACGTGAGTGTCAAATTTAAGACGATTTGTTAGCTATTACCGCTATGAATGGAAGCTATTCCTACTGGATATGGTCTGTGCCTGTCTGATTGCTGTCATGGATTTGGTGTTCCCCATGATCACACGGGTATTTATGAAGGATCTCATACCTAATCGTCAGCTGCGTCTGATGGTGATATATGTAGGGGCACTTCTCTTGATGTATGCTGTACGTTTGGTTTTACAGTATATCGTCGATTACTGGGGTCACGTGGTAGGAGTCCGTATGGAGTACCGCATGCGCAAGGACTTATTTTCCCATCTGCAGACGATGGATTTTAGATTCTTCGATAATACAAGGGTAGGTCATCTCATGTCCAGGATAGTCAATGACCTGCGGGATGTTTCCGAGTTGGCTCACCATGGGCCGGAAGATGTGTTCATTGCTTCCTTGATGTTAATTGGTTCTTTTTTGTATTTAGTCAACATTAACCTACAGCTCACTTTGATAGTCTTCATATTTGTGCCTTTCATTGCGTGGTTTGCCATGTCTCGGCGCAATAAGATGAGTAAGGCTTTTCGGCAAGAACGAGAAAGGATTGCCGAGGTGAATGCCGATCTGGAAAACAGCCTTTCTGGTATGCGAGTGGCCAAGAGCTATACCAATGAGGATTTCGAGATGAACAGGTTTGATATCGCTAATGTCAATTTCAAGGAAGCGAGAGAAGAAGCTTTCAAGCGCATGGCGGAATATACATCTGGACTCAATTTCCTCACAAATACACTTAATGTGGCAGTCCTGGGATTCGGTGGTCTGTATATGTACTATGGTATCATCGATATAGCGGACTTGACCGCCTATCTGATGTTCATTAGTTTCTTTCTACAGCCGATCAGACGCTTGACGGCGTTTACTCAGCAGTACCAGCAGGGAATGTCAGGCTTCAGCCGTTTCGTGGAGCTGATGGAGACGAAGCCAGAAATCGTCGATTCACCAGATGCGGTAGAGCTTATGGATGTTAAGGGACGTATAGAACTGAGAAATGTTTCTTTTAAGTACCATGAGAAATCCCCTGTGCTATATGATGTAGACTTGGAGATTGAGCCCGGAAAAACTATAGCCTTGGTCGGTCCCTCGGGTGGGGGCAAGACCACCTTATGTCATTTAATTCCACGCTTCTATGATGTCACCCAAGGTGGCATCTATGTCGATGGACAAGATGTACGGGACATACAGCTCTATTCATTGCGCAAGAATATCGGGCTAGTGCAGCAAGATGTATTCCTGTTTACTGGTAGTATTAAGGATAATATTCTGTATGGTGATCCCACAGCTAGTGATGATGCTGTGATTGAGGCTGCGAAGAGTGCCGGCATCCATGAGTTTGTGATGACTCTGCCTGACCAATACGATACCTATGTGGGAGAACGGGGTGTGATGCTCTCTGGTGGCCAGAAGCAGAGGATTTCTATCGCTCGAGCTTTCCTAAAGAATCCACCCATCCTGATCTTAGATGAGGCGACATCATCCTTGGATAATGCTACCGAATTGATTATTCAAGAGTCTCTAGATCGGTTGAGTGAAGGTCGGACTACTCTGATCATAGCCCACAGGCTGTCAACGATCAGACATGCGGATGAGATCATCGTTCTCGAAGAGGGACGGATTGTGGAGCGGGGCAGCCACGAGGAGCTCTTGGAGAAAAACGGAGTATATGCTGAGCTGCATAAATCTAATACCAAGAGAGAGGGAGCGGGTGTGGTCGCTTGATTTGGGCAAATGGGAGTGGCCTTTATGATCATTAGTGCCAGCCGTCGTACAGACATACCTGCTCTTTATAGTGAGTGGCTGATCAATCGGCTAGAGGCCGGGTTTTGTATCGTGCGCAATCCATTCAATCCCCAACAAGAGAGCCTGGTATCACTGGCCCCTCAAGATGTAGATGTAATCGTTTTTTGGACCAAGGATCCCCGGCCCTTAATGGGCCATTTCGATTATCTTGACCAAAGAGGATACCACTACTACTTTCAGTATACTGTGACTGGGTACCCCCACTGGCTCGAACCGGGAGTGCCCCGTCTGGACAAAGCGATAGAGGCTTTTTGTGATCTGGCAAAGCGATTGGGTTCGGCGCGTGTGATCTGGCGCTATGACCCAATCTTCTTTTCTCAGGCTACCCAGATGTCATATCATGTAGAGTCCTTTCGCTATATAGCTCGGGCTTTGGAAGGATCCACTCAGCGAGTTGTGATCAGTCTTTGGGATGCCTATCGGAAAAGTTTGCGGCGGATGCGAGCAGTGGAAAATGAAACCGGCCCGCTGGGAGAAGAACGGTGCGGACCAAAGGAAATGGCTGAGTTCTGTGCATCGTTGATCGATATAGCAGGTCAACATGGTATGACGATCTCAAGTTGTGCTGAGCACCAGCTGGAATGTTATGGCATTGACCGAGGAAAATGTATCGATGATCAGTTAATCAGGCAGCTTTTCGACCTAGAACTTGACTTCAGGAAGGATCATGGTCAGCGTCCGGAGTGTGGCTGCATAGCCAGTAAGGATATTGGGGCCTATGATACCTGTATATTGGGGTGCCAATACTGCTACGCTGTAGGCAGGCCGGATCTTGCCTGGGAACGTTATCGGTATCATGACCCACAAGCCCCTTGCCTGGCGGCCTCCTTTGCTTATAGGTGAGTTTCAGCCATCTGAGTATCGGTTAGATTGATTCTGATCTGCCTACGGTGTAGAAAGTAAAGGGCGGTCCCCACCAGGAGTTCCCCAGCGGGTAGGACCCATGTCGATGAATCAGCAAAGCCGATTCCAGCTTCAGTCACGCCCAGGATAGTATGGCAAATACCCAAGAACCATATCTGGTAAGCAGAGACTCGTAGAAACTTCTGCCAGAGCCGAGCGATTTTTTCGGTATCGGCTAAGGACTCCAGATTGTAGATGATCACAACTAGAGCAGCGATACCGGCTATAAGCACCAAGACCTTGTCCAGGAAGTTGAAAACGTAGTGATTGGGTAGGTACAATCTTCCGAGAAGCAGCCAGACGCTTCTGGCAACTATCAGCCCAAACAGTGACAGCCCACACGATATTATGCCAAACACAATGGTTAACACAACCCGCCATGCCGAACGCAATTGACATCCTCCTACTCTCATATTACTCACCTGGCTCACTCACTCCTCAGTGATGCTATCTTCACCAGATTTGACCTTTACAGACTTTTCCCCTTTAGTACGATTATACCATGTATCACTTGTCTTGCCCATCTGCTCTATCAAGTTTGTTCGCCTTTCATCCCCGGAATGAATTCCGGGGTTTTCCCGGTGCGGATCTATAAAATAGTAAGAAATGACCAGGAAATATGTACCATGGAAGAGAATTACATTTTGTGAATGTACTTCATCATTAGGCAGAATGGTCTATGTAGTACATAAGTTGAATGATTTTACCAGGACTCTGGAAAGGAGATGGGTACATGGAGATTAGTTATCGACATCATGGCAACCATCTTGTATTTGAACGCAGCGCAGACGCAATCCGGCTTTTGGGTTTGTTCACAGAGACCATCTGGCGTACAAAGGATCTACAATCTGGCAGTATCATACAGATGCAGCTGAGTGGTGAAGCTGAGTCTCTCAACAGCCAGGCTCGCGGTATCAGGTCATTACCGGGAGAACGTATGCAGTTCGTTTCCATGCTTAAGGATGAACGCTATCACGGTGACTTGATCATCATAATCATGAAAGATCCTGTCACCGGCGTCCTGGCTGAGGTCAATTATCTGCTTTGCTCAGAGTCTCCGACGATCAGGACATGGGTGCGGGTAAGAAATGATAGTGATCGATCAGTGAGACTGGAGCGGGTTTACTCTGCTATCCTTTATAATCTGGCTATCGGTGGTCTGCGTCCCTGGAATGAGAAAACCTATGTACACCTATGGTATGACGCCGAATGGTATGAGGCGGGGCAGTGGCACAGGCTTGGGTTAAAGGAGTTGGGCCTTTGGCGCACACCATATCTTGGCATTTCCCGGGCCTGGCAGATAAGCTCTGGGCTTAGGTATAACCAGCATCTACCAATGGCCATGTTGGAGGATATAGAAACTAAGACCGTTTGGTACTGGCAAATAGAGCATTTCGGCAGCTGGCACTGGGAGATTGGTGCGGACCAGAACAATCAGCTTTACTTCCTGGCCGGTGGTCCGGATGGATGTCATCACGGCTGGTGCAAGGAGCTGAAACCAGGAGAAGCTTTTCATACCATGCCCATGGCCTTTGGCTGTGTACAGGGGTGTAGTCAGGAAGCATTGGCTGCTCTGACCCGCTATCACAAAAACCTCGTCAGTGGCGCTGCCCCGGAATCATGCTGCCAGTTTGTCTCATATTGAATCCCCTTAGACTTTAGGCAGCTATTTTACGCCCTCTGCCAAGTCCAGCAAGTTTTCCAGAGTTGTGCGCGAATCTGAGCTGGGTCGGTACTCTAAGCCGATCCAGCCATCATACCCAGTATCCTTGATGGCCTTAAGTACATTATGATAGTTGATCTCACCTGTGCCAGGTTCATGTCGCCCCGGATGATCGGCGACATGGAAATGGCCGATTAAATCGATATTCTGTCGGATCGTGGGAATCAAGTTGCCCTCAGTTATCTGCTGATGGTATATGTCATATAGTACTTTAACGTAAGGGCTGTTGACTGCACGAACAACATCAAAGGCTTCGGCAGAACGGCTGAGGAAATATCCCTTATGGTCGACGAGTATGTTCAGAGGCTCTACCAGCAAAGTGATCCTGTTGGCCTCCAACAGAGGAACACAGGCATTGAGCCCGTCGATGAGTGAAAGCAACTGATCCTCTCTAGGTACCGTGCTAAGCTCCGCCCCTGTTTGCGTGATTAACTGTTGGCACCCGAGTCTTCTAGCAACATCGATGGAGCGCTTGAGTCCTTCAACATACTCCTCTCGCCGCTTAGCATCGACCAGTGAAACAAAGGCTGTACAGAAAGTGGTTACGGTAAGGTCTAGTTCTGTTGAAACCTTGATCAGCTCATCAATATTCTTGCCTTCCCACCCCCAAAACTCAAATCCGCTAAAGCCCAGCTCCTTTACGTGCTGCAGGCGTTGAGGAATGCTTTCTTCTCGGAAAAGCATTTCAATACAAGGTGAAAACCGCACGTGAAACCCTCCTTTGATGCATTGGTTTAGCTTCATTCGAACGACATCAATGTATCTTTCTATAGGGAAAGTATATTTCCTCTTTTCTGCATACTAGGCGTATGGTTCGCCAAGTCAAGGTCTCCGATCGGTCTTTGCTCTATTCGACCTCTCGGTTTCTTTGCTGGTATCCTCGTGATACTATGAGATCGGATGCAGCCGACTGTGACAATGGTAAAGGGATATTTGCATCCTGGGCAGCTGGAGAGCCCATCTATTTGATGTGCTGTGAGTGAAGGATAATAAGCATAGGAGGCCGATCATACCATGGGGCATTCTAACAGTGAGGGTAATAGGCAAAGATGGGAATGGTTGAGGCAGTACCCGATCATTGCACCATCCCTAATGTGTGCTGATCTATTACACATAGGCGATGATGTCCACCGCCTGGAGGCTGCTGGGGCGGATGCTTTTCATGTAGACATTATGGATGGCCATTTCGTGGATAACTTGGCCCTGAACTTCGATATTCTCAAACAGGTGCGGAGCATAACCAATCTACCCATTGATGTGCATTTGATGGTCGACAATCCCGAGGCTTACATGGAACGGGTACTGGCCGCCGGTGCCGATCTTTGCATTTTCCACATGGAGGCTAGTCGGTTTCCTTTACGAGCTATACAAAAGGTCCACACTAGCGGTGCAGCGGTTGGTATAGCTATCAATCCTGCGACTTCCGTAGAAGCAGTTAGGTTACTAGTCCCACAGCTTCAGATGGTGTTGGTGATGACCGTAGAACCGGGTTTCGCAGGACAGAGATTATTGGGTTTCACCTTAGACAAGATAGCCGAGTTAGCCACCCTGCGAGCAAAACACAATCTAGATTTCGCCATTGGAGTAGATGGGGCGATGGACATAGAAGCAGTGAGCCAAGCAGCCAAGCGGGGGGCATCATTCTTTGTGGGGGGAACCTCTGGGATTTTCCTAAGAGATGGCACTGATTTTGCTGCTGCAATGCAGAGGCTGAGAGAGGCGGCGGAGCGGTGAATATCACCGCTCCTTTGGGTTAGCCTAGTATTCTACCTTAATCGGTTTGTTGGTTTCGAAAGACTCATTGGCAGCCAAGGTTACAGCCAGGCTCTTTAGTGCATCACTATAGGGGGAACGTACCATTGTCGGGTCTTTGGCTTTAACAGCATCTATGAAAGTGCGATCACTGCGCATTCCTTGATCAATGGCTCGTTTTTCCTCCCGTACGAGATAACGGGAATGATAACGTACGGCAGAACGCAGATCATATTCGACGCGCTCGTCTTGACAGTAGATTTCAATACCATTCCGAGGCACGGCCTCTTTCAAATAGTCACCGGTGATGATGTTGCCAATTATCCCGTTCTTGAAGGTGAGCACTACCGAAGAATAGTCTTCAACATCATAGTTTTCAATGCCTACCATGATGCCTTTACCGGCTTGTGCATAGACGGTATCAACTTCACCAAACAGGAGACGGGCCAAATCATAGAGATGGATAGTCTGTTCTACAATCTGACCACCTGATTCTGCCTTTACTCTCCACCATGGAACCGTAGGCATGCCGCCGACCCAAGCACCGGTAAACAGACCGATCTTCTTGCCCTCTAGGAAGGTACGCAGGTTGTCAATAATATCTAGATACCTATCCTGAAACCCAACCGCGGAGACGATACCAGCCTTCTCAACAGCTTGAGCGACCTCCCGGGCTTGATTTATGCAGATCGTCATCGGTTTTTCCACAAAGATGTGGATGCCCTTTTCCGCAGCCGCAGTCTCTGTATTGGTATGGGCTCCCGGAGGAATACAGATGAAAACCGCGTCTAGATCCTCCTTCTCATACATTGGCAAATGAGCCTCATAGGGTGTGGCTCCAAAACGTTTTGCCATTGCTTCCGCTCTTTCAGGAATAATGTCACAGGTGGCAATAACTTTCACATCATCCATTTGCTCCAGATGGCTGGCATGCCAGTTTGCAATACCACCACAGCCGACCATCCCTACTTTAACAGTCATGGGCGCTCCTCCTCTTAATAGATATATGGTGCCAGGATCTGGTTCAATTGATCCCATCTACAGATTTCACTATAAAAGACAAGGTTCCTTCTTTTCAAAAGAAAAGTTGTAGAAAATGATGTTATCAGTGAGTACAGACCAATAAGCACACATATATCGAAAAGAAGGGATTTAAGATAAAGTAGAGAATATATGACAACACAAGGCGAGATCAGTCAATAGTACAGAAAACAGATCAGTGGGCTTAGACAGAATACGGAGGTGATTTAGCTAGACAAATAAACGGACACCGTTGGCATGGGAACAATCAAGAGGAGGATCAAAAATGGCCAGAAGTAAAAGGGTATTTTGCGGGCTGCTCGTAGCATTGGTCGTTCTCTCGTTGTCTGCTGTTGCTCACGGATACAATGAAGCCCCTATG
>JAAZMR010000003.1 GCA_012798695.1 Bacillota bacterium | reverse complement strand
GCGGCTTTTTGATGCCCATTTTACAGAGAGTGATCTAGAAAACAGGATATTATGGGAATGAAGGGAAAATATCATATGTAGGGTAATCGGTATTTTGACCAGCAGAGCAAGGAGGAGATAATATGGATGCCCTGCAGGCAATCAGAACTCGAAGGAGTATAAGGAAGTACGAGGACAAACCGATCCCCAACGACATACTGAAAACCATCGTTGATTGTGGCCGTCTCGCTGCCAGTGGCCGCAATGAACAGCCTTGGGAGTTTGTCGTAACAACCGATCCAGAAATCAAGCGGAGGATTGCCGAGGCGACGGATTATGGGAGATTCATCGCTGAAGCCGCGGCTTGTATCTCTGTATTTTGCCGTGACACAACATTTTATATAGAAGATGGCTCCGCAGCTACACAAAACATTCTGGTAGGCGCATGGGCCTTGGGAATTGGCACCTGCTGGATTGCGGGAGACAAAAAACATTACGCCCCCACTATTGGGAAAATCGTCGGAGCTCCAGACAACACCAAGCTGGTTGCCCTTATTGCCTTGGGCTACCCAGCCGAACAACCAACTAGATCCAAACGGGAATTAGAGGATGTTATCCATTGGGACACTTTCTAGCATGTACTGTTCATATAGCCAAGATGCATTGGGCTGGGTAGAAAGTGCTGATTTCACGTAAATCGAGGGGAGGGATGGTGCATAATCTTCCCACTCTTGTAGACCATGGCGGGATGATGCACCTAGTAGGATGAAAAGCAAGCGGATAATCGGGCTGCTGGCCCTTTTGGCACTCACACTCACTCTGGCAGGCTGTACAGTGTCCGGGACAGTACACTTAACCTTTCAGCCACAAGATGTAGTTGAGCTAACTCTGCAAGATGCAGAGGTCTACCGCCGCTGGTATGGAGCAGATCCCCATGCCAATAATCTCTCCTTTCGAGTCTATGTAAGAGACAGATATGTTGGAACCATACCTAGGGATGGTACTTATGTTGAGATCCCAGTGGGGAAGCCTAGATTTCTCCATCACTCACTGCGTTTTGACCCCAGCAAATATCGGTATCCCCCGGATATCCGCATAGAAGTCTGGGACCATGGCTATTCACCTCGGGATAGGAAGCAACATGTTGATGATTTGTTTATCCCGTATCGGGCATGGCAAGAGCAATATACCAGTGGTAAATACGTCTATATTCGTTATAGTGTCAGGATTGAGCGAAGGTAATTCCCTGCGGGCGATTACCTCGCCATCACCCCAGATGGGCGGGTCCCATCAAATGATCAGATGGCTTTATTAATGAGGGAGTGCCCTCGGAAAGGACACTCCCTTTTTTGCATCCCAACTGCTCATCGGTAGTTGATTGGCCGATGGCTCACTCAACGACGATTATACGTCCTTCTACCTCGGGCGCAGTAGTACCCTGACTAGCTACGTAATTGGCTACGGCATCCCTCAGCATGTCACCAGTCTCGACTAGCACTTTAGCCGAAGTAAACATGGTATAGCCATCGCCACCTGCAGCAATAAAGTCATTGGTGGCCACTGTATAAGTTTTGTCTAGATTTAGACCTTCGCCCCTGACCAGGACATCGATCACCCGAGTGCCTGGCTCCCTGGAAGGATCAAACATGATCTCTACCCCAGACATCTGGAGGAAGGCTCCATTCTGCTCTGGATAAGCACTTACACTATGCTCCAGGGCATCAAGTAGATCTCGTCCCAGCAGCTCCACTTTTACCAAGGTATTATCAAAGGGAAGCACTGTATAGATGTCACCGATGGTAATGGGCCCAGCATCAATGGAAGCACGTATCCCCCCACCATTGTTCACGGCAAGATCGGCATCTACTGTCTCTCGCATAATGTCAGTGACTAAGTCACCTAGATTGGTCTCTCTTGTCCTGACATTGGCTCTTTCACCATCCAAAAGGACAGTCGTGGCACCGATCTCTTGGCCCAACTTCTCTTCAAGTTCCTGACCCCAGTTGCCAACAATTTCAACAGCACCAGAATGAGCTGCGACTTCAGCACTTGCCGGTATGAGTTCTCTCGAAACATCGATAACTCGGCCATTCTCCAATGTGATCTGGAGGTAACCTAACTCCTGGGCATGTTCGCCTGCCTGGATAATATAGGTGTTGCCAACTACCACCGGTTCCTCAATCCGGGTGTGGGAATGTCCACCGACGATTACGTCTATCTCTGGTACCGCCGCGGCTAACTCTTGATCAACTTCGATACCCAGGTGAGTAAGGGCAATAACCACATCTACCTGTGGCCGCAGGTAGCTAGCCAAGCTCTTAGCGCGTTCGATTGGGTCATCAAGTCTCAATCCCACCACATTCTTGGGATGGGTTACAAAAGGAGTATCTGGCGTAGTCAGGCCAATGATCCCTACCTTTAAGTTGCTTACTAGCTTGACTACTGCAGAGATGCCTATGGGCTCACCGGCTTCATTGAGCACATTAGCTGATAAAACAGGGAACACCGCCTCTGCCTGCCGATCAGCCAGAGCTGTCTGTCCGTAGTTAAAATCATGGTTGCCTAAGGTCATGGCATCATAGGCCATGGAGTTCATAACATCCACAACGGGCCGCCCCTCAAACACATTGGCGACATTGGTCCCGTGCCAAGCATCACCTGCATCGAGCAAAAGCACATTCTCCCCACTAAGCTCCCGCAAGTCATCGACTAGGGTCGCTATCCGTATCATGCCACCAATAGGTGCCTCATCCTTGCCAGTGGTAAAAGGTTCCAGGCGGGCATGGGTATCATTGGTGTGTAAGATCAATAAGGTATCTGCAGCTTGAGCCACTAGGCCAGACGATACTACCAATAAAGTTATCACGAATACTAGTAAGAACCGTTTGAATCTGTACCCTTTCACACTAAAACCCCCTCTTGTGATTTTTTGGGCTAAACTCCCTATCAAGTCTACTGTATAAGTTGAGGGGATTCCTGCTTCCTTTTCTATCCTTTACCAAAAACCCTCTGCTCTCTCGGCATCAGATCAGCAAAACACCCCGGAACGCTCAAGGCCTCCAGGGTGCTCCAAGAACTCTCATTGTGTCTGGAACAGCTTACCCTTTCCTTCATATTTGGGGTAAGATAATCTTATCCAAAACCTCACTGATTTCTGCGAAAACACCCTCTACACTTTGATCAGCGTTAATCGGATAAAGCAAACCACAGTCCTTATAGAAGTCCCTCAATGGTTGAATCTCCGCCTCATAGACTTCCATCCGATGCCGAATAGTATCGGGGTTGTCATCTTCACGCTGAATCAGACGGCCACCGCAAGGACACTGTTGTAACCGATAAAACTGTATATGATAGGTCTTGCTGCAGCGTTCACAGACCCGTCTCCCGGACAACCGCTGGATCACTGACTCCACTGCCAGCTCCAGAAGAAAGACCACATCTAGTTCAGGGGGATGCTCCCTAAGAAAGTCATCCAAATGTTGGGCCTGTAATTGGGTTCTAGGATAACCATCCAGAATGACGCTTTCATAGCGCTGCAACTGGTTTTCGATGATCATGTTTACTACCCCGTCATCGACCATATCTCCTTTGCTGAGAGTGCCTCTGATGGAACGACCTATTTCAGTCTGTTCAGCTACTTCCTTCCTCAGAATACTCCCCATGGATAAATGAACTGCACCATACTTAGTACTAACAAGCCTAGCTTGGGTTCCCTTTCCGGCACCGGGCGCTCCCAACATGACCATACGCATAGTAACCACACCTGCTTCCTTTTCTCGACCATCCGGCCAGGTTGCCAATACCAATTAATCTTCGCCAGAAAACGTGGTATCCCTCTTTGAAAATAGCATCACCACACCCATGTATTCCCAATTGGGCACCTGCATTCACCCGGCAAATACTACTTGTCTGGCTCCATAGATCCCATCAATCTGACAGATGGCCTGCAGCACATCAGATGGCAAAGCTGCATCTGTGCCCAACACCATCACCGCCGGACCGCCTTGTTTTTTCCTCCCTACTTGCATCGTGGCTATATTGATACTGGCCTGTCCGAGAATGGTACCCACCTTCCCGATAATACCAGGCCGATCTTGATGCGGCGCTACCAACATATGACCAGTGGGGATTGCATCAACCCGGTAGCCATTGATCTCCACAATGCGAGGAGAATCTGGCTGGAAAACACTACCTGCTGCAGTGATCAGGCCCTCCGATGTTTCTGCTTCTACAGCTATTCTATTATGGTAGTCATCACCATTGCCCCTGTGGACCGTCTCGACTCTAATACCCCGGCGCCGAGCCAGGTAATCTGCATTCACCAAATTCACGTAATCATCGACAATGCGTTCCAGCATACCTTTGAGAATAGATGTAGTGATAGGCCCCGTTTTCCAATCTACCAGAGCACCACTATATGTCACCCGTAGCCGACTGATACCACCAGCCATCTGGGCAAGGAAAGCCCCTAGTTTCTCTGCCAACTGGATGTAAGGTGCTAATTTTTCCATGACTTCGAGGGCCAG
Source organism: Bacillota bacterium (assembly GCA_012798695.1). Taxonomy (GTDB): domain Bacteria; phylum Bacillota; class Limnochordia; order DTU087; family DTU087; genus JAAZMR01. The sequence continues at coordinate 18,343 of JAAZMR010000003.1, read as the reverse complement.
GGTTGTCATATTGACGGCATTGTTAGGCAAGCCCCCATCCAGGAAATTGGCAATAGCCTCAGCCACATCAACAGCTACATGTAGTTGGGCTTCTGCTGTTGAAGCACCTAAGTGGGGAGTGAGAACCACATTGGGGCAGTCCAAAAGTGGGCTGGATACAACCGGTTCTTCTTCAAATACGTCTACTGCCGCCCCCGCCACCTTGCCTGCCTTGACTGCCTCTGCTAACGCGGCTTCATCGACGATGCCGCCTCTAGCTGCATTAATGATCCGTACTCCCGGTTTCATTAAGGCAAGGGCCTCGGCATCCAAGAGATGGCGGGTATCACCGGTTAGAGGCATATGAATAGTGATGAAATCAGACCGCTCTAGCAGGGTTTTCAGGGAAACCAACTCCACCCCGAGCCGGCTGGCCTGTTCCGTCGATATATAGGGATCATAGCCCAGACAGAGCATATCAAAGGCTTGAGCCCGGCGAACCACGGCTGACCCAATGCGACCCAAACCCAGAATCCCCAAAGTCTTCTGCCTTAATTCAACCCCGATTAAGTGCTTGCGCTCCCAATGCCCCTGTTTGAGGCTGGCATCTCCCTGGGGTATGTTGCGCGCTAGGGCTAACATCAGAGCCAATGAGTGTTCTGCTGCCGCGATGGTATTGCCATCTGGTGCATTTACTACCACAATTCCGCGGCGCGTCGCCGCCTCTAGGTCAATATTGTCTACTCCTACCCCTGCCCGGCCGATTATCTTGAGAGAGTGTGCCGCTTCAATAACAGGGGCTGTTACCTTAGTTGTACTACGCACTATCAGGGCATTATAACTGCCTATATGAGCAATAAGCTCAGCCTCCATCCAAGGCTGCGGGACGATATCGACCTGCCAACCGGGGCGCTGTAGTGCAGCCACTCCTGCTTCTTTGACCCCATCCAAAACTAGAATCCTCACCCAAAGACCCTCCTATTCGACACTTACTACATCGACAGCATTATGACAGGACTGCATAATACTTATGCTTCCGGAATGCATAATAGGGCCTCCGCGGCTTTCACCCCAGCACCTAGATCGATGGCAATACCAGCTTTGTATAGAGCCATCTCCAGAGCAGCTATGGCCATCAGTACATCTAGTTCACTACAGTAGCCCATATGCCCGATGCGCAAGAGTCTACCTCTAAGCTGTCCCTGGCCACCAGCAAACATAACACCCATGTCTTCCTGCAGGATCTTAGATAAAGTATCGGTACCTATATCCAGGTCGGGAAGCACTGCAGTGACGGTATGTGATGCCACAGAATCATCGGCAAGAAGCCCAAGCCCCAGGGCCCTCGCACCAGCTCGCACAGCGGCGGCCATCCGAGCATGTCTCTGGAAGACATTGTCCAAGCCTTCGGCCAAAATCAGATCAAGGGCTGCATCCAGACCGTAAAAGAGAGCTACTGCTGGAGTCCAAGGCGTGTTGCATTGATCAAAACTCTTGCGAGCTTCCAAGAGGCTAAAATAGAAGCGCACCCCGCTGTTGGCCTCGATTATCGGCCAGGCCTTAGGGCTGACACTAATCAGGGCTAGACCTGGAGGCAACATCAAGGCCTTCTGGGAACCAGTCACCATGATATCTACATGCCATTCATCGGTACGGATATCCATAGCCCCCATACTGCTGACCGCATCTACTAAGAGCAGGGACTCAGTATTGGCGAAGTACTCACCCAAGGCGGCGATGTCATTGGTCACTCCCGTCGAAGTCTCGTTATGAGTGGCCAAAACCAGCTTGAAAGGCCCTTTGGCCTTCCACACCTCGTCCACTTGCTCCATGTTTATAGTGGTTCCCCACGGAAACTCTAGTTTTGTGACGAGCCCTCCATAGGTACTAGCGAGCTTAGCAAAACGCTCACCGAAGTTGCCGGTAACTAGGGCCAGCACTCGGTCACCAGGTGTTACGGTATTGGCGATAGCTGTTTCCAAGCCACCGGTTCCAGAGGTGGTAAGTACATATAGATCATTGGTTGTCTGAAAGATCACCTTAGCTTTTTCGACAATTTCACCATGGAGACCAGCAAACTCCTGACCGCGGTGGCCAATCATGGGACGAGCCATAGCCGCGGTTACCTGAGGCGGTATAGGAGTCGGCCCCGGTGTGTAAAGGTACTTTTTGTCCAGCATTCGATACATCCTCCTCAAGATCAGAAAAGGCCAAGCAATTATCGCTTGACCTGGTTGAAATAAACAAAAGAAGATATTTTACAATATCTCCCCTGTCCTTTTGCCTGAGAGATTTACCCTTAAGGGTTTGCTCCTTCGGCGCCTGACTACCAGGTCTCTCCAGAGGTCTGTCCCGTTACAGTTTCCGTGCTAATACACACCTGAGAGTTTGAGGCCTAGGCCCTTGCCCCTTCGGTAGGAGAAAACTCCTTTTTCTGTAACGTTCATCCAGTTGCATATTCACATTTTATGTATCTAATTATAGGAACCATACCTACCCTATGTCAAGGGTTTAATGTTGCTGTCATGTTAAACAGGACACCGGTTGCAGGCAGAGCAGGACTTACCAGGTTCTTCCTCGAAAATCCCTTTGAACATATCGTTAGAGGCGGAGGTATGCATATGGGTAATTCCTCTATGGAATACATCCTCGGAATCGACTGCAGTACCAGTGGAACCAAAGCCTGTCTATGGGATCTAGGTGGTACACTGATCGTTGGTAGCTCATCCCCACATTCTATATCCCGGCCTTACCCCGGCTGGTCAGAGCAGTCTCCAACTTGGTATGAGGCACTAACCCAGGCCCTGCACAGACTATTTACCAAAACCACCATTAGGCCCCATCAAATAGCAGCCATGGGCATTACCCATCAAAGACATAGCTTCGTCGCGGTTGACGAGAATTATCGTCCCCTGGGACCAGCCATTCTGTGGAATGATGTACGCTGTCAGGCAGAGATCGATTTCCTGACAACTGAAATTGGCAAAGAGAGATTGTATAGGGCAACCGGTATTCCTCCGGGGCCCTGGTCCCTAGCCAAGATCCTCTGGCTAAAGCATAATCAACCAGACCTTTTCAGCCAAGCACATAAGTTCCTTTTGGTTCACGATTATCTCGTTTACCAGCTAACCGGCGAGCTTTGCACTACGGAGAGTTCTGCTTCTGCTATGGGCTGCCTGGATATTATAAACCGGCAAAGATGGGCAGCCCCTATCTTAACCGCCCTTGATATTCCGATCGATAAGTTCGTGCCTTCAATTCAACCGGCGGGCAGTCTTCTGGGGACTATCACCCCTGTGGCCGCCAAGGCAACTGGATTGCGCATAGGTACACCTGTGATCGCGACTGCCGGAGACCAGGTCTGTGGTTGCTTGGCAGTAGGCCTCACCCAACCATACCAGGTAGGTGTAAATAGCGGCACTTCTCTGACATTCCAAACCCTTTCTGCTGAACCTGTTTTTGATCCAGACTGCCATTACATTCTAGAGATCAGTCCTCTGGGATATTATGCCCCGGAGACAGTGGTTTTTAGTGGAGTATCGGATTTGCTGCAATGGTATCGCCATGGCTTTGCCACAGCTGAAGAGCGACAAGCACAACTGACCGGACTGTCTATCTGGCAAATTATCTTCGATGCAGCTGCCTCCATCAGACCCGGTTGTGATGGATTAATGCTCTTCCCTTTTTTCCAAGGGGTACAGGCTCCCTATTGGTCTAATGATGCAAGGGGAGCACTGATCGGCCTCAACACTACACATACTCGACATCATGTGGCTAGAGCCATACTGGAGGGCCTTGCTTACGAATCTCGCCGACAGATTCAGCTGCTGGAATCTGGTACCGGTACGAGAATACGAGAAATCCTGCTTTACGGAGGAGCAGCCCAGAATCGCCTGTGGTGTCAGACTCTAGCCAACATTACTGGGCGCAGAGTAAGAGCCTCAATCGAAATTGAGGCCTCAGCCTTGGGGGCCGCCATATGTGCTGCCTGGGGTATTCGGAGCTTCCCAAGTCTAGAAGCGGCTATAACCACCATGAGAGCCCCCCACAAGAGTTTCATGCCTGACAAGCATTTGTTCGAATTCCATGATCGCCTTTACAACGAAGTATATAAAGTGTTCTACGACCGCATTCAGGATATTGATTCACTACGTACCAAGCTGGCCAGCAGTTCCGTATAAATAACAGCTTGAAACTGTGCCACATCTGATGAGGCCGCGCCCGGGATACCGGACACGGCCTTTCACTCACCCGCAACCGGCCTAATCAAATACAAGCCTTATGCTAGCAACACTTGCTGCTCCCACCTTGAAAGAGACCTGATGAGCCTCGCCTGCTGGTCTAGGCAAATCTGAGATCACCTGTTCATTGATATCCACCAACATCGCTGCTCGAATGCTGCGACAGAAAGCCAGGCAAACCTCGGTATCCTGACCTTCAGTTTCATATAGGCGGATGATCATCTCTTTACCCCTGGAATCTTCCGGTACCTTGACAGCCGAAATCGCCACTGTACCTGCTTCCAATGTGATGAACCCATGTGTCAAAGGCCACGTCCCCGCCTGTGGCCTAACTGATAATACTGTCAAGGGATGGTTATAGTCATAGGCCGATTGGATGAGTTCCTGCTTGGTCTTGGCAGTGGTCACACACAGGGCCAAATGGAAATGATGAATACCCAGCTCCGGATGAGGGTCAGGGTCATAGGAACTGCGTATTAGACTCACTGCCAGTGCATGATCATAACCGCGAAACCCGTACTTAGAGTCAGTAATAGTCATTAACTGGCTCTTCTGGGTCCCGGAACTCACCCCGAGCATCCAACTGTTTCCCGGTACATCCATATCTAGAGGCTCCCGCTTGATAGTCCCAAAAGGTACATCATACTCGTAGGCATTACATTCATAGGCCACAGGAGCGTAGAAATTCAGCTGAGGTATGCTCTTACCGGGCTTACCCCGCTCCTGCCAGTCACATTTCACCTCATAATCCAATTGCCTACTGGCTTTATCCAAAGATATGGTCACATCTAGCTGGGAATCACCGAATTCAAGCCGATAAGTGAGACTCTGACGCAAGTCCCCCCGCTGAAAATCTATGACTTGCACATTTTTGACTAGATGCTCAATGGTCATATATCTCCCCACCCGCCATGAGGTCATTCCTAGACGGGGATCCTCTTGGATCAGCCGAAAAACTCCTGCTGGGCGATGGGAGCAAACCAAGTCTTCTCCTGTAGATTTATCCAGTAACGAAATCAATGCACAGCTCCTCGTGTCCAATACAGCCTTGATCAAATCATTTTCCAGAGTAAAGCAAATGGGCTCCTCTATCCGCGGATCACTGGGATACCGAATCGGCATCTGAAAATCATCAGTCTCGGTGACGATATAGGTGGAGTAGCCATACCCTGGAACATCTACTTCCAGAAGCAGCCGCACATAAGAATGTCCCCAATACTGATTAAACCCATGGTCTAGCAACTGATGCTCCACACAGTTGCCCTGGGCATCCATACAGACTAATCTCTCTAGATCTCTATTCCAATCCCAGACCACCACTTCTGCCAACTCCCGCCGCGGTACAATGGAAGGGTTAAATATGTGGAATATGCGGCTCTTACCAGCACCACGAGAGGTCTGAGATATCCCAAAGCGTTCTACCCCAAAGCCAACTCCGGCCCCTTCAGCTATAGTCTCTTTCAGATCCTGTGGGGGAACAAGTGAAGCAGTATCTATATTGGCAGCCAGTTCCTGAAGTGCCAGCTTCTTGTTAGCTCCGGCTATAGCCATAGTCTCTTGGAAAAGCCCTCGGGCATATTCTCGTGTATCAAGGACCCCTGAGCCAGGAATAATATCATGGAATTGATTAAACAGCACATGGCGCCAGCCTTCGAAGAAGCTGTCATTACTATACCGCCATTCGGTGTTGACGGCTGCTAAGGTGCCGAAGGCTTCAGCCTCATTCAGAGCTGCTTCACCAATGCGATTAGCCGCTTTAATCCTGGCCTGGCTTGTATAACAGCCAGTGAAGACAAAGTTGCGCTCACCCCGTACCTCCGGCAATCTATCTTGAATTGCCTCGACTGTGTTGAAGAACTCTTGGAAGGTACCAAATTGGATTTGCGGGAATACCGGCCATTGGTTCATGTCCATTAGTTTTTCAAGATCGCGACGAGTAGGCCCGCCCCCGTGATCCCCCACTCCATAGACTTTTAAGGTACAATCCAGTCCATGCTGTTCGCAAAACTCTGGTACATGGATAGCCAGATTGGAGTCGACATACCCGAGATACCAGAAGGGCTCACGATAAACAATAATTGACCGGCCCGATGGAGCCACCCATCTTTGTAGATAGTATCCCTCATCTCCTCGGCAGTGGTAGTAATATTTGATGCCACCCTGGGCTAGGACTTCGGGGACATTAAGACTATGTCCAAAAGTATCTGGTTCAAAATCGAGGTTGAGCGACTCGGGTTCTATATCTAGTAATCTAGACAGATACCTCTTCGTGTAAAGAATATGCCGGGCCATGCTCTCTCCATTCGGCATGTTCTTATCAGCCTCGACCCAAGTGGAGGCCGTTACTTCCCAACGCCCCTCTTTTACTCGGGCCCTAATCTCTTCCAGCATGTCTTGCCCATAGTCCTCTACGATCTTGTATACTGATGCCTGAGATTGAGAAAACGTAAACTCCGGGTACTCTTCCATCAGGTTTAGCATTGTCCGGAAGGTATCTAGTGTGATAGCCACCGTCTCATCCCATCGCCACATCCAGTTCATATCGATATGAGCATGAGCGGCACAGATGATCCGATAGGACTTAGCACGGCTAGAAAGCTGGCTGATCAGGGTTTCAGCCTCTTGCCCGGTATCAGCCGTAATCGTACCGACTGCCTTTTTCCGGGCCAAGATAAACTCCAATACCGAATCAACCAGGTCATCATAGATACCGCCATCGGCCATCGACAGTCGGTAGGCATACTGGAGCTGGGAGACAATCCGTTCCGCCCAGTAATTCTCTAGCTTAGTCTTTTCCAGCAAAGCAAGTCGGGATTCGATGGTCAATTCCTATCTCTCCCTTCTTAGGATAAATTTGGTCTATTCGGCGAAATTGTTCGACACCCTTCCCTGATTTACCTGCATCGCCTAGGATAGCTGTGATAGATAGATTGGCCTCCGGCAAACTCAGATAACCGAAAATTTGATTGACAGATCTCTGTCAGGGTGGGTATACTATTAATGGGCATATGCCCATTACCGATTGGCTTACCCATCAGGAAAAGGATTTTTGAGTTTTGACGCCACCCGCTGCTGATAAAGGAGTAACACAAAGAATGAAAGGGCTGATCCAATGAAAATAGCGATTTCGGCAAAAGGTCAGGGGCTGGATGCACAAGTTGATTCCCGCTTCGGCCGTTCCCACTATTTTGTGGTAGTCGATACAGAAACCGGCACCACTCTAACTTTGACTAACGATAACGCCACTGCTCCAGGTGGAGCCGGCATACAGACTGCACAGCTTATTGCCAATCAAGATGCCGGGGTAGTCATTACCGGCCGAGTGGGCCCTAAAGCCGCTCAGGTGCTAGACCAAGCGGGAATCCAAGTCCATAGTACTAGGGCCGGTACAGTAAGAGAGGCTTTGCAGGAATTGGAAGGCACCATGGGGGTCAAGAACCCCAGCTCTGAGAGTGTCTCATCCTCCCAGGTTGCCACTGGGCCAAAACGAAATTCAGACTACAAGGTAGCCATAGCCACCGAAGGTAATCTGGTTGCAGCTCATTTCGGGCACTGTTCGGATTTTACTATTGTGACCGTTAAGAACAGCCAGATCGAAGCAAAAGAGGTCGTTCCCAATCCGGGGCATAGGCCTGGTTTTCTACCCCGATATTTGGCTGATCTGGGTATTGACTGCATCATCGCGGGTGGCATGGGTGGCAGTGCCCAGGAGTTGTTTACCGAAAGAGGCATCATGACAATCATCGGTGTACAGGGTCCAGTCGATGATATAGTAGCTGCTTATGTTGCCGGTAATCTACAGGTCGGGGAAAGCCTATGTGACCACGATGGAGAGACCTCATGTTAATTGCGATTGCCAGTGGTAAAGGCGGAACCGGGAAGACCACAATAGCAGTTAACCTAGCGCTATCACTTAAAGACACACATGATGTTGTACTGCTGGATTGTGATGTGGAGGAACCTAATGTCCACCTCTTCATGCAGCCGACTTTCACTGACCAAGCAGAGGTGATGACCACTGTGCCTGAGATCGCAATGGATAAATGTGATGGTTGCGGCAAATGCAGTGAATTTTGCGCTTTCCATGCTATAGGTGTAGCTGGCCACCGACCGATTACATTCCCCGAACTCTGCCACAGCTGTGGAGGTTGTACTCTGGTTTGCCCCTCGGGGGCGATCACTGAGGTCCCCAGGCGAATTGGGTCCATTGAGATTGGCTGCGGCAGCGGGATTAGCAATGTAAAGGGGGCTTTGGAAATCGGCAGCCCCCTAGCTCCAATGGTTGTGGATGCGGTCCGCAATGCGATACCACAAGATCACAGCAATAAGGCAATAATCATTGATGCCTCCCCCGGTACTAGCTGTGCAGTGGTAGCCGCCACTCAGAATGCGGACTTTTGCCTATTGGTGACAGAACCCACCCCTTTTGGGCTCAATGACCTTACTGTAGCGGTAGAGCTGGCGAGAAGGCTCGAACTTCCCCATGGAGTCGTGATCAATCGAGCCGGACTAGGTGACAGCAGTATACATGATTACTGTAATCGGACTGGTATTCCTATCTTGATGGAAATTCCCTTTGAGCTTAAATACGCAGCCTGTTATGCCCGAGGCGGCCGGCTGGTAGAAGAGTTTCCCGACCTCAAGGATAAATTCCTAAGGCTCTGGGACTTGATCCAACAACAAACCAAGACAAGAGCGGGGGCACCAAAATGAAAGAATTCCTCATCATCAGTGGCAAAGGTGGCACTGGCAAGACTTCCATCACAGCAGCTTTTGCGGCTTTAGCTGGGCATATTGTGCTGGCTGATTGCGATGTTGATACTGCCAATCTGCATTTATTGCTGAAACCTGTCACCCACCATACTGAGGAGTTTGTTGGCTCCCAGAAAGCTAGCATTGATCCTGCTAACTGCACTAACTGCGGACTTTGCCAAAAACTTTGCCGATTTGAGGCAATTAATCAGACCGAGACAGCTCGGGTGGTTGACCAGTTAAGCTGTGAAGGTTGTGGTGTATGCAGCTGCATGTGCCCTCAACAGGCCATCACCATGCAGGATCACGTTTCAGGGCATTGGTTCATATCTGATACCCAATATGGACCAATGGTTCATGCTCGTTTGGGCATAGCCGAGGAAAATTCGGGCAAATTGGTAGCAAAAGTTCGTGAACATGCACAGCGCATTGCTGCACAAAGGCATGTGGACTATATCCTCGTCGATGGGCCACCGGGAACAGGCTGTCCTGTAATCTCGAGTATCTCCGGAGTGGATCTGGCTCTCATAGTGACAGAGCCAACCATCACGGGAATGCATGATCTTCTGCGAGTCAAGCAACTTGCCGATCATTTTGGGGTTGAGGTAATGGTCTGTATCAATAAGTACGACCTAGATGAAGCATGCACGAAACAGATCGAGACCTACTGTGAGAAACAAAGAATTGAAGTGGCTGGACATATTCCTTTTGACAAAAATGTGGTTTCAGCTCAAATTCGTGGCCTATCTGTTGCAGATTACCAGATAGATCCGGCCGCTTCGAGCAAAGGCGCAGCCGCCGCGATCAAAAACACATGGCAAACTGTGTCAAAACGACTGCAAACACTACCAGGCTAAATGGCTCTTGCTGATTTCCCAGTATCTAATTTTACCACATTAGCCGAGATTGATTACTCCCACTCGCTCTGGGGATACTAGTTGTGGAGGTGTAGCAGTGTGGCTCGGGACAGACACCCTATAACTACTAGTTGGGCCGTGACAGGCCTCGGTGCCCTTGTCACAGCCTTGGGCTGGATCCTGCGTCCTCGAAACAAAAAGGCATCTTCCGGGATCATGGGCTTCGGCCTTGCTCATCTGGTACTAGGGCTCTTCGATATGGTCCGACCTACAGTACGCAACAGTTGATGCCTCCACAGGCGGGATCAAATCAAGATCCCGCCTGATTGATTTGGCCCTTGTCCCGCTAGATATTTTCCTCAGAGCTTGAGCCACCTAAGCGACTAGGCTGCCTACTCACACAATATCCTTATATCTCCAACGCTTTAGCCGAAGGGCATTGGTAACCACCGAAACCGAACTAAAAGCCATGGCGCCCCCTGCCACAACCGGTGACAAGAGCCCAAACGCGGCAACAGGAATTCCAATAGTGTTATAGATTAAGGCCCAGAACAGGTTTTCTTTCACATTTCGCATAGTACTGCGGCTGAGCTGTATGGCAGCCACTATACCCCTTAAATCTCCCTTGATCAGGGTTATGTCAGCTGACTCCATAGCTACATCGGTACCAGTGCCGATAGCAAATCCGACATCGGCAGCAACTAATGCCGGAGCATCATTGATGCCATCCCCCACCATGCCCACAACCAACCCGGCATCTTGGAGAGCCTGAATCTCCCTAGCCTTATCCTCGGGCAGCACCTCTGCCAAAACATGTTCTATGTCTAGCTGTTTGGCGATAGCCGCCGCTGTTCGCTGATTGTCCCCGCTGATCATATATACTTGGAGTCGCATGGCTTTCATGGCTCTAACTGCGCTGACGGAACCGGGTTTGAGCGTATCTGCCACGCCCAGCATGCCGGTCAGAGCTCCGTCCACAGCCACCAACATGGTAGTCTTGCCTTCGCTTTCCAACTGCCTGATTTGCGGTTCCACAGCCTCAGTGACGATCCCATTCTCCTGCAAGAGCTTACGGTTACCCACCAGTAAACGATGGTCTTCTACACTCGCCCGAATCCCATGTCCAGGTATTGCCTCAAAATCCTTGGGCTCAATCAAAGATAAGCCCTTTGTCTGGGCTCCCTGGATAATCGCTTGCCCCAGGGGATGCTCTGAGCCCTTTTCGCTACTAGCAGACAAGCGCAACAGCTCATCTTCAGATAAGCCATCCCAGACCACTATATCGGTAAGCTCTGGCTCACCCTTGGTGATTGTACCTGTCTTGTCTAGGACAATAGCCTGCAGTTGGTGGACCCTTTCGAGATGCTCCCCACCCTTGATCAGAATACCATTCTCGGCCCCTTTTCCGGTACCCACCATAATCGATGTGGGAGTGGCCAGTCCTAGGGCACAGGGGCAAGCAATGACTAGAACCGCCGTAAAGTTGGTCAGTGCACGAGTGGCATTTCCCGCATCTCCAATGAAATACCAAAAGAAGAAAGTTAAGGTGGCCAGCCCCACTACTGCTGGTACAAACTTGCTGGAAATAATGTCAGCCATCCTTTGGATCGGAGCTTTCGAGCCCTGAGCTTCCTCTACTATGCGAATAATTTGTGCCAACACGGTATCTCGCCCCACCTTGGTCGCCTTAAACCTGAAAGTACCGAATTTGTTAATAGTGGAGCCAATTACTGCATCGCCCACTTTCTTGTCTATGGGCATGCTTTCCCCAGTTAGCATCGATTCATCCACAGCAGAATAACCTTCCAAGATCAAACCATCGACGGGAATCTTCTCTCCCGGACGCACTATTACCACGTCATCTATAGCGACATCCTCAATCGGTATGTCCATCTCCTGGTTGTCCCGCATCACCCGAGCGGTCTTGGCCTGTAACCCCATGAGCTTCCTAATAGCTTCCGATGTTCGACCTTTGGCCTTTGCCTCAAGCAATTTGCCCAGCAACACCAAGGTGATGATCACCGCTGAGCTTTCGAAATACACTTCCTGCTGCCCAAACCTTGGCCCCCACAAAACAACTGCTAAGCTGTAGAAATACGCTGCACTGGTTCCCAAGGCAACCAAAACTGACATATTGGCACTCCCAGCCCTCAGCGCATAATAAGCATCCTTATAGAACCGCCATCCGGCGATGAATTGTACTGGAGTAGCCAGAGCTAGCTGAAACCAGGGATTCAGCAAAACATCGGGAATCCTCTCGGTTATTCGCAAATGGACCAGCATGGTCAGCAGTAGCGGTAAGGAAAAAACTGTGGAAAAGGCAAATATCCTAGCCTGGTCGCGCAGATCCTTTTCCCTTTCCGCCCTTGCGCGATCCATCTCTAGTGGGTTGTCCTCGTCACTGACTTGATAGCCTATTTGCTTGATCACGTGCTTTACATCCTCTACCTTGACCGTAGATGTATCATACATGATTATCGCCTTTTCTGCCGCTAGATTAACACTGGCGGTCTTGATACCCTCCATACCAGAAATGACTTTTTCAATACGGCTAGCACAAGCAGCACAGCTCATACCACTTATCTTGAGGATTGCCTGCTCGAGCTCAGTCTGACTATCCTTGTGACCTACTTGATCTACTCTTGAATTGACTCGCCGGTCCATTCAATTCACCTCCATTGTCTTATATACCCTACAGGGGTATTGTATTCCCAAATCATCATTTCGTCAATCCTCTTCTGGCAAAACCCTGCTTTTGCCCTCACTCATTATTCCTGCCCAGGAGATGCTTTGGCAAATTACACACCTACGATGCTTTTTTATTCCAGCAAGGAAGACAGAGCAGCTCTCCAGAAGAATTACATAGAGAATCACTGCATGATCGCTTGTGGAGAACCCATCCCCGATCAGCTGCTAGGAGGACAAAATGGACAATAGACGTGCTAATGATCTCAGTGGAAAAGAATGGGCCAGATACTCTATTAGCGTCTGGAATGACATAACCAAAACCGCTGAAGAGAGAAGGCTAAAGCATCCTGCTATGTTCCCAGAGATGCTGGTAAGGCGGCTGATTAGCTGCTTTACGAGAAGCGACGAGCTGCGCATTTTGGATCCTTTCATGGGTAGTGGCACGACATTAGTGGCTGCCCGCAATATGGGGCGTCACGGTATTGGCTTTGAGCTCAATCCAGAATATGTCGAACTGGCGGGCAGGCGGCTCGCCCAGACTAATCTCTTTGCCGGTAATAGCTTCGAAATCCATAATGCCGATGCCAATGAGATTCCCAGACTAATCAGGTTCAACTCCATCGATCTGTGCATAACATCACCTCCGTATTGGGATATTCTGTTGCGGAAGAGAACGGCCGATCATAAGGAAATCCGTAACTATGGTGACAAGGAGGGGGATCTGGGGCTGATCGGAGATTACGAAGAGTTTCTGAACGCCCTTGCTGAGATATTTAAGGGTGTTTTGCTGGTACTAAAGCCAGGCAAGTACTGTATTATCAACATCATGGATATTCGCAAGAAGGACAAGTTCTATCCCTTACACGCGGATCTCGCAAGGAGGATGCAAGATCTGGGATTTATCTTTGATGACATGATCATCTGGGATAGACGACAAGATTACAATAACCTGCGCACACTGGGCTATCCAACCGTCTTTCGGCTAAACAGAATCCATGAGTTCCTGCTGATCTTCAAGAAACCCCAGGAGCCATCAGCGAAATGAATCATCTAGTACCTAACGAGCATGAATTGCCCCACCCGCCGTTGCCATGGCAGCTTCCTGAATTGCTTCTGCGGTAGTGGGATGGGCGTGGATGGTGTTGGCAATCTGCTCTGCAGTCAACCCATATTGAATCGCCAATGCTAGTTCAGGGATCGAATCTGTGGCATGGGGGCCCACAATACTAGCCCCGCAGACCTTCCCGGAATCCCGCTCCTTAATTACTTTGACAAACCCCCTGGTATCACCATAGGCCAGAGCTTTGCCACTGGCCACAAACGGAAACCGCCCTACGTCAATGGAAATGCCCTTTTCTGCAGCAGTTGCTTCACTCAAACCCACTAAACCAATCTCCGGATCGGTGAAAATGGCACTTGGTACCGCTGAATAGTCCATAGCAATTTCCTGACCGATAATATGCTTAGCCGCTACTACGCCTTGCCGAGACGCCACGTGGGCCAGTTGAAGCTTGTCAGTTACGTCACCAATCGCATAAATGTGGGGGATATTTGTCTGCATATGCTCATTGACTCTTATACCTCGCCCCGATTGATTGGACCGAAGTCCTAATTGATCCAGATTAACCCCTGTTAAGTCCGGTTCTCTACCTATAGCGATCAACACCTTGCCTGTGGTTAGATACTTGTGCTCTGCTCCTTGAGTAAAACTCACAATATACTGGCCATCGTCTGCTTGGCTTATGGCTTCTGTGTTAGCACTAGTGTAGATTTGGATCCCTTGTCGACGGGCCGCCCCGTCAATCTCTTCACAGATATCTCGATCACAACCACTCAAAACAGTATCGAGATATTCCAGTACAGAGACTCTTACACCAAAACTGCTAAAGATAAAGGCAAATTCCATCCCGATGATCCCTGCGCCAATGATCACCATGCGCTCCGGCAATTCCTTCAGTTCCAGTGCTTGCCGACTATCCAATAGACCAGGATGATCGGTACCAGGTATGGACGGCTTGCTTGTCTTCGACCCAGTAGCGATAATGATGTTACGGGCACTGATCATGGTTTGCTGCGAACCTCGATTTACCGCTATGGTGTGGTGATCTACCAATGACCCCATACCTTCAATTAACTTGATACCGTTAGCTTTGATTAGGGAGTGAATTCCCCTAACCAGTTGCTCTACCACACGCTGCTTTCGAAGTAGGATTTGGTTCATGTCAAAGCGAAGACCTTCAACATAGCAGCCATATTCCTCTGAGTGCAGCAAAGTCTTGTAAACCTCAGCTGATCTTACTAAAGCCTTAGTGGGAATACATCCCCAGTTAAGACAGGTGCCGCCCAGCTTTGCTTTTTCAACCAAAGCCACAGAAGCACCGAGTTTCGCCCCTTGTATAGCAGCTACATACCCCCCGGGGCCGGCCCCCAAGACGGCAATATCTACCTCTATACGCTCTCTTGAGTAAGGTAAGGATGGCTGCTTCTTGGCAGAGACAGCCTCTTGCCTATCTATCTCAGCCATTGCCTCATCTGCCATTTCAATCCTCGCCAATACGCTCCCCATCGGAACCACATCACCTTCTGCTACTTCCAAAGCCACCAATCTGCCAGCGACTTGGGCATGTAATATTGTGGTCTCCTTACTCCCCTCCACATCGAACAAAGCATCCCCTTGGTTCACTCTTTCATCTAACCTTCGGTGAACCCGGACAATCTTGGCCTGTTGGGCACCCAAAAACCCTGTTAGTCTAACTTCAACCTGTTGCAGTATAGGCACCTCCATCGCATTGTCGTATAAAGGATCTGGGTCCAAGGCCAATAGCTACTCGAGCCATTCTCGCAAACGCTACAGGACTGGACCCTTAGCTTTATTGAAAGTCACCTTCGAACTCATCAATGCTCTGGATCAGCAACGCGGAGATATAGGCCATAGAAGGGCCTCCGCCAAAAGCAACTGCCACCATGGCTGCATCCATGATCTCTTGTCGGCTTGCCCCTGCTTCCAAGGCCTTGTAGACATGAAACACTATACAAAACTCGCAACGATTATAAGCTGAGACCGCTATACTAATGAGCTCCTTTGTTTTAGTGTCGAGCACTGAAGGAGCGTAAGTACTCCCGAGGAGATTGAGAAAAGCAGTGACTTCAGCACTATTTGTCTCCTCTGCCCGCTTCATCCCACCGAGGAACTCGTGCAGCATTTCCCTGGGTTTGTACGACACCATCATGCACTCCTTTACCTAACTAGAGAAATGGGTATACTGATACACCCATAGTATCTGTCAGGTATAAGCAGAATAATCGGAGGCAAATAGGTGGCCTGTCATTGAGTCTGCTGATACATATGTAATTACTGGAAATGACTGGAAGTAACGTGCGGCAGGCAAAGATCCGATGATCAGCTAGAAGATAACCCTATAGGGACAAGAGGGTTAGCCAGCTGCTAGCCCTTTCGCACCACAATAGTTTGAGTAAGATCGAACAAGCCCCAAAACCTAATGGTCATGGAGCTTTCATGATGGAGACACTCCATCCAGCTGAGCCACGGGCGCCGCGTAGAAAGGGGAATCAGAATAGGGGGATATCTTCTCCTATTCTCCCTCTCCTTCATCTCTAACCCTGAGGGTCTCCTCCGGGGGATACTATGGAATACGTACAGATGCATGTGATGGCTACTGCCTACTGAACGATTAAGGTAGTGGACCAAAATCCCAAGTAATATCTGCCCTTTCTAGTTTATCCTGCCGGATTAGATGCAGTGTTGCAGACTTTGTTAAGTCCCATTGTATTGGATTTCTTCTTGTATCAAATTCAACATGGAATACGCGGCCATAAATATTGGTCCCAAGGAAAGAGACTTTCTTTAACGGTCCTGCGTGGAAGGTTCCTTGCCAGTGGTGTCCGAGATCTGTGGATAATACAAATCCGAGAGACTTCTCCTGTAAGGCGATTTCGTTGAAGGCAATCATTTCTAGCGTGATGGGAATAACGAGTTCATTCACGGTATTTTCGTAGTTTTCTATCGCGTCCTCAGTGGTCTCAAAACGAAGCTCGGCAGCATAATGGGCCTCTGTCCAAATCACTGCAGGTGAGCGTAATACAGCATATATCTCAAACCATTCTCCTGGTGGATCCTTGAGTGTTATCTTTCTCTGTATTGTGGAATAGATGGTTTCCCATCCCACAAGTTCGGCGCACCATTCAAGTCGCTGCTTATTGAAATTCATAGTTGGACGAACGTGATATTCGCGTTCAATTAATTCAGGTGGGCCAAATATGATTCTTTTGATATGGGTTATTTTTGGTGATTCTTCATCAGAGAGCTCAAAGACTATTACGTATTTGAGATTTTGGCGTATCCAAATGTCCGAACCATGGAAAGTCCCAATAACAGCAATGTTATCGGATTTGTGTGGTTTGTAATCATAATTTTCTTGATAAAAAGGCAGAAAAACAAGGTTTTCATGAAGAAAAACGTCAAGGTTATCAAGAGTTTTAGGGAAATCGGCTGATTCTGCAAGATCCTGATCTATCAGGTTCGTGAGATTATCAAGGTCATTATCAGCTATAGCCTTGAGGAAATAGTTGACAATGGCAAAGTTAGAAGGGATTTTGTTAGCTAGGATAAACGCCTCTTTGGTAGCATCCCAAACAAACTCAATTTGGGATTCCCAAGTGTAAGAAAGGGAGGCCATATCTAACTGATTTGTGTTGACGGGATATCCATCCCAACTAATCCAGTCTAAGTCCGTTATCCTTGCCGGTGGGCCATAGTCTATAACTCGGGCGTCATTTCTAGGTAAGTGTAGAATGCGTTCGTAATGTTTGTTGATGTATCGATATATGCTGAAGTCACCAACCCTCCCTGCAGTACCATTGAAGCCAGTGATAGCTAAGGCCGGTGTTTCTTTATCAAGCATAATGGGCTCTACTGATACTACCTGACTATAACAGATGTCTTCACTGAGGGCAATGGGTGTAAAGGAGTTTTTGGAAGGATCCCAGCGAAGGATGAGATCTGGCACCAAGTCATCCGCAACTTCCCAGCCTGTCCCAAAGTGAACAAATAATTGGTTTTCAGTATCGGAGATAGCAAGTATAGTCAATTGAATGGCATGTGGTCCGGTAAATGACGGTTTTTGATCAAGATGAACATCCTGGGGTTCACCGATATCTGTGAGTTCGGGATAAGTAGTGGTTATTGCTCGCCATATACTTGGCCATAGATTGTCTTCAATAGCATCTACAAAGTATTCAGCCAAGGATGAGTTCAGCTGGTTAAAGTTGCTGACTTCGGCAGCTAATGCAGAACCAGATAAACTTAGTAGCAGTATAGGTACCAGTAAAAAGAGGGAAACCTTTTTTGGGGTCATAAAGATGCCTCCTTAGGACAGAGTTATCGGCATAATGCTACAATTCCTCTACATTGGAATAATACCTTCCCAGGATCGGGGAATGAGGTGGTAAAATGCCTTACGCTGGTACAGACAATTTGCCCGAGCAAATCTGGGAGGAAATGGGTTGGCCAGACTATCTTCGAGGAAGCCAAGAAAACGGAAAACCCCCGTTATACGGAGGTTTTTGTGGTGCGCCCGGCGAGATTCGAACTCACGGCCTTCTGATTCGTAGTCAGACACTTTATCCAGCTGAGCTAACGAAAGAGTCCACCAATGACATAAGTTCATCCACGCGTCTCACTATCGTAGCACGATCGATCGAGCCACCCATCTCGTCAAACGCCTCATAGCGATATTGCACTGCATATGGATTCAGCTCTACCAAGTCTTGAAAGCCATTAACGTCTTGCCCATTGACCTCAAGGAG
>JAAZMR010000036.1 GCA_012798695.1 Bacillota bacterium | reverse complement strand
TGCTAGTGACTACAGGGCTGTATAGCTATCAGGTTTTGAGTGGTGACATCATAGTGGGAGTTGCCAATACTGCACCATTTTCCAGATGGAGCTATGGCGCGTTCCTATCAGCCGTGCTGCCCCTTCTGCTAATCACGTTACTGTTTTTTACCACCTTCCTCTACTCGAAAAAGGAAGAACAAGTTGGAGCAATTACCTTTGCCACACCGATTGACCCGTTGCATCATGGGTTCCTGCGATGCCTAGCCATGGTAACGGGTTTTGTGGTTATCTCCGGCGCAGCCATTGTTCTCAGCTTAATGTTCTACGCGCGTGTCTTTCGCTTTACTGCGTTCGGTGACTTCCTGGTACCCATCCTCCTAACCCTTGTTCCCGCCATGTTTTTTACGCTGGGAGTAGGACTCACAGCGGGGCGAGTGCACTCGGGGCTGATCTATGTTCTGATGCTGATTTTACTGCTTCTCGGGCAGATGCCACTACCTTACAGTGTGGATCTGCTTGGTGGGAGTTTCTTCCATGGATTCCCGGCTACACTACCTGTAGGGCTAGAAGGGGAAGTAGTGTTCACGATACCTACGGCAGTTTGGATAGGCAAGGCGGTCTACTCTATCGTTGGTCTTGCCCTGACACTGTTATGGCTGATTCGTCTTCGGGAGAGGCATAGTTGAGTGGAACAATTAGCACATGATTTACGACCGGTTGAGCGTACTATCTTCGCAACCGGCTTGCTGGGCGTAGAGATAACGGGCTGACCTGGATAGAGGTCAGTGGTGGTATTACCCAGTTATGACTTAGCCGCATGTTGAGAATGGAAGCCTGCCCTATCTTCAGTGAATCTGCACCTTCGGCGATTCAGAGGGGAGGACCAGGTATGGAAGAAGCCAATGTGAAATCCCTCGCCGCAACAATGGGCAAGAGAACCGTCAATATCGGGATGAATAATGACAGCATCAAGCTTCTGCGTTCAGCCTTGGGGGGCCGCAATAAATCCCTCGTTGCCGTGGAAGGCATATGGCTCAATGCGAAGATTTTGGCCTCTCGCACCCAGATCGAGGTATTGTACGTCTGTCCCGCGATGATTCGCACACCTGAGGCAGTCGACCTTCTATCTAGCGTGATTGGTTGGGTGGTAGGCGATGTCCACATAGTCTCTGAAGGGGTGTATCATAGGCTGAGCGAGCCGAAATTGGATGAAGGCATAATCTCCCTCTGCAGACTACCCAAGATTAGTCTCGACGAGGTACGTCTGCGGGAGAAGGAATTGGTGCTGCTCTTGGATGGGTTGGAAAACCCGGGGAATGTGGGAACGATAATACGTACAGCCGAGGCCGTCGGAGTCTGTGCTGTGCTTATCTACCATGGGCAAACGAGCGTAACGAACCCGAGAACAGTGCGATCCAGCTTATGCAGTGTACTGAGTTTTCCAGTGATTTAGGCTGAGATGAACGACATTCAGCGCTGGCTCGATGAAAATGGATTCACACTCTACTTTGCAGATGCTGCCGGTGGAAGCATCTACAGCAACGTGGAATACGCCCCGAGGTCTGCAGTGGTGGTGGGAAGCGAGAAATACGGGATATCTCCAGAATGGTCCACCGTCCACCACCTCTCTGTGCACATTCCAATGATGGGCACAGTCGATTCCCTCAACGCCGGTGTGGCCGCTTCTATACTTGCATATGAGATCCGCGGCCAGTTTGGGCTCACCGGCCACTGACTAGATCGTAGCATGAAGCTCTGGCGTTCAGCCTTGGAAGGCCGACGACCATGCTGCTATCTAGCACCGATTTGCGATAGGAAATGATAAATGCAGCTCTACTGCAGCTCAATTGGAGGAGTGCTCAATGAGTAAGTTACGAAACGTCTGCCTTGGGATTCTACTGATGGCATTGG
>JAAZMR010000031.1 GCA_012798695.1 Bacillota bacterium | reverse complement strand
CAGTGCCGGCCAGATAGGTTGCGGCAACAGCAATATTGTCTTCCTCCGCGTATAATGGGTCTGGAAGTATGGTCCTAAAGGCGGTTACCAGCTTATCGGCGCTGAATTCGTCTTGAAGCTGGATTAAACGGGCTGGTTGCTCACAAAGCCAAGGCAAATTCTCTTCGGTGACATAAGCATAGAGTTGTTGTGCGGATGGTTTTGTAGGATTCATGTAGCAAGGGCAATTTGCATACCTCAAGAAGGAGGTTCCCATCTCAATCCTATGCTTCAACTCCCAGTCGGGCAAGCTAATCAATCCCCCTGGACGGGTTAGAATAGGGAAGCTCTGGAAATGCAATAGCTTTGCCGCGATAAAGTATGCGATGACGACGAGTCCACACAACACCCAGTATTTCCACTGCCTATGCATGAATAGAAGCCAAGCTCTAGTCGAATTTGAAGGCGGCTTGTAGGGCAAATCGGACTCCCCTTTCCAAGTTCGGACAAGCCTTTTCCTGTTTTAGATGATCCCGAAGTCAAATAATATCTATGTGAGGCTGTGGAGGGGTATGCGAGTTTTGATTTGTACAATCAGCTCGGGATGCATGGGGTCATACGTGATCCACCAAAGTAAACGGGAAGTTATGGTAGGGGCAGCCATATCGGGAGTGACGAGCGGGAATCCGGTTGAACAAGCAGATATTCATGTTATAATAGGAAAGGGTTTTATCTTAGGATTTCTATATGGGGAGGGGATTACATGAAGATCCTTGTCATAAACAGTGGGAGCTCATCCCTGAAATACAAAGTGTTTGACATGGTTGATGAAAGCGTTTTGGCCTCTGGACTCGTGGAGAAGATCGGGCTAGAGGGCTACTTGCAGCCGGTGGCTTACGAGCCTACCGACGGCGAGAAAATCGAGACCGAAGAGACTCTTAAGAATCATCGGGATGCTTTACGTCATGTATTGGGGCAGTTGTCCGATCCCGAAATTGGAGTACTCGACTCCCTAACAGATATTCGGGCAGTGGGTCATCGAGTACTTCACGGCAAAGAGCTTTTCACTGAGTCCACCTTGGTGGGTGAAAAAGAAGTAGACTTGCTAAAGACTCTGATTGAGGTGGGACCACTACACATGCCAGCTAATATCATGGGAATTGAGGCATGTATGGCGCTAATGCCTGGGGTTCCGCAAGTTACCGTATTTGATACTGCTTTCCATCAGACCATGCCAGCATCATCCTATCTTTATGCACTGCCTTATGAGTATTACGAGCAGTTTGGTGTTCGCCGTTATGGTTTTCATGGTACCTCCCACAGATATCTGACCCAGCGGACGGCGGAGCTCGTGGGTAAGCAACCAGAAGAGCTGAATCTAATCACTTGTCACCTCGGTAATGGGAGTAGTATTGCAGCCGTAAGAGCTGGTAAATGTTTTGACACTAGCATGGGCTTCACTCCCTTGGAAGGTCTCGTGATGGGTACCCGCTGTGGCAATATAGATCCGGCCGTTATCCCCTTCCTCGGCAATAAGCTGGAGCTTGACTGGGATGAACTCGATACGCTGATGAACAAGAAGAGTGGTTTACTAGGTCTCTCGGGTGTCAGTAGTGATATGCGGGATCTAGCAGCTGCCCGTAAAAACGGTAATCCCAGAGCACAGATAGCATTCGACGTATTTTTGCATCGACTAGTGCAATATGTTGGGGCCTTCTATGTAGAACTAGGTGGAGCGGATGTGATTGTCTTTTCTGGTGGCATCGGTGAAAATGATGCCGAGGTCAGACATCTTCTGTGCCAGCGACTTGCTGTTATTGGTGTTTCCATAGACGAGAAACTGAATAGCCAGGTGAGGAGTAAGGAAGTCAAGCTTTCCACCGGAGATTCATCGATTGAGGTATGGGTAGTGCCAACAGATGAAGAGCTGATGATTGCCCGCGATACGCTGGCATTAGCCAGAGAGGCCGTACAAGCCTAGAAGGCGAACTGCTTTCGATGGCCCATTGCTGTCTGGGGATGTGGTTATCCGGACCTACCAGTGGGGCGCCGGGATACTACTGTGCGAAGATGTGATTGGGAATATTGAAAGAGGAGCCTAAACTCCCGTAGGGAGAGTAGGCTCTCTTATTGGCCTATGCTTTGTCTTTGGGCCTAAAGGTTACACATTGCGTTTCTGATGAGTAATCGGCCTTGTCTTGTTCTGTGAGAGAGCCGACTTCCATATTTCCTCGGCCGGCCTGACTCGGGGAAAGGGGGATGGTGGCCACCTGAATAGATTCAGCTTCACAGACATTGTCAAGCCAATAGACACAGTTTTCCACGGAGCATTTGATCCTGTTCATAGAATACCTCCATCAGCTTCTAGGATGTGTGGTTCGCACTCAATAGTTTCTCTGATTGTACTGCCCTTTATTATCGTGCACCGAGGAAATCGTCTCTGTACACCGCCTTCCGTCGATGCAGGCACTTTTGCAGGGGCTTGACAGAGCCAGGGTGGTCATGGTATTATCGTAAAGCCGCAGGGGCGGCAACAAATCCTTAACATGACATTTGAAGAGACGGGCTGTCTGGGGTACAAGGAGACAACTCGTAGAGAGACAAGTTAAGAGCTAGTGAGAAAAATGGTGTTGACATGTTGGGGATAGGCTGTTATAATAAAAACTTGCCGGGTGGTTGAGCCCGGTGGACAGCTAAGTGACTTGAACCTTGAAAACT
>JAAZMR010000095.1 GCA_012798695.1 Bacillota bacterium | reverse complement strand
CTTAGGCAGAGTTCACCTCCTCTTCTTTGCCTTTTCGAAAACCGTTGACAACTAGTTTCTTCTGATGACAATCTTGTCCATCTACAGTTTTCGCCACATTTTTCCCATCATTTTGATGCTTCCCCATCTATCGCTATATTCCTCCCTGTTTTGATCCCATTTTCAGTTTTGACACAAGCTCTTCAATTCGTTCTTCAGGTTTTTGCCCTACCAGAGATGGCTTAAGGGCTCCTGAACCACGAGCTGTACCCTTCACAGCCTCGATACCCACTTGATCCCTGATACTTCGCCGATTTATGTGTTAGCCGCGGAATCTTCACATATGCAGGATTATCTGATCATTCGTCGAATATAGTTTACTGCATTGAGCTATGATTTTTCAGTATGGATTTTACCGATAGTGACTTGTTCGAGGAGGTAATATGCATGGCCAGCAGTGCAACAGTGCGCAAACGGAGGCGGCAAGGACTTCTGTTTGTTTCGCCATGGTTGGTGGGATTTCTCGTTTTTACTTTATACCCCTTCATCAGTTCTATTTACTACAGCCTCACTTCATATGATGTAATCTCCGCACCGGAATTCATCGGCCTGGAAAACTACGCCAACATGATGACTGACCCCTTGGTCCGCAAAGCCTTATATAACACCTTTTACTATGCAATCTTCTCTATTCCCTTAAGTACCCTCTGGGGCATCTGTGTAGCCTTGATGCTGAATTTGAAGGTGCGGGGCATGACCATTTACCGGACCCTGTTTTACATACCGAGCATCGTACCAATTGTAGCATCTTCCATGGTCTGGTTGTGGCTGCTCAATCCCCAGTATGGCATTGTCAATGGACTGATCTACCTGTTTTTCAAGGTGCCTGGGCCGGGCTGGATCAGTGATCCCAAACTGGCCAAACCTTCCCTGATCCTCATGGGGCTGTGGGGTATTGGGCAAACAGCCTTGATTTACCTCGCCAGTTTACAAGATGTCCCTGAAAGCCTTTATGAAGCCGCTGAATTGGATGGTGCTAATGCATTGCAGAAAGTAACCAATGTCACCATCCCCATGATCTCACCGGTAATCTTATTTAATGTCATCATGGGCCTGATTGGTACTTTCCAGTACTTCACCCAGGCATATATCATGACGGGCGGCGGGCCGGCCGACAGCACCCTGTTCTATGCATTATATCTGTATAATAGTGCTTTTCGCTTCTTCAAGATGGGCTATGCCTCAGCTATGGCCTGGCTCATGTTCCTAGTTATCTTCGTGCTGACCATTTTGACCTTCAAGGTATCCTCACGCTGGGTATATTACGGGGGTCAGGTTAGATAGCCACTGTTTTGGGTTCTTGCACTGCAAGGAGGTGAGCGGGTCAAAAAACTTGCCAATGGTGTAGGATTCTAACCGAAAGACAGCATATGGAGGCTGATACCATGTTCAAGCGAAGATGCGGATTGGTATTGACTGTGATCCTAGTTATGCTGCTGGCAGCACCAACATTTGCGGCTAAGACTAAGATCACTTATTGGCATCAGTGGACAGGTCAATGGTCTAAAGTCCTGGATGACATCGCTAACCTATTTAACGAGTCCCAGGATGAGATCGAAGTCAAGGCAGTAGTCATCCCCGAGAACTTTAGAGAAAGACTGATGAGTTCTGCTGCCATCGGCGATATGCCCGATGTCGTCAGTCTGACCGGTGATGGCAACCTGTATATGGCCGAAAAAGGCCTCTTCCACGCTATTGACAAACTCATGGGTGAAAATGAATGGAAACAGTTCCAGGAGTGGGCTCTGCCGGTAGTCTGGGAAGTCAATGACTGGAAAGGCCATGTCTGGGCACTTACCCCCTATATTGACTGCTGCAGCCTATATTACAATAAGGCTCACTTTGTGGAAGCCGGGCTAGACCCCGAAAGGCCCCCTGCAACCATCGAAGAACTCGATATCTTTGCAGAAAAACTCACCCGCTATGATGCCAGAGGCAATATTGATGTGATCGGATTCTACCCCAGCTGGGGATTAGATTACTGGGGTACGGTCTTTGGTGGTGCCTTCGTCGATGATGATGGTGCTCCTACATTTAATAAGGATCCCAAAATCTTGCAGGCTCTGGAATGGATCACATCATACTCCCACAAGTACGATGTCAACAAAATCGTGGCTTTTGAGTCTGGCATATCTGAGGAAAGGGCCGGGGCATTAGATCCATTCATTTCTCAGAAGAAATCCATGGAGCAGCAAGGGCAGTGGGTGATCATCAATATCGCCAACTATGCACCAGAGGACTTCTCCTATGACATTGCCCCCTTCACTCCTTACCCAGAAGGCGGCAAACAGGGTGGTGTCTTGGTCCGCTCTGCTTATGGTGCCCTAGCTATACCTACGGGCAGCAAGAATGCTGAAGCCGCTCTGGAATTCGTGAAGTTCTGGATTGGCTATGGATATGAAGAGCAGCGGGCTAAAATCTTCGAGTGGGGTGCCTGGATGCCCCTAGACCGAGAACAGCGAGTCTGGCAGCAGGCCACTACTATCCAGTACCTGAACATGTTCCCCCAGTTTGATACATTCCGCAACATCCTCAATATGCAGAACTGGACTGTTATGCAGACCCCGGTAGACTCATTCCTGTTTAACCGGATCTCTGCAGCCAAAGACTATGCTCGCCTTTTGGAGAAATCACCACAAGAAGCGCTCGATGACGCAGCCGCTGAAGTCATGAAAGAATACGAACGAGTACGCAAATAGCGGAAGCTGGTTCACTCCTGCGGGGAGGTCCCCGCAGGAGTACATTTCTTCCCTGAGGAGTGTCGATGATGGATAATCAAAAAAACATTAACTCAGTGCTTAGCCATGCAGTCCTGATTTTCTTCTCAGCACTCTTTGCTCTACCTCTGTTTTGGCTGATCTCTACATCATTGAAACCAAATCCAGAGATATTCATCTTCCCACCCAAGTGGCTTCCGAGCAACGTTTACTGGGGACATTATCGGACAGCAGTCGAGTTCATTCCCTTTTTTCAGTATTTGTTTAATACCCTCTCTATCTGTGCCCTCAGTGTTCTGGGCAGTGTGATTTCCTGCTCTCTGGTCGCCTATGGGTTCTCCCGTATTGATTGGCCAGAGCGGGATACTATCTTCATGTTGGTGATCGCGACTATGATGATTCCCTTTGCGGTGACCATGATTCCCATGTTCGTCATATTTAATAAGCTGCGCTGGATCAATACCTTCAAACCCCTCATCGTGCCTACGTTCTTTGCACCGGCATTTTACGTCTTTTTACTCAGGCAGTTTTTTATGACCATCCCCTTGGAGCTATCCGATGCAGCCAGAATCGATGGTGCATCCGAGTTTTATATATACCGGGCAATTATCTTGCCCCTAGCCAAACCAGCTCTAGCCGTAGTCGCTCTCTTTCAGTTTATCGGATCATGGAATGACTTCTTAGGGCCTTTGATTTACCTACGCAGCACAGAAAAATACACCTTAGCTCTAGGGTTACAGCAGTTTCGCAGCGCCCTTTTGACTGAATGGGGTGGCTTGATGGCCGCCAGTACGTTAGTGACACTACCGATTATCATCCTGTTTTTCTTCACACAAAAGACCTTCATACAAGGGATCTCGCTCACAGGACTAAAGGGCTAATCACCTAAAGGAGCTGAACGAAAACCAGCGCCAGTGACAGATAAACCTGAGGCCACTGGCCTTTTCTATCGTTTTAGTGAACAGATCCCGAGAATTCGGGCTTCATCTGTTAAGACTTTTGTGGTACAATATGGATGACTGTAGTATTACTCAACAATATTTCTGAAGATAAGGAGATCTGACACCATGGCAAAAAAGGCGTTAATTGTTCGGGGTGGTTGGGATGGTCATCAACCGATTGAGGTTTCGGAGCTTTTCAAGGAAATACTGGTTGAGGAAGGTTTTGAGGTAGAGGTTTCTGAGACATTGGATGCATTCCTGGATG
>JAAZMR010000029.1 GCA_012798695.1 Bacillota bacterium | reverse complement strand
TGCTCCAGGACCGCGATGATATTTGGAACCATGCCCCATAGAGCCACGAGCCAAGTTGTGTCTCTTTACCGCACCGGCAAAGCCTTTTCCTTTGGATGTGCCTACAACATCTACCATGTCTCCAGGATTAAACTGATCAGCTTTTATTTCCTGACCAATTTCATAGTCATCAACATTATCTACTCTAAATTCTCTGATATAACGTAAAGGTTTAACATTAGCTTTTTTAAAGTGTCCTTTAATAGGTTTGTTAGCTAACTTTTCTTTCAGGTTGTAAAAGCCTACCTGGATTGCATTATAACCATCTGTTTCACTGTTTTTCTTCTGTAAAACCGTACATGGACCAGCTTCAACAATAGTTACTGGTACAGCCTTATCGTTTTCGTCAAAAATTTGGGTCATCCCTATCTTGATACCCATAATTGCTTTATTAATATCAGCTGCCACCTAAATTACCTCCTAGTTGTGATTTCTCTTAGCGATTGGTTGGAAGTGGGCACCCAACTTCGCTCTTATATTTAGCCGGATATTTTACTGCCTGAAGACCTTAAAGCCCTCTGGTCTCTTAGCACCCGGTCTCACACCTATAATTTAATCTCTATATCTACCCCTGAAGGTAAATCCAGGTGCATCAGAGCATCAATGGTTTTGGGGTTAGGATCTAATATATCTATTAGTCGTTTATGGGTTCTCATTTCAAATTG
The DNA here is from genome assembly GCA_012798695.1 of Bacillota bacterium. Lineage (GTDB taxonomy): Bacteria > Bacillota > Limnochordia > DTU087 > DTU087 > JAAZMR01. The sequence continues at coordinate 825 of JAAZMR010000029.1, read as the reverse complement.
CTCTCTTGAATCTTTATTGACATGAGGAGATCTTAAAATGGTAAAAATATTTTTCTCGGTCGGCAAAGGAATAGGTCCGGAAACACTGGCCCCATTTTTCCTGGCCGTTTCAACTATTTTTTGTGAGGATTGATCTAATAATCTGTGATCAAATGCCTTAAGTCTAATTCTAACCTTTTGCTGGCCACTCACGCAGTTAAACCTCCTTAAATCAGCTTTTAATTGGCACACGCTGCCGGGTGTTCAAAAACATTTCAGGTCAGGTTTCATAACCTGGTATGCAATATTGCTGGTAATCTGTTCCGGTTAGGAATTTGCCCGGGAAGGAAAAGGCCTCCCTCCCGGTTGAAAAACTATCTTATTCACTCAAGCTGGTAACTACACCGGCACCTACAGTTCTGCCCCCTTCGCGGATAGCAAAACGTAATCCTTCTTCTACAGCTATCGGGGTTATCAGCTCTATGGCCATTTGCACATTGTCCCCCGGCATTACCATCTCTACTCCTTCTGGTAGTTGGATGACGCCGGTTACGTCAGTAGTCCTAAAGTAGAATTGGGGACGATAGCCGCTAAAAAAGGGAGTGTGGCGACCGCCTTCTTCTTTGGTTAATACGTATACTTCGGCATTGAATTTGGTCAAGGGGTTTATGCTCCCCGGCTTGGCTAAAACCATGCCCCGCTCTACTGCCTTGCGGTCTACTCCTCTTAACAGGGTACCTATATTGTCTCCGGCTTCAGCATAGTCCAGGAGTTTCCTGAACATTTCTACTCCGGTACATATGGTCTTTCTAATTTCTTCACGCATACCGACTATAGCAACTTCAT
>JAAZMR010000126.1 GCA_012798695.1 Bacillota bacterium | reverse complement strand
CTGAGTATACGACGAGGCTGTCATAATGATGCCTTATTGGCCACGAAAGGATATAAGTATGGAAGACCGCAAGCGGCGCTAAGATGCCTGAGTAGAATACGCCATACCAAACAACCCATCAGCGTTCAGCAATGTGTGCGTGCGCTGCTTGCAGCTCTTTCATCTAGTGAACCTACCATCTACTATGCAGAACGGTTAAAGGGAGTCATTTTGCCAAAATTAATTCGCCCTACGTCAGGAGGAGATCTTGATTAGTAGAATTAAAGAGCCAGTCAATGCGTTAAGTCACATGCTTGGCGCGATCCTCTCAGTAATAGGTCTGATTTTCCTGGTGTATAGAGGTGCCATCCAGGGGAGCGTCCGGCATGTCGTGGGCTTTGCTGTGTATGGAGTGAGCCTAGTCCTGCTCTACTCAGCTAGTACTATCTATCATTCCTTGCGTGTATCGCGGCAGTGCACCCGTATCCTGCGAAAGATTGATCACAGTATGATCTATGTGCTCATCGCGGGCTCATATACTCCCCTGTGTCTAATTGCCCTGCAGGGTGCTTGGCGGTGGGGGGTGATAGCTGGGATCTGGATTCTGACAGCTTTAGGGATCACATGCAAGATCCTGTGGCTAGATGCGCCTCGTTGGCTATCTACTCTCTTGTATCTTGTGATGGGATGGTTGGCGGTTGTTGCGCTAGTGCCACTAGCTGATTCTATCACTTGGACGGGTGTGATATGGCTCCTAATCGGGGGCATCACCTATAGTGTGGGAGCTCTTATCTACGGCACCAAGTGGCCCAGGCTACCCTCAAATGTACTTGGCTTTCATGAGATCTTCCACATGTTTGTCCTAGGGGGCAGCATGGTTCACTTTTGGGTCATGGCGAGGTACGTTTTACCCTTGGCATAGGTATAGCTTGGTCCAAAAATCGTTCTAGTGATCGCCGTGTGTTTGCTCGAGAATATCCATCGTGTTTACCATCATTCGCGTGGTCTTTATGGTTACCCTCGAGTAACAGCTCAACTCCAAGAAGAGGCTATTCAATGTAGCCGGAATCGGGTGATGGCTTCGCTTCAACAGTACGTGGAAGAGAAGCTTCAGGCTGAAGGTCAACCGAGAGAAAGGTGCGGTAGACAGAGCTTGGAAACGAAGCTACTTAGGTTTTGGTTTCTACTGCAGACGAGATGGACAAGTGCGAATACGGCTAGCACCTAAGCATCCTAGGGAAAGGTGAGACCCAAAGAGCCAAGCAACTCAGTTGGTGTGGACCTGGTTGCTCAGCGCATAATTATCCCTTGATTGCACCAATCATGACACCTTTGGTGAAATACTTCTGCAGAAACGGATAGAGAATCAATACGGGTAAGGATGAGACTATGATAAGCCCATATTTGATCGAATCCGCATACCTTTGAGCATAGCCGCCGGCTTCGCCACCTAATCCTACACCTTCCTGAAACACTTGATTAGCAATCAAGATGTTTCGCAGTACCAATTGAAGAGGAACAAGATTCTTGTCTCTTATATAAATCAAACCCGTAAAGAAATCATTCCAACGTCCCACAAAATAGTACAGTCCGATTACTGAAATAACTGGTTTGGCGAGAGGCAACACCACGTCAAAGAAATACCTGAAATGAGAACAGCCATCGATCACTGCTGCTTCGTGCAATTCCTCGGGAATGGCAGATTCAAAATAAGTTCTTGTTACTATCAGGTTGAATACGCTGACAGAAAAAGGAATCATGAATACCCACGGCGTGTTCTCTAGACCGACCCTTTTTATTAGCATATAGGTAGGAATCAGCCCACCGCCAAAGTACATCGTAAATATGAAATAGAATGTAAAGAACCTCCTAAACAACAGCTCTTTTCTTGACAACGCATAGGCCGCTGGAAGCGTGAAGAAAAGGCTGATTAGAGTCCCTCGTACACTGTAAAAAACGGTATTTCTATATCCGATCCAGATTCTCGAATCCTCCAAGATTTCTTGATAGGCAAAAGTGCTAAACCCTTTAGGCAAGAAAGTCACATGCCCCAAAGCCACCAAATTGGCATCACTTACAGAAGCGATGACAACGAAATATAGAGGATACTTCCCGAATGCTCAAAGCCTCAAACAGGAAGGATATCAAATGTCCGCGGTGAAGAATGTATTGATTCAGCAAGAAGAGCAACACACGCGGTTTATGGTCTCAAAGGGGCTTGTAAGAGAGCAGCATATTGCCCCGTATAACGGGCGGCCTGCAGGTTGCCTCCTACCGCGTAGACCCGCATTCCATATGCAGTCTTCCTAAAGACCCAGGAGGCGATGACAATGACCACCAAAGCTAAGACCATCAGCCAGGGCGAGGTAGTCATTGCCGATCCAGGCAAAGCTCCAAGTGTCATTGATAATGGATACTTCGTTACATAAGAGGAAGGCTGTTCCCCGCAGGCATGTCATGGCACCGAGGGTGCGATAAAGGGTGGTAGCTGAATGGGGTTGCCCTTAAGGACAAGCTCGCCCGAGGTCATGGACTCAACACCGCTCAAGAAGGGTCACCGATGATTGCTACTACATTTCCTTAAATGACTAAAATCTCCAACTATGATCTACCTTGGAGCCCCATGAGAATAGAACCGCGAAAAGGTCGCCTAGATCGCATCGGCAAACGCGTGATATAGAAATACTGAGCTTTCGATGTCAAAGGACTATTGAGGAACGCATCATAAGTCTAAGTATTTCCGGAGCATCGTTAGCCAAGTAGCCCATTAGTGGTCATCTGCAGGCATCCTGGATTTGACTATAATTTCGTGATTGCACCAATAGAAAACTGAGGCCCTCAACACAAGGCGCAGCCTGGATGTTGGGCGATGGGGGGATAGTTCTTGAAGTTCATTCATACATCCGATTGGCATCTGGGGCGGATTTTCTACAATGTTCGCCTCACTGATGATCAGGCTTACGTCCTTGATCAATTTGTGGACCTAGTTCGAGATGAATCGCCTGACCTGGTAGTGATTGCAGGCGATGTATACGACAGGTCTGCACCTCCGATTGAGGCCGTGCAGCTGCTTGACGAGACCCTTTCTCGCATTGTATTGGGGCTTGAGATACCCGTCATCATGATCGCCGGGAACCACGATTCGCCGGAGCGCCTCAGTTTTGGCTCCTCGCTCATGCAGGCTCAGGGACTGCACATCATTGGGCCACCCGATTCATGTGCTCCTCTTGAGATGCGCGATCAGCATGGGCCAGTATGGTTTGTGCCTATTCCCTATGCTGAACCGGTAATCGTTCGCGAAACCCTGGCTGTGCCCGATGCCAGGGACCACAATGCGGCAATGGAAGCACAGCTTGCCGCTGCGGCTGTAGCTGCCACCGAGCTTGTTTCTATGGAACCCGGTGTGAGTAACAGTGCATCAAGGGAAGGAGCTGCAGGAAGCTGGGCGGGGGATGAGATGGCGGCAACGGAGTTGTTCGACCAACCATCAGCTGGCGGCTGGGCTCGAACTTCGGTTTCTGGGTATGGCCGGACAGTCGCCATCGCTCATGCGTTTGTCAGTGGCGGCACGGTTTCAGAATCTGAACGATCTCTCTCGGTGGGAGGTGCGGGTATGATCGACATATCCCATTTCCTCCCTTTTAAATATACTGCCCTGGGACATTTGCACCGCCCCCAGACCATGCCCGGAACTGCAGTAAGGTACTCCGGTTCTTTGCTTAAGTACTCATTTGACGAGGCGGAGCATGTGAAGTCTGTTACAGTCGTGGAAATAGACGCGGAAGGGATGCCATCGGTAAGGGCCGTGCCTCTGACGCCAAGACACGATGTACGCAAGATCAAAGGTCGGTTCGAGGAAGTGATGCGAGGCCCCGGGCCTGGCGAATCGAGAGAGGATTACATATCAATTTGCCTTACCGACCGAGAGGCGATCTGGGATGCAATGAATCGGCTGCGGTTAGTCTATCCTAACGTTATGGAGATCGTTCCCAGCGAGGATGCCATGGCGGGTGCAGCCGAATCCGGCCTTGCTGCGGCCAGGGTGGATCATAGAAAGGCTACAGACCTAGAGCTGTTTCGCGACTTCTATGCACAAGTTGCAGGAGAGAAACTTTCAGATAGGGAAGAAGCGGCGTTTGCGGCAATTCTCCAACGGGTGCAGGGAGAAAAGGAGGCAGCTGTGACATGAGACCGATTCGATTGTCAATGTGTGCATTTGGACCCTATGCTGGCAAGGAGCTCGTTGACTTTCGTGAGCTAGAAGGCAGAAGCTTCTTTCTGATCCACGGCCCAACAGGCTCCGGGAAAACCGCTATCTTGGATGCTATCTGCTTCGCCCTCTACGGCAAGACGAGCGGAGCTGAGCGAGATGCCAGCGACATGAGATCCCACTATGCTGACGACACGGTTCCAACAGTGGTCATACTTGACTTTGTCGTGGGTCAGAAGGAATACAGAGTCGAGCGCAGTCCCTCATACGAAGTATCTGGCCGGAAGACTCCCATCGCGCCTAATGCCACGCTCTGGGATAGGACAAGCACTGATCAAGAAGAGGGCGGCAGTGGCGAGGGACGGGTAATTGCCACCGGGGTAAGGGCGGTTACCACTGAAATTGAGGGGATTTTGGGATTTCAGGCTGACCAATTCCGCCAGGTTGTTCTGTTGCCACAGGGGCAGTTCAGACAGGCCCTTACTGCGGATTCGGCTGAGCGGCGAGATATCATGGAGATACTCTTTCAAACAGAGCCTTACAGGCAGATCGAAGAAGCGCTCAAAGTGGAAGCAAAGTCCCTGGCCAGCAAACTTGCGCAACAAACGGACCGGTGCGATACACTCCTTGGACAGGCGAATGTGGAGTCTGTAGAAGAGCTAGAGGCATCCTACGCAAAGACATGTGCAGAGATGATAAAGGCTCGGGAGGCGGAGGAGGCTGCCAAGGAGATCGCTAAGCAGGCTGCCCAAGCTTTGGAAGTAGGAAAGAAAGAGGCCGAGAAGCTGCAAGAAGCCGCCGCTGCGGCTGCAGCCCTAGCTGAACTCACAGCGAGGCAAGAAGAGGTTACGGCTAAACGGGATGAGCATGATGCAGCCAGAAGGGCGTCAGCCTGCGAGGGTGCTGAGAGGTTGTACGTGGTGGCAACGGAAACGGCGAAGAAGGCCAAACAAGCCGCTGAATCTGCTGACAGGAAACTGGACGAGGCAGAGGAGCTGGCCAGACGAGCCCGGGAGAAGCTTGAAAAAGAGAAGTCACCTGCCCGGGCCAAGGAGCGGGAGCGCGCAGCCAAGGCTGTCATCCAGCTTGAGTCACTGAAAGATCAGGTAGTGGCAATTGATGAGGCGAGAGGCGAGGCGGTGAAGGCTGCGCGGGCGGCAGAGAAGGCAGCTAAGTCGGCGCAGAATGCGGAGGACAAAAAGAAGAAAGCCGATGCCAGGCTGAAGGAGGCAAGGCGTAAGCTTGATGGTGTGCTCAAAACAGCGGCTGAACGTCCCCGCTGGGAGGCTGCCGCTAGAGAGGTCCAGCAGAGCCTCATGAGAATACAGGAGCGGGAGAAGCTCGAAGTAGAGCAAGTCAAGAGGCAGCAGGTTGCGAACGAGGCAGCTGATGCAGTCAGGTCTGCTGAAAGCCGGTTGACCATGGCGAAGGAGGACGTAGAGAGGCTGCAGGATTCCTGGATGTCGAGCCAGGCTGTCGCTATGGCTGTGTCACTTGAGTGGGGGAAGCCGTGTCCGGTCTGTGGGTCGATTGAACATCCAAAGCCTGCACATGAGGTGATTGGGAAAGAAGAGGACAGAGCCCATGTGCATGAGCGTATTCCGTCTCCAGATGAGATTGCAAATGCCAGGAGAACAGTGGAATCGCTTGAGAAGGAGTGTGGCCGTCTCCGGAAGGCTGCTGCAGATGCAGCTCAGGCCGCAGCTACTATCAAAGGGCGGCTTGAAGCATTGGGAATGGATGTTGAGATTAGAGAGGGTGAAAGCCTATCCGACCTCATCCAGAGGATCAGAGATGAGCTCTCTGAGGCTGAGGCGCAGGCGGAGAAGGCTACGAAGGCTGAGGACGAGGCGGGGCGATTAGAGCAACAGACTCTGGAGTTGGAGGAGCTGCTTGCCAATGCCGACCGCGAGCTTGATACAGCTCAAAAGGCTAGATCAGAAGCAGACACCAAATTGGCCGCAGCTAGGGCGAAGGTGGAAGAGCGGGAGTTGGGTATCCCTGCTGATCTACGCTCCCCGGATGCGCTGGAACGGGCGTTGGCAGACAAAAAGGAGATGCGGGACAGCTTGCGCAAGGAACTAGACCAAGCCGAGCAGGCCGCAGCGGCTCGGGAGCAGGCGTTGGCAGGGGCGGAGTCCGAAAGAAGGGAAGCCAAGCGGTACGCTGAGGAGGCAGAAGGGACAAGAGACCGGCGGCTAGGGGAGTTTGCGGCCAGGGTGGCTGAGGCCGGGTTTGCTGGTTTGGAGGCCTATGAAGCTGCGAAGAGATCGGATGAACAGCTTCAGGTCTTGGAGGAGGCTGTCGACGAATTCGATCGGCAATTGCATGCAGCTAGTGCACGCCTGGAAAGAGCGGAACAAGCAGCCGCAGGACTGACGGAATCTGATCTGGAGGCTCTAGAGTCAGAGGCGGACCGGCTATATAAGGCCTCAATTGATGCAGTGGAAATCCGTGCCCAACTGGAGAAAGCAGCAGAGGGCAAGAAGAACCTGATAAGGGCCTTGGATGAGTTGTTGCAGGAAATGGCAGATCTGGAAGAGCAATACGGTGTAGCGGCCCGCATAGCCGATGTAGCAAGTGGCAAAACACCTAACAAGCTGGGGATGAATTTCGAGACCTTCATTCTCGCTTCCATGCTCGACAAGGTGGCAGATGCCGCCAGTCGTAGGCTTCAGGTTATGAGTAAGAGGCGGTATAGTCTCAGGCGGACACTGGAACGCAAAACAGCTCGCAGCGCCGGGGGGCTCGGACTGGAGGTTTTCGATATGTATACAGGCCGCGAGCGCAGTGTGACCACGCTTTCCGGAGGCGAAGGATTCATGGCTTCACTTTCGCTGGCGTTGGGGTTGGCCGATGTAGTCCAGGCGTATGCCGGCGGCATCCACCTTGACACCATGTTCATAGATGAAGGTTTCGGGGCCCTGGACCCTGAGTCTCTGGACCTTGCTCTGGACACCTTGATTAATCTACAGCGTGATAGTGGAAGGACTGTGGGCGTAATCTCGCACGTCCCTGAGCTTGAGGAGCGCATCGACGCGAGGCTCAAGGTGGAAATGACCGATACCGGGAGCACAACGAAGTTTGTTGTGGGCTAAAGAGATTGCTGATTCGCAGGCGCACTGTTTGTTAGCGTAAAGAGATACCAAACTTCCCTTAGGTCTTATCCGTGTGTCCATCAACTCGGGTTAATACCAGATTGTAGTTCCACTTGCAGAAGAACAACTCAAAGAAGCCTTTGGGGCAGAGTATGAACAATACGGTGCTAGAGTTTAACGAGTGGGAGTAAGGGGGATCAAACTGTGGGCAATAACCCAGTTTTGGACTACATAAGAGCAACAACTAATCTCTACGGCCTTGTGCCACCGGAGAAGCTTGTTGAGATCTATAACCAACAAAACGAAGATGCTATTGATCTTACGGATCTTGAGCAGTTTAGGGACACTCAGGGTGAGTTTTTCGAGTACTTTGAGGGGTATTTTGTGCATGAGGCTGTCTTTGTTGATGATTCCGTCGCCTATCTGAAGGCACAACAAGCCGGCAAACCCTATTATGTTCCACCAAAGAACGAGCTATTGAAATACGCTGACGACTTCTATATGGAGAAAACCAAGGAGTATAAACAACTATCTAGCTATATCCGGAAGAATATCGTACACGATCTGGAGAAAGCTGACGAGCTGACTGAGGATATTCAGCTTACCTGTGCCATGGATTTCTCCATTGACAGTGTCATGAATGAGTTTAACCGGCGCAATATTTCATTCAAAAGTCAATCACAGATCATGGAACTCATACCGCTGATCATGGAGCTTGCCAACAATACCCGCATTTGGGAGAATAGAGGACATACTCCTAACGAAATCTTTAGTCAGGTAGAGCAGGCGTATCTTGGGCCGCTTCCTGAAGGTAAATTCTCAGATGTTGGTCATAGAATCCCACTCCGCAGTATTCCCAGGGGTGCTACTAGGCAGATCGGCCGCAATGACCCTTGCCCTTGCGGCAGCGGCAAGAAGTACAAGAAATGTTGTCTAGGGACGGAACTTCAAAGGCCAACGGAAAACTGAAGCAGCTAAGCAATGACTATGACACTATAGAGGGTGTTAGAGACTACATCCATGTGATGGATGCAGCTGCAGGTCTCGTGGCAGCCATCGAGAAGCTACCTGAAGGTGTCCATAACCGGGGAACTGGCCAGGGCGCTTCGGTTCTGGAGCTCGCACACACCTTCGAAAATGTTGTTGATAATAAATGATTAAGGCAAAGGAGCGTAAGATCTTGAGCAAGATAGGAAGAAATGAGCCATGTCCTTGCGGGAGTGGCAAGAAGTACAAAAAATGCTGTATCGATAGACCACATCCGGTCATGAGACATTGGTCATATGAAGAAGTGGATGAGATGGATACCGAGGATATCATCCAGATGCTGGAGAGCATCGGTATTCCATTCGACGAGGACACGTTCTTAGAGGACGTGGAAAAATACGATCTAGCTCAGGACATCTCCGAGGGCTGGTTTGATGACTTCAAGGTAACAGCGCAGGGCAGAGACGAAGACTTCCCCTGGTTTGCTGCATGGGTTTTGTGGGAGAGAATGGCCCCAGCCGATAATGTGTCAGTAGAGCAAATGAGTAACTCAATTGATGAGGGGGAGCAGTATTTCCTAGCTGGTGATCGCGAAACAGGTTGCGATATCTGGTTAGAGGTGTGGAAGGCCATCAAGGTCAAGTGCCAACAGCAGGCATGCAGCGACTTAGGTTTGCTTGATGAGCAGTTCCGCGGTGCGTTTTTTGTCAGCAATTTCGTCCAGGACCTGGAAATGGAGCTGCGCAATGCAGGGGTGCGTAATAAGAGCTATTTCAAAAAGAGGCTTGACTACTGTCGGGAGTTCTTGACCGTTTTTCCCGACGCAGATGATTTGATTCTTGCCAATATGAGACGCTCTGTAGCTGAGTCCTATGCGTATCTGGGCGATTATGAACAGGCTGACTTGGAGTTTGAGGGAATTGTGCGCGAGCGCCCCCATGACCCCTGGGGATATATCGCGTGGGGAGATATCTATACCTCTAAGTGGCTTGGGGGGGAGCTTGATTACGATAAAGCAAGAGATTTTTATCTGAAGGCATTGGCTATCGCGGATGATAGAGGCGATATCCTGGCTGTGCAGGAAAGGTTAGAAGGTATTGAGAATGCGATCCTCAAGGTCTCTCTAATGGACCCAGCAGTTAAGACACAGACGGAGGGCGATTAGGCACTCTGCACGATAGGTTCTACGTCCTGAAACTGCTGAGGAGACGTTCATTGATGGCCAAACCTAGAACGTAGAGTTCATCAAGGAGCATACCGATCACAACATTCGGCATACCTTTGGTCCGCATGGCCGAATCAAAGGACTCTTCCGTGAGTGGGGACCGAATCTCTACAGCCTTTTCGGTGCATGATCTCGCTACCAATCAGAGAAAAGGCTATGGCGATGGAACACAGGAAGAGTCCATACCATGCTAAGCGATAGCTGCCCGTGATATCATAAACCGCTCCCATCAATGGGACTGAAATAGACGAAGCGAAGCGGTCATAGATAGAGCCAAGGATGATCTTTCCCACCGTCAGAAACAGCATGAATAGGGATATGACGGACGATACATACGCGGGTGAGTACCCAAGACATCGAACTAACATCACGGGCAGGAAAAGACACCACACGCTTGCGGGGAATGATGGGAGAGCACTCAAAGCCATTGCTCAGCTAGAAAACAGACCCTTTGAAAGGACATACCTTAGTATCTGAGGGGTGATCTTCCTGAAGATGACTGTGATTACCGCTGATATTATCCAGTCCCGGGTTAGGAGTGACGTGGCGGCAAGTATACCCGCGCGGTTACCCAGGCTCGAACACCCGCATCTAGTAACTGGCTTCGCCATGTCGCGGGGAGACGAGATTCAGGGTGTGCTGTCAGGCTGGTTAACTGCTCCCGAGGTGTTACGGCTGCTGCGCTACATCTGTCGCCCCCTGCAGTTGCGCGTGGGCATTGGTCTGGGGATTCATGCAGGCAGATTAGCAGAGAACCCCTGGGACCTCAATGGGCCAGCCTTTTTCCGTGCTCGCGAGTAGTTATTCTCCTCACTGACCAAATACTGCATTTCTGGATGCTCATCTGGGTGTGGGGACTGGTCGAAAGCCCACCTAGCATGCCGGTCATGACCTTATACAAGAGCATCATTCCGTTTCCTGCTAACATTCCGTATGATGTGGGAAAGCTTGCTCTGGTAGCCTCTGGTCTCGTGTTGGTTTGTTTCGGTGGTGCAGTATTCGTAAGAAGGGCCTTGGACAGTATATTCCCTGATGTCCAGGGACTCAGAGACACGGAGAACTCAACGGGCAAGTACATTGGTATACTGGAAAGGCTTTTGATCTTCATTCTGGTTTTGACCAACTCTCTGGAAGGAGTAACCTTCCTATTTGCCGCCAAATCCATCACCCGCTATAAAAGAATCTCCGAAGAGCAAGGTTTTGCTGAATACTACCTGATCGGGACCCTACTTAGCATTGTTTGGGCTCTGACCATCGGGCTAGGGCTGAGCGCTATTCTTCACAACGGGCTGTAGTTTGGCATGCCGGGTCTGGTAGCCAACGGATGGGGTGTGATACCATTTCTCGAACTCGCAGCCAGCGATACTTGGGCATTGACTCCGCGGGAAACGCGAGAAAGCGGGGCACCCATTCGGGAAAGAAGATAACCAACACTGTCAATGGTAAAATCTTCATGTCTACCTGCCCGAATCCAAAAAACCGGTGGCTGACTGTCCGTTTGCAACTGGATGTGGGAAGACATGCCAATTCCCAATTGCAGAAGGACTGGAATAAGCTGGGAGCAGATAATTTCACCTACGAAGTGATTGAGGAGAAAGAGGTCGCTGAAGATACCGATACACGCTGGGAGCTTAGGCAAATGGAAAAGGTGTGGTTAGAGAAGCTACAACCTTACGGTGACAGAGGATACAACAAGCCGTCAAGGGACTGACTTGACGAGGCATGGCGCCTCTGTTTTCTTTGAGCTGCCGGACAGGGGTTCCCAAGCTGTAATGGCATCAAGTTTCCTCTGTGGATTCCAGGAACGGGAAACGGCTAGCCACCCTTGTTTTTCCCGGGGCGAAATGGGTCAAGGCGGCTGCAATCTACATAGAGTGCCTTCTATAGTAGTCTTCCTTGTGGAAAAGCCCTGAGATCGTCTCACATAGCCTGTCATTTTCACCCCCAATCTAACAGGTATTTTTGCCTACCTCACGAACTACTACACTGATACCTGAAGAGATAGCTTTGCATGGGATTGTTCGCCATGTATCACCTTTTCCTAACCTGGGGGAAGAAAAATGTCATCAAACAAGAAGAACCTATTGCTCGGGCTGTGTGATCTTGCCATCATCAATCTGGCACTATACATAGGTTTTATCATGCGGTTTGAAACCATACCAAGAGAGTTCGCTAATCGTCTCTTACACATCTGTCTAATATACTCACTTGCCTATATGTTATCTCTAGCTGCCTTTGGCATGTATCGACGGATCTGGCGCTATGCCAGTATTAGAGAAGGAGTTCTCCTCGGCCTCTCACTTCTTTTGGGAGCTACTGCCTCCACCACTTTGACTCTCTTTATCGATCGGAACCTTATACTACCGCGCTCGGTCATAGCCATTCAGTTTCTCCTAACCGGTATGTTTATCACTGGGACTCGGCTATGTATCAAATTCGATATCCTTGAGCGCCTACGCTCTTATTTCACCCGGGATATCAGAAAGAACGTCATCGTAGTTGGTGCTGGTGATGCAGGTGCCCTTATCCTCAAGGAGATCCAAAAACATAATGAGCTGGGGATTCGGGTCTTAGGACTAGTTGATGACGACAAAGCTAAAGTAGGTAGAGAACTATACGGGGCTAAGGTCCTGGGAACTACTGAGGATCTATCTAGGATCCTCAAGCTGCGGCCTATAGATGAAGTGATCATCGCGATGCCATCGGCACCGGGAACTGCAGTGCGCAGAATCGTCAACGCCTGTAAGGAAGCAGCGGTCAAGACGACTATCCTTCCGGCCTTGTTTGAGATCGTATCTGGCCATGTGAGTGTGAGCCAGCTGCGCAACGTGGAACTCGAGGATCTGCTCCGTAGAGAACCGATCAGAATCGAAAGTGATGAGATCGCAGAATACCTCCACCGCAAGCGAGTACTTGTTACCGGGGGAGCAGGCAGCATCGGATCTGAGCTTTGTCGGCAAGTGGCTAGATTTGAACCGGAGTGTATCGCTGTTTTCGATTACTGTGAGAACAACCTCTATCGGCTGGAGCTGGAGATGAAACGGCGCTACCCGCATGTACCCTTCGTGCCCTTGATCGGGAGTATCCAGGATGAAACTCGGGTCTTGCAGGTATTCGCTGGGCTCAGGCCCCATGTGGTCTTTCATGCCGCTGCCCATAAACATGTACCCATGATGGAGCACAATCCCTGTGAAGCTGTGAAAAACAATGTCTTTGGAACTAAGATTGTAGCCCAGGCCACAGATAGATACAAAGTGGAGAGGTTTGTGCTGATCTCAACTGATAAAGCCGTCAATCCCACCAATGTCATGGGTGCCACCAAAAGAGCTGCAGAGATGGTGGTACAGTACATGAACGAGCACAGTACCACGCGGTTCATGGCGGTTCGTTTTGGCAATGTGCTGGGCAGTGATGGCTCTGTGGTGCCCCTATTTAAGAGACAGATTGCAGAAGGTGGGCCTGTTACAGTTACCCACCCAGAGGTAACCCGTTATTTTATGACCATCCCGGAAGCCTGCCAGTTGGTACTGCAAGCGGGAGCCATCGGTGAGGGTGGGGAGGTTTTGCTTTTGGATATGGGGGAACCCACCAAGATTAGAGATTTAGCTGAAGATCTCATTCGTTTCTCCGGCTTTGAGCCCGGTAGAGATATCGAGAT
>JAAZMR010000069.1 GCA_012798695.1 Bacillota bacterium | reverse complement strand
GACTACCAGTGATTCTTTGTCGTTTTTCGATATACCCGCCGATGCCATTCAATGGGTCTTTAACCTCAATATCATCGGTACGGTACTGCCTACCCAGGTGTTTGGAAAGGTTATGGCCGAAAAGGGCGAAGGCGTAATCATTAATATGTCCTCCATGGCGGCTTTCAAACCCCTAACACGCACTGTGGCCTATTCTGCTGCCAAGGCGGCAGTCAGCAATTTTACTCAGTGGATGGCAGTACATTTTAGCCAGAACTACTCACCGAAGATCCGAGTTAATGCCCTTGCTCCTGGGTTTTTCCTCACAAACCAGAATTACTACTTGCTGGTGGATAAGGAGACCGATGAGCCCACCGAACGAGGCCGACAGATTATTGGTCACACACCGATGGGCAGATATGGTGACCCAAGTGATCTGATCGGAACACTGCTCTGGCTCATATCGGATGCAAGCAGTTTCGTGAATGGTGTCGTGGTTCCTGTAGATGGGGCGTTTTCTGCCTTCAGTGGGGTGTGAGGCCGTTGGTCGTTGTCAGTCTAGAGGTAAGCACTACTACTGCCAAATGCATTCTTTTTTCTGTGAAACAGGGAGTCATCGCTGAGGCTTCCAGGCGGTATGGGGCCGATGTGGCTGATGGTCCCAGTCAAGATCCTCAAGGGATATTCAGCTGTGCCCTAGACGTTCTTCGTCAAATGGTACAAGCTGCCGATGACCGGGGCCTAGCCATTGAGGCGATAGGGCTAACCGGCATTTGGCATAGCCTGTTGCTTGTGGATGGAGAGCGTCAGCCGGTAGAGCGAATTAGAACTTGGGTCGATCTGGCAGGGGCTGACCACATTTCGGCAGTCCGCCGTGATGAAGAGCTGGTGCGTTCCTGTTATCACAAGACCGGCTGTATGGTCCATGCCGTGTATCCTGCGTGGAAGTGGCATTACCTGAAATACAGCCAGCCAGAGCTAACCGAAAAAGCCCGATATATTTCATCCCAGATGGAGTATGTCTTCGAGTCACTTACAGGGGAAATGGCGGTATCGAAGTCCATCGCCTCGGGTACAGGCTTCTTCAACATCCATACCCTTGATTGGGATACTGATGTTTTGGATATCATGGGCCTTGCGCCGGATCAGCTGGGTGAGTTGGTGGAGGCCTTTCATACCGCTCCCTTGAAACCCGAGATCGCCCAGCTGGTGGGTTTGCCTTCTGGAGTACCGGTGACTGTCGGTTGTGCCGATGGTGCCATGAATCAGTTGGCTATCGGAGGACTTGGCACGGAGGCCATGTCCATGTCAGTAGGAACCAGTGGAGCGCTCAGGGTTGTGCACTTAGAGCCTAGGATACCAGAAGAGCCATCTACTTGGTGCTACTATCTCTTGGGGGGCAGACGGTTGGCTGGTGCCGCTGTAAATAACGGTACCAACTGTGTTGACTGGTTTCTTACCCGCCATGGTGGTCAGCTAAGTAGTCGTGTTTATGATCGATTCTCCGAGGGTATTATGGCAGTAGACAGAACCGAGGCTCCAGTATTCATGCCCTTCTTGTTCGGAGAGCGTTGCCCGGGCTGGAAGGAGAATAGGACAGGTGGCTTTGTCGATGTGAAGGCTACCCACGGTGAATACGCTCTCTACTACTCCATTCTTGAAGGCGTATTGTTTAACATGCGTCAGTGTTACGATATCCTCGTAGAGGTGGGGGGTCGCCCCCAAGAAGTGCTGGTGTCCGGGGGCATAGTCAACTCAGCTCCCTGGATGCAGATGGCTGCGGATATCCTGCAGCGTGAAG
>JAAZMR010000010.1 GCA_012798695.1 Bacillota bacterium | reverse complement strand
TGAGATATAGATATCAGTACCATAGTTTTTCTCAACATCGTATACCTTCCCGAAGAAGTTCCTAATCTGAGCAGGTGTGGCTGGGCCCGACTGGTAATACTCCTTGCACTCCGCCACGATAACGCGGCCATCTCGATCCTCTGCCCAGACGTCGAATTCGTGGTCAAGAACAACGCGATTGGTGACAGCATGAAAGCCGCGTCGCTCCAAAAACACCCGCATTCGCCCTTCTAGTGTTGAACCTCGTTTTGGAGCTCGCGCAACACTTTCCTCAGCTTCGCGCCGGGTCTCATCTGGCATTACCACTAGAATCACCTCCACTACGTTCAGCGCTTAGCGTACAAGCGATTCGACCATCCGATTTGAAGCACTATACTATGCTACCACTCTTCTCGAAAATGCCGGCTTGCCTTGCCATGCAGGGGGTTTTAGACGCGTAAAGCAGTTGCGGAGCTTAGCCAATACGAATGAAATAGGTGTTGTTATACTTGGGACAAGGAGGTATTGTACTCACCCCCTAAGACCATGTTGGCACACCATATACTCTGCTCCTCATTGGTTAATATTTCCCGACATATTACGAGTCTGTCTGTCTTTTTAGAGCATTGCTTCTTTCTTCGCCATACTTTGTGTCTTTCCTGCTGCACACTTATCCAATTCCAATACACACTCAACAGCATAGAAGCTAGATTGTCTTTCGAAACCCCACCACCAGTACTGCAAGGAGGTCGTGTGGCGCGCATAAAAAAAGAACCGACAAACCGGTCCTTTGGATAATGCTCAGCGGTCCCCTTTTTAATAATCTCGGCACCGCTTTAGTGCTTCTGCCCATCGTTTTTGCCTTTTCATAGAAGCCTTCATGGGGGCCAACAATGAAGATGACGCAGACCTGGTAATCATCCAAGGTGACGACTCCCCGGACTAAAGTCTAGTCTATGCCTCCCGTTGGTGGGATACTCCCCGCCTTCTCATTTCCTTCTCTCTGAGAAAAGACACTTTCATCGGATCTTTAAGGTCGCCAACACGCATTGCCTTGAAGATCCTAACGATATCGATCCAGAGATGCTCCTCCTCTACTACAAACCCAACCTCCCGTAGGAGCTTGCCAGTCTGCCTATTGATGTTCTCCCCTAACCCTAGGACAATTAGGGGATTGACTAGGTTCATTACAAGCCCAATAGCTGGCCGCCCTGAGCAGACATGCTCGAGCATCACGAGTCTCCCATTAGGCTTTAGCACTCGGTGAATCTCAGTGAGCCCGGTTCTAGGATCAGGCACAGAACAAAAGACACAAGAGCTAATCACGGTATCAAAGGTATGATCCGCAAATTCAAGATTGTGTATGTCCATTAGCCGAAATTCCACTTCCAGGTCTAGCTCCTGGGCCTTCTTGCGAGCTCCATCAAGCATACCTGAGCTAAAGTCTATAGCTGTCAGGGTAAGACCTTCAGGATAGAAAGACAGGTTAGCTCCTGTCCCAACACCTACCTCCAAGATCTGAGAACCCGTCACCAAGGTCATCAACCGTTTGCGCCATATAGCAAATTGTCCTGTCTGAATGCCCGGATCTAACCGACCATAGATCCGTGAAAACAGATTCCAGCGCTTCTGATGAAATCTTGTCTTATCGATCCTCGCTCACCATGCCTTTGCCTAGCTAGAAGCTCACCCTAACCCCTCTACCCAAAGCTTTCTTACCATACCCTTGGTTCCTCTAATCCATCCTTGGAGGCTGCCCACTTCGATCTACTTGCTGCCAAAAACCAGCAGTTCGAGGATCATCGCCGCTTGCTCAGGCTTAGCATCTCCAGGGATGGTATGAATAGGCCCACAATATCACCTCCTGTTCTAGGCATCTTCTGTAGCTTGCCGATTTCGCTCCTCACCTCATCCCCAAGTCACTGCAAATGAGCCGAGTGGTTGGCACTGAAACAAAGAGGATCACCAGCGCAAAGGCTAGAATAAGCTTTAGGGAATACAGATAGAACGTCATTGACATAGAGTCTGGCAGTGATATTAGCTAGCTGTGACAGGATGATTACCTTGAAGAATCTAATCTTGATGAACGGAACTATGGGTATCGGTAAGACTGCGACCAGTCGGGAGCTACAGAAACTGCTACCTCGGTGTGTTTTTCTTGATGGGGACTGGTGCTGGGATATGTCTCCCTTCATCGTCACTGAGGAGACTAAGGCCATGGTCGAGGATAACATCTCTCATATGCTAAACAACTTCCTGAGGTGTAGTGAGTTGGAGAATATCATCTTCTGCTGGGTGATGCATCATCAAGCCATCATCGATAGCCTACTATCTAGACTGGACACCCATGACAGCGAGATATTTAGATTTTCACTAATTTGCTCCGACGAAGCCTTGACACAAAGACTACACAACGATGTAGTGAATGGTGTGCGCAGCGCCGATATCATCGCCCGCAGTCTTGCGAGACAGAGGAATTACCTGGAGATGGAAACACATAAAATCGATACTACTGAGATCTCTGCCGAACAGGCGGCTCACCTCATGTATAGGATCATCTATCCATGACACATATCGGGGATATGGACTAACCATCCACTAGAAAGAAGAGGCCGTCCCGAAGGTCGAAGGAGTCTATCCAAGAAAAGCCTTGTGATATTGAGAGCTTGACTGTACCACAGTCCCTTCTTTAGCCTCGAATCACACATTATGGACCGTACTCCCGCCAGGGAATTCACCAAAGACTACTGTGGCTGTGCTCCAGCTAGTGCATGATCTATAGCTTTTAGTATCACCAAACTACTGTATGTGGCTCCAGAGACTGAATCTACCTGTAATGCTTGAGCCTTCAAGACTCGGTCAACAACCGCTTCCGCTGCCTTACCCCGGCCATGTCGATGCTCAATTATTCTAATACCGGCTAGCTCATGGTCCTCAATAGCTACTTCTACCACCACCGATACTGGAAAGAGCTTATAGCTGCCTACATATGTACCGTCCGCGATTCCTGCCAGATCAACATCGGTCATTTCCAATGCTTCCAGCTTGTGCATGTTGGACTCCAAGCCTTTCGCTATTAGGAAAACCCCAAGAAGCAAGATCACTAACACACCTACAGCAAATTTCGTAGTTTTCCCCAAGGTAGATATACCCCCTTTCTCAATTCACTTCACGGTATTCCATCCCAGCGTGGCTTCTCCTTTGTCCGACGCAGATACCAGGATCTCCGCGCGTAAGCTTTCTGGGTGCTTCTAATGTGCTCACAGAAAGGCTCGGATTCGACCATCTGATTTGGGATACTATACTGCCAAATGGGGCTCCTCGGACAGTCTATGGTAGGCTGGGCGCCCGCTGACCAGCGATATGCCAGAGATACAGAGATGCCACACTTCCATATGGGGAGTATCGCCTAGCGAAGGCTGTAAACTGTTCCTCAGATAGTGAATCAAGCCTGTATAGGCGCTGCATCCCCCGCCGAATACCAAGATCCGTGTAGCTCACCACATCCTCACGTTCGAGGGAAAAGATTAGTACCATCTCTGCTGTCCATACCCCTACACCCTTTAGGTTCGTCAACTGCCTCATGACCTCATCGTCTGTCAGATCCCGGAGACCGTGAAAATCAATTCTACCATCTAGTGCCGCTTGGGCTATACCCATGATATACCCAGCTTTTCTCTCGCTCATACCAAATGACCGAATAGCGTCCAGTCCGATGCCTAGAATACTCTGGGGGTCAAAAGGTTGTCCAATCGACTGCGTCATCCCAGCCGTCACTGTCTCCGCTGCTTTCGTGGAGATTTGTTGACTAATCACAGCCTTCACCAGGGCTGTAAAGGGATCTGGTGTTACCTTGCGCCGAATCATACCCATCTCCGTGATCGCCCGGCCTAGCTGATCATCCCTTCTCTTTAGGTAGTTTATCTCGGTGTCTCCATAGTTAAAGTATCGCATCATGCCACTCACTTCTCCCCCGAGTCATTTAAAACCGCCCTATCCCACAATGCCTGTCGTACTTCCATATTCCCCCAGTTTCCTTATACGCAATTCCTCAACTCTCCCCAAGTAATGCCTCCAGCACAACTGTATTATGTGGAACACAGTCAATCAACCCGTCCGAATTTCCCAAAAAGGCCTGCTAAGCAGAGGACTCTATCAGCATCTGGGTTTGTCCACCAGGGCTGGCAAAGGTATTCGTGTATGCGGATTGTCCGAAGCAGTACTCAAATAACTGCCGTTCAAGCAATCGGCCCTTTGCAGAGATCAACCTCTTTGCCGCTTGTATCTGCTCGGAGCCAAGTATGTCCATACAAACCCTCCGAGTCATCCATCATTACATACACGTGCAAACGATAAAATCCCACCTTGTAGACACCTTAGACGAGCACTCTCATCGGCACCGCACTCAGTCCAAGCGGCGCATGCCGTCAAGCCCATGATCTGAAAAGCATCTCCAAATAGCTGTACTCATAGAACTGACCGTAACTTACCATTTCCCGGATTTCTGACTTGGAGGCCCACTTGACTTCACTCACTTCAGCACCTAAGCACGGAACTACCCATTCATCCATGCGTATCTCCGCCAACCAGAGATCAACAATGCTATCTATCCTGCGCAGGCGAGCAATCTTGTCTAATCGGTCTGGATTGACGTCAATCCCCAGTTCCTCTTTCGTCTCTCTGATTGCTCCGGTCAAGCTATCTTCGCCAGCTACTACATGCCCCCCTGTAGTCGCCCAGATCCCAGGCATCCAGTTGAGATGAGCTGCCCGCCTTTGAATCAGAAACTCGTGCTCATCATTGCGTATCCAGACGTGAACGACCAGGTGAAAATCCCCCAGGCGCAGTCCTTGGCCACGAACAATCCTACGGCCTGTCTTCATCCCATTCTCATCTAGCACATCCCAAAGTTCCAAAGTACCACCCCATCCCTGGACTACTCTTCATCTCCGCCCAACGAAGCATAAGGTTCATATGTTGGTATTTTCCTCATCGGCCATCTTTTCTGCCTAGAAGCAGGAATTCCTTCCGGGGTATACACTGCCGTTCCTCCCCACCTTCTCTGGGTGGTCGTCTATGGGGTAGTGCTGTTCTTCGCTGCAACCGGCATGTTCAAGGCGAAGATCAAAGGCTAAAGCCAACGGCCTAGACCAAGGCCAGAAGCAGGATAAGAATGAAGGATCGGTAAAGATTACCGGTGTACGATCTTTTTCGCCAACTGTAAGCTAGCATGCGTCTTTTACCGGAACTACGATAGCAGTGCGTGTGGTGCTGGGCGAAAGGTAACGAGTCAGCAACTGCCCGATCGCTCCCAACCTTGAGATTACTGGACGGTGTTCGGAGCTGTCTTTAAAGCCAACGACCCTGCAGCCCAGCTAAAGGAGCCAAAAAGTCTTACTTCTAGCCTATCTTGATCATCGGCCAAATTACATTACATTGGTTGTACAGCGGTGTGTTCT
>JAAZMR010000035.1 GCA_012798695.1 Bacillota bacterium | reverse complement strand
TTTCAAAAGAAAAGTTGTAGAAAATGATGTTATCAGTGAGTACAGACCAATAAGCACACATATATCGAAAAGAAGGGATTTAAGATAAAGTAGGGAATATATGACAACACAAGGCGAGATCAGTCAATAGCAGAGAAAACAGATCAGTGAGCTTAGACAGAATACGGAGGTGATTTGGCTAGACAAATGAACGGACACCGTTGGCATGGGAACAATCAAGAGGAGGATCAAAAATGGCCAGAAGCAAAAGGGTATTTTGCGGGCTGCTCGTAGCATTGGTCGTTCTCTCTTTGTCTGCTGTTGCTCACGGATACAATGAAGCCCCTATGCTGAAGGAGTTAGCGGAAGCTGGGAAACTGCCTGCAGTAGCAGACCGGTTACCCACGAACCCACAGGTAGTACAAGTTGTGGAACGCATTGGTGACTATGGAGGCACTATTCGGGCATCTAGTATCGCAGCAGACAGCCTGCTGGGCCCCCATGGCTTCTTGATGGGTGAGGGCATTTTAAGAACAGATACAGATTACAGTACCGTAGTTCCTAACATTGCCGAATCATGGGAACTGTCGGATGATGCCAAGACCCTGGTCTTGAAGTTCCGGGAAGGCATTAAATGGTCAGACGGAGTCCCCTTCACTGCCGATGATATTATGTTCTGGTGGGAAGACATAGAGATGAATGAAGAAATTCGTCCCGCCGGACCAGATCGTCGGGCTTGGTGCCCGGCCGGTGAACCAATGAAGGTCAGAAAGATCGATGACTATACCGTAGAATTGAACTTCGCGGTTGCCCATCCTTTGATTATCAAACGCTTGGCTCATGGCTATGGTATGGCAATGGTGAATTTCCCCAAGCATTATCTCAAGCAATTCCACCCCAAATATACGCCTATGGAAGAATTGGAGAAAATGGTGGCAGCTGATGATGCCTATGACTATTGGTACCAGATGCTGCTAGACAAAGCCTCTGAGAGCTTTGGAATTCTTATGGAGCCAGAAGCACCGACTCTGGATGCTTTCGTTGTAGTAGCCAAGGAACCAGGCGTAATCCGGCTGGAAAGGAATCCTTACTATTGGAAGGTCGATCCTGAAGGGAACCAACTTCCCTATGTTGATAAGGTAGTCGTGAAAAAAGCATCGAATATTACTACAGTAAACTCTTTGATCATTACCGGTGAAGAAGACTTTAATGGTTTCCATACGAGTCTTCAGAACCTCAGCACATATAAGCAATATGAGCAGCAGGGCGATTACCGTATTCTTCTCTATAACGGAACCTTCGGTACGGAAGTTCTGATTCAGATCAACCAGACCTGGGAAGATCCTGTGTGGCAGGAAATTGCTAGAGACGTTAGGTTCCGCCGGGCCATGTCACTGGCGATCAATAGGGAAGAGATAAATCAGACTCTGTACTTTGGCTTGGGTGAAGCACGCCAGGCTACTGTTCTACCCATTTGTTCATCCTTTGAGCCGGAATTCGCTACTGCGTATGCGCATTATGACATCGATGAAGCGAATCGGCTGCTCGATGAGGTGGGCCTAGACAAGCGGGATGCTGCGGGCTATCGTCTGCGTCCTGATGGTAAGCGATTTACCATAACTATTGAGTATTGTGAAGCAGATACTCCCAAGACACCTACTCTAGAGCTAGTTCGAGAGTATTGGGAAGCCGTAGGTGTCAATACTTCTCTGAAGCTGATTAGCAATACACTAGAATCAGAGAGAGCTGTAGCGAATCAGATTCAGGTAGGCATCCATCATGCTGACCGCTCGACAGACCCGTTGTTCTATCATGAGCCTTTCTGGTATGCTCCGATTCAGCTAGGTTGGGAACAGAATACCTGGCCAGTTTGGTCCCGTTGGTATACCAGTAAGGGAACGCAGGGAGAAGAACCGCCAGCACATGTCATGGAACTCTTGGATATCTTCACTGAGATGCAGACTACCCTGGACAGTACCCGTAGGATTGAGCTCGGTAGAGAGCTCCTTCGCAGACAGGCGGAGAATCTCTGGGTATTGGGTACTGTAGGCAACGCACCCTATGTTGTCATCGTGAAGAATAATCTGCGTAATGTGCCGGAGACTGGTTGGTGGGGATGGGATGGTTACTTCGGATACCCATACCATCCGGAGCAGTTCTTCTTTGAGAAGAAATAGAGGGATGAAGGAGTCTTCCAGACAAGTTGTCGGGAGCCCTTAGGGCCCCGACAACTCTCTATCATTTTCTCGATAAGGGAGGCGGTAGCATGGCCACCTACATGACCAAACGGATCATCTACATGCTGATCACCCTATTTGGAATTTCGATTATTTCCTTTGCCGTTATTCAATTGCCCCCTGGAGACTACCTCACCTCATATATTACTCAGTTACAAGCTGCCGGTACTGTAGTGGACGAAGCGCAGATTGAAAGCCTGAGGCGCCGCTATGGTCTGGACAAACCGATATACATGCAGTATATCAAATGGGTAACTGGGATCTTTCGCGGAGACTTCGGCCGTTCCTTTGAATGGAATGAATCGGTCCGAGTCCTGTTAGGCGAAAGACTACCTCTCACCATAGCTATTTCCCTAGCAACACTCATCTTTACCTATTGCTTAGCCATACCAATAGGTATCTACTCTGCTGTTAGGCAATATTCATGGGGGGACTATCTGGCCACTTTCATCGGCTTTATTGGGCTATCTATACCTGACTTTCTCTTGGCCTTGATCTTGATGTTCTTGTTTTATCACCTGTTTGGGGTCAGTATCGGCGGTCTGTTTTCTGTGGCTTTCGAAGATGCACCATGGAGTTGGGCGAAATTCAAAGACATGATGGATCACCTATGGGTGCCTATGATTGTCATTGGCATGTCAGGTACGGCAGGTTTGATTCGCACTATGAGGGCCACTACCCTCGATGAATTAGGGAAAGATTATGTCAAAATGGCTCGCTCCAAGGGATTGCCCGAGTGGAAGGTGATCTTGAAGCATCCAGTCCGGGTCGCCATCAACCCCATAGTCAGTACTGTTGGCTGGGAGCTTCCGAGAGTTGTTTCAGGGGAGACGATCGTAGCGGTGGTCTTGAGTCTACCGACTACGGGGCCTCTTTTGCTCCAGGCACTTTTGGCTCAAGATATGTTCTTGGCTGGGAGCTTTATCATGATGTTGAGTGTACTGACCGTGATCGGTACTCTGATTTCAGATTTCCTATTGGCCATCATCGATCCCCGTATCCGCTTGGAGTAGTACCATAGATCGTGTAATATTTGCTGGGAGGAGGCGTTTGATGTGGCTCTTAGCGTCATTTCGTCGCAGAACCCTGAGTTACAAGTAGAGGCACCTTTCGAAGTAGAGAAAACCAAGCGGTCGCTGTCCCATTGGCAGCTGATGTGGCGCCGTTTCCTAAAGCATCGACTTGCAGTATGCGGCTTAGTTGTGATCGTTGCTCTATATACCATTGCCGTATTTTGCGAGTTTTTTGCCCCCTTGGATCCGTATTTGCGTTATCCTCAGTTTGTACATGCGCCGCCACAGCGGTTGCGGTTTGTTGACCAGGAAGGGAATTTTTCTCTCAGGCCGTTTGTCTATGGTCTGAAGTCTTCCCTAGATATGGAGAAGTTCCAACGTGTTTATACGCCGGACTACAGCAA
The DNA here is from genome assembly GCA_012798695.1 of Bacillota bacterium. GTDB lineage: Bacteria > Bacillota > Limnochordia > DTU087 > DTU087 > JAAZMR01. Next base: position 8,313 of record JAAZMR010000035.1, on the reverse strand, counting down.
GAAGTATTACTTACGCTTTTTCTCAAGGGGATGTGAGTACAAACTTTGGGGGAAATTCCCGAGCAATTTGCATTTGTTTGGGGTAGACGAAGGTGGTTACCTGTTTCTTTTTGGTACAGATGATCTAGGGAGAGATGTCTTTTCCCGCATCATATATGGGACCCGGGTATCACTTAGTATAGGACTCATTGGTGTGTTCATTAGCCTAGCTATCGGCATGTTGCTCGGTGGTATTTCAGGGTTAAGGGGAGGAGTGATCGATGAGATCCTCCAGCGTATCATCGAACTCTTGCGATCTGTTCCCCATATACCCTTGTGGATGGGTCTAAGTGCTGCCCTGCCACCGGAATGGAGTCCGATCAAGGTTTACTTTGGCATCACGATTATCCTGTCTCTATTAGGCTGGACTCACGTGGCCCGAGTAGTCAGGAGTAGATTCCTTAGCCTCAGAAATGAGGAATTTGTCTTGGCTGCCTATGCTGCTGGTGCCAGTGAATGGCGGATTATCACGAAACACCTCATCCCTTCATTTATCAGCTACGTCATAGTCAGTGTGACCCTATCGGTTCCTGGCATGATCTTGGGGGAAACGGCTCTGAGCTTTCTGGGAATTGGGCTGAGGCCGCCGGTGATTAGTTGGGGTGTTCTGCTGGAGCAAGCCCAGAACATATCGGCAGTCAATACCTATCCGTGGCTTTTGACACCAGCCATCTTTGTTATCCTCACAGTCTTGTCCCTGAACTTTGTCGGTGATGGTTTACGGGACGCCGCGGATCCTTACAGTAAGTAGCCGCTTTTCACCAATCAGACAGGGGAGGTAAGATACTATGGGCGATTCTGTAGCCAAGAACCAGTCGGATATTCTCCTGGAAATCGAGGGATTGAAGACATACTTCCATACTGAATATGGTGTTGTCCGGGCTGTTGATGGCGTAGATCTCAAATTCCCTCGGGGCAAGGTAGTGGGCGTGGTTGGAGAAAGCGGGTGCGGGAAAAGCGTCACCGCACTATCTATAATGCAGTTGGTATCCCAGCCGCCCGGCAAAGTGGAAGCCGGCACCATCAAGTATTATCCAGAGAATAGTGAAATGATAGATATCCTCAGTTTGCACCCTCGCAGTAGGGATATGCGAGAGCTCCGGGGCAAGGAGTTAGCCATGATCTTTCAGGAGCCGATGACATCTTTGAATCCTATCTACTCCATCGGTGATCAGATTATTGAGAAGGTACAAGTTCATTATCCCATGAGCCGCAGCGAAGCCAGAGAGTACGCGATTGACATGTTAGATAAAGTAGGTATTCCAGACCCCATGCGGAGAGTAGATGAGTATCCTCATCAAATGAGTGGAGGGATGCGCCAACGGGCCATGATTGCCATTGCGCTGGCATGTGACCCGAGGTTCTTGATCGCGGATGAACCGACTACGGCACTAGATGTAACAGTTCAGGCTCAGATACTTATCTTGATGCAGGATCTACAGGCTGAGTTCGGTGCATCGATTATGCTCGTCACTCATGATCTTGGTGTAGTAGGTGAGATGGCTGATGAGGTAGCTGTCATGTACATGGGCAGAATTGTAGAACATGCTGATGTCAAATCGTTGTTTTACGAGCCTCATCACCCATATACTAGAGGTCTATTGCGTTCTATTCCGCTAATCGGTCGCTCAGGGCGAAGGTGGCTGACACCTATTGAAGGGTCTTTGCCAGATCCGTATGAACAGCTGCAAGGATGCAATTTCGCTCCTCGTTGTCCTGAAAGGACAGATATATGTCGAGAGCAGCCGCCATGGCAGGATCTGAGAGATGGCCATGGGGTAAGATGCTGGTTGTATGCATAAACATGGGGAGGTAATACCCGTGCCCGATATCCGAACTGATCCTGAAGTTCTTCTAGATGTACGAGGGCTGAAAATGCATTTTCCCATATATAAGGGGATATTGCAGAAGGTAACCGGATATGTACGAGCTGTAGATGGTGTAACCCTTTTTGTGCGCAAGGGTGAGACTCTTGGCGTTGTTGGAGAGAGTGGCTGTGGCAAAACTACTCTCGGTCGCTGTATTCTACGCCTGCTTAGTCCAACTAGTGGGCAAATATTCTTTCGCAGCATTGATGGTGAAATTGCCAATCTAACTGAACTAGACCAGAAAGAGATGAAGAAATACCGCCGAGAGATTCAGGTGATCTTTCAGGATCCTTTTTCTTCACTCAATTCCCGTATGACGGTAGAGGAGATCATAGCCGAGCCTCTGGTCGTGAACGAGATCGGGAACAGAAATACCAGGCAACACAGAGTGGCAGAGCTGTTGGACGCGGTGGGCCTGTCAGCACAGTATATGGGGCGTTACCCCCATGAATTCAGTGGAGGTCAAAGGCAGAGAATCGGTATAGCCAGGGCTCTATCGGTACAACCAGAGTTGATCATTTGTGATGAACCGGTATCAGCCTTGGATGTGTCGATTCAAGCACAGGTAATCAACCTGCTTTCTGAACTGCAGCAGAAGCAAGGGTATACTTACATTTTCATTGCACACGATCTAAGTGTGATTGAACATATCAGCCACCGAGTGGCAGTTATGTACTTAGGTCAGATCGTGGAGCTGGCAGAGACGAGTGCTTTATTTAGCAATCCTAAACATCCGTATACAGAAGCCCTGATGGCTGCTATACCTTCTCCGGATCCCGCCATCAAGCTGGATCCGACGATGCTGCTTTCCGGAAATGTACCTAGCCCTGCCCAACCTCCCTCTGGGTGCAGGTTCCACACCCGCTGCCGCTATGTGCAGACAAGATGTAAGGAAAGCGAACCAGAGCTTGTGCCCGTCGCTGATGAAGGAGTTCACTATGTGGCCTGCCATAGAGCAGAGGAGCTGTCCTTACGGCCGGCACCAGAGCAAACACTAAACATAGACCAAGTAGGGTAATCTACGTTTCCGGAGAATTCAAGTGGACCATGAATTGTCAAGAGGCTAGCTGTGCATGCGCAGCTAGCCTGTGCATTGAGTGGGCTCTGAGAAGCATCCAGCATCATGCCCTACATTGATCATGGCTGGCAAGAAAGGAATGGTGGCATAACGGAGAGTCCCTGTTACGCCGGTCGTAAAGGCATATTCTTAGATCAACCCTCTAGAGAAGTAATCGTTATGGTCACATTGGCAGTATAGGTCCCAGCATGTTGATCACTGATATTGCCAGTGGTCGCCCTGAAAGTCAGGTAGTAATCAGTAATGCCAATATCCTGAAACTCCTTGGCACGCCAATGGTTGTGATCTCTTGTGCCTGTAAGCCACCCATAGAAGCCACTACCACGATTAAGTTTCTTAACACCCCACTGGATGCCACGGCGGTCTATTTCATAGACGACATCATCGATTGTCTGAGTGAGAGCCGTAGTATCTAGGGCAAAACCGACTGCGCAGTTAGTTTCTAGGGTGAAATAATAGTACCCCTGGGTTTGTTCGTTGGCTGCACCGGAGAACTTTGCAGGCACCTCGTCTCCCCACTTGATCTTCGCATAGGGAGCAACAGTGGCCTGTACTGTGATTGTCTCAGAGTGATTCAAAGGGCCTTCTGCAGCCATCACATTTGCGCCCATACCTAGCGCAAGCATGAATGCCAAGACTAGAAATAATTTCTTCACTACTAAACCCCTCCTTGTTTTGTACCCTTGGCCGAATTCATTACTGGCCAGTCGTACTTGTTGGTGATCGACCGTATTTTGGTTTCATAACCTCACTTCGAGGCTTGATCCACCTCCTGACTGTGCTTTCCTGTCCTTGACCTATGAGCTTGTCCATATAGTAGCAAAGAACGCTTAAAATAATCTCAAATTCCGAATACGGCCCAAGAATATACGCACCCAATTTTCTGGAAGGGGGTATGTCCTTTTTTTGTATAGGAGGAACTCAAGTAAACGAGGACGAATCTTTCAGACGTTGGTAGAGACTAGGTATGGGTTATGGTGGGGTTCTGGGCAGTTTTTCTTATTGTGATGCTCTAATTCGAGGTGTATTTCTAAGGGTTAGCATCAATCCCGCCCTGATTGATTAAGCCTAAAGGAGAGAGAACATGGCTGTGAACCTAAGAACGGAATATCCCCGCCCCAATATGGTAAGGGAGCGGTGGCTTTGCTTAAATGGGAAGTGGAAGTTTGATTTTGATGATCGGCATCATGGCCTCAAGGAAAAGTGGTTTGATGATGGGAGTCAGCTCCGCCAAGAGATCAATGTTCCCTATGCTTATCAAACCCCAGCTAGTGGGATCAACTCACAGGAATATCACGAAGTTGTCTGGTATGCCAGAGACTTCGAAGTGCCTGATGCTTGGCAGGGAGACCGGATCTTACTGCATTTCGGAGCTGTGGACTACGAGGCTGCCGTTTGGGTTAATGGCATTATTGCCGGCAAACACGAAGGTGGCTATGTGCCGTTTTGCTTCGACATAACGGATCTTCTGCAGGAAGGCACTAATCAACTGGTTGTGCGTGTAGTAGATGAAGACAGAGTCAACCAACCACGGGGAAAGCAGACTGCCACCAAGAAGCAGTGGGGGTGCTGGTATACTCCAGTTACGGGCATTTGGCAGAGTGTATGGCTTGAACCGGTAGCCGCCACTCGCTTTACCGATCTCTTTCTCAAACCCGATATTGACGAGGAGAGACTCTCGATAGAGTACACTCTTAGTCGGTTCGAATCGGGGCTAACTGTAGAAGTGATTGCCACTACTGGTGATGGCAAGCTCGTAGCTAGGGAAGAAACGGCGGTACCCTCCCGCGCCAGCCGCTGGCTCGATGCTCCCTTGAATCGAGGAGCAATCAATCTATCAGTGCCTTCCCCTGAGCTTTGGTCTCCGGAACGCCCCTTTTTGTATGACTTAGTCATTAGGCTCAAAGACGGTGATAAGGTACTTGATGAGCTCAAGACCTACTTCGGCATGCGAAAAGTCCATGTTCAGCATGGGCAGGTGTACTTAAATAATCGACCTTATTACCAGCGCTTGATCCTCGATCAGGGCTATTGGGTGGAAGGGCTCTATACACCACCCTCGGCAGAGGCTTTGCGGCGTGATGTCGAGCTCACTAAGGCTATGGGGTTTAATGGCACCCGCAAACATCAGAAAATTGAGGATCCGTATTTCTACTATTTCTGTGACAAGCTTGGCCTTTTGGTATGGTCGGAAATGCCAGCCTGCTATGAATACGATGTAGAGGGTGCTGAACGGCTGCGGCGGGAATGGACGGAAGCAGTGCTGAGGGATAGAAATCACCCTTCTATCATTGCCTGGGTACCCATCAATGAGGGGTGGGGAGTGGATCAACTAAAAGGCAGGCTGATGCCTGAAGCTACTGCTCATTTGATGGCACTTTATTATCAGACTCGCTCAATTGATGATACCCGCTTGGTGATCAGCAATGATGGCTGGCAACACGCCAAGACAGATATGCTTACGATTCACGAATACACCCAAGAGGCCTGTGAACTAAGGCGGCGATACGAGGTTTTCAAGCAGAACCGTCACAAGACCGCCTTCAGCCATGGCTTGCCTATTCTGTTGCCTGAATTCGAGTATGATGGAGCCCCCATCTTGGTTACGGAATTTGGTGGAGTCAAGGTGGAAGAGCAGCAAGTAGAAGGTTGGGGTTACGGAACAGCTGCTGCCGATTATGATGAAATGGTGGAGCGAATCAAGAGCCTCGTGGACGTCATTTTGGAACAAGATGAGGTAGTGGGATACTGCTATACCCAGCTTACAGATGTGCAACAAGAGGTGAATGGGCTTTTGGATCACAATCATAATCCGAAAGTGGATGTGGAGCTATACAAGAAAGCCTTTCGGGGTAAGTAGATCTGAGAACGAAATCTAGATGAATATCTGAAAGATAAGGGCGGGGACTACCCGCCCTTTAGGCACTCTAGGTACAGCCAGCTGGCAAGCAGGATATCATTCCAGAGCGTCTAACTACTCTGCAAGCGAAGTAGTATGTCACAGAAAGGGATGCTGACATCTTGACTAGACGATACCTAACACCCGCGGAGATGACTGAATATGCCATTACAGTAGGTGTAAGCAAGATCAAAAGAAAGAACCTGGAAGTCCTCCTGATGGCTATCCTGGCAGGCATGTATATTGCTATGGGAGCATTAGCTTCCAGCACAGCCTCTCATGCCATCACCAATCAAGGGGTAGCGAAATTGGTGGCTGGTGCAGTCTTTCCGATAGGTCTAATGTTCATTGTGATCAATGGTGCCGATCTATTCACAGGCAACTGCCTCACTGTTGTAGCTGTACTAGACAAGCAGATCAGCATCTGGGATTTTGCCAAGAATCTAGGCATCGTCTTTTTGGGGAACTTCCTCGGATCGGTGGCATTGGCCTGGATGGAAACCAAAGGCGGCATGTTTGGTATGAGCCAGGGCTTCTTGGGAGCATCAACTGTGGCTACCGCGGCAGCCAAGACCAATATGAGCTTTGGTCGAGCTTTCATCTTAGGGATCTTGTGTAATCTGTTTGTCTGTGCCGGTGTCTGGATGACATATGGAGCCACAGACGTAGCTGGCAAGATACTAGCTGCATTTTTCTCGATCATGGCTTTTGTAATCAGCGGCTCGGAACATGTTGTGGCCAACATGTATTACATCCCAGCAGGGATATTTGCACGAAGCAACAGCGTATTTGCAGAGATGGCCGAGATGAGCCTTGATGAGCTGGCCCATTTAACATGGAAGGGCTTTTTCCTGCACAACGCTATCCCTGTAACTCTAGGTAATATCGTCGGTGGGGTGATAGTCGGGGCTATGTATCATATGATCTATCGCCAACTTCAGAACGACTAGGCTCAACCTATCGGACTTTACCCAGATTCGGGTAGGCAAGTCGAGATCGCGAAAAGGGAAATCTCGGCAAGGGCGGAATTAGGGATCGAAGATATGTTTTTGTGGCTGAGGACGATTTTAACATATTCAGAAGGGAGCCATATATATGTCAGGAGATCCCATTCGCATCGGCATCATTGGAACAGGGGGTATCGCTCAAGCTTATGCCCGCGCTTACCGAGATATCCCAGAAGCGGAAGTAGTTGGGCTCTGTGATATCATACCAGGCAAGGCGGCCGCCTATGGTGAGCGAGAGGGTTTTACCAAGGCCAAGAGCTATGTCTACTACCAGGATATGCTTGATGAGCTAGAGCTCGATGCTGTCAGTGTATCTACTCCCAACGCCTCCCATGCGTTGATCACTATTGATTGTTTGAAAGCCGGCAAACACGTACTCTGTGAAAAACCGATGAGTGTCACTCTAACTGAGGCAGTCAATATGGCCAGAGCGGCGAAAAAAGCCGATCGGATCTTGAGTATTGGATTTCAGCCTCGTTATGATCCGAATATGCAGGCTATCCGGGATTTGGTCCAATCCGGGGTTCTGGGGAATATTTATTACGTGGAGACCGGTGGCGGGCGACGCCGGGGTATACCGGGTGGCTCGTTTATCAACAAGGAAGAGGCCGGGTTTGGCGCTATAGCAGATATCGGGTGCTATTCATTGGATATGGCCATGAATGCCTTGGGCTACCCGAAACCGTTGACCGTGACAGCTCATTCTCGGGATGATTTCGGGAAATCGGTCCAGTACAGTGGCGGGTGGGAGCCTGAGGAGTTTCAGGTTGAGGATTTCGGGACTGCCTTTATTCGCTTAGAAGGAGATATTGTTCTCTATTTCAAGATCTCCTGGGCCATGCATCTGGATACTATGGGTGCCACGTTCTTCTTGGGGACTGATGCTGGCTTGAAATGCACGCCCGGAAGCACTGGCAACTGGGGTGGAGCCTGGGATGGCGGGATTGGCTCGATAACGCTCTATCATGACTTGCAGGGACATCAGACAGAGAGCCCGATCCCGATTAAGCCGCGGGATTTTAACTTATTTACAGAGAAAGTGCGTGACTTTGTTTTGGCGGTCAGAGATGGAGGGAAAGCACCCATACCCGGTGAGCAGATTGTGCGGAACCAGGCGATCATCGATGGTATCTTACGATCTGCTGCCACGGGGAAAGAAGTCGATATTGTGATTCCTGAGCTATAGGCTCAAGGGAGGCCAGGGCTGTAGTGTCCTGGCCTCAAAACCTTCCTTCCACAAGATCCCAAGAGCATCGGGATCGGCTAGGCCACCATGGCACACTTGCCAGACTGCCCGGCAGGGGCAAACTTTCCTTTCCCTGGGGCATATCACAAAGGGGAATACTTTTAGAAGAGAGAACCGACAGAGGAGTGAAGCACATGATTGATCCACGTTTTACCAAAATGGCAGAAGTCCTGGTA
>JAAZMR010000113.1 GCA_012798695.1 Bacillota bacterium | reverse complement strand
TCTCCACAAGCCTTCGCTTATCATGATGGCTTAGAGTTCTTTGATTATGATCCAGGAAAGGCCAGGGAGCTCTTGGCAGAAGCTGGCTATCCCAATGGGTTCGAATTTGAGCTAGATGTAGTTGATACTCATCGCGCCCGGGCAGAGATCTATCAGGCCATGTTGTCAGTTGGAGGTATTAAGGCAAAGATCCGTACCTGGCCCACCAAGAATGCAGTTCGCGATGCCTGGATGCAGGCGAAGAGCAAGTCACCGATGGAGCAAAGAGATGCTTTTCTAAGTGACTGGGGCAATGCATCCCTGGATCCCTTTGATATCCTGATTCCAAAGTTCCACTCGGATCCCTCCGGGTTAGGTAGGGCCAATTACTCAGGGTATACCAATCCTGAAGTCGACCGACTGTTGGAGCTGACGCTCACTAGTGCTAGTGATGAAGAGCGCAGGAATGCTTTCCAGAAAGCTCAAGAAATCATCTATGAGAGTACGCCGATGGTATTCGAGTTTGTGGCTCACGAGACCTATGGGATAAGAAAGCGAGTGAAGCACTTCCAGCCAAGTCCCGATGGTCGTATTCATCTGCTAGATGTTGATCTTCAATAAATCGGATTCATGTGATCTCTGTCTGAGGAGTGGCCTAAGCCCATTCCTCAGACAGTCGCTATCAAGGAGGTGTTGGGGTGGATGTAGTATTACAGCGAATGCTCCATACCGTTCCCATATTGATTGGGATCAGTATCATAGTCTTCTTGCTTATGCACCTGACACCTGGTGATCCAGTAGAGATCATGTTGGGTGGAGTTGGACATGTAAGCCAAGCAGATATTGAACTCATGCGAGCGGAGCTTGGTCTGGATCGCCCCTTGATACAACAGTATTTTGCCTTTGTAAGGGGAATTTTTGGAGGTGATTGGGGGACTTCGATTAGAACTAGAGTTCCAGTTAAGCAGCTGGTTCTAGAGAGGCTACCAGCGACTATTGAGCTGACTTTATCGGCCATCTTTGTATCTTTGCTCATTGGCATACCAGCAGGAATCCTTTCGGCTATTCGAAGATATTCATTTCTCGATCAGGTCAGTACTCTGGTGGCCTTGATTGGGGTCTCCATGCCGGGGTTTTGGTTAGGACTTATCCTTGTCCTGATTTTTTCAGTAGGGCTGCAATGGCTTCCTGGTGGGGTGCGTTTGGCATTTGACATTCCAGAACCACCGCAAATAACTGGTTTTCTTCTGCTGGACTCCTTGCTGGCCAGAAACTGGATCGCCTTTCGGGGAACCCTGAGGCATCTTGCTTTACCGGCCGTCACTTTAGGGGCACCCATGGCTGCCTTAACCATGCGGGTGACTAGATCCAGTATGTTAGAGGTCATTGGCCAAGACTATATTACCTTTGCCAAGGCCAAGGGACTAAAAGAGTCCAGAGTGGTTATTAAACATGCTCTGCGGAATGCGCTAATTCCCATTGTAACAGTTGTGGCCTTGAACATGGGCTCCTTACTAGGGGGCAACATGATTATTGAAAGAATCTTTAGTTGGCCTGGTTTAGGACAGTTGGTGGTTGATTCTATTCGGACATATGATTACTCAGTGGTACAAGCGGCAGTTATCTTGTATGCTCTCACGTATGTGGTAATGAACCTACTGGCAGATCTCTTGTATGTTCGTTTGAACCCAAGGGTGCGATTGTAAGGTGGTGAAGCGCGTGGGCAAAGCAGAAGAGATTACTATGATGGAACCATTCCAGG
>JAAZMR010000012.1 GCA_012798695.1 Bacillota bacterium | reverse complement strand
CCTGTATTAGTGATAGGTGGCCACGAATTGAGTAAAGATTGTGGCTTCAGGTCCAGCAGGTTTTCCCAACGGTTCTCCAGACCGTCGCCGGTCTGGCGATTTCTCCTTTCCAACCGTTTTACCTTGTTACCAAAGGTAAGGCTGGATTACCACTTAGTCCACACTGCAATCCCCAGTCCGCTTCCTAAGGAACAGCCTAGGAGATTTCCTCAACGACCAACCCCGTTTTCTAGCCTCTCTAGCAGGGCGATTTTCAGGTAGCATCGGGCCCATCCTCTTGGCCTTCGAATCAGGACTTGAACCTACCATCCCATCTGCCCCACGCAAGGCAGGCTACACTGCACCCAACACGCCTACTTACAGTGTATCACGTGCAGGTTTTACCCCAAGCCGTAGTCATCCTATATCATAAGTAGGCTCTCTCCACGAACTTGGGTCTCCGCGACGACAGGGTCAACGCCTGCATGCCATTGCAGATCGCCCCATCGTCTTAACCCCCAGCAACAGCCCCCAACTGGGCGTCGGAAGCCACCACCAGGGACTTCATCGATATGCCATTGACGGATTTTTAGGCCCGTCTTGGAAAACGGGTGTATCGACTAGGATACTGCGCCACCTATCTCAGGTGAGGTAATTATATCATAACCTCAGCAAAGTCTCAAGACCATCAAAAGCCCTCAAAAGGGTGCTACCACTGCATCAATTCTTGGCCAACGCTTCATCTTTATTCCTGGTGCTCAATCCAGGATAGAGCCTTCTTATGAAGCTCTTGCGAGGTAAGCACCTTGCGGGCTGCTTTTGTTTCTATCGCCATCCTGCCAACCGCGGTGGCTACCTCGGGCACTACCCGCCGATCAAAAGGCTCTGGAATTATGTAATCGGTTCGCAGCTCGCTCTTATCAATTAGGCCGGCTATCGCCTCTGCGGCCGCGATTTTCATACGATCATTAATCACTGTTGCCCTGACGTCCAGCGCACCCCGGAATATGCCGGGAAAACCCAAGACATTATTGACCTGGTTAGGATAATCCGAGCGCCCCGAGGCAACTACCTTGGCCCCTGCTGACAAGGCGAGCTCTACAGTAATTTCTGGTTCTGGATTGGCCAGAGCGAAAATGATCGGATCATCATTCATGGAGCGCACCATGGATGTAGTCACAATATTGGGAGCCGACACTCCCACAAAAACATCCTGCCCAGCGATAATATCTGCCAAATGGCCTGGTTCCCGGTCAAGGTTGGTCATCTTGGCGATCTCAGCATGAACCGGATGCATCCCCGGCTTGCCCAAATAGATTGCCCCGTCTTTGTCACAAGCGATGATCTGGTGTACCCCATACAGATGCAAGAGGCGAACAATACTGGAACCGGCAGCACCCACTCCATTGACTACCACCCTCAGGTCTCGCAAGTCCCTGCCCACTGCCCGGCTGGCATTGATCAAGCCGGCAAGGACTACTACCGCCGTACCGTGCTGATCATCGTGGAAAACGAGCATATCTGTCTCTGCCTGCAGCCGCTCTTCGATCTCAAAACACCGTGGAGCACTGATATCCTCGAGATTGATCCCGGCAAAGGTAGGAGCCAAGCTCTTTACTATCTCTACGATTTGGCCTGGATCTTGTGTATTAAGGCAGATCGGCACTGCATTTATACCGGCGAACTGCTTAAACAATACCGCTTTGCCTTCCATCACCGGTAAGGCCGCGTCTGGCCCGATATTGCCTAACCCCAATACGGCTGAGCCATCGGAGACGACAGCAATCATATTGCCCTTCCCGGTATAATCGTAAACCGACTCTTGATCGGCAGCAATTCTTCGACAAGGCTCTGCTACACCTGGGGAGTAAGCAAGACTCAGATCCGCTGCATTATTTACTTGTGCTCGACTTACTACTTCGATTTTTCCTTGGAGTTGTCTATGGAAATCCAGTGATCTAGAATATACATCCAATGAGCTACCTCCTAACGCCATTCCCTGTCGAATTGGGCCATGGGTAAGTCTTTTAGTAGATTTCCGGAGACACAACCACCCCATACCAAAAGCACATTAGTGGTCTCGCTGTACCACAAATTCTGCTAGCTGGCAAAGGATATCACTGGCAGGCCGAAATTCAACTACTGCTGCCTTGGCCTCTTCCATGGTGTTGGCAGCAAGCTGGCGAGCCCTATCTAACCCATATAATGATACATACGTAATCTTTTGCTGCTCGGCGTCACTGCCGATCTTCTTGCCCAATTTGGCCTCATCACCAACCACATCCAGGATATCATCGGTGATTTGAAAGCATAGGCCAAAGCACTCGGCATACCTGGTCACAGCATGTAGTTCCTTGACATCGGCCCCACCGATCATAGCCCCACATCGCAGGACCGCCCGAAACAGGGCACCCGTCTTATGAGTGTGAATATACTCTAGCATCTCTGCCGATATTACGCGACCCTCTGACTCCAAGTCTACGACTTGTCCGCCAATAAGACCAAGACTGCCGCCGGCCCGAGCCATTTCCCTGACAATCTTGGTAACTTGCTTGGCTGGCACTCCCAGTTCCTCTAGCTGGGCTAACAACGCAAAGCTCTCCGTTAGAAGCGCATCCCCGGCCAATACTGCCAAAGCTTCACCAAAAACCTTGTGGTTGGAAAGCTTCCCTCGTCGAAAATCATCATCATCCATACAAGGCAAATCATCGTGGATCAGGGAGTAAGCATGCAGCATCTCCACAGCCGCAGCTAATCTATAGGCCGCTGGCGTCAAATCAGATCGGCCTTTGCTTACCATTTCCGTAGATGCCACCGCCAGTAAACCCCGTAGGCGTTTGCCTCCCCCCAGGGTACTGTAACGCATTGATGCATGCAGTCGCTCCGGATAAGCCGCTTCGGTAGGCAGACACTGATCTAGTTCTCTTTCTATGCCTGGCAAATGCTCTTCCATGAATCTTTCTAGAATCATAGCTCTAAACTCCTTTGCTTTCACCCTCCAGATCAAAGGGAGCCATTCTTGCCCCGCTCTGTTCATCGGTCACGAGTTGCGCTATCCTCGCCTCAGCTGCATCAAGCTGTTTCGAACAAAGGCGAATCAGCTGCACGCCCTCCTCGAACAGTGTGAGGGACTCACTAAGGGGGACATCTCCTTTTTCCAGCTGGCCTATAATCTTCTCCAAGTCAGCCAAATTCTCTTCAAACGTTTTTTGAGCGCCCATCGCTTAATCTTCACCCTCTTCTCCGGCATTCGGTGCAAGCGCCTGCCGATGATTACCGCCTTTTTCAACATGCCGTACTTCTACCTGCAAAATTCCATCCTGCAAGAGCACGTCCACTCCCATCCCCGTATTGGCCTGCGTAACCGAAACTATCGGTGCCATAGATACGCTGTCACGAGCAATAGCGTATCCCCTGGTCAAAACGGAAAGGGGGCTGAGATTATCCAGCCGCTGAACCACCATCTCTAGCTCACGTTTTTCTGATGCAACATGTCGCTGCACAGCACTCAACAGCCGTGGGGTTAATTCATCTAGACGCTGTCGTTTTTGCCTAATCATATCATCAGGACTGTAACTCTTGAGCATGCGCCCTAGATGAGTGATCCTCTCTCGCTTGTGCTGACAGCCCCTTAGCAAAGCCCTATGCAGCCGTGTTTCCATTTCCCCTAGGCCTGCCTGCAGATCAGCGGTCACCGGTACTGCCAACTCTGCCGCCCCCGACGGAGTGGGAGCCCGCAAATCGGCGACAAAGTCACAGATAGTGATATCAGTTTCATGCCCGACAGCAGAAATAATCGGTACCGGGCAAGCGTAAACCGCTCGGGCTACTAACTCCTCATTGAAAGGCCATAGGTCCTCCAAAGAACCTCCGCCGCGGCCCAATATGATTACATCCACTTCTCCCCACTGGGTCAAAGCTTCTAAGGCAGCCACGATGCTGGCAGCGGCTTCGCGGCCCTGCACTTGGGCGGGAGCCACCAGGATATCTACCCCCGGCATCCTCCTGGTGAGGATGCTGACAATATCTCGGATAGCAGCCCCGGTCGGCGATGTGACTACTCCAACTCGCCGAGGCAGAAAGGGAATCGACCGTTTTCTGGCCGGATCGAATAGCCCCTCCTCTTGGAGCTTATCCTTTAGCTGCTGGAAAGCCAGATGCAGATCGCCCATGCCACGCGGTTCGAGGTACTCTACATAGAGCTGATATAGACCACCGGTTTCGTAAATACCGATGGAACCTGTAGCATATACTTCTAGCCCATTCTCTGGGAGGAAACGCAAACGGCCATTATGACTGCGGAACATGACACAGCGAATACTGCTTTGCGCATCTTTGAGGACAAAATACATGTGGCCCGAGCTGTGGTGCTTAAAATTGGATATCTCTCCACAGACAGTGATATAGCGAAATAATGGTTCTCCTTCTACATACCGCTTCAACAGGCGAGTAACTTCTGAAACTGAATAAACCGGCGGACCGGCAGCGGTTGGTTCTTCTATTCCCAAAGGAATCTGTGACATTTGCTTCACCCGCTACTGTTTTCTATGCCAAATGACAACTTCCCTGCTCTGTGCCATATGCATGAAAAAAGGGTCGACCGCGCCGACCCTCCCTACTGTCTCTCCACCGCCAAGCATGTTGGTCTTAGCTATCCGATCATCTAGCTAGTTTTCAGCTTTCCCGGCTCGGCTCTGTCTTTCAGTCCATGCCTCCACCAAATAACCGAGGACCAGCCCGATAATCACCCACAGCCAATAGCCCGGAGCCACATAGTGCCCGACTAAGAGACCTAGGATGCCTCCGATCAACAGTTTCCACCACATCTCACATAACCTCCCCTACGATTGGTCCACAGCCCAAACACTCTAGTAGGAGTCTATGCATGATTTTGGCAATTGATAACTAGACTTGCACTTCACCTTAATCGATTCTATGTTGGCCCAGGCAATCGGTGCTCTTCATTTTGCCTAAGGCCCTCCACCGGCCATAGGCGGCTACACCCACAGCGTTATCACTGCTCAATCCCCTCGGGGCAAAAGCAGTATTGATACCCACCTTCTCTAGATGGTTCTCCAGATACCGGCGCACATGCTGGTTTGCCGCTACTCCCCCGACGACAAGCACTCTATTCAGGTCAGAAGCCGCAGCAGCATGCTTGACCAGGGCTGTGAGACTCTCAGCTACACACCTTTCTATACCTTGTGCTACCCCAGCAGGTTCAGAGCCTGCCTCCAATGCCCTGATTGCTGCTGTCTCCGGTCCGGAAAAGTTCAAATGCAGGCCACTGACCGAGACCGGCAAGATGAAAGGGGGTATGCCCCGCTGGCGGCCATCTATCGCCAGGCGTTCTAGTCTTGGGCCAGCAGGAAAGGGCAGCCCCATTTTCACGCCAATCCGATCGATAAGCTGTCCCGCGTGAATATCCAGACTTCCCCCTATGTGCTCTATTTCCATAAGATCTTCGCCTTCGCCAGCTACCTCGCCAAAGCCCACAGAGACGATTTCAGTCGTGCCTCCAGAAATATGCAAGGCCAGAAACCTCCCATGTGGGCAGATCTCACCACCCCATAATCCAGCCCAAATATGGCCTGCCTGATGGCTGGTCAGAAAACACGGTACATCCCAGGCTAGAGCTAAGCTGCGCGCGATCGCTTCTCCAGCCTTAAACACTGGCATATATGAGCCGCTGCCTGAGCGAGGTTTACTGCTGACGGCTACTCCGACCATATCCCCACGGGGGAGCACCTCTGCCAAAAGCAGTGGCAGATTCTTCACATGCTGAAAAACCGCCTCTGCTTGGCGTAATCCTCTCTTGCCCAGAGGCACCTCCAAAAGTAACCGGCGGTCAATGACCAAACTCTTTCCGCCGACAACGGCCACCGATGTCGTATAACAACTGGTATCGATGCCGAGTATGGCGGCTTGTCTGTTTTCATGCCCCAATGAGTTTCTACCTTTCACTTTCGGCTCCCCCGTGATCATCATCCCGGGTGAACTGGCCCAATATTCCATTAATGAAGCGACCTGAATTGTTGTTCCCAAAGGCCTTCGCGATCTCTACTGCCTCATTAATAGTCGCCCCTACAGGAATATCTTCCCTATACATCAATTCATACAAAGCTATGCGCAGTACATTCCTATCTACATTTCCCAATCGATGGAGGCTCCAATCAACGGCCAAACGCTCAATGGTTTGATCGATACTGGTTTGCTTAGCGATAACCCCTTGGAACAAGGAGCGACAGAACTCCTCCGCATCCCCAGTTAATTCATTGAACATCACCGCGTAAGTAATGGCATCATCCACTGCAACTTTGCCCACATCGACTTGAAATAGTGCCTGAAGGACTGCCTCCCTTGCTTGTCTCCTCTGCATATCCTCACTTCTTTATGTTTCTGTAGTTAGATTGATCGCCTACCGCCGCCTAGAAGAAAACAGTCCCCCCAAAAGGCCCCGGACATCCTTTTGCTCATCCAGACGAGCCCCCACACTATAACCAAGAATCAGGCACAAAAGCACGAAAATCGCTTTCGCTAGGCCATAACGAATGGTCAGCCAGCCCAGAAGTATGCCTGTACCAGTGCCCAGTATTTTGCCTTTGTTCGCCACTGCCCATGTCAATAAGTCCTCCAGGCGTTCATCCACGACACCACACCCCATTTAAGTCCTCTCCCAGGGAGCTTCCTTCAGTCAATTCTTGGTTTGTTGTCTGGACGTATGTCCCTAACCTCCACCATAACTCTATGCACAGGGTATCCCACTGTCTCATGCAGATAACCCCTGATCAATGTCTGGACCTCGTTGGCCAGCACCGGGATACTCAAGCCCGGTGCCACCTGAGCGACTACACGGACATCCAATCCCTGAGGATCAACTTTGACAATCGGGGCAAGGTCGCGGACACCGGGGATTTCCCGTGCCACCCGCTGGACCAAGTTGGCGACAGCCCTCAGAGAAATCTCTACTTGGCCAAGTTCTGTCTCTTGAACAATAGACTGCACTTCCTGCTGTTCTCGTATGAGTACGGCCAGAAGATACAGAGCTGCCAACAGCAAAGCCGCTCCCAGCACAGCGCCATCAAAAGGGGTTTCTCGTAGTGACAAGAGCCAATTGACCAAAGCTTGTCCTTGCCATCCCATGGCCAGTGCACACAGACTAATTCCACTCGCCAACAGGAAGAGAGAGACCAGGAGGATTATTAGCTTTTCCAGCCATTTCACATCAGTTGCCCCCCAACTCTAACTCCTAAGGTATCGACTTACCGCACCCGGGGCTGTTCCTCAACCCGCTCCTCCACCTGGGGGAAATTCACGCCCTGTACGTGCACATTCACTTCCACAACCTCAAGCCCGGTCATACCCTCGATGGCCCTCTTGACATTTTCTTGAATTTTCCAGGCAATGTCGGGTATGCGCACCCCATATTCTACGATAACAAAAAGATCTATGGCAGCTTGTTCTTCCCCAACCTCAACCTTGACTCCTTTGGATAGATTGCGCCTTCCCAACATTTCTGCAATCCCACCGGCAAGACCACCACTCATTCCTGCCACACCTTCTACCTCGGTAGCAGCCAGCCCAGCGATAACTCCCACAACTTCGTTGGCAATTCTTAGTTCTCCCAGCTCTGTTCTCTCTTTGGTCTCCGCCATGATTGTGTCCACCTCACTACCCTGTTTTGCAGTACAAGGGTTCTCTGACCTTACCTCTATGCTTCACTATCGTTTTGGCATAAAATCATCTTCAATATATTTAGTGTGAAATTCCCCACTCTGAAATCCCGCATCTTTAAGCAGTTCCAAGTGAAAGGGTATAGAGGTCTGGATCCCTTCTACGACCATTTCATCGAGAGCTTGGCGCATGCGCCGAATAGCTTCATCCCGATTGCGGCCCCAGGTAATCACCTTGGCAACCATAGGATCATAGAAAGGGGAGACCTCCCAGCCAGTATAAAGGCTACTGTCTACCCGAACACCCATGCCGCCCGGGGCGTGGTAGGCTCTAATCGTCCCCGGTGAGGGCAAGAACCCCGCCGCCGTGTCTTCGGCATTGATCCGGCATTCGACAGCATGTCCCCTCAACGTAATATCTTCCTGGCTGTAAGTAAGCTTCTTTCCAGCAGCGATCCGCAGCTGTTCTTTCACCAGATCAATACCGGTCACCATCTCCGTTACTGGATGCTCAACTTGGATACGGGTATTCATTTCCATAAAATAGAATTTGCCTGATTCATCTACCAAAAACTCGACAGTACCAGTATTCACATAATCCACCGCGCGAGCCCCTGCCACCGCGGCCCGACCCATAGCTTCCCGCATTCGAGGAGTAATAGCAATACATGGCGCTTCCTCCAAAACCTTCTGCTGACGACGCTGCAGTGAACACTCCCGTTCACCTAGATAAACAATGTTCCCGTACTTGTCAGCAACGATTTGGATTTCCACGTGGCGCGGCCGTTCAACAAATTTCTCAACATAGACTTCATTACTACCGAACGCGGCCTCAGCCTCTGCTCTCGCCAAATTCAGTGCCCGGATCAGGTCTTCCTGGCTGCGGACTACCCGCATACCCTTACCCCCACCACCGGCCGAAGCCTTGACAATGATGGGATAGCCTATTTCCTGAGCAATCCTGACTGCTTCCGCGTCAGACTCCACCGGGCCGTCACTTCCATCAATAACCGGCACTCCCGCAGCTTGCATAGCACTCCTCGCCTCAGCCTTGTCACCCATGCGCTCAATGGTGGCCGGCCTCGGTCCGATGAACTCAATCCCATGATCTTCACAGATCTCAGCAAACCTTGCTCTTTCGGCCAGGTACCCATAACCGGGATGGATAGCCTCGGCACCGGTAAGCAAGGCCGCACTGATTATGTTAGGAACGTTAAGATAGCTTCTCGCCGAACTGGCTGGCCCGACACATACGGCCTCATCAGCTAACCGTACATGCAGTGCCGCCTGATCTGCCTCTGAATATATGGCGACTGTACTGATCCCCATCTCCTTACATGCTCGGATTATGCGTACAGCAATCTCGCCTCGATTGGCAACCAACACTTTAGAAAACAAGGCATAGTCCTCCCCCCAGCGGCCTGCTACAGTTTGTCTCAGACTTGCTCGATAACGAACAGTGGCTGGCCGTATTCCACTGGTTGGGCGTTCTCTGCCAAGATCTCAAGCACTCTGCCTCTGACTTCTGATTCGATCTCGTTCATGAGCTTCATAGCCTCAATTATACAAAGCGGCTGGCCGATTTCCACGATACTGCCCACCTGTACATATGGTTCTGCATCCGGGGCTGGAGCACGATAGAACGTACCTACCATCGGCGCCAAAATAGTGAAACGGCCTTCCTCGACTTCCTCAGCCCTCTCCTGTTCATGTCCGGATTCTTGGACCCCTAACTGATCTGCCGGCAATGCCTCTCCAGGAGCGGGAGAGATGGCACAAGCCGCCGCCTTTTTCAAGACCAGCCTAGAATCATTAGTTTCCCAGGCAAGCTCCACCAGATCACTATCCTGCAAAGCTTGGATCAATATCTGAACATCTTCTAATTTCACACTCAACCAACCATCCTTCTCCCAGCCGGACTAAAGGCGCATTCGTATATAGCTTTCCCACCAACTACCAGCTAATACCTTCCCTGCCTATAGTCCAGAGGGCCCCAGTAAAGGCTTTATTTGCTATTCACATCTCATTTCTAGGTTTTTACCCCCATTCCTGCTTTCAGCTGGAAAAAGCCGGACCCCTCGCCTAGCTGCGCTGGTCAATAATGCGGATTTTCTCCAGAGACATGCCAGTCATCCCACTGATCGTGTCACCGATGCGGGCAGCCTCTTCTTCCGTCAATACAGTATCTACCATGACAGTAGCACCTGTCTCACTGAGAACGACCACTGCATCCGGCAGACCCTGAGCCATCAGTAACCCTTCCAGTTCCATCTCGATCTCACATCCCGCCATGATGGCTACCAACCTGCCTTGGGCGGTTTCCTTTTGCTGTTCAGAGCTGATGCCATCTGTGACGATTTCCTGTAGTACTTCCAGCTGACGGGAACGGCTGCGATCTCTTTCCCAACGAAATTCAGCAAATGTATCCCGCCTGTTTAGTGGTTCTACCACAGCCAATGGTCCCGCAGCAGCGATTGCGAAAGTAAGATCCTCACTATAGATGGGGCTGGCCGGCAGGTATTCATCGATTAGGTTCCCGACGGAGATGGTAGTCGGTACAACATCCACCTCTGATGCCACCGAATATGTGTCGGGCCCCGAGATGGGTCCCACCTGTTCGGACGCAACTCCAAGAGGACTTGGATCCTGCTCTTCTTGGAGTGGGGCTGTCTTTTGGCTAGGTACCAGCCTAGGCCAAAGGACTGCACCTCCTCCATTATTGAGTGCCGAGTCTTTGCCAAAAGTGTTCCAGGCTAACCACAACACCAGGGCTAACAGTAACATGACAAGAAAACCTTTACCCAATGTCTTACGTGTAATTACATAGAACATGGCTTTACCCCCATTCGTTACCTTTTCCTTGCTACTACAGATATCCGGTGGGCGGGTATATCGATGGCAGTCTCTACTGCTCGGCCAATCCGCAGCTTAATGCCGGGCTCGATGGCTCCATCGGCTACTACCAACACGCCAGCGATTACCGGTCGGTGCTCTACCAAGGTAATGGGACGATCCTGAGCTCCCTGGCCTTCTCGCACGATCACCACCTTCTCATTGCGCCGCTCAGAGACAATGCGGCGTTTACCCCCCTGCTTATCGGTTTCCTCTGTAATAGTCTTATCTCCATTGACATCTTGGGCTAGGTCCAGACGAGTCCCTGTGCTAAGAGACACCATTACCTGGACATTGCCAACCCCTTCGATCTGAGTTAGGATAGCGGCCAGCTTTCTCTCTAGCTCTGCCTCAAACCCAAGCCGTAGGGACGCAGTAGGGCCTGCTGCTGGCTGGATGTCCTGGTTAGACACTGGTATTGCGCCTTGTGGCAAGACTGCCGGGGTCGACGTTCTAGTGCTGGTAAACTGTAATGCCATAACCGCTGCCACCACCAAGATCAGCAAACAATTGGTTAGCTTGCGCTGTTGGTCGGTAAGCGGTACTCCTGCTCTCTCTGCTTTTCTACTGGGCCACCATTTCTCCCATAGATCTCGCCACTGCACCGAACATCAACTCCCTGTCAAGGTGGTCACAATCACAGACTCTGCATCTATGCCATAGAAATCTGCCACCCACGTCCGCACCCGTCTAACTAGCGGCTCTAGAGACGGATCGCCGCCCCCTTCTGGGCCTAAACGCTCGTGCCCCGCAACTAGCACCGGTTGTACCAATGATACTAGTGAGCCGTCTCCATCAGCTTCGGAGACGTACAGCAGCCCTGACTCTTCTGCCATACCTCCATCCCCATGTAGAAGCAGCTGTACAACCACCCTTTCCACCCCGCCCTGAGCATTACTTTGTGTAACAACCTGCGCTTCATCTATACCAGAAAACAGACTAAGAAGTGCTCCCAACTGCCTGTTTGTCTGATTCTCCATCTGTTCGCGCATGATGCTGCTCCCCTTCTCTAATAGACGATCCGCCTGGCTCTGCAGGTGGTCCATTCCCAACGTCTCGGGCCTGGCTTTGTCGAAACTATGCCATGTTTCTCTTAGTCTTGCTGTGAGTCGATTCGAGGTGCTCAAAACACCTGTACCTGTCAAAGGCTGTACCATGAGAGCAATCAAGAGCAGTCCCACCACTAGACGGAGAAACTGCTTGAGCTCTGTCTCGGGAACCAACATCAGCAAGAGACCACTGAACAAAAGAAACACCATTAACTCCTTGAACCACTGCACCAAAAACATCACCTACCGGAGGACAGCCGTCAGGTTTCCCATTCCCACCATCACCGTAATAGTCAGTAAGAACGCGAGAGTAACGGTCATTACAGCCACAAACACAATAGCGAGTATGTTACCACAGCTGGCCATGGCGGAAACCAAACGTGTATCGCTGATCGGCTCAATCAGTGCGGTCACCAGCCGGTATATAAACAGCAAAGCGACGATCTTCACTAAAGGAAAGGCCACGATTACCAAAATAACGCTAAGGCCAAATACCCCTAAACCGTTCTTGATCAAGAGCGAGCCTCCCACCGCCACATCCAATGCCTGGGCAAAGGTATTACCCAAGACAGGCATGATTTTACCACCGAGATACTTGGCTGCCCGAATTGTGACACCATCAACCACCGGAGCCAACATGCCTCGGGCAATGATCATAGCGGCAAAGGCCACAAAGGCAGTCCCTAAGAGCAAACTTCCAGACCGCTCGAGCAGAGCAGCCAAGCGCTTGACAGGAAACCCGTGAAATAGGTTACCGACAATGCCCAGCACAATGGCGATCTGCAGCAGGGGGAATACTACTTTCTGTACCAACATACCCATCATACCAACGGCCGCCATGAGCATTGGATGCATCAGTGCCGCTGAAGTCAAGCCTCCAACCGCCGCTAAGGTAGTAGAGAGCAAAGGCAGCAAGGCGTACATCAAAGAAGTCATAGAATCTATTGCCCCTATCCCTGCTGCTATAGCCAACTGAAAGCTATGGAGAGCTACATAGAGCAATATTAGGAGGCAGCAAGCCACAGACACATCGATGGTATCGGAACTCAAGAAAGCTGTCTGCAAATTCTGCAGAAGGGCAGCCACTATGGCTAGCATAACCAACTCACCCAACAGCCGGGAGTTGGCCACCACTTCTCGAAACAAGTAGCGAATTAGGTCTGGGAACAGTTTGCCCCATTCTACCCCTTTGCCTCGAAAGATCATCTGGCTCAGTTCCAATGAAGGCAGCTGTGCCTGTATATCGGCATCCAAATTGGCCAGCGTCCTTTCTATGTCTGCTATATCTAGCTCCCCTAATTGCGTTTCCACTACCTTCTCTATGGGGGACAGCAAAGAGGAGGCCTGCACGATGTTTGTCGAACAAATAATGATAATGAGCAAAGCGCTCATCCATGCCTGTTTTTGCATAACCTGCATCCCCCTAAGGCAGCAGATTGACTAATGCCTCGACAACTCCAAGAATGATCGGTAGAGCGATAATCATCACCACCAGCTTGCCCGAAAACTCCACGGTGATCGCCAAGCTCTTCTCTCCGGCATCTTTACAGATCTGAGATCCAAAGGCGGTAATATAGGCTACTGCCATGGTGCGCAGCAGTACATCAAAATAACGTCCCGAGACCCCCGCCGCCTGCCCCATTTCGTAAAACACATGAATCATATCCCGCATGGGACCCAAAACTCGCAAGAGGATAATTGCCGTAAACAATATGGCCACAATGGTCGCATATTCCGGGTATTGCGATCTGAGATTCACTTGAATGAAAGCTACTATGAGTGCGGTCAGCACTACAGGTATGATTTCAGACACTATGCTCCCTCCGTTAGTACCAGCGAAATACGCTTTCCACCTGTTCAAATAATTGCGCAATTAACTGGACCAGCCAGAGTAGAACTATGATGACACCGGCTAGGCTCAGCATTTGGGCCTGATCTTTGCGTTCCGCCTGTTGCAAGAAAATATTGAGGATCGCGATCAAGATCCCGACACCGGCTATGCGGTAGATGAGGCTTAGGTCCATCACTCTATTCCCTCCCAATAGTCCAGTAAAGCTTGTGCCGAGAAAGCCTTGTCCCCGCGAGAATCAGTAACCTCCTAGAATCAAGCTAGCATCAGCACTAAAGCCGCTCCAGCCGCCCAACCCAAAGCATTATATAAACGAGCTGACTGTGCTTGTGTCACTCGAGCCGCTTCCTCCTGTTGCCTCAACCGCTCCCCGGCGAGGTTGAGGTGACGGGTCTGATCTTCACGATGAGATATTCCCAGGCTGCCCCCAAGATCCAGCAAAATCCGTTCATCATCTTCGGTAAGCACCATATAATCCCGCGCCCCCACTATGGCCTGGCCCCAGGCCTGTTCAGCCGAGATTTCACCTTGCAGCAGCAACTGAGCAGCATCTCTGAAGAGACGGTCCACTGGAGATGGAGTCAATCTGGTCAATTCCAGTAAAGCTTCCGGAAGGTAGGTCATACTGCAGCCGACTTCGGTCTCCAACCGGCTGAGGGCTGCCTGCAGGCTGCCCAACTGGCGAGGCCGTTCCTTGATCGACCACCCGAGAATCCATCCCGAAAAGCCACAACCACAGACAATCATTAGGCACAGCAATAAACGGAAAAAGCTCAGCTCTTTCACCCCATCTTTTAGTTGTGATCATATTGGCTTGGCCTGCCATTTATGCCATATTCAACTAGAGCCGCTGAACCTTCTCGAGCGTACCAGGGCCTCGCCGGCGGCTGAGTATTACGAGATACCGGAATAGGCCGCTGGCAGCCAAGATCTGTCCCCCTGTCCGTTTCTGCACATTTTCCCACGAGTCTCCGTGGATACTGGCCAGGACGGCAATACCCGCTGCTCCTGCTTCTACTACCGCCCGTGCATCGACCTCAGTGCCCAACTCATCGGTCACGAGTACATGCGGGGCGAGGGCCCGCATAGCCACCATGATCCCTGCAGTCTTTGGATAACCGTCCAACACATCAGTACAGGGCCCACTATCGGTCTGCGGCTCACCCTGCCATACGGCGGCGATTTCGCTTCTTTCGTCTACAATCGCCACCATATGTCGAGGCCAATACCCGGGCTTCCCCCAGGACAGCTGCCGGGCAATATCCCTGATCAAAGTCGTTTTGCCGCACCCGGGTGGGGATATGATCAGCGTAGATTGAAACCATCCATCACAATCCAGCAAAGTGGGCAATATGGGTGCAGCTACCCCCGGCATCTCTCTGGCTATTCTGATATTGAACTGGCCAACATCCCGAAGGGCCTGCAGGGTACCCTGTTCTACATAGCCTGTACCGGAAACCCCGACCCGATGCCCGCCAGGCAAAGTAAGAAAACCCTGTAACAGCTTGTCTTCCACCATATATACTGAAGCACGGGTCATCACCTGTAAGGTCATGCGACACTCTTCGGTAGTTACCCGATATCCGCGCTGAGGTTCATTAGTTGGTTGCCCGGCAGCAGAAACAAAAACCATGCCTGAATTAGTGACCAACACCAGCGGGCGTGCTTGGCGGATGCGGATCTCAAGCACAGCTTGCTTAATCTCGTCAGGTATTCTTCCTAATATGTCCCGCAAAGATCCGGCTATGTAGTTTAACACGTGGTCATAACCCACCAAACTCCCCCTTGTCCATTCATATGACCCGTCAGCCGAAAGTAGAATAAGCAAACAACAAAAGGACTGCTTTTCTGCATCTTTTGGCAGAAAAGCAGTCCTCGCCACTTGCTCTATTCACATGTCAGTCCACTCCTGCGTGGGGGATGAGACGCTCTCCCGAAATGGACTTCTTGCCTTGGAGTTGCTCACTCCTGCCCATCATCAGGCTCTGCTAGTTCGTCGATATCTAGAAAGTTATCTCCTCTGTGTACTACATAACCACACTCCGGACAGGTGACCAGCACATCGTCATCATAGAGAAAACCTTCTTCGAAACTTATCGGTTCCCCACATTCCGGGCACTCCATTTCCACCCGGTCATCCTCCCCACCGCCCCAAACCTCATCCTCTAGATCCATCAAGTCACTATCAATAGCCTCCACATACTCAGTCAATTCATCCTGATTAGCACCCAAAACATTGATGGATACTGCTACATCGTCAAGGATGCCCAGCAAATGCTCCCAAATGACTTTACTGTTCGGATCCTTCCCGTAGAGATTCCCGCCCTCCAGCAAACCCCGCAGATAAGCAATCTTTTCCTGTACAGTCTTCACCAGTAGCACTCCCTTTGTGGTTGAGATTCCAGCGTAGGGCCAACACCACGCCACACACCAGTTGCCAGCCAGTATAGTCTACCACTAGGCCCGGGATAAGTATTCGCCGGTCCGTGTATCTATCTTCAATATGTCACCTTGTTCAATGAAAAGCGGTACCTGTACGACCAACCCAGTTTCCACAGTCGCTGGCTTGGTGCCGCCGGTAGCAGTATCACCCTTAAATCCGGGCTCTGTCTCCGTCACTTCCAGTTCCACCGCTGTCGGCAAGTCTATGCCAATAGCTTCCCCTTCGTAGAACTGGATGCCGATCACCATGCCCTCTTTTAAGTAATTGACTGCCTCTTCTAGGGTACTGACTGGCAAGCCTATCTGCTCATAGGTATCAGTATCCATGAAATGATACATATCAGGGGTACTGTACAGGTACTGCATCTGCTTGGTTTCAATGTGTGCCCGGGGAACTCTCTCCCCAGCTCGGAAGGTGCGTTCTGATACAGCCCCAGTACGGACGTTTTTCAACTTGGTGCGTACAAAGGCGGCTCCTTTGCCCGGTTTCACATGCAGAAACTCTACTACACTCCAAATCTCATTATCTAGCTCTAAAGTCAATCCCGTTCTAAGGTCGTTTACGGAAATCACATCATGTTCCTCCTTCTAGCACCGGGATGTTACTCCGTACTCATGCCAGATTAAGCTCTAGCAACTCCTTCGTGCTATGAGTCAAGACTCGACAGCCCGTGTCCGTCACTACCACCAGATCTTCGATCCTCACCCCACCGAAACCCGGTACATAGATTCCCGGCTCCACAGTCACTGCCATCCCCGGTTGCAGTACGGTATCCCCCTTCGGAGATAAACGAGGTTCTTCATGGATAGCCAAGCCCACACCATGACCTAGTCCATGGCCGAATTGATCCCCATAGCCGGCCTCAGTAATCAGATCACGCGCCACCTGATCTACTTCTATGCCGGTCTTACCTGGTTTGACCGCAGTTAGAGCTGCTAGTTGAGCCTCCAAGACAGTATTGTACAAAGCACGAGTTCGCTGACAGGCCTTGCCGATCACGACCGTGCGCGTCATGTCACTACGATAGCCCCCATAGCGAGCACCAAAATCCATAACTACTAAGTCACCATCCTGCAGGGGCCTATCACCGGGAACCGCATGTGGTAGAGCGCCATTGGGACCACCGGCTAGAATAATATCAAATGCAAGACCATCGGCTCCCTTACGCCGCATCAAGAACTCTAGTTCGAGCGCTAAGTCCCTCTCCGTAACTCCCGGCTTCATCTTGGGCAATAGCTCCGCCCATGCGGTGTCGGCAATGGCTGCCGCTTTTTCCATTTTGGAAAGCTCGGCCTCCGTCTTGACCATCCGCAGAGCCTCAACTAACCCGGAAGCAGGGATCCATTCCACCCCACTGATGTTCTCCTGCCATTTGGCATGCTGTGCATAGCTGACTACATCGCTTTCAAACCCAACTCGGTGGCAGTCATATTCATTCAGTACTTCTTGTAGAGTCTCTAGGAAGTCATCATAACGCCGCACCTGAAAATCCGGGGCCTGTCCCGTAGCTTGTTCGATATATCGAAAATCGGTCATCAGGATTGCTGCATCGGCTGTAACCGCCAAAGTCCCAGCGGAACCCGTAAAACCACTAAGATAGCGACGGTTATCTCCTCCACTCACTAACAGCACATCCAGCTCTTTTTCGTGCAATCTCTTCCGTAACTCGGTCAGTTTCTGCATTTTCTGGCACCTACCCATTCCAGCGGAGTAGGGCCATTCCCCCCTTCCCCCTTGCTTCTTTTTTCGCTTCTTTTGACTGCGAATAACCTCTACCAAACCCTGTAGCCCCAAGAGATAGCTGTCGCCACCAAACCCTGCCACCTGCCCACAGCAGACGGGAGCAATTACCGACATGTGACGAAAGGACTCCCTTTGATAAATGTTGGACATATGCACTTCCACGACAGGCAGCTCGACCGCAGTGATAGCATCCCGTAGAGCATAACTATAATGAGTGTAGGCTGCGGGATTAAACAATATCCCATCCACCCTATCCCGGCAAGAGTGAATGCAATCTACCAGTTCTCCCTCATGATTGCTTTGAAAGAACTCTATCTTACACTCCAGTGTTTCTGCCAATCTAGCCAGCTGTGCTTCGATTGCTCCCAAAGTCAAGGTTCCATAGATATCCGTCTCCCGCCTCCCCAACAGATTGAGATTGGGGCCGTTAATTACCTGAATCTTCATCACAGCCACCTCCCCGCTGTATTGAGAAAGCCTGAGCCAGCTCATCTTCTGTGATGATTTCTCCAAACCTAGCACTGCCCAAGCGCTCCAGTAAAACAAAGCGCATCTGTCCGGCACGGGACTTCTTGTCCAAACGACATGCTGTGATTATGGCTGGCACTGAAAGCTCCCCAATGGTTGTGGGCAGTCCCCACGCCCTGAGTAGCCTGACCACCCGGTGAAAGTCACTCTCCGCTAGATACCCGCGCAAGTAGGACAAGATCGTTGCCGTCACCATACCAATGGCCACAGCTTCTCCATGGGTATATCGTCCATAACCAGCCACTTTTTCCACCGCATGGCCGACTGTATGCCCGAAATTGAGGATCTCCCGATATCCCGCTTCCTCAGTATCTGCTGCCACTACCTTAGCCTTCAGTTTACAGGACTCCTGCACCCAGGCTTGCAGAACAGCTCGGGAAACTTCGCCATGCTCATAGCTCTCTAGATCACCGAGGAGTCCGTAACTGCCAATCAGCGCATACTTGATCACCTCTGCCATTCCGGTCAGAAACTGACGCCGGGGTAAGGTCTGTAGAGTCTTCAAATCAGCCAAAACTAGGGCCGGCTGGTAGAAAGAGCCGATCAAGTTCTTGCCATTGGGGTGATTTACCCCAACTTTGCCACCAACAGAACTATCCACCTGAGCTAAGAGAGTGGTCGGCACCTGTACTAGCCTAATTCCCCGCATATACGTGGATGCTGCGAAGCCGGCCACATCTCCGATTACACCACCACCCAACGCGATTATGCCAGAATGACGGTCTAAACCTGCCTGGAAGGCTGCCCCATAGATTAACTCCACTGTTTCTAGGTGCTTATGCTCTTCACCATCAGGGATCAGCAAAGTATCCCACTTGAGCTTGGCTGCTTCTAGCGATTTTTCTGCCTGTGTACCGTATAACTGAAAAACAGTAGGGTTGGATACCAAAAGTACTTGCTGTAGGCCTGCTTCCGCCCTACAGCGATTCCCCAGATTCTCCAAAATGCCCCACCCACAGTGGATATGATAGGGCTGTTCTGGCACGTTGACCCGGAGATGATCTACTTTCCAGGGGTGTTTTCCGGATGAGTGATCAGGATGGGTATCCTGCCACCTTCTGCACCAGGCCATGATCTCATCCACAATCACTGCGGGCGACTCGGCGGCATCAACGATCCAATCACATAGACTATAGGCCCAACGCCGCTCCCTCTCCAAGTATCGCCAATTCGCCATCCCTTTCTCTATTTCTGATACAACACTGCTATCCCCAGTACCAGACGCCAGCAGCGGCCGTGTGCCATCAAAGACCAACCGCCCAGCAGCAGTAGTACTGTCAAGAGCAAGCCAGATTACCGGATCTCTGTGCATCAAGTTGCGGTTGTCCTCCCTCATGATCACACCACCACCAGTAGCCACCACCTGGTTAGTATGGTTGAGGATATCTGCGAGGGCCTCGCTCTCGCGTTTGCGGAAATCAGCTTCCCCATAGTGCTCAAATAGCTCGGGGATGCTGGTGCCGGCTCTTTTCTCTATCACTTCATCAAGGTCTACAAATCTCTTGTGCAACTGTTTGGCTAAGTCGCGACCAATGGTCGTCTTGCCAGCCCCCATCATGCCCGTCAAAATGATGTTTGTTGCCCGCATCCAGCTTCACACCCCCCTCTCCAGCCCCACATGACTACTGTATTTCAGCCTGGGGGCAAAGTGAGAGCAAATGCTCTTCATACCTTGCCGCAATCTCCGGTAGGCTGTCTCCTCCAAACTTCTCCATAAAGGCTGAGGCAACTACCCAGGCCACCATGGCTTCTCCCACCACCGCTGCCGATGGTACCGCACAGACATCTGAACGCTCTACTCCAGCGGCAGTCGGGCGCAGATCCTCAATATCTACAGAAAACAGCGGCTCACGCAATGTTGGGATGGGCTTCATAGTTGCCTGGACAACTATGGGTGACCCGTTAGTCATGCCGCCTTCAATCCCACCGGCTCGATTGGTCCTGCGGTAAAACCCGCCAGCAGTCAACCACCTCTGATCTCGCCACAAGAAAGCGTCATCCCGCTCCCTGCCCTCTTGATCGAAGAAGATCTCATCATGCACCTGAGAGCCGTGTCGCTCGGCGACCTCCCGCCCCAGACCAATTTCCACGGCTTTGATGGCGGGAACCGACATGAGAGCCTGTGCCAAGCAGCCATCTAAGCGGCGGTCCCAATGGACATGGCTGCCCAACCCGGCTGGCACAGGATGAACTACCACTTGAAAGACTCCCCCTAAGGAATCGCCTACAACCTGTACTGCATCAATACTGTCCATCATCTTCCGAGAGGCATCAACATCAGCACAATGAACCGGAGAAGCTTCTGCCCGCTCCCTGAGCTCACGTAAATCACTAGGGACTTGGATCGCCTTAACCTTCCCAATCCGTATGACGTGCGAGTATATCTCGATACCGAAATGGGCGAGTAATCGGCGAGCCACGGCTCCCACCGCGACCCGCATGTCTGTTTCCCTAGCACTTGCCCGTTCCAGGATATTCCGGGCATCCCCTGTTCTGTATTTCAGCATGCCGGCCAGATCAGCATGCCCAGGCCGCGGCCGAGTCACAGCCACTGACTTTGCATTTTGCTCAGGTGCAGCAATGGCCATATTCTCCTGCCAGTTTTCCCAGTCCCGGTTGGTTACCTCAATACCGATGGGACTCCCTAGGGTTTGTCCCCAACGGACCCCAGACAGGATCCGTACTCCATCTTTTTCGATCTGCATCCTGCCACCGCGGCCATATCCCCTCTGCCGACGAGCCAGCTCTTGATTAATGTCCTGTTCGGATAAGGCCAAACCAGCAGGGATCCCTTCCAGGACTCCGAGCAGGGTCGGCCCATGGGACTCACCGGCAGTCAAGAAGCGCAAAACCGACATATCCTATCTACTCCCCACTGATGGTAATACCTTCCACCAATAAACTAGGTGACCCCACAGAGCCAAAGAAGCGCAAATCGCTGCCAACAGCCACCAAGCGTTTCAGAAAATCTACCAGGTTCCCAGCTATGGCAATCCCCCTCACCGGCCGTACCGGCTGGCCATTTTCTACCCATAGACCACTGGCACCTACTGAGAACTCTCCCGATATGGGGTTGGCAGTATGCATACCCATCACATTTGTGACATATAACCCTCGGGGGATCTTGGCCAACAGCTCGCTCTGGGACAAGTTCCCTGGCTGGATGTAGAAATTGCGAGGCGCAGTATTCAACGCACCCCTGAAGGATGCCCGCATCCCGTTCCCCGTAGACTCAACGCCATCACGAGCCGCACTGTAGCAGTTATATAGGTAGGTCTGCAAGACCCCCTTATCTAGGATGACAGTATCTTGAGATGGTACACCTTCATCGTCAACCGGTGCGGTGTCCAATCCTTCAGGCAAAAGGCCGCTATCAATGAGGTTGAGCTTTTCTGACCCTACCGTTTCACCTAACTTGCCAGCGAATAGAGATTTACCCTTTTGCACAGCTTCAGCAGTCAAGGCCGGCCCCAACACATCAATGAAATCAGCTGCAACATCAGGGGCCAGAAGTATGGGCACCCGACAGGTGGCTAAAGAACCGGCTCCCAGCATCTCCACGGCCTTAGCGGCCGCTTCACGTCCCACCTTGACCGGGTCAAGCCCAGCAAAAGACCGAGAAAAATCATAGCTCCAACCCATTTCTGCCTGGCCCTCGGCTTCAGCGATCACCAGCAAGCTAGTACTGCAGTAGGCACCCTCATAGCCCACATCTACACCCCGGGAATTGCAGATGCCCACCTCATAAATCGCATCTCCATAGGCTGCCTGCCTTACTTTGGCCACTCGTGGATCATATGCTCGAGCAGACTTCTCTACATTGCGGGCCAAGTCGATCTTGGTGTCCACAGGCACCTCAGCCATCGATGGATCGAGAAGGTTCATCGGTTTTGTCGGCCGGGGAGAGGGCAGGATATTATACTCATCGGCCGTAGCACTCTGCGCGTTAGCCCCTGCCAGAGTAATCACATCTTTCAGACTCTCTGTATCTAGACGGGTGGTAAAAGCCAGCCCTAGTCGGCCGCTGTCGATGACTCGTATCCCTACACCAGTCTGCTGGGCTTCCCGCAAGGTCTCCACCTGGCCATCACTGACTTCCACTTGCAGGGCCTTCTGGCTAACCGTATATACTTCCACTTCTTGGCGTGCATGATCCGCCAAATTCAGTATCGATCGGGCTAGTTTCTGCATTTCTAGTGTCATCACTGGTCCTCCTCCATGATACCTCCGACGACTAGTTCGGGAATGCGAATGGTAGGCTGGCCATCACTTACCGGAGCTCCTTGGCCATCTTTGCCGCATAGGCCGATAGCAAAGCTCAGGTCCCCACCGACTCGGTCTACCATAGTCAAAGCCTGGGGCCCATTACCAGTGAGTGTTGCCCCCCGTACAGGTTCCCCGATCTGGCCATTACTGATTAAATAACCATCAGAAACCTCAAAAACAAAATCCCCATTCGCCGTATTTACCTGCCCGCCTCCCATGCGAGTTACCAGCAGGCCTCGCTCAGTATCCCGAATGATGGCCTGAGCATCAGCATTACCAGGCAAAATGAAAGTATTAGTCATGCGAGGAATCGGTTTATGCCGGTAGGATTCCCGTCGGCCGTTGCCTGTGGAGGCTACCTGATCTTTGCTCGCAGTTAAGCAGTCATACAAATAGCCTTTCAAGATCCCGCCCTCAATGAGCAGAGTGCGTTGGCCCTCTGTTCCCTCATCATCAAAACGGTAACTACCGAACTTGCCTGGCAAGGTGGCATCATCAACTACTGAAATAAGAGGTGAAGCGACTTGCTGGCCCAATTTTCCAGCATAGACGCTGATCCCTTTCTGGACAAGATCAGCTTCCAGACCATGACCACAGGCTTCGTGGATCATAGTCCCGCCAGCTTCGCCGGCAATCACTACCGGCATGCGGCCCGCCGGTGCCGGCCTTGCTTCCAACATGCGTACAGCTCGCTCGGCTGCTCTGATCGCCATTTCCTCAGGGTCGTTCTCCTCAAGTAGTTCGAAACCGATAATTCCTCCACAGGATTCGAAACCCGTCTGTATCCTATCATCCTCCATAGTGATGACATTTAGGGCAAGATTGGTGCGAATCCTCTCATCTTCCACCCAGCCGCCGTTACTATTGGCCATGATCACTTTCTGAGAGAGATCCCTATAGGATACCGTAACCTGCTTCACTCTAGAATCGGCTCTTCTGGCTGTGCGGTTCGCCTTTTCGACCATGGCTACCTTATCGGCTACAGTCACAGTTTCCGGTCTGATGGCAATCGGTAAGTCAAAGGATGGATACCGGCGGCATAGATCAATGCTCGAGGCACCAGCTTGTCCGCAGGCAGCGGCGGAAGCGATCTGCGCAGCTTCCTTCAGCCCCTGCAAGGACAAATCATTAGTATAGGCATAGGCTGTCCTCTCACCCACAATCACCCGAACCCCGGCCCCGGCATCAGTTCCCCCGGTGACTCTTTCAATGCGATCCTGTTCACAAAAGATCTGAGCGGTATGTGCTTCCTCGATGAATATATCTGCATAGTCACTACCCAACCGTCTGGCCACCGCCAAGACAGTACTCAGGTCATCCCTGTCTATCTGCAAACGGCTCCCTCCTCAATCTAGCACCTCGTTCACCTATGATCATTTTTTGTTCTCTAGAGCTACCGATTTTTCCTCCATTTCCTTACTCTGTTTCTGAACCCAAACTCCTGTCCACACCGAACTCTCCCTGCTTAGGTTGCCCAACTGGCACCAAGAGCAATTTGCACAAAAAACCGGTAGAGCCTGATCTCGCCGGACTCTCCGGAAAAACTGCCATCTGCCCCCATCTACCGCTTTCGAGTAGCTAACCGGCGCCGCGCCGCGTTCTCACTGATATAGCCTTTCCGACTAAGCCGGCGGATAATCCGTCTTTCCAGGCGACGCACCAGTCTAGTGAAAGCCATTTCTTCGGTACCTACCGGATCGATGAGGATTGTATATAATCGCATACGATTGCCGCCAAGAATGTCAGTGAAGAGCTGATCTCCGATCACCACTGTCTCTGTCGATCTGGTTCCCAGGAGCTCTAACGCCTGTCGAAAAGGCTTCTTGCGGGGTTTGATGGCACCAGCAATCGCGGGAATTTCCAGAGCCTCGGATACTCGTACAACCCGTTCTCTGAGAGCATTGGATGTAAGACATAGCTGAAAACCGGCGGCCTTAGCCCTCTCCACCCAGGTCAAAACAGCGTGTTCGAGAGCATCACCTCTCCAAGGCAGCAATGTGTTATCAATATCCAGAATAATGCCACGGTAGCCCTTATTGCTAAGCTTGTCTAGATCCACGTCAAGTAAAGATCCAAGACACTCGTTGGGGCAAAGATATCTAATCATCGATATGTAGTTCCTCCCGTACAGCCATATAACTAAGGCCCAGCTGGTGAGCCCCATCGAGCGTTCGGGAGTCACCAATCTACCTAACGTGTGCTTGTTCAGACAGCATTTCCTGCTGCAGCTTGATAATAGCCCGCTTCTCAATCCGTGATACATACGAACGAGAAATCCCCAATTTCCGGGAAATTTCTCGCTGGGTCTGGCGAATCCCATCTGTGAGGCCATAGCGGAGTTCCAAAACCCTTTTCTCCCTGGCACCCAACCCCATTAACATCTCCCGCAGCCTCTCCTGTTCCACGGAGAGCTCCACCCGCTCCAAAACCTCATCCGGATCTGTGCCTAAAATGTCAATTAGGGTGATCTCGTTACCGTCTCTATCCGAACCGATGGCATCATAGAGCATCACATCATTGCGACTTTTCTTGGTTGATCGCAAATGCATAAGAATCTCATTCTCGATACAGCGAGCGGCATAGGTCGCCAGGCGCGTCTTCTGGGCCACATCAAAAGTGTTGATAGCCTTAATCAACCCAATAGTACCGATGGAAATCAGGTCATCGGTTTCCTCCCCTGTATTCTCAAACTTCTTGACAATATGTGCCACTAGCCGCAGATTCCGTTCCACGAGAATATTGCGAGCTTCACTATCTCCAACCTGCAACCTATCCAAAAGGTCTGCCTCTTCCTTTTCAGACAGAGGCAGTGGAAAGGCATTACTATTGGTCACATAGGAGATAAGGAAGACCAGCCCCTGCAGTAAAAACCCGATAATTTCCGTCAGCAGTGGAATCAACGTGAGGCCACCCCCCCCATGATTTTGGAGTCTTTCCTATCTTATGTGGCCCCTCTAGATTCGTGCCTGTCCTTAGCTAGATCTAAACTTGCTCCTTTTTCTGCCGGCGCAGCAGCGAATAAGCTGGTGCTTCAGTTGGTAACTCCATCAGCACCTCTTGATTGGGATGAGCCTCTATTAAGGAGCTGCCCGTCTCATCCCACATCTCCTCCAGGCTAAACACCAAAGGCGATCCTTGAGGTGTGACCAGCTCTAAATCTTCCCCCTGCTCAATCCGGTTCCGTACCTCAATCCGGCTGTGAGCTTGTGTCCCATCTCTCACCAAACCGACAAAATCATAGGCCCGCAGATAACCGCCGGATGGATAAGACTGAGCTTCTGGGCCAGGAGGGCCAAAGTAAAAGCCGGTAGTATAAGGGCGGTGGCTGATCTTCTGCAGCTCCTCCTGCCACTCTGGCTTAACTTGGTAACCAGCGGGATCGACATGATATGCATCGAGAGCTTGTCGATAAGCTTTGACCACGGTAGCTACATAATGGACGCTTTTCATGCGGCCTTCTATCTTCAGGCTGTTGACCCCGGCTGTGGCCAGTTCGGGAATATGGGCCAACGTATTTAGATCCTTAGAGTTTAGGATATAGCTGCCTTGAGCATCTTCAAGTATGGGATAATACTGTCCTGGCCTCTTTTCTTCCATAAGCGCATACCGCCAGCGACAAGCCTGGGCACAATCCCCTCGATTGGCATCCCGCCCGGTCATATAATTGGACAACAAACAGCGGCCCGAGTAAGCTATGCACATGGCTCCATGCACAAAGACTTCCAACTCCAGGTTGACTTTCTGCCGGATTTCGGTGATCTCGCCCAGTGATAGTTCTCTGGCTAGGATGACTCGCTTCACCCCCATCTCAGCCCAAAAGCCAATTGACTGCCAGTTGGTCAAACTCGCCTGGGTCGATATGTGAAAAGCCAAGTTGGGAGCCGCCTTCCTGCCCACTGTATAAACTGCCGGATCGGAAAAAATCACGGCATCAACACCTATTTCTTCCAGAGCCATCAGGTATTCAGCGAGCCCGCTCAATTGTTCATTATGCAACAAGCTATTGACTGCTACATATACCTTCACATCAGCCCGGTGGGCATAGGATACGAGTTCGTTTAGTTCTGCCAATGTGAAATTACCCGCACCGGCCCTCAGGCTATATTCCTTTCCACCGACGTAGATGGCATCTGCTCCATAAGCTATCGCTACTTCCGCTTTTTCCCGATTACCTGCAGGAGCTAATAGCTCCATTGTCGCTGTCACAATGCTCCCCTCCGCATCCCAAGACCATTACATTCCATAGCGTCGTCGAGCAGCCCTATGCTGCTGAAAAGTTCTGCTAAAGGCATGGGTCCCATCACCCTTGGCCACAAAATACAGGTAATCCACCTCGGCCGGCTGCAGCGCCGCCTTGATGGAGGCTAGGCCTGGGGAAGCGATGGGTCCCGGCGGCAACCCTCGATATTTGTAGGTATTATAGGGAGAATCCAGAGCCAAATCAGAGAGATAAAGCTTCCTCTGAGGGCGCTCCATGGCATATTGAACTGTCGGATCGGACTGTAGTGGCATTCCAATCCGCAGCCTGTTCCAAAATACGGCAGAAACCAAGGGTGCTTCCCGCGATACCATGACTTCTTTCTCTATAATCGATGCTAAACTGATTATTTCATGCAAGGAGAAATCAGCTGGCAACTGCACTTCTTCCAGTACCGGGTCAACCATCTCGGTAAAGCGGTGTACCATCCGCTTAATAATCTCTTCCTCTGGTTGATTGCGTACAAAAAAGTAGGTGTCTGGAAATAGATACCCCTCAAGACTAGCAGTCGGCTTGTCGATCGGGGAATTATCGCCATATATGAGCCGGTCATCTCTCACCAAAGTCAAGAAGCGGTCTCTATCGACAATATCTGCCGCTGCCAGCCGATCAGCAATCGCTTCTAGTGACAGGCCCTCAGGAATAGTGACTCGGACTGTAGCTACTCGGCCTGCCTCGAGATGTCGCATGACTTCGAATAGATCCATCCCCGGACTCAGCCGGTAATCACCAGCCTGCAGTCGCTGTTCCAAGCCCAAGAGTCGGGACGCGACGGCAAAGGCCGTCTTGCTGCGAATCACCCCTGCTTGTGACAGCATATCCCCGATATCCCAGCTACTGCTGCCAGGGGACACTCGGATAATGGATGCTGCCGCCAGCTTCGCATTTGCAGGAGGCAAGATGGCCCGTGATGCGATCAAGACCAAGCCAAAGCCTAGAAGCAAGCCAATGCACAAAAGTCGACCCAGAATACCCATACCCCTAGTCCAGATAGCTTTGAGACTAGGTAATTGCCAATCTCGTACGAATATCTGCGCCGGCCGATACTGTCTTCTCATCATGAGTCACTCCACCCAAATAAAAAGCTCCTCCTATCTTCCCATATTATAAAGGGGAAATGGAGATTTGGCAAAGAACCTAAGCTAACTACTCTTCTTCAGCCAAATCCTCTAGGACTTCTCGTACCTTTTCAAATTCGTCATCATCATCGATACTCATCAGCACGTCCTCGCCATCACTGTCCTTACCCATTTTCAGCACCACAACTCCCTCTTCTGGTGCCTCACGAGGAAGCAAAACGGCATAACTAACCTCATCAATCTCTACGATTTCTAAAAGAGCAAATTCGTGCTCAACACCGGTCTCATCTACCAGAGTAATAATATTTTCTTCCATGGCTTTGGCAGTGACTTTCTGTACAATCACCGCCCCGCCTCCTCTCGATATAGCTCTTATGGCTGTTCTAGTTCTGCCTGCCTGTCTTCCTGGTGCTCTCTACTATCCAGGTAGTTTTGCAGGATAATGGCAGCCGCTATCCGATCAACTACCTCACGGCGGCGCTTCCGACTGACATCAGCAGCTAGGAGCACTTGCTCGGCTGAGACTGTCGAGAACCATTCATCCCAATAGGTGACAGGCAACCCCAGGGCTTTCCCTATTTTGTCCCCTTCCGCCCGAATTCTTTCTGCCTCGGGTCCAAAAGCTCCAGTAGTGCGACGAGGTAGGCCGATCAGCAACTCCTCCACCTGATAGTCTTTGACCACCTCTTCCAGAGCCCGGATGTCCTCATCCCAGGTACGACGGCGAATCACCGTTATACCCTGAGCTGTCAACCCTAGAAGGTCACTTACCGCAACACCGATCGTCTTCGTCCCTATATCAAGGCCCATAATCCGCATTTTATATCACCTTAACCGCAAATTCAGGGCAGTGGGCACCACAATACCCGCAAAATACACAGCGGGATGGATCTACCACTGCTCTTCCATTTTTGAGTTCCATAGCCTGAGACGGGCATTTTGCCACACATGTACCACAGCCTATACACCAATCATCGATGTGCAGGCGCCGCGGCATGACCCTAGCCGCCGCTCGCAAGGACTCCGGCACCGGCTGGCCACTAAATAACCGCACATTCATCTCCACTTCGGCCCTACTTTTCATGCCGACAGCAATCGAAGCTAGGTTATCCATATCCAGGAGGAATGCTAGGGCATCATCGATTCGGTCCATGAGGTGTCCTCCCCCAAAAGGCTTCATGGCATATATCCCTTTGCCGCAAGCAGCCGCAAAATCAATCGCTGCCACCATATCATCCCTATTCCCATCGGCAATGCCGATGCCAGCATAGTTGATCAATGGACTAATCACATCTAGTTCAGGTACTAGCGCGGCAGCCCTTACACCACGGACTGTATGGGTGGAAATTCCCACAGCCCGAACTAGTCCGCGTTCTTTAGCCTTGAGCAGGTATTCCACTGCTTCCCAGTGCCCCTTAATCGTCAGCATTGACTCCTGTTCATGCAGCATAAAGATATCAATATGATCCCGATTTAGGTCCCGCAGAGCTTCTTCAAGAGCCAGCCGCATACCCGAAGCCTCGTAAGCATAACTCTTGGTGGCGATCACTACATCATCTCGTCCTGAATACCACTCGAGAGCCTGGGCTATAGGCGGGTAAACTCGATAAAACTGGCTGGTATCGATGAAATTAACGCCTAGCTCCAAGGCCCTCGTAATCACCCGAGCCCCTTCATTTACTGGCATGTCTCGCTGTAAGGGGCTAATAGTAAGAGCGCCAAGGCATAGCCTGGAAACCCGGATACCCGTGGCGCCCAACGACCTGTAATCCAAGTTATTACTCCTTTCACCGGCAAGTTACGGTTGGCTGATCGCTACTGCTGCCTCTGGTGCTTTCACTTCCACCTTGATCCAATGAGCAAATCTCGGCAGACGCTCAACTTCCGAAGGCATAATCATTATGGAATCTACATCCAAGACTTTTGCCAACTCCCCCACCTCTTGCTGCCGCAGTCCCACCAATAATCTTGCCAGATCACTCTCCGACAGCCGCCTGTGTACAGGGGCTTTTACATCAGCGGCTAGCACAATAGAACCATTCTGAAGAGTGGCCATCAGCCGCTCAATCTCAAACTTAGGTTGATAGAGAACGAGATCTTCAGGCAACTGCTTGCCCAGCTCCTGTTCTAATACCTCTCCAAAATCCCGCCTACGAAAAGCTTGTCCCTGAGCATGAAAATGAGCTACTATTTTGACTGTCTGTGCTTCTTCGCCAATACTAGTTTCCGGTGTCAAGTTTTCTTCCTCTATTTGAATGGATTCAGGTATAACCACACTTCCATCCTGATCTGCCTTTGCCTGAAGAATTTCCCCAGCCTTAAGCCCCGCCTGCCTGGAACACGCCGCTTTGGCCCGTTCAATGTCCTCTTCCGTTACCGTGGTCTGGTGTACACTCACACCACCACTGACTGGCTCAGGATTGCGCGCAACCAGTCTCTTTCCCAGTTCACTATCGCCAAACACCCGAATCCGTCCGGCAGCCACATTCCCCTTTTCACCGGCCTCAATGGCAGTAATGCCCACTTCCTTTTGCCCTGCCCGCACACCGGTCGCTACATCCAGAAAATACTCGGTACTACGTGCCGGGACTGTCACCACCTCATCGGTTTGAAAGAAGACCCCTTCACCGGTTTTCAGCTTAGTCCCTTTGGGCACGGTCACCGGCTCATCACCTTCATTGATCAACACTGCCGTCCCCTTGGCAGAGGATGTACCCAGGGTTTGACTACCTGTTGCCGAGACTACGGCCTCAGTTCCAATTACAGCTTTGACTGGACGGAGAGGCAGTACGGGGAGACTGCCCATCTCGGTTCCATCAGATCCAGCCCCTAGGCCGAGTACCTCCACACTCTGTTGGTATATTAGTACTCCGGGAGTAACTACCACGGTTACCTTGGGCACCAACACATAGTACAAGAGGCCTACCGCTGCAGCTGCTATGATTAAGACTAACCACTGCTGTAGGCCAAATCGTCGGCCCTCGAAGCTAACGAGGGGAGCTTGGGTATCATCTGCCTCTTCTAGCTCTGGCAGCAGCCCCAGTGTTTTACTCAGCTCATATTCATTGGGAAAACACTGAATGTCCTGTTCCTCCGCCAAGGACATTAGCACCGGATCTTGAGTGATCAACACCACCTGACGTCCAGCTTCTTTAGCATAATCCAGCAGCAGCCGCAGGTTAACCTCGTTCTTCAGTACCGCAGCCTCGGCATGGTCAAAGAAAATAGCGAGGGGGTCCCGCGTTTTTTGCAGAGCTCGAATGACATCCTGTATGTCATCATCAGGCTCTAGCCGATAAACGGGTCTCTCCTCAAATCCCAAGCCTGCCACCCCCTCCAGGACCTAGCTCCATCTGGCATCTCCAGTTATCTGAAGACTTGAAAGCCGCTCTTATGGACTAGGATCAGCGCTTATTGCAGCAAACAACATGGGGCTCATCAGCCCGTACGGTTATGAGACCGCCGGCCTCGTAAATACCCTCTCACCAACTCAGAGAGAAGTTCGTCCCTTTCTATACTGCGGATCAAAGTTCGTGCTTCCTGGTGGGATGTAATATATGTGGGGTCCCCTGACATCAGATAGCCCACCAGCTGAGCCACCGGGTCATACCCTCGTTCCTCAAGAGCAGCATAGACCTGGTCTATCACCAGTGCCGCTCGATTATGATACCGCCCACACTTATACAAGGCTGTTTCCTCATGGGATTTATGCATAATAACACCCCCCATGTTTCTACCCACCTTACCTTGCATATTCTGGGATCAGAACAACTTTCCTGCTCCTCCCCAAAAAAGTAAACGGGACACCGTGTGCCCCGTTTTTCCGCTAACCACACAAACCTAGACCATGGTCAGTTGCTCTTTCACACTCTGTGACGCCAATTGCAAGGCTGCTTCAATCTTCGACGGATCCCGCCCGCCGGCTTGGGCCATATCAGCTCTGCCTCCACCGCCGCCTCCGGTCGCCTGTGCTGCCACTTTGACTATGTCGCCGGCCTTGATTCCCTTGTTCACCACATCAGGTGTCACCATGGCGAGAAACAGGGCCTTTTCTCCAAAAACTGATCCGAGCAGGATAACTCCACTACCTAGTTTGTCCCGCAGGCGATCCCCAAGCGAGCGTAACCCCCCGGCATCCAAGCCCTCCACCTTTGCCGCCAGTACACGTATGCCTCCAACTTCAACTACCTGCTGGAGCAATTCCTCGCTTTGAGCACCGGCTAGTTTAGCCTTGAGCTGCTCGATCTCGCGGCCTAGGTCCCGCTGCTCCTGCAGCAGCTTGTCTATCCTATCCGGCAACTTGGCGGGGGTAGTCTGCAACTGCTGGCAAACCTGCCGCAGCAAAGCTTCTTCGGCAGCGACTTGTTTCACTGCTGCCTTATCGGTCAGAGCCTCAATGCGACGCACTCCAGCTGCTACCGCCGTCTCATTAATAATCTTGAAGAGCCCCAACTCACCCGTGCGTTCGACGTGAGTCCCACCACATAGTTCCTTGCTGTACTCGCCTATACTAACTACCCGAACTTGGTCCTCATATTTTTCATCAAATAAGGCTATTGCACCCTGACTCTCTGCATCCTGCAAGCTCATTTCTGTTGTGTTTACCACCAGGTTCTCTCGAATCACATCATTTACCAGCTTCTCCACTCGATCCAATTCATCTTGAGAGAGGGCATTGAAATGAGTGAAGTCAAATCGCAAACGATCTGGCTCTACCAAAGAACCGGCCTGATTCACATGTTCACCGAGAACTTCCCTAAGGGCACGATGCATCAAGTGCGTAGCTGTATGATGACAGGCTGCCCCCTGCCGATTCCTGCGGTAAACAGTAGCCATGACTGTGTCACCTATCTGGATAGAGCCTGAAGTGACCCGCCCCTTGTGCACTATCAACCCACTCACCGGGTGGTCAACATCAACAATCTCTATCGCTCCATCAGGTCCTGTTATAGTTCCGGTATCAGCTACCTGTCCACCACTAGCAGCATAAAAAGGAGTATGGGAGAGGATTATTTCTACTTCCTGCCCCATCTCAGCCTGATTGACTACCTGATCCTCTACTATGACTGCCTCTATCTTCGTCTCAGCCTCTAGTTGCTCATAACCCACAAATTCAGTTGCATGTTGTCTATGCAACTGCACATATAGGGTATCATCATCATTGCCTAGATAGCCTGTTTGCCCACGGGCAGCACGAGCCCGTTGCCGCTGTTCTTCCATTCTCTTGGCAAACTCTGCCTCATCCACATCCATGTCGTGTTCTGCCAAGATCTCTCTAGTCAACTCCAGCGGAAAACCAAAGGTATCATACAATCGAAAGGCATCCTGACCAGGCAAAGATCTGAGCTTTCTAGCCTCCAAATCATCGATAAGCTCTTGC
The DNA here is from genome assembly GCA_012798695.1 of Bacillota bacterium. Lineage (GTDB taxonomy): Bacteria > Bacillota > Limnochordia > DTU087 > DTU087 > JAAZMR01. The sequence continues at coordinate 30,312 of JAAZMR010000012.1, read as the reverse complement.
AAAATTCCTAGACCTTGATCCAGGGTCGCCTGAAATCTTTCTTCTTCAATCTCGATCACTTTCAGAATATAATCTCGTCGCTCATCTAGCTCCGGATAGGCCATGTGCATGGCAGTAATTACTCTGGCAGCTACTTGTGGCAGAAAACTATCCCTGATGCCGATCAGTCGCCCATAACGTGCTGCCCGACGGAGCAAACGCCTCAAAACATACCCACGGCCTTCATTGCTGGGCAGAACGCCATCTGATACGAGAAAAGTGACACTGCGAACATGGTCAGCTATCACCCTCAGTGCCACATCATCACCAGCATCCCTGTCACCGGTAAGCCCAGCGATCTTACATACCTCGTCAATCACACAACGCACTCCATCAGTATCGAAGATACTATCAACACCCTGGAGCATGGCTGCGGTACGATCCAATCCCATGCCGGTATCGATCCCGGTTTTTTCCAAGGGGGTGAGATTACCGGTTTCATCTTGATGGAACTGGATAAAGACCAGGTTCCAGAACTCTAGGTATCTCTCACAATCACAACCAGGTTGGCAGTCGGGAGCTCCACACCCGTATTCGGGGCCACGATCCAGATGCAGTTCTGAACAAGGGCCACAGGGACCTACTCCGATTTCCCAGAAGTTATCTTCACGACCTAAGCGAACAATGCGGTCCTTGGGAACTCCAATCTCCTCATGCCAAAGTTTAAACGCTTCATCATCATCCAAGTAAATAGTAACCCATAGGCGCTCCTGGGGAAGCTCGAGGTGCTTTGTGGAAAACTCCCAGGCCCAGTTGATCGCTTCTCGCTTGAAGTAATCACCAAACGAAAAGTTACCCAACATCTCAAAGAAGGTCCCATGGCGATCTGTTTTTCCGACATTATCAATATCTGCCGTGCGTAGACAGCGCTGACAAGTCGTAATCCTACTGGCCGGGGGGACCTCCTTGCCTAAGAAATAGGGTTTGAAAGGCACCATGCCCGCACCCGTTAGTAACAAGGTTGGATCACCATGGGGAACAAGCGAGGCGCTTGGTAGGCGTTTATGGCCTTTGCTTTCAAAGAATTGCAGGAATGCTTCCCGCAGTTCATGTGTACTCATGTATTTCATCAATTCTGGGCGGTGCCATGAGGCTATATCCTTGCAACAAAAAAAGCCGCCCGCTCCCTCCCTTATACACTGTGCCATAGCACAGTGAGCAGACTCGACCTCAAAACCTAGGGCATAAGCCATCTATGATTGGCTGTAAGCCCATTATTTACAGCTCGATCATATCGAACAGGTGCCGCTTTGTCAACCAATCACCTTTGCTTTGGTACATCCAAACCTGTAAGAACATCTCGAATAATGCGGAACAATTCCGTAAGGAGTCTCATTCCTTTGAGCACTTGTGCCCAGGCCATCCGACGCCAATGAGATCTCTTTTCATCTCCGGTAGAATATCCCTACCAGATACCCTATAGTACGTTTACACTAACCGGTACTTTCACTGACCCTCAATACACGGCCTATAAAGGTGATTGTCACTCGCAGCGTGGCAGCTATCGGCACTGCCAACAAGACTCCGGCAACACCAAACAAATGACCTCCAGCCAGTAAAGCGAAAATCGTCACCACCGGGTGCAGGCCCACCCGCCCTCCAATGATGTGGGGAGATAGAATGACCGCCTCTAACTGATTGACTACGATAAACAGAACCACTACCCAGAGGGCTCTCCAAGGTGATACCAAGAACGCAAAAATCATGGCTGGGATTGCACCTAGAATCGGCCCCAGATAGGGAATCAGGTCAAATACCCCGGCAATCAAGCCCAAAAGGGTCGCGAATTGGATCTTCAAGGCTACGAAGCCGAAAGTCATTAAGATGCCGACTATAGCGGAAACCATCAACCTCCCCAAGACAAAACCAATCAGTACTCCATCGATCTCCTGAATTAGCATGAGAAAAGCTGGCCGATAGGATGCAGGAACCGCTTGCGTACACCACTGCCCGATCCCATCCCAATCCAGTAGAATGTAGTAGGCCAAAATCGGAGCCAGCCAAATCCAAAAGAGCCGAGAAAAGACTCCCACTATGAAATCGACTAACTTTCTCGCAAACTGCTGAACTAGCTGCTCGGAGCGTTGAATCATATCATTGAGAGCCTCATGTATATTAACCGGTAAAGGCAAACGTTTTAGGTCGCCTACTGCCCCTCGGGTGATATCCTCCAGTTTACCGGTTTGCCTGGGGAGCCGGGCCAACACCTGATTGAGTTCTGCCATCAAACTAGGTATGAACGCGTAAAGAAACAGGCTGACCACCACAGCGAATCCCAAATACACAAGAAGAATAGCTGCTGGCCGCGGCACCTGACGTTTTTCTAATCTGACCACCAAAGGGTTGGCCAGATACGCAGTTACCGCCCCCAAGGCAAAAGGAGGTAGAATCCCCCTGACCCAGTAGAGAAAAAGCAGGCCTAGAAACAGGCCCACACCATACAAAATATGTTTGAGACGAGGCATCACCACTTCACCGGGTGCCAGCCTAGTCTCTCAAAGCTTGCCAGCCGACTCTAACGGCATCCTTGCCCGACTCCCAGGCAGAACCTACTCTCCGAGCCCCGCCTCGGAAGGTCTTTGCGGTCCGGCGAGCTGATTGCCGCAGCTGACGATCACGTTCCAATAGCATTCTTTCTGTGGAGCGATCAGTCTTTAACATCCAATAAGCGCCGATGGCGGCACCGACCAAGCCACCATAGAGCAGCCCCTTTGCAAAGCGTGAGTTCATGCCATCTCCTCCTCGTATACTGCCACCTGCTTAATGGCGAGTGCCAATCTAGGACCGAATTGTCTGATATAGTTTTCAACATCACCCAACAATATTATGTCCTAAATGAGCTGAGCGCATAGAAGGAACAACTACACAACTAGGAAGGAAAAGACAGCTTTTCTTCGATCACTCCACCTCCAACCACCACATCCCCCTGATACCAGACAACGGCTTGCCCCGGAGTAATCGCCCGCTGGGGGTGCTCAAATAATGTCACGACACTGCCTTGTGCACCCGGACGAATGGAAGCAGGTGCTGGAGAGATATTGTAGCGAATCTTGGCCTCTACCATCAGCTCTTCCGTTAGGCCCGGTATCGCTACCCAGTTTACAGCTAGGGCTTTCAGGCCCTTTGCGTAAACATCCTTGTTGCTTCCCACCACCACCTGATTATTGGCTACATCCAGTTTCACCACATAAAGCGGCTCGGGGCTAGACAAGCCCAAACCCTTACGCTGCCCTATAGTATAGAAAGCCAAGCCGGCATGCTGCCCCAAAATATTGCCTTCGAGATCTACGATCTCGCCAGGCCGGGTGCTCTCTGGCGTGTTCTCACGCAGAAACTGCCGATAATCGTTGTTCGGAACAAAACAAATCTCTTGGCTATCGGGCTTGTCCGCCACACCCAGCCCCAAGTCAGCTGCCATGGCCCTGATCTCCTCTTTCCGATACTCTCCTACGGGAAAGAGGGTATGGGCAAGTTGATCCTGAGTCAAAGTATAGAGCGCATAGGCCTGATCTTTTCCTTTATCTATTCCCCGGCACAATAGATACCGCCCGGTTCGCTGATCCTGCTTGACCCGGGCATAATGGCCAGTCGCCACATAGGTGGCATCCAGCTGCTCAGCCTTGCGCCGTAAGGAGCCAAATTTGATCCGATCATTGCAGAGTATGCAAGGATTGGGGGTGCGACCCCGGAGATACTCGCTGATAAAGGGCTCAATAACTGCATCTGCAAATACATCCTCTAGATTGATCACGTAATAAGGGATGCCTAATCTAGCTGCTACCCTCCTGGCATCTTCCACTGCCGCCAGTGAACAACAACCATCGTCACTAAGCTCTCCACTCGTCTGCCAGATCTGCATGGTAATCCCAATGACGTCATAGCCCTCTTGTTTAAGCAAAGCAGCTGCTACCGAGCTGTCCACACCACCGCTCATGGCCACAACTACCCGCTTGGTCTGTCGATTGCCCATTATTCTTGCTCTACACCCTTTTGTTTGGCCAGATAATCATCAATAGCTTTCCCCAAAGCATCGGCTGCCAAATTCGAGCAGTGCATTTTCACCGGAGGCAGACCATCAAGAGCATCAGCTACGGCTTTGTTGCTGATCCGCTTAGCTTCCTCTAGAGTCTTGCCCTTCACCATTTCCGTGATTATGCTGCTAGTGGCTATGGCGGCACCACAACCAAAGGTCTTGAATCTGGCATCAATGATGCGATCATTCTCAACCTTGATCCACAGCTTCATTATGTCCCCACAGACAGGATTCCCCTCAACCCCAACACCATCTGCATCGGGAATCTCACCGACATTGCGAGGATTAGTGAAATGATCCATTACTTTCTTGCTATACATGGCTTGGTCTCCCCTCCCGTTGCTTCTCTCATAAACGCGCCTTGCTCACAGCAGTGTCAGCATCGTACAAAGGTGACATCCGCCGCAGCTTGTCTACAATTCCAGGCAAGACATCAAGAACCACATCGATGTCAGCAGGAGATGTATCTCTTCCCAGGGTCAACCTAAGCGACCCATGGGCAATCTCATGTGGTAATCCCAAAGCCAAGAGCACATGGGATGGTTCCAATGATCCCGAAGTACAGGCTGAACCACTGGAGGCAGCAATCCCCTGCATATCGAGGTTCAACAAGAGAGACTCGCCTTCTATGAATTCAAAACATAAGTTTACATTTCCAGGCAAGCGCTTCTCAGGATGCCCATTGAGCCTGGTATGGGATATGGTCTGCAAAACCCCGTCAATCAGCTTATCTCTCAGTCGCTGCTGCTGTGCCGCCATAACATCCATCTCCGCCACCGCCAATTCCAGGGCAACAGCCAGACCGGCAATACCGGCCACATTCTCTGTCCCCGCCCGCCGGTTAGCTTCTTGCCCACCCCCGTGGATCAGAGGATCCAATCTGGTGCCACGCCGAACATACAGTGCACCAACCCCCTTGGGGCCATAGAATTTGTGAGCGGATAGGCTGAGTAGATCAACACCTAACTGATCTACGTCAACTGGAATATGCCCTACTGTCTGGACCGCATCGGTATGAAACAGTATGGACCGCTCCTGTAGAATCCTCCCGATTTCAGCGATGGGTTGGATGGTTCCAATTTCATTATTAGCATGCATAATCGTCACAAGAATGGTATCAGAGGTTAAGGCCGAAGCTACCGCTGCAGGGTCGACCAAACCATGGGCATCTACCGGCAAAACCGTGATCCTAAAACCGTGTTTCTCCAGATACTTACATGTATAATAGACTGCGTGGTGCTCAATGGCTGACGTAATGATATGGTTGCCCTTGCTGCGCAGTGCCGAGGCTACACCCTTAATGGCCAAATTGTCTGCCTCCGAACCCCCAGCTGTGAATACTACCTCCCTCGCACTGGCGCCAATGAGCTTGGCAACCTTGTCTCGGGCACCGTCCATAGCGGTTTGGGCTTCCCGACCCGTCTGGTAAATGCTGGAAGGATTGCCGAACTGGGCCTGCAAAAAGGGCAGCATGGCCTGCAAAACCTCTGGCCGCATTGGCGTTGTTGCTGCATGATCTAGATATATCTGCTTCATACATATACACCCCTTACTTCAGCTATGGCATTCGCCGGAATTCTTTGAGGCTTGTCTTTCCAGAGCCTGCTGACACAAGTCCGCTAGGGTGGTAGAATCCAGCACTTCTGTCATGCTGTCCCGAAGTCTTTCCCAAAGATCCCTAGTCGGGCATAGCTCATGGCGCTCACAATCACTGGCTCCATCTTGATCCACACAGCTCACTGGTGATATGGGCCCTTCTAGAGCCCGGATCACATCGCCTACCCTGATCTTTTCCGGTGAAGAGACTAGCTCATACCCGCCTCGAGCTCCGCGAACCCCCTTAACCAACCCCGCTCTGCGCAATGTACGCATCAGTTGCTCAAGGTAATTCTCGGAGATGGCCTGTCTGGCGGCCACAGTCTTCAGTGGTATCGGGCCTTGACCATGGGCCATAGCTAACTCATACATCGCTCTGATCCCATACCCACCTTTGGTAGAAATTCGCACTGCATTTGAACCCCCTAATTCAATTCCGACCAACTCACTAGGAATTACAGACACATAATAACACTAGCTTTAGGGAGTGTCAATACATTTTTCCAAATTAAATCATTAGTCTTTGGTTACTAAGCAGCCAGGCAATTAGTCACCACCAATTGAGCCGTCTCTCCTGCAATCAGTCGCCTTCGCCCTGCTTGCGCGCGGTCCACAATCTGGCCATACTAGCTTCCGAGCCTTGGGTTGAAGGACTGTAGAAAATCGCCTGTTTGAGCTCATCAGGCAGATACTGCTGTTCTACCCAGTGATTGGGGAAATCATGGGGATATTGGTATCCGATACCATGGCCGAGATCGGCCGACCCAGGGTAATGAGTATCCCGCAGATGCCTGGGAGGTTGAACACTACCGGTGTTCTCTGCCGTCTCCCAGGCTCGGCTGATGCCCAGATAAGCGGAATTGCTTTTTGGTGCCATGGCCAAATATATGACCGCTTCAGCTAAGATAATGCGAGCTTCCGGCATTCCCACTCGTTCCGCCGCTTGTGCTGCTGCGTTGGCTATGATCAAGCCTTGAGGATCCGCCAGCCCTACATCTTCGGCGGCAGAAATCACGAGGCGACGGGCAATAAAACGCAGATCTTCACCCCCTACAAGCATCCGGGCCAGCCAGTACAAAGCTGCTTGTGGCTCTGAACCCCGAATGCTCTTGATCAGGCATGAGGCTAGATCATAGTGCCCATCTCCCGCTCGATCATAACTCACCATGCGGGTCTGAAGAGCTTCATTCAGTAGCTCTCGATCAATCACCTGCTGCCCTGCCTCATTTGGTTCTACCACCTGTACAGCGAGATCTAACGCGCTAAGGGCCACCCTTGCATCTCCCCCGGCAGCTTCTGCCAGAAAGCGCAATTCCGCCTCGGTGATGCTCACCCGATAGTGCCCTAACCCCCGGGCTTCATCCCGCAGTGCCCTTTCAAGGATGCGCACAATACTTTCCACTGACAAGGGTTCGAGCTGCACCACCCTGGATCGAGATAGCAAAGCTTGATTGATGGTGAAAAACGGGTTTTCCGTGGTTGCCCCGATTAGTACCAACAGCCCTTCTTCTACGAAGGGCAAGAGTGCATCTTGTTGAGCCTTGTTAAAACGATGAATCTCATCAAGAAACAATTTAGTGCCTTGACCGTAAAGCCGGAGACGCTCCTTGGCATCTTCTACCACTGTGCGAATGTCTTTGACTGTTGCCATGACAGCATTTAGGCGAACGAAATAGGATTGAGTCATGTTGGCGATCACTGCCGCTAGGGCCGTTTTCCCAGTACCGGGAGGCCCATAGAGGATCAGTGACTGCAGCTGATCTTTGATGATCGCCCGGCGCAGCATGGTGCCTGGTCCTAGAATTTTCTCCTGTCCCTCAAACTCTTCCAAAGAGCGGGGCCGCATGCGCACAGCTAGAGGAGCTCTTGCCCTGGTCGCTTCTTGGCTTGCGTGTTCAAAGAGATCCACGCTCTATCTACCTCCTTGCCTTGTCATCACTCACCTAGACCCTCCCTGGCCCTGCCACCGATTAAGTCTCTCACTACTACACTAGCAAGAATCAATCCTGCCACCGATGGGACAAAAGCTACCGTGCCCGGTGGCTGCCGATCCCTTTCTGAGCCTAAGGTTGCGCCAGCCGCATGTCGTCTCGATGGGTTAGCCAGCTCTGGGGAGAACACTACCTGTAGCCCTTGGCCAATCCCCACATCCCGTAACCGCTTGCGCACGGCCCGGGCTAAGGGATCATTATACGTCTCCGAAATGTCTGCCACTGTAAAACTGGTGGGATCCAGTTTGTTGGCGGCACCCATTGATGAAATTATAGGAATACCCCTCTGCAGACAGCCCTTGATCAACCCCACCTTGGACTGAACCGAATCTATAGCATCTACAACATAGTCATAGCCTTGATCAAGGAATTCAGCCGCTTTCTCCGGCAGGAAAAACTCCCTAACCACCTCTACCCGACAATCGGGGTTGATGTCATTGATCCTCTCTCGCATTACATCTACCTTATACATGCCCACAGTACTACGCAGTGCATGCAACTGCCGGTTGAGGTTGGTAATGTCAATCCGATCATGGTCAACCAGAGTAAGTGAACCGATCCCTGAACGGGCCAGAGCTTCTACGGTATAGGAGCCCACTCCACCGATACCGAAAACGGCCACTTGCGATGCTGCTAGGGCAGCTAATCCCGCTTCCCCAATCAGGAGCTCTGTCCGACTGAAAGTATGTATCACAAGCATCACTGCACCTTTCGGAAATACAGATAAGGCTAGGCTTCCCACCCGCCAGACATCCTGACCGATGAAAACCCTAGCCTTGATGATCCCCACCATGCCGCTATTCCTGACTGTTGATGAACCTGCCTCAGGCAGGTGGGTGCCCTCCTGACTGCTTTATGTGTCCTCATATGGAGGCATACACGCCACAGCCAGAGTCCAGGCTCCCTTTGTTATGGTGTTGGCTCATAACATAGTCAGATTGACCACGCACACGGTAGGGCTTAAACCCTTCGGTACTCGTAAGGTAACCCTGCAACGGTCCCTTACCGCAAGCTCATAATACCACAGAATAATGCTGTACGCAAGTCAGGATTTCCTCAAAATCTCCATGATAATCCCCTCTACATGGGAGAACTGCACATTTCTGGTTATCTGAAATTGAACCAAGAAGCCTCAGCCATCGTGACTGGAAACAGGCAGCGGCTTCACCCGTTTCTGTGCCTCTGGGGTCAACCGTATATGCAACTCGCTCAGCTGCTCTTCCATAGCCAATGATGGTGCTCCGGTCATCAGATCCTGCGCACTCGCCGTTTTGGGAAAAGCAATCACATCCCGCAAAGAGTCTGTTCTAGCGAGCAGCATGATCAAGCGGTCAAACCCCCAGGCGATACCGCCATGGGGAGGAGCACCATAGTCAAAGGCATCCAGGAAGAAGCCAAACTTGCTTTCAGCCTCTGCGCTAGTCAAGCCCAGAGCGGCAAACATCTGCTCTTGCACCTCTCGACGGTGGATGCGAATACTGCCCCCACCGACTTCCGTACCATTCAGTACCAAGTCATAAGCTTGGGCCCGCACCCGCTCGGGATCTTTCCCCAGGAGCTCGATATCTTCAGGCAAAGGCGCGGTAAATGGATGATGGGCAGCTTCCCAACGACCTTCGGTCTCATTGTACTCAAACAAAGGCCAATCAACTACCCACAGAAGGTCCCAACGCTCATGATCAATCAGACCCAGCTTCTCACCTAGATAAAGTCGCAACCTACCCAACACATCGGCACATACTTGCGCTCTGTCGGCAACAAAGATCAACAAGTCACCGGACTTTGCCTCCATAGCAGCTGTCAGACGCGACAACTCGTCTGAGTCAAAGAACTTGGTAATACCGCCCTTGCCACCCTCATCAGTAACAATGAGCCATAAAAGGCCCTTGGAACCATAGGTACTAGCCAGCTCTACAAGTTCGTCGATTTCTCGCCTGACAAACCTGCTGCCGGCTCCTGCTACATTGATGCCTCTCACATGTCCACCGGCCTTGATAGTCTCGGAAAACACACGAAACCCTGTATCCTTAACAACATCAGATACATCTTGGATTTCCAATCCGAATCTGGTATCCGGTTTATCGGAACCGAACCGAGCCATGGCATCAGCATAAGCAAGGCGGCGCAAGGGAAGTTCCACTTGCTCACCTACAGTCTCCTGGAAAATAAAGGCGATCAATTCTTCGATCAGGGTCATTATATCATCCCGATCCACAAACGCCATCTCTATGTCCAGCTGGGTAAATTCCGGTTGGCGATCTGCCCTTAAGTCTTCATCCCGAAAACAGCGAACGATCTGAAAATATCGATCAATACCACCCATCATCAACAACTGCTTGAACAGCTGTGGTGATTGAGGTAGTGCATAAAACTGCCCCGGTTGCACTCGACTGGGGACGAGGAAGTCTCGGGCTCCTTCGGGAGTACTCTTGGTCAACATCGGTGTCTCTATCTCCCAAAACCCGCGGGCATCGAGAAAATCCCGGATCAGCTTAGATACTCGGTGGCGCAAGGCTAGGGTCTCCTGCATTTCAAATCTACGCAAATCAAGATAGCGGTACTTCAGCCGCAGGCTCTCATCCACACCCGAGTGGGAATCTATGACAAATGGTGGCGTCTTGGCTTCATTGAGCACCTGCAGTTTGGTAGCATAGAGCTCAACATCACCTGTGGCCAGATTGGGATTTTGCATACCAGGCAGTCGCCCACGTACAGTCCCCTTGACCTGCACTACGTATTCATTGCGTAGTTTCTCTGCTTCACTAAACTGCTCCGGCCGGACAATCTCGGGATTAAAGACTATTTGCACAAGGCCGGTTCGATCCCGTAAATCTATGAAAATAACCCCGCCATGATCCCGACGCCGGTGCACCCAGCCACAAACCACAGCTTCTTCATCAATATTCTCAGCCCGCAATTCCCCACAATAGCATGTTCGCTGAAAACTCATGGTGTCACTCCTTCGTTCCCCGGCAGCCCGTACGCACCTGCTCCCTTAGCCAGCCTTCCAGCTTAGCTATAGCCACTTCTTCCTGGCGGCCACTAGCCATGTGACGAACAACTGCCTTGTTATCCCTTAGCTCATCTTCTCCAACGATAATTGTCCAAGCAGCATTAAGCCGGTTTGCTGTTTTCATCTGTGCCCTGAGGCTTCTATCCCCATAATCCATCTCCGCGGCTAGGCCAGCCCTGCGCAAGCAAAAAGCCAGCTCTACCACCGCGGATCGGGTCTCCCCGACACCGGCGATAAAAACATCAATGGTTTCTTTGGTGGGCGGTTCCCAACCCCGATGCTCCAGAGTCAAAAGCAAGCGCTCCATACCAGCGGCAAATCCTACCGCGGGTACCGATGGTCCTCCACATTCCTCAACTAACCCATCATAGCGGCCGCCACCGGCGATAGCCGACTGCGCCCCCAGCTCCGAGTAAGTGATCTCAAATACCGTCTTGGTATAATAATCAAAGCCCCGTACTAGGTTGTGGTTGATCACATACGGGATTTGGAGCAAATCCAAGTAGCCTTGGACACTCTCAAAATGGTCGCTGCATTCCGGGCACAGGAAATCTAGGATAGACTTTAGACCTGTCTTGATTGAGTTGCAGACTGCGTTCTTGCAGTCGAGAATACGCAGCGGGTTCTTTTGTAAGCGCCTTTGGCAATCGCCACAGAGCTGATCTGCCTTTGGCTTGAGGGTCTCAATCAAATACTCTTGATATCCACCCCGACACTGAGGACAACCAATGCTGTTGATCTCCACCTGCACTGTGTCTAGCCCCAACCGACGAAATAACTCTACAGGAATCGCAATCATCTCTGCATCGGTGGCCGGGTCCTGGGTTCCCAAGGCTTCGGCTCCATACTGATGAAATTGTCGGGACCGACCGGCCTGAGGCCTTTCATAGCGAAACATCGGGCCCACATACCAGAGTTTGATCGGCTGTGGCTCACCATAGAGCTTATGCTGCAGGTAGGCTCTGACTACCGGAGCAGTACCCTCTGGCCTCAGGGTCAGACTGCGTCCGGCCCGATCGGTAAAAGTATACATTTCTTTCTCCACAATATCTGTGGCTTCTCCAATACCTCTCTGAAACAGTTCCGTTTCCTCAAATATCGGGGTGCGGATCTCCTTATAGCCAAATAGAGAAAATATCTGGGCCAACTGGCCTTCAATATGCTGCCAGATCCTGCTTTCCTTTGGTAGGACATCCTCAGTGCCCCGGGGGGTTTTCGCCAGCAATCCAACACATCCCCTTCCCAGCACAATTGCTTCCCATATTTCTCCAATACCGACCATACAATTATGTATAGGAAGAGTGGCGGTTACCCGCCACTCCGGCCAGCATTGATTGCACCAAAGTCTATTTACCGGGTCAATTCTCGTCAGCAGTGGCCGTTTCTTTTTCCAAACCCTCGCTACTTTCGGAGGATGGAGCCGTTTCCGTCTCCAGAGCTTCAGCTTCGTTCATCGGCTCCTTGGCTTCTGCCTCGGCTTCCTGCTGTGCCTGCAGCTCCTCTAGCGCCTGTTGCCTTTGCTTGTAGGCATCCTGAATAGCTGCTATCTTGCCTTCCTCGACTTTAACAAGTTCCTCTTCACCCAAATCATCATAGGCATTCACCAATTGCAGATGTAAGAGTAGATTCATGGGAGCCGCATCTGATGCCTGTCGGTACGCAGCTACAGCCTGCTCCTTGTTTTTCCGTTCATGGTGCAGCATGCCCACGGCCAGCCATAGCTCAGCATCAGTACCTGCTTTCTCTGCGGCCAATTCATATTGTTCAAGAGCTAGGTCTGTCTCCTCTAACTGCTCGTAGGCTTGAGCCAGTGATGAATGTAGATAGGGATCAGCATCATTGGCGGCTAAAGCTGCTCGGTAGGCATCAACTGCCTCCTGCCATGAACCCTCCAACATCATTTTTTGGCCCAGCATAGCCGGATCCTTAATCTCGATTGCCGCTACATTCTTTAGCTCTACAAACCACTCAGTCAGCTTCTCCCGGCGCTTTTCATCGAGGAGCTTGTCCCGAAGCTCAGACTTGGCTTCTTCAAACTCTTCGCCAGTTGCTTCTTTCCGCTCGGTCACCTGAATAATATGATACCCGAACTGGCTTTCTACCGGGCCTACTATCTCACCGACTTCGGCGGCAAACGCTGCCTTTTCAAAGGGCTCAACCATTCGCCCACGGCCAAACCAGCCTAGGTCGCCACCATTGACTTTGCTGCCTGCATCATCTGAGTGCTCCTGGGCTAGTGCGGCGAAGTCAGCACCATCTTCTAAATCCTGTATCAGCAGCTCTGCCTGCTCTAGAGCAGCTGCCTCGGCCTCATCACCCTCACCTTGCGGCTGAATGAGTATATGACGGGCATTGACTTCCTCATAAGCTGCCTGGATCTCAGTATCCGTTACCTCAAGTCCCTTAACCAGCTCTTCTTGTAGCTTCTCTATCTTGAGGTTGTTGCGCAGAAGTGTCTTCAGGCCTTTGGAAGTAAGACCTGAATTCTTTAAATCCTCTTCAAACATGGCCTTAGAGGGATAGTTATCCTGAATAGCTTGGTAACGCTCATCAACCACCCGTTCTTCCACTTTGACCTTGGCATTTTCGGCTGCCTGGATCAGCAACTGCTGATTGACTAACTGATCCAACGTATAATATTGCACTTGGCCCACCATCTGTCCCGTGATGGACTGGCCATACATCTCCTGCTGCCGCACAATACTGTAATAGGCTTGGTAAAAATCAGCATAGGAAATATCTGTGCCATTAACTGTAGCCACCGAAGCGGCGTTGACGGTATTGCCCCTCCCACTAAAGAAACCAGCCCCGCCGGCATATAATAGTGTAGCCACAAACGCCACCGCAATTACAATAACGACCACTTTCATGCGTTCACGCATCAGCTTGAATATCATCATACTCCCCCCCAGCTCTTTTCACACAAAAAAGACTAAAAGACCAGATTTATTGTATGTCATACCCTAGACAGTGTCAACCAAACCGAAAAGCCAGCTGTGGTGTAGTTTACCAGCTCAGGAAGAGATTATGTTGCTTCTCTGCTCCCAAGGTACTGGCTGGCCCATGGCCAGGATAAATCACCACATCTGCAGCCATGGGCAAGATGACATCACGCAAAGATTGTATCAGTTGCTCACCAGAAGATCCGGGAAAGTCTACGCGCCCTATGGAACCCGCAAACAGAGTATCACCGGTAAAAAGCGCATTCCCCACAGACAAGCAGATACTCCCAGGGCTGTGGCCCGGGGTATGCAAAACCTGCAGTTCCAAGCCCGCCAACTCCAACAGCTCACCACCAGATAGCAGGCATTCCGCCGGCGGACTACTCACTGCCCCGGAACTTGTCCAAAGTGATAAGTTCAAACCAGCATCCCGCAGACAGCGCTCGTCCGCTCGATGAATATACAAGCGGGCATCGGCAGCGTCTTTGATAGCCCCATTAGCTCCGATATGATCGAAATGTCCATGGGTATTGATGATGGCCTCCAATTCCAACCCTTGCTTGTCTACCACCGCCAGGATCTGCTCACTATCAGAGCCTGGGTCGATGACAATGCCCCGACCTTCGTTACCCACCACATAGCAGTTGGCAGCAAATTCACCTACCGTAATTGCCGTGATCTCCATGATCAATCTCCTATTGAGTTTGTACATTATCCCAATCTATCGGCCAGTCATCTATCTAGGACTGGTTCTTTCCGGCCGAGCAGTATCCGACTCCACCAGCAGCGTAACCGGCCCATTGTTCTCCAGACTGACTATCATGAAGGCCTGAAACTGACCAGTAGCCACCTCTATACCCTGTTCCTGCATACGTTGAACAAAGAGGTTATACAGCTCTTCGGCCCGCTGAGGTGGTGCTGCTTTATCGAAGCTAGGCCTTCGTCCTCTGCGGCATTCCCCATAGAGTGTGAATTGAGAGATGATAAGAGCCTGTCCTCCTGTATCTAACAGCGATAGGTTCATGCGGCCGGCCTCATCATCAAAAATCCGCAGGTTAGCTGTTTTTTGGGCCGCCCACTCGGCATCCCACTCCGTATCATCCTCTGCCACGCCCAAGAGAACCACCATCCCGGGCCCGATGGCACCGATTACTTCTCCATCTACCGCAACCTTGCCACTATTTACCCGTTGTACCAAAACTCGCACGTTTACTCTATTCCTTTCTCGAAATTCTTTAGCTCCGTGAAAACGACATCCTCTGTGGCTCACGAAGGAACAGGCTCTTGCCGGTGCACCTCGAAGCAGTACAAGTCTCAGTATCTACGTAGGACGGGCCCGCTTAACTTCCAGCACACCCTCTATCCGTTGAAGCCTACGCATGACATCTTGCATGTGACCCACATCATGGATACTGACTACCAAGTTGATCAGAGCCACTTTATGATCGGCTGTCCGGGCATTCACTGCTTCAATACTGGTTTTGTCTTCATTGATCACGGTCATGATCGATGTCAAGAGATTAGCCCGATCAACAGCCTCAATAGCCAGTTCTACTGGATAAGCTGATCCTTCTTGGGTATTCCATTGGACATCGATCCGCCGTTCCGGCTCCTTAGCCAATGCAGCTACATTGGGGCAGTCACTTCTGTGTACCGATATGCCCCTACCTCGGGTGATATAACCTACGATCTGGTCACCCGGTACTGGATTACAGCATTTAGAAATCCTCACCAACAGGTTATCCAGACCTTTTACACTAATACCTAAAGGCACTCGACTAGGACGCTGAGGAGTGGAAGGAGCCTTGAACTGGTGAGTCGCCCGGGGAACTTCGTCTTGGTTGGTCAATTTACCGATAACTTGCCTAGCCAAAATCTTTCCGTGGCCTACCGCTGCCAGTAGATCCTCACGGCTGGCCAAACCATAACGCTTCGCCAAATCTGTCAAGTGATCAACCGTGAGAACTTCGCCAATCTCCGCCCCCAGTTTGCGGCATTCCCTGACCAGAAGATCCTGGCCTCTTTCCACACTCTCTTCCCGCTGCTGTTCTTTTATCCAAGAACGGATTTTGCTGCGAGCTTTCGATGTCTTCACAAAACCTAACCAGTCCTGGCTGGGAGATAGCGTCTTGGAAGTAAGGATCTGCACAAATTCCCCGTTTTTGAGCTGGTAATCCAAGGGAACGATGCGGCCATTCACCTTTGCCCCTGAGCAGTGTAAACCCACATCAGTATGGACACTAAAAGCAAAATCGACCGGTGTGGCACCAGCCGGCAAGTTCTTCACATCTCCCTTAGGTGTAAAGACGAAGACCTCATCTTCAAAGAGATCAATCTTGAGGGTGGCCATAAACTCCTCGGGATCTTTCATCTCTTTCAACCAATCCATTACCTGCCGCAACCAGGCAATCTTTTCATCAAACTCAACCGTGTTCTTCTGCCCTTCTTTGTACAACCAGTGGGCAGCGATGCCTTTCTCTGCTATGCGATGCATCTCCCAGGTGCGGATCTGAATTTCGAAAGGATCCCCTTGAGGCCCAATTACTGTAGTGTGAAGAGACTGATACATATTGGACTTCGGCATCGCAATATAATCTTTGAAACGCCCCGGAACCGGCTTCCACAGCGTATGGACTATACCTAGGACCCCATAACAGTCTTTCACCGTATCGACAATCACCCGCACGGCCAGTAAATCATAAATCTCGTCGAAAGACTTCTCTTGCCTCTCCATCTTCTGATAAATGCTGTAAAAATGTTTTGATCTACCTGCCACTTCCGCGTCTATGCCAACTTCTCCGATTCTGTCTCGAAGAGTCTGCATGACTATCTGCAGCTCTCCTTCCCGTTCCTGTCGCTGCTTAGCCATCTTGTTGACCAAGTCATAGTAGGCTTGTGGCTCCAGACAACGGAAAGCCAGATCCTCCATCTCCCACTTGATGCCCCACATCCCCAATCGATGGGCCAAAGGGGCATAGATTTCCAAGGTTTCTCGAGCCATCCGCAGCTGACGATCCTCCGGCAAATGGCGCAGAGTTCTCATATTATGCAGCCGATCAGCCAGTTTGATCACTACCACTCTCAGATCCTCGGCCATGGCCAAAAACATCTTCCGCAAGCTTTGAGCCTGGTGTTCTTCCCGGGTCTGAAACGGTATGCGGGAGAGCTTAGTCACACCATCAACCAACAAGACAATTTCTTCTCCGAACTCTGCAGCCATCTCATCCCGAGTGATCTCTGTATCCTCTAGTACATCATGCAAGAGGCCGGCCGCGATGGTCACTGCATCATATTCAAACTCAGCCAAAATCATAGCCACTTCAAAGGGATGGCGAAAAAAGACATCACCAGAATCACGATATTGACCTCGATGAGCTTCCTCTGCCAACGCATAGGCACGCTTCACCAGCTCCAGATCGGCATGGGGATTATACTCAATTATGCGATTTTTTAGCTCGTCAACATGCATTTGCAACCCACCGAGTAACCGCAATTACCCGCGACCATGGCAATGGCGGGATTAATATACGCCGACACTCTTTTCCGCCAGATACTTGGAAAAGAGTGTCCAATTCATTCATAGCCATCGGAAAGAACCTATAAATCCTTCCGCCATCTACTCACCTTGCCAATAATATATGGCTCTTCCTTATGAATCGTAACAGACTAAGCTGAGAATTTCTTCATCGCCCAGCTTTTTTCGACCATTTAAATAGGCCAGTTCAACTGCGAAAGCAAACCCTACGATCTCGCCCTGCAGCTGCTTGACCAGGTCGGCGGCTGCTGCCATAGTTCCTCCTGTGGCCAGCAAATCATCGACCAGCAATACCCGCTGCCCTGGTTCAATGGCATCTTTATGGATCTCAAGTGAATCAGAGCCATACTCTAGCTCATAGGAAGCCCGGACGGTACTGGAAGGCAGCTTGCCAGGCTTGCGTACCAAGACAAAGCCCGTGCCCATCTTGTACGCCAGGGGTGCCCCGAAGAGAAATCCCCGGGATTCGACGCCAAGGATGACATCAACCTGACTATCTTGAAAACGCTCTGCCATATGGTCTACCACATATCTGAGCGCGGCGCCGTCTTTCAGCAAGGTGGTGATATCCTTGAAACTAACGCCTGGCTTGGGGAAATCGGGAATAACCCGAATCTTGCTGCGTAAATCCATAATTTAGGCGGAATCAACCCTGCCCACATGAAGGCTAGAATCATAAAGGCTGGGATTGTCCACCATCTCACCTCCAAGAAAAATGAGTTCCACTCACAGTTCAATGCCTAGGCTCCCAACACCTGTTCCCATGCCTCCTGCCCCTGGAGTTGCGAGACGGGTGTTTCTAAGGCCCAACGGCCATAGTAATCCAGGTAATTTCTACGTTTTACACACTCATTATAGCTTATGGACCTAGTCAAGTCCAGTTTGTTTTTGGGGCTGGGCAAGAGTGTTACCCTAACAACACCAGCCGCTTCCCATGATGCAGGCCCATCCAACTTGACCAAATCCAGGTCAGAGAAAATCCGTAAGGCCCGGCACACTCCACCCCAGGCCAAGCTCAGCGGTGACTGATGGCATTCATCGTTGGTGACCTCCACTGCTTCCCTAAAGGCCCCGGCTCGACCTAACGCTACATATAGACGGGCTAGCTCTTCTCTGATGGGATGCAACTCAGACCAAACCTTTTGGTTTCGAGCTAAGTCTTTTGCCGTATAGGCTAGATAGAGTTTCGGTGTTTCAGACTCCCAAGCATGGCGAAACCCTACAGGGTTGAGTGGCAAATGACACAGCACCAATCTATGAAAATATTGCTCTAGATGCTTTTCTACCGGTTCAGCAGTAACTACTAGATTCAGGTCTCCTTCCTGCAGTGTTTTCTCCAGATAAGCCTGGTCCTCTGTAGGCATCTGGCCATAGTAGATCCCGACTCGCCCCCTATAGGGCTCCATCTTGGCCAAGTGTTCAGCCAAATCCACGGCATAGCTGGGCCTAACCACATACAGCAAAGTAGTCCCCTGCAATGAAAGTATCTTACTTACTGCACTTCCCTTTTCTAGGCCCTCTCTCCAATCTACTACTTCCCGCGCATGCGCACTGGGCCGGAGATCATCCATCGTCTTCTCCCCGATCACCCGGCTGGGCTTGCCTGACACCAAATTGTGATGTTCTATGCAGCGACGTAGGTGCTGCTGCCTCACTTCCGGCAGCGGTAGGCGCAGATCCTTGAGGACAAGATCTATACTGGTTTTCCCGTTCCAGGTATTGAACTTGGGTTGAAAAGCCAGGTCTACCTGCGCGGCTCCTTCCACCAAGTCCAGGTTTTCCGCCATACGAAATCCAATGGCTTCAAACTGGTCACCAGCATCTCCACCATCCCCACCAGCGACTAACAGTTTGAGATGAGCTTGGCTTTTCCCCACCAGAAAGCTCTTTTGGAGGGACAGTGCCTGAGCAGCCAGTACCGGTTGGGGGTTCCCTATCCCAAAGGGCGCCAAACGCTCCAGCTCACTCAAGAGTGCTGTATCCACCTGCTCTAATGCTACTTCGGCATCGATTCGCAGCTTAGGTATCAAGTCAGATTCGGTTAGGTGGGCACGGGCTAGCTCATTCAAGCCCTGCCTCAATTGAGGAATAAGCTCCCGCCTTATAGATATGCCAGCAGCCATCTTATGTCCACCAAAACGCTCCATTAAGGGGCTTAGAGACTGTAATGCCCTATACAAGTCAAACCCCTCTATGCTCCTTCCCGATCCTTTCCCCGGTTCTTCAGTCAAGCTGATCAAAATCGTCGGCCTGTGGTACTTCTCCACGAGCCGCGAGGCCACGATACCGATTACCCCTGGATGCCAATCAGGTGAGGCCAAAACGATGGCCCATTCTGCTGCCAAATCGATCTCAGCTTCTACAAGGGCCACAGCTTCCTGTGTTACCCGAGCCTCAATGGCCTGACGTGCGCGGTTGGTCGCATCCAGCATCTGGGCAATCTGCCTGGCCTCATCGCCATCTTGAGTTAACAGCAACTGTACCCCCGCGGTGGCATCATCCAGCCTTCCCAAGGCATTGATGCGAGGAGCCAGTCCAAACGCCAAATTGCCGGCTGAGAGCTGCCTGTTTTTCAGTTGAGCTACTTCCAGCAATGCATCAAGCCCGACTGAAGATAGACCAAATCGCTCCAGACCCATGTGCACAAGAATACGGTTTTCACCTATGAGGGGTACTACATCAGCGACGGTACCTAGTGCTACTAAATCGATGTATTTCAGGATAACCTCATTGGCACGATTGGCATCCCCCACTACCAAGAGTGCAACCGCCTGGGCTAGCTTAAAGGCCACACCTACCCCGGCTAGCTCTTTCGTGGGATACCGGCAATCGGTACGATTGGGATTGACCACCGCTAGTGCCTCTGGCAGTATCTCACCAGGTTGGTGATGATCAGTTATGATTAGTTCAATCCCCTCATCCAGGGCAAACTGGGCCTCTGCCAGCGCGGTAATCCCGCAATCCACCGTGACCACCAACCGGCTTTTGGCTGCAATCTCCGCCAATGCCTCCTGATGCAATCCATAACCTTCTTCTGCTCGATGAGGGATATAATATGTCGCTCTACCCCCTAAGTCTGTAAGCACATGCACTAAAAGGGCAGTGGCGGTAACGCCATCCACATCATAATCCCCGTAAATTGCTATCGTCTCTTGATTCCGCACTGCTTGGGCCAGACGCTCTCCGGCCGGACGTATATCTTCTAACAGCCATGGTGATGGCATTTTACCCCAACTCAGGTCAAAAAACTCTTCCACTGCTGCCGGTGTATCGATACCTCGACCCACCAAAATCCGAGCTAAGGTAGCAGATATCCCCAAGGCATCCACCAATGCCGATTCTTTCTGATGATCACCCCTTCGCAGTTGCCAAATAGCCTGTCCACTATACATAAAGGATTCACCTCAAAGGCTATTCTTCTTCCTGTTCACGTGGGGAACCTGCTTCAGCCAGCACGGTTTCCAGTCTTTCTTTTTCCGCTTCAGCTTCCTCTAAGAGTGTCTCCAGCCGATTAGCCCGGCCCTCTGCACCTCGCAGCTTAAGCTTCAATTGTATTTCCCTGATCACTGCCATCAGGCCGCCAAAGATGGCCCCAAAGGCCGCAGCCCCCAAGATGATCACCGCCACTGACGTGTTCCACTCCCAGGCCAGGAAATTGACCGTGATTTGGCCAGCGTTCTGCACCGCAAAAAGTGCCACAAAAACTGCAAAGACCAGCGCTAATACCAAATACATAATCATCTGCAAGCACCGCCTTCTCCCACTATTCTCTTATTAAGATATTCTCTTCCGCCCAAATCTCTCCTCTAGCTAGCTTCCGAAGGCCCGATATGTGAGAGTTCGGCAGCACTAAAGCCGCCCGGAGCGGACAATAGAGATAATCAACCAAATACCAAAAAAGGCCGCGATAATGAAGCCCGCCACCCCAATCAGCGGCAGGCCGAGGAACGCCGGCCCTTTGTTGGCTTGCACCATCAGGGAGGAGCCAATGACTAAGGCCGCCACAATCAAAGCAAAGGAGAGGCGGTTACTGGCTATGTCTAGTCGAATGATTAATTGCTCTAGCCCCCGATGTCGAAAGTTGATCTGAAGTTTGTCATGGTTGATCAGATCCAAAGCTGTATCCAGTTTATTTGGCAACAACAGCAGCATTTCACCATAGTCCTTGCCATCATGCAAAACCCTTTTCAAAGCTTCTTCCGGACGATAGCGCTTGCGCAGCAGCTCTCGGGCAAATGGCTCGGCGATTTCCAGGATATTGAATGTATCATCCAGTTCCCGGCCAATTCCCTCAATTAGCAGCAAGGCTTTGACTAGTAGGGCAAAGTCAGATGGTAACCTAATGCCGTGTTTACGCGCTAGATGTAACAGATCATTAATGATCTCACTAATATTGAGAGCACCGAGCGCTTTGCCATAATGGCGAAATACTACATCATCAATATCTCGTTCTAACTCTACCAGATCAACTTGGTCGCCAAAGGTGGCAATACCCCTCAGGCCCCTGACGATCGCCGGAATATCTTGTCTAATGATACCCACAAAGAGTACGGCTAGACTATTCACAGCAGCCTGATCCAAGCGGCCCACCTGGCCAAAGTCAATGAAAGCAATGGTGCCATCGTCTTCGATCAGAATATTGCCTGGATGTGGGTCACCATGAAAAAAGCCATAGATCATTACTTGCTGCATGAAGGAGCGGGCACCACGTCTGGCGATATCGCTTAGATCTACCTCTTTGGCACGTAACTGATCAACCTGATTGACCTTGGTGCCCCTGATAAACTCCATGGTCAGCAATCTAGAAGTGGTGTGGGACCAGTATACCTTGGGAATATGGATGCCTGGTTCTTTCCCGAGATTGGCGTGAAAACGCTCAGCATTTCGGGCCTCAACCGTATAATCCAGCTCTCGACGCATATGGCGCGTGAAGTCTTCCACTAACTCAACCGGATCGAATAGGTCTGTCTTGTACCGGTCCCTGGCGATACGGGCCAACCCATAGAGAATCTCCAGGTCAGTTTTCACAATGTTTTCGATTTCAGGTCTCATGACCTTGACCACAACTTCATGACTATCAAGCACAGCTTTATGCACTTGCCCAATGGAAGCAGCGGCGATGGGAGTTTCCTCTATACTATCAAAGGCCTCTGCCAAGGCACAGCCGAGCTGGGTCTCGATCTGCTTTTGCACATCCCCAAAGGATATGCCCGGCACTTCATCCTGGAGCTTTCCCAGCTCCTCGATCACATCTGTGCTCAACAGGTCACTCCTGGTACTCAGCGTCTGTCCTAGCTTGATGAAAGTCGGGCCCAGGTCTTCAAAGACCTGCCGCAGACCCCTACCTAGGGAGGGCTGTCGCCCTTCCACCTTAAATAGGCGCCGACGCCAAGGTAATAGGTAAAACAGATCCAGCTGCTGTACCAGATACCCAAATCCGTGTCGCAAGAAAGCCTCCAAGATCTGCCGATACCGCCGTAAATGTTGATAACGACGGTTCACTCCTCTAAACAGCAACTCTCTCCCCCGTTCACTGACTCATGTTGCTCTCTGCACCATCAGCTTTCGGCTGTGCTTCAACTTGCTCCAACCGGCGTTCCAGCTTATCGATCCGCAGCCGCAACTCTTGCACTTCTTCCTTACTGGCTACTCCCATCCCCGCTATAATTCTCCGAGACTCCTTATAAATTCGATGGCGCATCCCATCTGTTTCTGTATCGACCCTTTGGGTGAGCTCTGTGAGAAAGTCTCTCCCTTCTTGCTTGGTCATCTCACCCCGCTCCACCAGCTCAGCCACAAGCTGTTCCGCTTTCTCCTTGGTCAAGTCCACCAACCCAAGGCTGGCATACAGTAATTTGCGAATAGAACTCATTCATGCTACCTCCCTTTGACTTCTTCCATAGATTAGCTTTCAATATGATATTGACCTTTCAGGCATATCCTTCCTCCAATCCACATAAAAAACCCCGGCTCTCCACCGGGGTCTTATGCAAGGCTAGTTTTCATTGCCAGCCACCGCAGGCGCTGATCAGGCTCGGGCCTTGGCGGTCTTCCGCTTGTCATCCCAATTCTTCCATGATACCCACAGGGGGCCAGCGACAAATACTGACGAGTAAGTGCCGATTAGGATACCGAGAAGCAACGCCAACACGAAGTCCTGGATAGTCGCTCCTCCAAAGAAGAACAAAGCCAATACAGCCAGTAAAGTAGTAAGGCTGGTGTTGATTGAGCGAGTCAGAGTCTCGTTGATGCTTTTGTTGGCTAACTCAGCCCATGATTCGCGTCTGCGAAAGCTCATATTCTCCCGAATCTTATCGAAAATCACTATCGTGTTGTTTACAGAGTAACCCACCACTGTCAAAATGGAGGCAATAAATGAGCTGTTGATCTCTTTCGACAAGAGGGCAAAAATGCCTAACACGATTAAGGCATCATGCAAGACTGCCAATACCGCCACACCGGCAAATCTGTACTCAAATCTAAACGACAGGTAAATCAACATACCAATGGCAGCCAAGAGTAGAGCCATCAAGGCCTGTTTCACCAATTCTTGGCCGACGATGGGCCCGACCATTTCTGTCCGCCGAACATCAGTCTCACCAAAATGTTCAATCAAACCCGCGTCGATTACCTCAATCTCTTCATTGGTGAGTATCTGTGTGCGGATCAAGGCCGCCCGGTTATTCTCCATTGGCTGGATCACACTCTTCGTCAATTCAATGCCATCCAAGTCCAATGATCCAAGTACTTCCCGGATCTCACCGGCACTGATCGACCTCTCAAATCCCCGCTCCATAAGAGTACCGCCAGTGAAGTCCACTCCCCAGTTGAGTCCAGGTGTAATCAGTAATATGACTGATAGGACTACTAGAACCAACGAAATTCCAAATGAGATCTTGCTCTTACCGACAAAATCCACTACTGGGACACCCCTTTCACTCCCAGATGTCTGGCAAAGCCGCTGGGGTCCTTATCCACAAAAAGATTGAGAATCAACCTAGTTACTACTATGGCAGTAAACATGCTAGCCAAGATACCGAGGCTCAATGTAACAGCAAAGCCTTTTACCGGGCCACTACCATAGTAAAACAACACGATAGCAGTAATCAATGTTGTTATATTGGCATCAAAAATAGCCCTAAAAGCACGATCAAACCCCGAGGCCACTGCCGCCCGCACATGCTTGCCTGCTCTGAACTCCTCTCGAATCCGCTCGAAAATCAGTACATTAGCATCTACTGCCATACCGATAGATAAGATAAAACCGGCAATACCGGGCAGAGTCAAAGTAGCCCGCAGTAAAGCCATGGCTCCCAAAACAATCACCACATAGATCGTCAGCGCAATATCTGCTACCAGACCCGGTAATCGATAATAGGCTAGCATATAGATAAAGATCAAGATAATACCAACGATACCCGCTTTCAAGCTGCGGGAAATGGACTGCTGGCCCAGAGTGGGTCCGACATTGCGAATCTCCATGACTTCCATGGGAACAGGCAAAGAACCGGCTTTGAGCAATACAGCTAAGTTCTTGGCCTCATCAACGGAAAAACGGCCGGTAATCTGACCTTTCCCGTCAGTAATCGGACCTTGGACCACCGGGTTCACTAAAATCTCCCCATCGAGAACATGGGGAATAGCTTGTCCCTGATAGACCGTTGTCAACTGGGCAAATTTCTTGGCCCCTTCTTTGCTAAACTCCACCGCTACAGAAGGGCGACCAAACTGATCGCGGGATAGGCGAGCATCAATCAAATCAGCTCCAGTCAATACTGTCTCACCTAGGGGATTCTTGATCTCCAGCTGAGCTGTTTTACCAATTGTGTCAATCGCCGCCTGCTGATCATAGACCCCCGGCAATTGAATAATAACACGCCGGGCCCCCTGTCGCTGTATGATGGGCTCTGATACTCCCATGGTATTAACCCGGCGTTCAATTACACTCACGACCCTTTGCATGGTCTCTTCTGTGACTTTTACATCTGGTTTTTCTTGTGCTTGCATCACTACATGGACACCGCCCCGCAGGTCGAGGCCTAAATTCATAGGTATCTTATATAAGATCACGCCTGCAACGGCGACGATGACCACAAGGAGCAGCATTCGTACACTGTCTCCACGTCGCATTCCCCGTTCTCCCCCTTTGTTTTGGTCAGCCAAGCGCACAGAAACATTATAGACCCGGCTCGGAGAGGTTGTCAATTGGCCCAGCCATGCAAACCTCCCACCTTATATACAATAAATATACAAAAACCCCACAGGCACTTGCTAAGCCCAGGGGTCAATGCAGGATCACGCTGTCTCCAAGGTCAGACTCCGCGCGTAGCTCCTTTACGACAGCCACCACAGGATACTCCTCGTTGACTGCGGACGGGCTTAAATAAAGGTCAAGATCAATGACATGATCATGAAAGCAATGGCCAAATACTTCGTAGCTTGTTCCAAGGTGTGATCGATACCCTTAACATTGCCGAAGAAAAGCTGAGCACCTCCACCGATAGAGCCCAAGCCTTCTCCTTTACTTTCCTGCAGCACTACTGCGATGATTAGAGCCAAAGATATGACAAACTGAATGACCATTAGAGCTGTTACCATAGCACTCCACCTCCTCCACTGCTTTCCCACAATCATTAATCCTATCTTAACACAGGTAGGGGGAAGCTGACAACTAGCAGTGTCTCGCTTCCCCCGCAGCCGCTAATCACAAAGGTTATAGGTTCAAGTTGTAGAAAGTGGACTTGCCTCGATAAATAGCCAGATCGGCCAAGCCTTGTTCTATACGCAGTAACTGATTATACTTGGCGACTCGGTCTGTGCGGGAAGGAGCCCCTGTTTTGATCTGACCGGCATTAGTAGCCACCGCTATGTCAGCTATTGTAGTATCCTCAGTTTCACCGGAGCGATGGGAGACTACCGCAGTATATCCAGCTCTCTTGGCCATTTCGATGGCATCAAGCGTCTCTGTCAAGGTGCCAATCTGATTGACCTTAATCAAAATGGAGTTACCCACTCCCAAGGATATTCCTTTGGCCAGCCTCTTGGTATTCGTGACAAACAGGTCATCACCTACTAGCTGGACCTTGCTTCCCAAGCGATTAGTCAGCTCTTTCCAGCCATCCCACTCCTCTTCACTCAGGCCGTCTTCAATGGAAAAAATGGGGTACTTGTCCAGAAGAGATGCATAGAAATCAATCATCTCTGCCGTGGTTCGCTCTATACCTTCACCCGCGAAAACGTATTTCCCATTCTTGAACATCTCTGTAGCCGCTACATCCAGTGCGAGGCCCACATCTTCACCGGGACGATATCCAGCTTTCTCAATGGCCTCCAAAATAACAGCCAGAGCCTCTTCATTAGACTTCAAATTGGGGGCAAAACCGCCTTCATCGCCCACGGCTGTGTTCAGTCCTCGGGACTGCAAAACTGACCTTAGACTGTGGAAAACCTCGGCTCCCATCCGCAGGGCCTCAGCAAATGACTTGGCCCCCACTGGCATAACCATGAACTCTTGGATATCCACATTATTGTCGGCATGTTCACCGCCATTGAGGATATTCATCATCGGTACCGGCAGCTCTTTGGAGTTGATGCCACCAATATATTGATACAATGGCAGCGCAAAAGCTGTTGCTGCTGCTTTGGCTACAGCCAAAGATACACCCAAAATAGCATTGGCTCCCAGCTTGCCTTTGTTATCCGTCCCATCTAGTTCAATCATCAACTGGTCTATGGCGACTTGATCAACCGCATCCATCCCGATCACTTCTGGAGCGATGATATCATTGACATTAGCTACCGCTTTCTGGACACCTTTGCCCAAATAGCGCTTCTTGTCACCATCTCGCAGCTCTATAGCTTCAAAGGCTCCCGTAGAAGCTCCTGAAGGTACTGATGCTCTACCTACAGACCCATTAGCTAAGACTACTTCCACTTCCACCGTAGGATTGGCCCGTGAATCCAGGATCTCTCGTGCTAAGACATTTTCGATAAAAGTCAATCTGATTACCTCCTATATGCTCGTATTTGTGATGGGGAAAGCCCCGGTCATCCCTGAACCAAAGACTGCTTTTCTAGGGCTTTCTAGCCACACTACCCTTCGTTGCTGTTTTCAAATCTCCCCGTGTTCCAATCAAAGATGTTCCACTCATCTCGCGAGGCTGTCTGAGCTCCAAAAGTTCCAGTACTGTTGGAGCCAAATCAGCTAGGATCCCATCCCTCAACACTACATCCTGCCTATCTGTGATCAGTACTACCGGTACGGGGTTCAGCGTATGTGCGGTATGAGGCTCTCCGGTTTCGTAATCGATCATCTGTTCTGCATTGCCGTGATCGGCGGTCAACACCACATAGCCGCCTCTAGCCAGCATAGCAGATACTACTTGGTGGACACAGGCATCTATGGTCTCCACTGCCTGGATGGCCGCCGGCAAGATACCTGTATGGCCCACCATATCGCAGTTAGCGAAATTTAGCACGATTAAGTCGTATGCGTCGCTCTCCATAGCCTTCACCGCTTCAGCCGCCACCTGGGGAGCACTCATCTCGGGTTTCAGATCATAAGTAGCTACCTTGGGTGAGGGGATCAATTTCCGCTCTTCACCGGGAAAAGTTTCTTCATCGCCACCACTGAAGAAGAAGGTCACATGGGCATATTTCTCTGTCTCAGCTATGCGCAGTTGCCGCCAGCCGGCTTCTGCCACTACTTCGCCTAGAGTATTCTTCAGATCTTGGGGCGGGAAGGCGTAAGGCGCAATGATCGTCTCATCATACCGCGTCATACCCACAAAAGTGACGCGGGGATGACTGGTTCGTGGAAAGCCGGTAAATTCGGCATCAGTAAAGGCTCGGGTAATCTGACGGGCTCGATCAGCTCGAAAATTGAAAAAAATAACTGAATCATCATCCTCGATCATGCCAGTTGGTCTACCCGAGGCATCCACAATCACTGTGGGGACTACGAACTCATCGGTTTCGCCACCACCATACGCCACCTGAACAGCCTCCATGCTGCTTCTGGCTTGACGGCCCTCGCCCATGACCAGAGCATTATAGGCCTTTTCCGTCCGATCCCACCGCTTATCTCTATCCATGGCATAGTACCGTCCCGAGACGGTGGCCACACGCCCGACTCCGACTTGCTTTAGCTTGTTCTCCAGCTCCACCATGTACTCATGAGCACTAGCGGGAGGGACATCACGCCCGTCCAAAAAGGTGTGGATATATACCTGTTTTAGGCCCAAGCCTGCAGCCATGTCGAGAAGCGCATAAAGGTGGGAGCTGTGGCTGTGCACCCCACCTGGTGACAAGAGGCCCATAAGGTGCAAAGCTGTCCCCTTATCCCGGCAAGTTGTCATTGCCTTTACCAGCCATTCGTTGTCATGAAAACTCTGCTCCCGCACTGCTTTGCTAATACGGGCGACATCTTGGTAGACTATGCGGCCAGCACCGATATTTAAATGCCCTACATTGGAGTCACCCATCTGTCCTTCCATCAGACCCACAGCTTCGCCTGAAGCAGCGAGACGCGCATGCGGGTAACTCTCCCATAGCTCATCAAGATGGGGAGTATCAGCGGAGCAAATCGCATTTCCTTCTCGCTTCTGGTTGATCCCAAACCCATCCAGGATAAGAAGACAGACTGGGTGTTTTGCCCTTGCCACTATGCATCCTCCTTTGCACCGGATGTCTCAGCCTTAATCATCATACCTTACGATCCGGGCAAATGAATCCGCATCAAGGCTGGCCCCTCCTACCAAGGCACCATCGATCTCCGGTTCTTGCATCAATTCAGCTATATTGCCTGGCTTCACACTACCACCATACTGAATCCGGATAGTCTCAGCGACTGCATTACCGTAGATTCCCTCGAGAGTCGTGCGGATAACACCGATCACCCGATTCGCCTCTTCAGAAGTGGCAGTTTTACCAGTACCAATGGCCCAAATAGGTTCATAGGCGACAACCACCTGTTTGGCATTCTCCGCCGCAACCCCACTAAAGGCCTTTTCCACCTGATTCTTAACCAATGATTCCGTGATCCCTGCTTCTCTTTGATCAAGAGTCTCCCCGACACAGATAATCGGTTTCAGTCCATGCTGTATGGCTGCCTTTACCTTGCGATTCACCAACTCATCGGTTTCTCCAAAGTACTGCCGCCGCTCAGAATGGCCAATAATCACATATTCGACACCCAATGCCTTGAGCATAACGGGCGAAGTCTCACCGGTATATGCCCCACTCTCTTCATAAAAAACGTTCTGAGCACCCAGTGCGATCTTCGTTCCGCGAATGGTCTCGCTTACAACTGCCAGTGCTGTAAAAGGAGGGCAGAGCACTACCTCTCTATCATCTAGAGCACCGAGGCGAGGGAGTAGATCACGGCAAAGGACAGCCGCTTCCTCTGGTGTCTTATTCATTTTCCAATTACCTGCTATTATCGGACTTCTCACAACTATCGCCTCCGGTAGTTATCTATCATTCAAAGCTTCAACACCTGGTAATGCCTTGCCTTCCAGAAACTCCAAAGATGCGCCTCCACCAGTAGATACATGGGTCATCTTCTCTGCCAAACCCATCTGTTCAACTGCAGCTGCAGAATCGCCGCCCCCAATAATGGTAACAGCACTACTCTCTGCCATGACTTCAGCGATCGCCTTCGTGCCTGCCGCAAAAGCCGGCATTTCAAAAACACCCATGGGTCCATTCCAGACCACTGTTTTGGCGGTTTTGATCTCTCGGCCAAACAATTCCACAGTACGAGGACCGATATCCAAACCGAGCCATTCGGCCCGCATCTTGTCGGCATCTACCACTTCGTGGGCAGCATCTGCGGCAAAGCGATCGGCAATCACTACATCGACCGGCAACAGGAACTTGACACCCCGCTGCTCGGCGGTTGTCATCAGCTCTCGAGCCAAGTCCAGGCTTTCTGAATCCAGCAAGGAATTACCGATTTCATAGCCTTTGGCCTTCAGAAACGTAAAGCCCATACCGCCACCGATGATCAGTGTATCTACTTTCTTCAGCAAATTGCTGATCACACCGATCTTGTCTGCTACCTTAGCACCACCCAAAATGGCCACAAACGGCCGCTCGGGATCTGCCAATGCATTGCCCATAGTCTCGATTTCTTTCTGCAAGAGAAAACCTGCCACTGCCGG
>JAAZMR010000063.1 GCA_012798695.1 Bacillota bacterium | reverse complement strand
CTATATCCAATACGATACCAAATACAGTAATCGCGACAACATCACTTAAGGCCCCTCCTGCTAGCACAAGATCAGGCAAACCACTCTTGGCACCCCAGCCTTCGGACTTAAGGCGTAACATCATGGGGACGAGCACAGCCGGTGACTCCGCGCAGACAATCCAACCAAGCAGCCAAGAGATCGTCCAATCCCAGCCCAAAAGATAGTGGGCAGCAACAGCCAAGACCGCTGCTTCCATAGTGCATGGTATGATCCCCAACAGCATAGCTGTATTGCCTTGAGCGAGGATTTTCTTTTCGTCCAATCCCAGACCGGCCTTGAGTAAAATGACAGTCAAGGCCAGCATCCGGATCTCGTTACCCAAGCTCAACAGATCACCACTGATCCAGCCCAGTGCATGAGGTCCTAGAAGTACTCCCGCGATTAGCATTCCTAACAAGCGGGGAATACCCAGCCTTTCCATCAGCCGACCGGCAAGAAATCCTGTAATTATGACTATGACAGCCCCTAGTGCCATGTCTCCTACCATGAAATTACCTCCTCAAGAAAAAAGGCCCCCACGACACCTTAGTATCGCAGAAGCCATTAGCTGCAAAGCGGTCTGGACGTCAAGTCCGGGTGAGCTTCATCACCGTATCATATTGATAAGCACATAACCCACCGAGTGCGGATCCAACCTGAAGCCTATCCCACCCTTGCACCGTATGTGCTTTTTCACACTTACTTAAGTATACCATTTCCTTATCGCGGTTACCAGAGGCATTTTGCCACTTCGCATATTTCTAGTACACATCAGCCCAATCATCAATATTTTCCTGGTTAAACACAAAGGGTGGGCCTAGTAGTACGACCTTGCCCAATACCGGATCCATGACGATTTCCCTTTCCCCCATTCTGCCCACATTAAAGGTCTCCCCTACTTCGCCCTTGATTTCCCCGGATACCAATAACCGAGTTACCCAGGTTGCCATATAACCTAGATCAATAGGGTTCCAAAGTGCCATCCGGGGACAGATACCTTCCCTGATATATGCTGCCATTTCACTCGGCAAACCCAGCCCGGTTAGGAAAACCTTGCCATCGAGTCCTGCGTCCTTGATTGCACGGCCGACTGCCGCCATGCCCACGGTAGTGGGTGAGACAATACCTCTAAGGTCTGGGTATGACCGGAATAGACCCATTGCTTCAGAGTAGCTCTTCTCCCTTTCATCCATACCATAGACGATAGCCGCTAGCTCCATGTCTGCATACTCAGGCTTTGCCAATTCCTCCAGCATCCACGCAATCCAGGTGTTTTGGTTGGCCATGGTCGGACCTGCACTTAGAATCGCAAATTGTCCTTTGTAATCCAGGATTTCCGCCATCATCTGAATCTGTATGCGTCCAACTTGCTCCATGTCAGCCTGGTTCACAAACAGCTGGCTCCCGTCAGCCGAGACAAATGAATCGAAACTGGTTACAGCAATGCCGGCCTTCTGCGCCCTTTGACAAGCAGGAACCAAAGCATTAGGCTCATTGGCAGATATGCTGATTCCGGCAACACCCTGGGCAACCAAAGCACTGACTATCTCAATCTGTCCTTCAACGGTCGGTACTTCTGGGCCCAAGAAAACGAGTTCATCTCCGGCACCAAATTCCTCGAGGGCTTCACGACAGCCGACTCCTGCCGCTTCGAAGAAGGGATTGCCTTCCGACTTCACGACAACTGCTATGGTAAACGGCCCCTCACCCTTGGCGCATACGGACCCCCCAAATGCAGAAAACATTAACATGGTGACAAGAGACAACCAAAGCAATGCCTTTCTTTTCACTTTGCCTTCCTCCCTTTGGACTCTCTAATGATTTTCTGCCTACCAGCGAAGCACCCTCACAATCTGCCGATCACCTCCTACCATGCATCTTGGTTACATGCCCGTTTGCATAGCTTTTTGCCGCCTTCTTGCCGCGCCCCTAACTGATTCTTCAGATGCGCCTTCACAATAAAGATGGCATCTAGCTTTCCCCGGCAGCGAAGTGGGTCAGTTTCGGTACAAGCACAGCTATGATCAACATGAAACCGATGACTATGTTGATCACTGGGGCCCTTATGTTAACTAGGATCATCCCATATCTGGTCAGCCCAATCAGGAACAATGATAGCACCACACCGATGATTGAGCCCTCTCCACCGTATATGCTCACTCCTCCTAACAGCACTATGGTCACGATTTCAAATAGGAACGCTTCTCCCAGATCGGGCCGACAGACGCCGACCCTGGAGACAAATAGTATGCCTGCCACAGCCGACACTAATCCGGCAATGGTAAACAGCACCATTTTTAGTCGATCAACCGGCACACCTGAAAACCTGGCAGCAGTCTCGTTGAGTCCAATAGCATACATATATCTACCATATTTAGTTCCATGCAGCACAAGCCCGCAAACTACTGCCAAAACCACAAATACTGCCAACTGGAGAGGGATGAGTGAATCACCCACATAGCCTTGCCCTAAATTCATGAACTCCACCGGGAAGCCGGTAACGGCTTTGTCCCCCAGCAAGACATAGGCTATGCCCCTGAAGAGGGACTGGGTAGCCAAGGTGACAACTATAGAGTGGATATTGACTTTGGTAATAATGAAGCCATTGAAGAAACCGCCTATTGTTCCTGCCAGGAGACCAAGAAGCACCGAAGACCAGATATTTACTCCCGCCTGATATGCAATGCTGGTGATTACAGCAGACATAGCCATATTGGAGGCAACCGATATATCGATCTGTCCAGTTATGATGATGAAGGTCAAAACCAGGGCGATTAACCCTTTCTCCATGAAGTTGAAAGTCATGTCAAAGACGACACTTGGTTTGAGGAAATAGGGGGCAATGTTAGCGTTTATGATGAATACAGTGGCTATTAGGAGAAACAGCACCCACTCCCACCTAGCGAAAAATGCTTGTACAGAAAGCCTCCTTCTTTCTTGAATTCCGCTCACGTTACCGGAGCTAGTCATGCTCACTGATAACCCCCCTCTTGCCTATGCGCCTTGACATCGTAGTATCAACTACTACTGCCACCAGGATGATCACACCCTGAATTGCCATCCTCCAAAAGGGATTTACCCGCATGACTGCTAGCGCGTTGACGATTATGGCCAACAGGAATGAACCGAGAAGCACCCCGGTAACCGAACCTGAACCACCAGATATAAACACACCCCCGATTATGCATGAAGCCACTGCCAGCATTTCGAACCCTACTGCTGCATTACACTGGGCTGAAGCATAACGAGAGACCCACAAGACGCCCGAAAGGCCGCAAAGAGTACCTGACAGCAGATAAACCAAAAAACGTATCCGATGGACATTAATGCCAGCAAATCGGGCAGCATTGGGGTTATCTCCTACAGCATAGATCTTCCTACCAGTAGGAGTGTGACCAAGGAAATAGTGGAAGATGAGGGAGACAAGAACGACGGTCATTACCAGATTGGGTAT
>JAAZMR010000082.1 GCA_012798695.1 Bacillota bacterium | reverse complement strand
CTTGCGGGGCAGCTCGAACGCGCGCAGCCATGGTTCGACAAGCTTCCACCGGGACTACCTTACTAAACAGGCTCTTTACCGAACCATCTATGATGACATCCATGCCCAGTAATCGTCTTGAGATGCTAGCTTCTTAAAAGGAGTTTAGAGGCTGCTCTAGGGGAAGCCTATTCTCCCAAGGAAGGGAGGACTATCAATGGAGGCGCTAAGCTCTAGTGAACTCGAAAGCAACAGGCAACTCGTTTTGTTGGTCTCTCACCAACAATCTTCGGCAGATTGTGTCTCAGAATCGGAAAAACTGCTTGAAAAGTGGGAACTGGAGCCAACCAACATTGGAGGTGCGTGAGGTGCGGCGAGTTCTGATTGTCGTGGACATGCAAAATGATTTTATCGCTGAAGAAGGGGTGTTGAGTTCGCCCGCAGCTCGAAAGATCGTACCCTTTGTCTGCCAGCAGGTGCAAATGGCTTTACAAATGGGGGACGAGGTTGTGTTTACTTTGGACACTCATCTAGAGGATGATGCCGAGTTTGCCAAATTCCCGCCCCATTGTCTGAAGGGTAGTTGGGGCCAGAGACTAATACCTGAACTGCAGGAGTTCCTAAGTGATCAAGTGGCTGACCGAGTGCACTTTGTAGAGAAAAACCGTTACAGCGCCTTTTACCGGACGGACCTAGAAGGGTACTTGGGCTTGGCGATGGGAAGCACACGCAAGCCAGTGGATGAAGTAGAGCTGTTTGGGGTTTGTACCAATATTTGCTGCTATTTCACGGCAGAAGAACTGGCCAACCGTGATGTTCCAACTAGAGTCTATACGAAGGGCGTAGCCAGTTTGGATCAGGAAGCCCATATCTTTTCTCTAGGGCAGATGCAGTCGGTGCTAGGAGTAGAAGTGATCTAATATGTGTGAGCCGGTATAGAAATGGTGGGCCGATCACGTCTTATTCCGGGCTTGGCTGTTGGTAAAGATGGTGGAGAGCCTCAAGGCAACGCATTGGTGTTTTCTGCGTGCTCGAGGAGGTGCTTGGCAGATATGAGCGAAGGAGGCGGTAAGCCTCCTCCTACTCAATTCCATGTTTCATCATATCTGCGAAAACATGCTCTGCGTATAATCTCTAATGTTTGATGGGGTGAGCATATGGTACTTCTCCTTTACAGAGGTGAAATACTTACCTATGGCGTCTTTTGGTATGATGTTGTTTGATGGCACGTTAGCCGGTAATTCGCCACGCGCCGAAAGCCAGGGTGTCTCGTTATGGGTGAAGGCTTCAAGCGTCTTTCCGCTATAGCAGCAGACGTGCCTAGCAATGCTATCCAATAGCACTTTTTCCTCCCCCGACAAAGATGAGATATCAAACTCGGGTATGCTGTCTATAGGGTCAAAGCGGTAATCGCTATAGCGCCTGTAAATCTCTCTGTATACGGGCCCATGCACCCAGGCTTCACAGTCCTCAACAAATAGGAAGGAGCGATAAAAGGCGTAGAAAAATCCCTGAGTGTAGTATAATGCCTTTTGCAAAGAGAGGGGGGTAATATCCTGGCACTGCCATAGCAGATAATCCACAGCGATATCGATTTTTGAAGGTTGCTCTACAGGAATACCCAGGAGCCTTTCTGTTGCAGCTTTACTCTTTTCGTAAGCTTTGTCGCTTTTGAGATTACCTCTATTTTCCTCTAGCAAAGAAAGGTAAAAAGCGGGATCAGCGTTGATCTGTTTTAACACCTCGGAATACTGCTTCGATGGCATATCGCCGCTATAGTAACGGCTGAATGTCTGCTCTCCCCAGCCTAACAAAAGTGATAGTGGCCTTTTGCCAATATTGTATTTTTCTGGAATGGATCGAATATCTTCAAGGGCGATGATACCGTGCTTTTGGCGGTAAGCGTCATATAACCCGTTCAGATTCCTGTCCTCGAGCTCTGCCACGTAGACCTCTCCACTGCACCTTTCACAATACGGAGTATGCGTAACAATCTCGTATGCTTCGCCTCTCAGCTCCGCCTCCTCTATGCTTTTCTTTACTGAATATCTTACATTCTGCCTGCATTCAGGGCAAAAGACCATCCGATTGCCCATGGAAGTGCCTCCTTTTTTGGGAATTCGATAGATTATCCAAAAGGGTAATCTATCGGCTTGTTGCGTTCATGGAATGAAATGACGACGACCCAGCCTCCCGAATCGGAATCAATGATATTGAACTTGGTGTATATATCGACAAATTTCTCCTCACCATCGAGATCAAATAAGGTGATCTGGGGACAAAAA
Source organism: Bacillota bacterium (assembly GCA_012798695.1). Taxonomy (GTDB): domain Bacteria; phylum Bacillota; class Limnochordia; order DTU087; family DTU087; genus JAAZMR01. Next base: position 3,812 of record JAAZMR010000082.1, on the reverse strand, counting down.
ACGTACAGCGTTTCATACTCATATCCAACGTTTGTGTTTTGCAGCGAGTGGCAAAAATCCTCGGTTTCAATGTGAAGAAGTATGCACCGCAGTTTTTCGGACGTAATGTTATATTCACGGATCAAGGCGATGTTTTCTTTTCTGTTCCTGTTTTTGGCAACTGTATACTGATTATCGCGTATGCAATCCTGAATCCGCTGCAAAATCTCGAGAATCTCCTGTCTAGTGTATTGCTGATTATAGTATCTACTCACTACGGTGCCTCCCCTCCGCGCCAACACTATGATACTCTATTATGCGTCGAACGTCAAGAAATATGCATCAATTAGTGCACAAATGTAGGTACGTGATCTCAAACGTCGCCGACGTGGAGCAAAAAGGGAATTCTACTGAGAGGCAGCTGATTTGGAATCACAGGTTAGGCGGGGTCTTTCATGGCCAAAAATGGGTATTCTGATCGCGTCAAGATACTATAGGATGAACAAGAGAAGTTCTCTTCCGTTGCCAGGGCAGGCGAGCCGACAGATGAGGTGGTTCCTGACCACGAGGGTGGTAAGCTGTGAAGTGGTGGATGGTCCGAGGTCGAGAAGCTAGCCCTCATTGGCCTTAAGAAACTCCACAATATACGAGGCGTCGGAGGATAATAATCCTATTATCATAGAGTATAAGAAAGTCGAGTCATCCGAGCTTATTACACAGAGTTTGTTCTACCTACACTGGCTTAAAGACCATTGTGGCGACTTTGAACTGGCGGTACAGAAGGCGTTGGGCAATGATACGCCAGTAGACTGGTCAGACATTCGGGTCATCTGCATTGCTCCGAACTACCGAAAGTATGATCTTCACGCAGCCCAGGTAATGGGGGCCAATCTTGAACTTTGGAAGTATCGCTTATACGAGAATTCTACCCTCCATCTCGAAGAAATCTTACAACCCACCGTAGTTGCTTCCGGTAAGAAAGGCACAGAAGAACGGGGCGTCCAGAGTTATACCCTCGAGGACCACCTTAAAGGTAAACCTGACCACATTCGTTCGCTTACACTAACATTACATGACAAGATTCTAGCACTAGATTCAGCGATCGAGGCAGCACCCAAGAAACTCTATATCGCCTACCGTATCTCACAAAACATCGTTTGTCTTGAAATTCAACAGAAGCAAGTGCTGGTTTTTATCAAACTTGATCCAAAGCAGCTAGGGCCCTTGCCTGAGAATGCTCGGGATGTAACCAACATCGGGCACTATGGTACTGGCGATCTGGAAATTAGAGTGCGTACCACCGAGGATATTGAGCAAGCTATGCCTTATATAGAAATGGCATACAAAAAGGTTAGCGGTTAAGACGTGGTCTTATTTATAAGCTAACAGTGGTTTTTCGCACTACGGATATGAATTTTGCTTACTTGACGTTGGTATCGTAGAAGGCCAAATGAAAAGAGATTCTTGATCCCTAGTGGAGATCATCTCTCTGCTAGGGGCTTTTTCTATATCCAAAACAGAAAAGGCAGGAACCTACGTAAGAGCGAGGAATAACGAGCCAAGTAATGCCAATCTTGGCGCCGATATGGACTGATCAGAAAGCGCCCCATATAGCGAGAACGCTTGGTAGCCATCGCAAGCTATCACAAATCAATAGATAAGGAGTGAAAAAATGGACAGAAAACCAAGCAAGCCCCCTGTCACTAACGAAATTCCGTGGCAAGCGGTTATTCGCTTCCTCATCACAACAATCTTTACGCTGGCAGTACTTTTCTTGTCAGCGGGACATCTGCAATGGTGGGAGGGCTGGGCCTACACAGGCATGACCCTATTCATTCTCGTGTTGAGTCGAGGGCTAATTCTCCTGAAAAACCCGGATATGGCAAGAGAGCGTGCAGAAGCTGGCCAAAAGGAGGATGTCAAGGCTTGGGATAGGATACTCGTTCCGCTGATCGCGATCTATGGACCACTGGTTTCCTGGATAATCGCCGGGCTGGACGAGCGTTTCAGTTGGACACCTGATCTGCCTAACTACATCCAGATTATCGCGCTTGGCGTAATGTTCCTTGGTAGCATGATTGCCACCTGGGCGATGGTGGTCAATCGGTTTTTCTCGTCCCATGCCCGTATCCAGACTGATCGCGGCCATACCGTCGTCAATGCTGGTCCGTACCAGGTGGTGAGGCACCCGGGGTATGCAGGTGGCATATTGGCATGGATAGCTGCGCCAATCTTCTTCAGCTCGTATTGGGTAGCGATCCCATCTATTGTGGTAATCACTCTCACCATCATCCGCACGGCGTTAGAAGACCGCATGCTACAGGAAGAACTTCCGGGCTATCGCGAATACGCAGAACGAGTTCGCTACCGTTTGATGCCAGGGATTTGGTAGGGAAGTGGTGGATAGGCAATGGAAAAGCGTCTATACTTTGATACCGTGGCAGAGCTCAACAGGAGATTCTTGACAGACTGATTCGTCCTGGTGCCACCACATTGGACGGGACGGGTAGGTACACTTTCCACTATGCTGCTCTGGGATATGCGGTAACGGCAGTGGAGGTAGTTGGAGATGCAATCGAACTTGAAGTTGGGAGTGAGCAGTTCGATGTGGTGCTATGCTTGGGCCCGCTTTATCATCTCCAGGAGGATGAAGAGAAGGACTCTGTTATGGTGGTGAAATTCATTGAATTCTGTGCGTAAGGCTATAGAAGGTCAGGAAGATGCTCTGCGGGCAGTCCTAGAGGCAGCCTACTTGGCCATTGCCAAGTATCAAAAGACTCGCAATGAGCTTGACGAAAAGGAGATGCGGCGGACCATTGCCGAGGCCAGTAGCTATTGCTCGCAGTTCAAACCGTTGATTCCTGCCTACAAGCGCCGGTATTTTGACATCATTGATAGCGCTGACCAGATCGGTCTATCGGCGAGGGATCTGATCATGACCTTTGATCGAGCTATATATGAGCTTCACACGCGTATGGAAAGGAGCCAAGAGGAGCGGGATTCCCTGGGCCCTTGGAGTAAGAGAGTGCTAGAGATACTGGATGGGCGGCGCTCCCTTCCTTGTGATCCTGCACCGGTACTTGTGCAACATGAAGGCAAAGCAAATTTCATAACATCCGGTTGTACTGTGGTGGGTGGCAGGCGAGTGGGTCCAGTCCGGGTGATTCGGCGGGATAATGACTGGGCATCGGTAAAGCCCGGCGAGATAGTAGCGTGCTCCATGACAAGCCCGGAAGTGGTGACGGTTGTAGACCGTATAGTGGGATTGATCATTGAACAAGGCGGTCTGGTCTGTCACGCGGCGATTCTGGCGAGGGAGTTCAACATACCTTGTGTCGTTGGATGCGGAAGCTTTCTCTCTGAGATACAATCGGGTCAAATGGTGACTCTAGATGCTTCAACAGGCATTCTACTTAGCCAGAGTGAATAACGTGACATAGGCTTCATATAGGCTGCCTTTGTGGTTGGCATAGCATATTGAAAGGCGGCTAGCGCATAGCGGCCCCATCATGCAACGAAAGTCAACGGGCATATTCACAGCCCAGAGTAGGAACAGGGACGATCTTTTCATCCGGGTATAAGGGATAAAGAGATTGGAGCAAGAATAACAGTCCGTGTTCTAAGTCGGTGTTGCTTAGCTTATCAAGGATGGTTAGTGCGAGCTTTCGTTTCCTAGCAGATATTACGGGTTTACCGGCTCTGAACAGTATCAAGGAGCCTGCCTTAACCTGAGCGTTTGAAAACTGGCAGGGGTAGGCGGGATCCTCCTTGGCCAGCACCCACCACTGATCAGAACTAGTTATCGTTTGATTAAGCCTTGCGACAGCGTCCTG
>JAAZMR010000019.1 GCA_012798695.1 Bacillota bacterium | reverse complement strand
TGCCTGGCCTTGTTCATCTGCAAGGTAAGTTCGTCAATAAGTTCCCGAGCATTTTGAGTCGCATTGCCCATCGCTGTCATTCTTGCCCCATGTTCACTGGCCTTGGACTCTAACATAGCATGATAGACCTGACTTTCGACGTACCGGGGCAGCAAGGCAGTTAATATCGCGTCCGCGCCGGGTTCATACAGGTAGTCAGCAATATACCCGGTCTGCTCCGTATCCACTGCCTTCTCCTCCTGAGGAGGTTCGATAGGCAATAGTTTGACCAGTGTCGGCTCTTGCCGTAGAACATTGATAAACTTCGCATACAACAGATAAACCTCATCAGTAGCGCCTTCTTCATACAACTGTATGATAAACTGACCTATTTCTTTGGCTTGAGTAAAGGTGATATCGTCTCCAAGGTTTACAAACTCTCCCTGCATCTTGAAGCCGCGTTTGCGGAAAAAGTCACGACCCCTGCGGCCTACACCACAGATGCCATTTTCCACCTCTCGCGTTTCCTGTTCCAGGGCTTCACTGGCCGCCCGTACGACGTTACTGTTAAAGGCCCCACAGAGTCCCCGATCACCAGTAACCACTATATAGGTTGTATTGTTGACCGTTTCCCGTCTTTCCAGCAGTGGATGTTTCACATCGCTCGCCACCGCCGACAATCGGGACAAAACCTCGGCTAATTTATCCGCATAGGGCCGTGACGATTCAGCGGCCTCCTCGGCCTGCCGCAGCTTGGCGGCAGCCACCATTTCCATAGCAGCGGTTATCTGTTCAGTATTAGTGATACTACGTATCCGACGTTTGAAATCCCTTTCTCCACTTCCAGCCATTATTTCACCACCTAAGAGAACATGGCCTTAAATTCTTCTATTGCTTTATCCAGGTTCTTTTCAGTATTGGCATCCAGAGCTTTGGTTTCGGCGATGTTCTTAAATATATCAGGATGACTGCTGCGTATAAATTTGTGCAATTCAACCTCAAACTCCTGTATCTTATCGTTGGGAATGTCATCCAGCCAGCCCCGGGTACCGCAATAAATCGATACCACTTGTTCTTCAACCGACATGGGCTGATACTGACCCTGCTTCAGTATCTCTTGCAGCTTTTCACCACGAGTCAAGCGAGCCAGAGTTGCTTTATCCAGGTCTGACCCGAACTGCGCAAAAGCTGCCAGCTCACGGAACTGAGCCAGGTCCAAACGTAACTGTCCAGCTACCGACTTCATAGCCTTGATCTGAGCTGAACCACCAACCCGAGACACTGATAGACCAACGTTAATAGCCGGGCGAATACCAGCATAGAACAGGTCGGTCTCCAGGAATATCTGCCCGTCAGTAATGGATATAACATTGGTCGGAATATAAGCCGACACGTCACCGGCCTGGGTTTCAATAATAGGCAGAGCCGTTATGGAACCCGCACCCAGTTCATCATTCAGCTTACAAGCCCTTTCCAGCAGACGAGAGTGTAGATAGAATACGTCACCGGGATACGCCTCACGTCCAGGAGGTCTTCTGAGCAACAGCGACATCTCACGATACGCCACTGCGTGTTTGGAAAGATCATCATATATTATAAGCACATCAGCTTTATCAGTTTCCATGAATTCTTCGCCTATGGCCACTCCGGAGTAGGGAGCCATATAGAGCAGCGGAGCCGGCTCGGAAGCAGTAGCTGCTACCACTATGCTGTAATCCATCGCCCCGTATTCCTGTAGTTTATTTGCCACGGCGGCCACGGTTGATTGTTTCTGGCCGATGGCAACATAAATACAGATCATATCCTGCCCTTTTTGGTTAATAATAGCGTCTATGCATACAGCAGTTTTACCCGTCTGGCGGTCACCGATAACCAGTTCCCGCTGCCCACGTCCGATGGGAACCATGGAGTCAATTGCTTTGAGACCGGTCTGCATTGGCTGTTCAACTGGCTGCCGCCATACCACACCGTGGGCCACCCTTTCAACCGGACGATATACATCGGTGTTGATAGGACCTTTACCATCAAGAGGCTGTCCCAGAGCATTAACTACCCTACCTAACATGGCCTTCCCGGCGGGCACTTCCATGATGCGGCCAGTTCCCTTAACTATATCCCCTTCTTTGATATGTGAATATTCTCCAAGTAGAACTGCACCAACGTTATCTTCTTCCAGGTTAAGAACCATTCCGTACGTTCCACCCGGGAATTCGAGAAGTTCCCCGGCCATGGCATTCTGTAGACCGTAGACACGTGCTATACCGTCACCAACGAATATAACGGTACCAACATTAC
>JAAZMR010000020.1 GCA_012798695.1 Bacillota bacterium | reverse complement strand
GCGCCGCTGTCGGAAAGAGGCTCCAATCTCGGCCCATTCCTTCCAGTTCGCCACGGCATAGAGGATCTTCTTGCGTTCGGCCTCCCGCCTGTCTGCTAGTGTCCTTTGGACTATCATCATGGCTTCTTCCTCGTTTAGTTCATAGGCGAATAGTTCATAAGCGGGTTCTTCAGGCTCCAGGAATTGGCGCAGTGCTTTTTGTTCTCTGACGGTGTCTAGACTAACCACGTTCATTCTTGGCCCTCCTCTTGGTTCTTCTGACTTGGCAATAGGGTTCAATCTCTGCTGCACCTGTCTAGCACCTCTTCCAGTAGTTGCTGCTCGGCCTCAACCACCTCTTTAGGTACTCTCGCAAGCGCTTGACGCCGCCGAATAGCTGCCTTACCACGCCTTATGGCAGTCTTCCATATCTCTGGTTCCGAAGACAGCAGCCTTAGTATCTCAGCACCAGTGAGTAGCAGTAGCTGTCCGGGTAGCTGAATCTCTATCATACGATCACCGCCTTTACAAACACGCCACATTCCACGAACACTTCCAGCTATGCCGGCAATTGCTACAGATGTAGACCGCCGTAATGGATCCTTGCTCCTCACGCCACGTATAGGGTTCCATGGCCTTCATGCACTCTGGGCAGCAATCCCTTAACTGCTTTCTCATATGCGCCACCGCCTCCAGTTATCTTAGTTACCCTAGCTTTGCATCATGTGTAAGGTCCGGTCTTGGGTCTACCATGGCAACTCATCCTCATCGCCTTTAGAAGAAAGTTGTGTTTCATCGTCCCGTACGTCCCTATCGTCCCAAACGCCGATACGATCGGCTTCTCGGGCGGGACGCTGGCGGGACGCTGGGGACGGTACAACCTCGGTTGCGTCCCGATTTTGTGTTTCTTGCGTCCCGCCCTGCAAGCCTTGATACATCGGGCTTCCCGGCCCTTTCGGGACGCTGGGGACGCTGGGGACGCTAGCCTTCCTACTCAGTCTAATGACTCTGCGCCGGTGTCCACCTGGTTCCCGATCGAACTCGAGGGCGGTTCCGGTTTGCCTCAAGAATGTTGCCGCTCGTCGCAGACGGTTTGATAGTGTTCGTGGAGTCTTAGGCCACGCCCGTGTATTCCGAGTCTGCTCAGGAACGTAACTCTCTAGAGTCTCTAGAAGCTCTGTGGCTGTACCCTCGAAGGACGGCCTCTTCTCCAGTAAGCCCGTTATTGCCACCGCCACACAGTCGGCCTCAAGCGCCAGGGAGACGGCATCGCTCCGGTTGCCTGCATAAGCTGCCATGAATCCGCCAGCCTCCCACGGAAGGGCAGCCTCTGCTGCTGTTACCCACCTCGCAAAGTCGGCCATGCGGGGCATTGCGTCCAGCTTTGTGCTTTCCCACCGCGCCAGGCCGGTGCTGACAGCGTCCAGAAGGGCACCTAATATCCTTGGTTGCGCCTCCTCGAACGCCGCCCAAAAAGTCTCCTCATCTTGTCGCTTCTCGTCCGAGATCACCGGCAGGGTTATCACCAATGAACGATCAAGCAAGTCATGTCGTGTGACTATCTCGTCAATGCCGTTTACCGCCACGGGTCGAATGTAGTCAAATATGGTTTCTTGGTTATCTTCATACAGGGTTCTGGTAGCGAAACCCCCACCTGTTGCCACCCGACACAAGGCATCGCTTAACCATGGCGGTACGCCTGAGAGGTTATCAAAGGATAGGATCCAGGAGTTGTGTGCTGCTATGGCCAGATCTCTTTCGTCCCTAGGCGTCGTCCTTAGCGGTGCCACATTTGGATCAACAAGTGAACGCAAGACTCTAGCTGTTGTGCTTTTTGCCGAACCCTG
>JAAZMR010000092.1 GCA_012798695.1 Bacillota bacterium | reverse complement strand
TCTTAAAGATAATCTTCCGGAACTCGTATCTTTTCTCCCCATCGAGGATTCGCTTGGCGTATTTTGGCTTAATCGACAATAATACTCTCATCAGTCTGAGTCTCCTTAACGATAGCTTCAAATGACGCTTCCGGTAATCTTTCAAACCCCCTTGGAACAGACTGAATATCGCGTATTACCTCTAGCTCAATGAGGCGCTTTAAGTTCACCCTCTTGGGAAAGGAATACGCGTACAAGAAGTTCACTATGAATGGTCGATTATAAGGCCTGAAATTCCATATTTCCTCAAGCTCCTTGTCTGTAAACACGCTTCGCTTTCTGCAAAGGCTTCTGAACTGCTCAACACCTTCGATATCAGTAACGATATTTTCCACAATGCCAAGTGTAGATACCACTCCTTTGTAGTAGCCACCTGTTCTATAGAAGACGATGATATCACCGGATCTTAACTCGCGCTCATACGACCGAGATACATACACTTTGGATATCGCGTTTCGGTGGGGTTCATGTTCCGCATATTCCATGGGAGATTCCGTACGTAGTATTGAATCCGGAAAAAGGTTTGTGTGATACTCAGGATAAATGGGAACAAGGAACTTTCCGGCCCGTCGCGACATAAATGGGTAGGTTTCCTTCGGAGATTCGAGGGAAGCCGTCTTGCCTACGGTACGAGTATATACTTCCTCCTCCCCAGATTCAGTCGTTTTGATCCCGTGTCGATAGAACCCAAAATCTTCTAGGAGACGGACAAGTCTCACTTGCTCTACGCTTCTCGGAAATAGTGTAACATAGATCTCATCAACTCGAAAACGAAAGGCATTATCGAACACAATTTTCAAAAACCTTTCTCCGATCTTATAACCGTTTAGCTCAACCTTGAACGTTCCTATCTTTAACCTCTTACAAGGAGAAAACTGAGGGTCAATATTCGTGTATGGTTCATTTTCGTCTTCCTTTTTCAGATATAGGAACGCGGTCAGTTTGTCTCCTGCTGTGCATACGTACGCAGTATCATATGCCTTTCTGCGAAACCAGTCGTCAAATCCTTTGTAGTCTTTCCTCAATGAATCAAAAAAGCTATCTTCCAAATTGATATTTCCAAAGTATTCTTTCCGAATAGACGGCACTATATAATCTACCAGCTCTGGGTGTTCAGCCGTGGTCTTCTCTAGGAAAGCATCTATTGTATAAACACGGTCATCAATTGCTAGAACGCGTGCCTTCGCGTGAATTACTCTGTCTTCAGTAATGAAAGCCTCTACTCTACCACAATATAGCTCGTTAAGCAGAATCGTATCATTTAGATCATTATCGGTAATATCATACTTAGCTGAAACCCTGGCAACATCGGGATGCAGCTTTGCGCTGATGGGCAAGACATAATAATTCCCGAGCTTAATACCAAATGCCTTACGGGTTCTGAGATTTCGGGTTTTCAAGATCTCATCTACAGTTACCTGATGAATGCACTTCTTAAATCCTAGATTGTCAATCCAATAGAATAGATAGCCAATACCTTCATTAATCGGTAGATTAGCTTCTCTATGTATGACAATATTCGTATCAAGAAGTATTCTCATTTTGCAGCCCTCACAGTTAAAGGATAAGTACCGGAACAGTAAGCAATATTGAAGACAGCACAACTAACGCTACAATGCCAGACAAATTCCAGACTATGGGTGGCCTACCATGTCAGACAGGCTCAAGGTCTCCACACCCCGCCAGGCAACCAAGATCAATAGAATGATAGGCTAAACATTGGCTAATCTCGCGGCATCTTCCCTCCCAATATTCTCCAGAAAAGGCAATTGTCCTGTCGAGTTAGTTTACTGAAATGAAATATGTAGGTAAACCCTTCTACTGCGAAAGGCTCTTCTGGACGATGTGGCCGCATTTTGAGCGCTCCTACAAGGTATACTTAGGGTCAACCTCAACGTTGTTCTTCCATGTATTTCTGG
>JAAZMR010000111.1 GCA_012798695.1 Bacillota bacterium | reverse complement strand
TAAAGATAGAGTAGCCTTTCTATGGGAAGTGCCCGAAGGTCAGAGCATGCAAAGGGAATCACCCCAGGGAGAAACCAAAGCACTGACGGGTCTGAAGCAATGGGTTGATCGGTGGCGGAAAGGACAGCAGGGAGATGGGTGGGGTGAAGACAGTTAAGCAACAGGCTGGAAGTTCATGGTTGATGGTGGGTTTGTTGATTTTGCTTCTTGCTTCATTGTGGACAGCCCCAGCCCTAGCACAAACGGCTCCGATCATACCGAGAATCACCGTTGGGATAGATCAGGCGGAAAGCCCAGAAGAGGTAGCTTTGAGCCTGCAGATTTTGGTGCTGTTGACCATACTATCTTTGGCACCAGCTATCCTGGTAATGATGACCTCTTTTACTCGGATAGTGGTGGTATTGTCTTTTGTACGCAATGCGTTGGCTACTAGTCAAATGCCTCCCAATCAGGTTTTGATTGGCCTGGCTTTGTTCCTGACGTTTTTTGTAATGGCCCCAACTTGGCAGGCTGTGAATGAGGTTGCGTTACAGCCTTATTTACGTGGGGAATTGACTCAAAGGGAAGCTCTAGACCAAGCGGCAGTGCCAGTTCGAGAGTTTATGTTCAAGAATACCCGGGAGAAAGACTTGGAGCTATTCGTAAGCTTGTCCAAAACACCTAGGCCGGCCACACCTGCTGATGTCCCCACTCATGTGCTGGTACCTGCTTTTGTGATTAGTGAACTCAAGACGGCGTTTCAATTGGGATTCATTATTTTCATACCTTTTATCGTAATTGACATGATCGTGGCTAGTGTATTGATGTCCATGGGGATGTTGATGCTGCCACCAGTCATGATTTCACTACCCTTCAAGATTCTTCTGTTTGTTATGGTTGATGGCTGGCATTTGGTGGTTCGCTCCCTACTCATGAGCTATCGGTAGTCAGAAGGCCGGGGTGCAGAGGACTTGTCTTCGAAGGAGGTGTTTGATCATGACAGAGCTTACCATAGCGAAGCTAGCTAGGGAGGCCCTGGCTACAGTGCTTTTGGTCGCTGGACCTATTTTAGGGCTGAGTCTGCTGGTTGGGCTTCTGGTCAGCATATTTCAAGCCACCACACAACTTCAGGAACAAACACTGGCCTTTGTGCCGAAGATTTTGACCGTTTTGGGGGCAACCGTACTTCTAGGACCTTGGATGCTGCGGGTGATGATGGATTTCACTAATCGTCTATTAAGCAACATGAATCAGTTCATCAGTTAGGGTGTCGGTCATGGACGGGGTCGTTTCATATATTATCGGATTTCTGCCTGTATTAGTACGGGTATCGGGTTTGGTCATGGCTTCACCCATTTTTGGAGGCAGGGGAGTTGCAGCTCAAGTCAAAATCGGCTTATCTTTCATCACTGCCTGGGTGCTTTATCCTGCGCTGGCGGAGACTGCTTTTCACATAGAAACGGTGCCAGCTTACTATCTGGTGATCATCAGGGAGCTATTGGTCGGGATAGGTCTGGGTTTTGCAGTGACTCTGGTGTTCTCAGCGATTTACCTAGCTGGGCAGCTAATTGATGTCCCGATGGGTTTTGGCATGGTGAATGTGGTTGACCCACACAGTGGTCTGCAGGTACCGATTTTCGCTCAGTTTCAGTACATCTTGGCGGCTTTGATCTTTTTGTCAGTTGGAGGTCACCATGTGCTATTGCATACGTTGGCAAGCAGTTTTGTGCAAATTCCCATTGGAGGGGCGTTAGGAGGAAACGGGTGGCCTATGGCCATACTCGACATATTCGCCAGCATGTTTTACCTGGGTGTGAAGCTGAGTCTTCCCCTGGTAACCGGCTTGCTGTTGGCCGACATAGCTTTAGGGATCGTCGCTCGGGCGGTTCCACAGATTAATGTATTCGTGGTAGGATTTCCTGCTAAGATCATGATCGGTATTTCGTTGTTTATCGTAGTATTGCCCGCATATGTGACCTTGCTGGCACAGGTTTTCGGTGCAGATGGAGAACTAGGCTCGATTCTTCAGGGGTTTTTACAGAATTTCTAACCTAGTGGAGCGATAAGCATGGCGATGCATTTCAGATTCAACCTACAATTATTTGCCGATGGCAAGACAGAACCAGCTACACCGCGGCGACGGGAAGAAGCTAGGGAGAAGGGCCAGGTGGCCAAGAGCCAAGAGTTTAATACAGCCCTGATTTTGCTGGCGATGTCGGGTTTGTTAGCGATTAACGGCCAATGGGCTCTGGGGCGCATGATAGGTTTTACTCGAGAGGTAATTGGCAGCGGACTAGCTGGTGTCGAGTTCTCGCTAGGGGGAATGCAGGCACTGCAGGCCCGGGCCGTGTTATGTATCCTGACGGTAGCTGGGCCGGTTATGGCTCTTGCGTTGACAGTGGGTTTACTGGGCCAATTGCTGCAAGTAGGATTCAATATCACTGGTGAACCACTAAAGCCGCAGCTTTCCAGGATGAATCCTATAGAGGGAGCCAAGCGGATCTTTTCAAAACGAGCTTTAGTAGAATTGCTCAAGGCTTGTCTGAAAATCGGGATCGTTGCCTATGTGACCTATGCGGCTGTTCGCGGTGACATCCGCAGATTGCCATCACTACTCTGGATGGAGCCAGTGCAAGCAGCTGCCTTTACCAGTACGCTGATGGGGAGAATCGGGCTTTGGATAGGTGCTTCCCTGTTGGCTGTGGCCGCGGCTGATTATCTATACCAACGCTGGGAGTACGAAGAAAGCATCAAGATGAGTATTCAGGATGTTAAGGATGAACTCAAACAGACCGAGGGCGATCCATACATTCGCTCTGCCATTCGAGCACGGCAAAGACAGTTGGCACAGAGCCGCATGATGCAGGCGGTGCCGACAGCCGATGTGGTGATCACCAACCCCACCCATGTTGCCGTGGCCCTCAAGTATGATGCCGGAAGTATGACAGCGCCGATCGTGGTTGCCAAGGGAGCGGGGTTTGTGGCTGCCCGCATTCGCGAGATCGCCGCAGACAACGATGTGCCCATTGTAGAGAACCCGCCTTTGGCCCGGACACTGCATGATGCAGTGCAGGTGGGCCGTGAAATACCGGCAGAGTTATATCAAGCGGTTGCTGAAGTTCTAGCTTATGTCTATAAGCTATAGTACCAGGCAGCAGGAGGGGGGAGTGGTATGGCTACTAATATACGGCGACGCAACATTCTCGAAAGGTTGGTTTCAGGCAATGATCTGATCATTGTGCTGGGCGTTGTCTTGATTGTGGTCATGATGATTTTGCCACTACCTTCCTTGGTGCTCGATTTGTTGTTGGCAGTTAACATTAGCCTGGCCTTGCTGGTCTTACTCTTAACTATGACGGTAACCGAGCCGCTGCAGCTATCAGTGTTTCCTTCCCTACTTTTGATTGCTACACTCTTTCGCTTGGCCTTAAATGTATCATCTACGCGGCTAATCCTACTCCACGGGTTTGCTGGCCGCATCATTGAAGCCTTCGGGAATTTCGTCGTTGGTGGGAATTATGTCGTTGGCTTCGTTATCTTCTTGATCCTAGTCGTGATTCAGTTTGTGGTGATCACGAAGGGTGCTGAACGCGTAGCAGAGGTAGCCGCACGTTTTACTCTGGATGCTATGCCGGGAAAACAGATGAGCATTGACGCAGACCTAAATGCAGGTCTGATTACCGATGGGGAGGCGCGTCGACGACGGCGCGAGATAGAAAGAGAAGCAGACTTCTACGGCTCCATGGATGGAGCCAGCAAGTTCGTCAAAGGAGATGCCATTGCCGGGATTATCATTACGGTAATCAACATTCTTGGAGGCCTAGCTATCGGTGTGGGTCAACAGGGTCTGCCTCTAGCCCAGGCATTACAGCGCTATACCCTCTTGACTGTAGGAGACGGGTTGGTTTCTCAGATTCCTGCCCTCCTCATATCGACAGCCACTGGGATCATCATTACCCGAGCAGCTTCTGACAAGAGTATGGGTGTTGAGTTGACGGAACAGCTATTTGGCGAACCTAAGGTTCTACGGGTAGCAGCCTGTGTTCTCCTGTTTTTTGCTTTCATACCTGGATTACCGGTTCTGCCGTTCTTTGTCCTCGGAGGGGCTACCGGCGGGCTAGCTTATCTGATGCAAAGCTGGCAGGTCAGCCAAGCTCAAGTTGAGCAGCAAGCAGCCGAAGAGCGAGAACTGGAAGAGACGAAACGGCCAGAAAATGTGCTTAGCTATTTACAGCTGGATCGTATTGAGTTGGAGATTGGGTATGGTCTTATTCCCCTGGTGGACGCTGAGCAGGGTGGCGACCTTTTGGAGAGAGTGACTATGATTCGCAGACAAATGGCTTTGGAGATGGGGCTGGTGATTCCTCCGGTACGGATTCGAGACAACCTGCAACTGGCACCAGGTGCGTATTCGATTAAGATCAAGGGTGTTGAAGTTGGACAGGGTGAACTAATGCTCAATCATTATCTATGCATGGACTCCGGAGGGGTGGTGGAGCCGGTGGTGGGCATAGAAACCCGGGAACCTGCCTTTGGGCTGCCGGCTTTATGGGTGCCGGCTTCCGGGCGCCAAGAGGCGGAAGTGGCGGGTTACACAGTTGTAGATCCTCCTTCAGTGCTCGCAACTCATCTGACGGAGATCATTCGCCGTTATTCTCATGAACTGATAGGACGGCAGGAAGTTAAGCTGCTGATGGATGGATTGAAGGAGGAATATGGTGCAGTAGTTGACGAGCTAGTGCCCAATCTCCTTAGCTTGGGTGAGATTCAGAAAGTGTTCCAGAATCTCTTACGGGAAGGAATATCTATTCGCAACCTAGTCACTATTTTGGAGGCCCTGGCTGATTCTGCTTCCTTGGTAAAGGATACAGATGTGTTGACAGAATATGTTAGGGAGGCTTTGGCTAGACAGATATCCCAGACACATACAGGAGAGCAAGGCTTTATTCCAGCCATTACGCTAGATCCCGCGATTGAGGATCTAGTCTCCCAGGCCATCCAACATACCGACCGAGGTACCTTTGTGAATCTGGATCCGAGAGAGGCCGGGCAGCTGCTGGATAAAATAGCACAAGCTTGGGAGAAGGCCGCAGCTCGAGGGCATCAGGCTGTAATACTCTGTTCGCCAGCGATCAGGCTGGCACTCAGGCGGCTGACAGAACGGGCTTTGCCATCACTTCCGATTTTGTCCTATAATGAAATCTCACCTGATAGTTCGGTACAGGCGGTAGGGATGGTGACATGGGACTATGAGAGTTAAGAAATTTACAGGCAGCACTATGCAGGAGGCAGTTGCTCAAATACGAGATGAGTTCGGTCGGGATGCGGTTATCCTGGATACCCGCTTAGCCAAGCGAGGAGGAATCTGGGGACTATTTGGGAAGAAATATGTAGAGGTTACTGCCGCGCTGGATACGAGTTCAAGAGACAAAATGCGACAAGAAAGCGGTAAAGCAGCCGACGAGAGTACCCCAACAGGCATGGCTGTGACTCTGCAGTCAGAGTCGATGACCAAGCCAGCACGAGCAGCACATGAGCAAGAGCCGATGACTGTACCGGCTCAGTTGGCATGGCAGCTATACCAGGAGACACTTCAGAATGAGACTGCTGCTAGTAGGGTTGAGACGGCCAATACCGGCGCAGATGACGTAGAGCATTGGCCACCAGTGGTGGCAGCGATTCAAGGACGGCTGATCGATAGTGAAGTAGATGCAGGGCTGGCAACCGCTATTGTCCAATCAGTATGGCAGGAGATCAAGGATCAACCTGTAGAGCCTGAGGCAGTGGAGGTAAGAGTAAAGGACCGCATAGCGGCCATGCTGCGCTGTGTCTCCCCATGGGACTTCTCTGAAGTAAAGCCAAGAGTAGTGGCTTTGGTAGGCCCTACGGGTGTAGGTAAGACCACCACCTTGGCTAAGATAGCGGCCAATTACAGCCTCATCGCCGGAGCAGAGGTGGCCTTGGTTACTCTGGATACTTATCGGATCGCTGCTGTCGAACAGCTCCGCACTTATGCTGAGATTATTGGTATTCCACTCAAAGTGGCTGAGACCCCTGATGAGGTGAGACAGTGTGTAGAGAGCTGGTCATACAAGGATCTGATTTTGATAGACACTGCCGGGACCAGCCAGCGTGGTACTGAGCGGCTCCAGGAAGTGGGGATAGCACTACAGCCGATCACTGGCATTGAGTGCCATTTAGTTTTCAGTGTCACGACACGATATCGGGATTTGGCAGACATCATACGCCGCTTTGATAAGATTGGTTTTGATCATTTGATAGCCACCAAACTCGATGAGACAAACTGCTACGGTACTCTGCTTACAGCCTATGCTTTAGCTCGCCGTCCTTTTTCTTTTCTTACCGACGGCCAGGATGTACCGGAGTGTATTCAGGTGGCTGAAGCAACACATATATCAGAACTCATAATGGGGGATGCTTGAATGCTCAATGATCAGGCAGCTACCCTAAGGGCTTTAGCAGCCCATAAGGCATCCCATGGACAGCGAGCCCACCACAGCCGTGTGATAGTGATAGCCAGCGGCAAGGGTGGAGTAGGGAAAACCAATATCGCGGTGAATTTGGGGATCGCGTGGGCTGAAAGAGGCCTGAAGGTGGCCATTTTGGATGCAGATATGGGTCTGGCCAACGTAGATATCGTGCTGGGGATCAATCCTCGCTATAATCTATCACATGTCATTAATGGTGAACGGACGCTGATGGAGGTAATGGTAAAAGGTCCTCAGGAACTGGGGATTATTGCAGGCGGTTCGGGGATAGCGGAGCTGGCTGACATCGGGCAGTATAAGTTGGAGAGATTCATTGACGGCCTCAGTGAACTCGATGAATCTCTGGACATATTGCTTATTGACACCGGTGCAGGTATATCCCGCTCCGTACTTAGTTTTGCCCTCGCTAGTGATGAAACCTTAGTAGTAGCTACACCAGATCCTACTTCTATTGCCGATGCCTATGGGCTAATCAAGGTGGTGGCGCTGCGCAATCCCCAGGCCCAAGTGAGGGTGATCGTGAATATGTGCGAGAGCCAAAAAAACGGTGAGGAAGTGTTTTACAAGCTAGATAGTGTGGCTCGGCGCTTTCTTTCCCGTGAGCTGGACTGGGCAGGCAGTATCCCACGGGATGTCATGGTTCAGAGGGCGGTACAAGAATTCCAGCCCTTCTATATTGCCTATCCCCGGTGCAAGGCGGCTGTGGCTATTGGTCAGATGGCGGACAGGCTGCTGGATGAGGGACCTCGGACCATGCAGCACCTCCCTTCCACGAATGCTGGTGGTATCAGTGGCCTCTTCCGCAGGGTAATGCACTTGGTAAGGCATTAGTTTTCACGGCACAGCCAGGCAAGGATGCACAGTGCTCACTGCCGGGAAAGGATGGTAATGACGTGTCAGCGGGAGAGAAAGAGCTGCAGATATGGTGGAACCGCTACAAAGAAACTGGGGATGCTGGAGCACGGGAACAGCTAGTTCTGGCATATCTGCACCTGGTCAAATATGCAGCCGGCAGAATGGTTATTGGCCTTCCCAACACTGTCGATTATGATGACCTGGTCAGCTATGGCCTTTTTGGTTTGCTGGATGCGATTGAAAAATATGATAGCTCGCGGGGCGTCAAATTCGCTTCTTATGCATCAACCCGCATCAGGGGAGCTATTCTCGATGGTTTGCGAGCAGCTGACTGGGTACCACGCTCGGTTCGCCAGAAAGCCCGTCAGTTAGCACAGACTGCAGCAGAGCTAGAGACTAAGTTGGGACGCCCAGCTAAAGATGAGGAAATACAAAGAGCCTTAGATATTACTGCTGATGAGTATGCACAGCTATTACAGGATGTGGCACTTGCAACCTTGTTATCATTAGATGAACCCTGGTCAGAAGGGGGATCTGATGGGGAAAAGCTGCGCCTAGCGGATATGGTGGCCGACGATAGTCATGAAGATCCAGCTGCTAGTGTGGCAAGAGAGGCCATACTGGGAGTATTGGCTGAGGCTATTGATTTGCTGCCTGAGCGAGAACGACTGGTGATAACCTTGTACTACTATGAAGAGCTGACACTCAAGGAAATTGGCAAAATCATGGATGTCTCGGAATCCCGCATTTCTCAGCTTCATACCAAGGCTCTCAGTCGGCTGCGGGGCAAGCTGGATCGAGTGGAAGTTGGGTTAGCGGGTTGAACATATACCCCAAAGAGGTGAGCAGTCTTGTCTATCAAGTTTCCGGATCTGCAGGTATTGTTCCCCCGGGCTCATGATACGTCACGAGCTGAACAAGTGAATCAGAGACAAGCTGATATTACACAGGCCCAGATGGCGACCCAGGCCGGCGATGAGGTCATCGCCAAACGCAGGCAAGTGGTGGCTGCTGAGAAGCAGACATATGGTCGCATCGGTGAACGGGAGGCTGGTGGGCGTGAACGCTCTTTTCAAAGTGGAGATGAGAAACCGCAGGATCAGTCCGATGAGGGCAAGACTGATGTGCCTACTAATCTAGGACGGAAGATCGACATTCGAATCTAGGGGTGTCAGATATGGTCTGGATAGCGACGATTACGTCGGTAGCAGCCTTGGGGGTTGCTCTATGGTTGGGTTGGGAGGTAGCCGGACTAAAGCAACGGTGGGCGAGGCTTTACAGCCTTAGGGCAGCGATGGTGGAAACAGAGACAGCTTTACAGGAAATGATGGATGAACTAGACAAGTCGGGTAGGGCCCTCTTGAAGGAGCTCGATGCCCGGTTGGTTCAAGCTCAAGGTATTGAACTCTCCACTACTACGGACAGTGTGTTAGGGGGATCGACAAATGGCCGGCTTTCCTCGCTGCCAAAGGGGGATGCTGTCGAGAAGAGAGCTGCTGTTATAGGTTTGAGCCAGCTCGGATACACTGTAGAAGAAATAGCTAGAGAGCTAGGTACTCCTCGGGGCGAGGTACAGCTAATCTTGGACCTAGAGCGTGTTCGACAGTAGGCGGCCCGAGAAAACTTTTGTTGCACTTACACGGTGGGATATGCTATAGTTATCTGTGGTGTAATTACACACGTGTCTTGACTGCCTTCCGGGTGCCAGCAATGGTGGGAGGGCCGGATGAGGGATACGGAGGAACTTAACCAAGAGAGGAGGTGGGTAAGTGGCGATTGTATCAATGAAGCAGTTGCTGGAGGCCGGTGTTCATTTTGGTCACCAGACTCGCCGCTGGAACCCCAAGATGAAGGAGTACATCTTCACGGAGCGCAATGGTATCTATATCATTGACCTGCAGAAAACCGTGCGGATGATCGATGTGGCGTACAACTTCATTAAAGATGTTGTGTCCAACGGAGAATCAGTGCTGTTTGTCGGGACCAAAAAACAGGCATATGAATCAATCCGCGAGGAAGCTCAGCGGTGTGGAATGTTTTACGTAAACGAGCGTTGGCTGGGTGGGATGCTGACTAACTTCAGTACCATACGCAGCCGAGTGCGGCGCCTCAAGCAGCTGGAGAAAATGGAAGAGGATGGGGCGTTTGAAGTTCTGCCGAAAAAAGAAGTCCTGGGTCTGTATAAGGAACATGATAAGCTAGAACGGTTTCTAGGTGGTATTCGGGACATGAATAAGCTCCCTGGAGCCGTATTTATCGTAGACCCCCGGAAAGAGAGAATCGCGGTGGCGGAAGCGCGCAAGTTGCGAATTCCCATTGTGGCCATTGTAGATACCAACTGTGATCCCGATGAGATCGATTACGTGATCCCAGGTAATGATGATGCCATCCGAGCGATACGTTTGCTGACCGGAATCATGGCAGACGCGGTGATTGAAGGCAAAGAAGGGCAACAGGGTATGGAAGCAGCCCTAGCCGATGAAGAGGCTGAGGCCGAAATGGACTTAGACCTCGATACAGATGAAGAATCTGATAAGAAGAACTGATGACAAGAAGAAAGGGGAGGAGATGAGGTTAACAGCTTTCCTCCCCTTTTATTTGAATAGTGAGGAGGATCACCTATGGCAAAGGTCACTGCTGGTATGATCAAAGAGCTGCGGGAGCGGACTGGTGCAGGTATTATGGACTGCAAAAAGGCGCTCAATGAAACTCAGGGCAATGTGGAAGATGCCATCGCTTACCTGAGAGAAAAAGGTCTGGCAGCTGCCGCCAAGAAGGCAGGCCGCATCGCCGCTGAGGGCATTGTAGATGCCTACATACATCTAGGAGGCCGAGTCGGGGTCTTGATCGAGGTTAACTGCGAAACTGACTTTGTGGCTAAGACAGATGCTTTTAAGGAATTTACACGAGACATGGCTATGCAGGTAGCGGCATCCAAACCCGAATATGTGTCTCGAGAAGAAGTGCCCGCCTCCGTAATCCAACAGGAAAAGGAGATCTATCGGGCAGCTGCTCTCAATGAGGGTAAGCCGGAGAGGATAGTAGATCGGATTGTGGATGGCCGCTTGGAGAAGTACTTCCAGGAGACGTGTCTTTTGGAGCAGCCCTTCATTAAGGATACAGACAAGACGGTGCAGCAACTCCTCCAAGAGCTGATTTCCCAGCTAGGTGAGAATATTTCTGTTCGACGGTTTGCCCGCTTCGAGCGAGGCGAGGGGCTGGAAAAACGCCGACAAGATGACTGGGCAGATGAAGTCATGGCAGAACTCAATAAGTAGATTAGTCAGAGAACACCTCGGTGTTCTCTTTTTTCACTTGCTGTTCATCCTCTGGGGAGGAACATTGAGCTAAGGGGCGAAAATAGTAGGAGAGATGGGGATGGCTAAACCTAAGTACCGACGGGTTGTATTGAAGTTAAGTGGGGAAGCATTGGCCGGGGATCGAGGGTTTGGGGTTGACCTGGAAGTTGTGGATTCGATCAGCCGATCCATTGTCGAAGTGTCCCAGATGGGAGTGGAGATTGCCTGTGTGATCGGAGGAGGCAATATCTGGCGGGGGGAGGCAGCTAGTGCCCAGGGGATGGACCGGGCAACAGCTGACTATATGGGCATGTTGGCGACAGTCATTAACTCATTGGCTTTTCAGGATTCTCTGGAGCGACTTGGTGTGGAAACCCGGGTGATGACCGCCATTGAGATGCGTGAGATCGCTGAACCATATATACGCCGCCGGGCGATGCGCCATTTGGAAAAGGGCAGGGTAGTTATTTTTGCCTCCGGAACCGGGAACCCCTACTTTTCTACAGATACTACAGCAGCGCTGCGAGCTGCTGAGATCGAAGCAGAGGTCATTTTAATGGCCAAGCGTGGTGTCGATGGGGTCTATGATGATGATCCCCACATCAATCCCGTGGCTCGACGGTTTGACACTCTCGCTTATATAGAGGTTCTGCAGAGGGGTCTGAAGGTAATGGATTCGACAGCGACATCTCTTTGCATGGACAACAAGATACCGATCATTGTGTTTGATATCGTTGCAACCAATAGTATCCGCAGAGCAGTATGCGGGGAGACCATTGGGACCATTGTGGGAGGGAAGTAGAGTGACAAAGGAAGTGCTTAAAGACTGCGAAGGGAAAATGCAGGGAGTTATCGAAGCGACCAAGCAAGATTTCGCCACCGTACGCACTGGTAGAGCTAATCCAGCGTTACTCGATCGTATTCAGGTTGAGTACTACGGTACGCCGACTCCCTTGAATCAGTTAGCCACCGTATCGGCGCCAGAGGCCCGGCTCTTACTGATCCAACCCTGGGACAAGAACTCCATCAAGGATGTTGAGAGGGCGATCCTCAAGTCGGACCTGGGTCTAACCCCCAACTCTGACGGCTCAGTCATCAGGCTCTCCATTCCCGCCTTGACTGAGGAAAGGCGCAAGGATTTGGTTCGTTTGGTGCGGAAAGAAGCAGAAGACAAGCGCATTGGCATTCGCAACATCCGGAGGGAGGCCAATGAGGCCCTCCGCGCTTTAGAGAAAGATGGCTCTATCTCTGAAGATGAACAGCATCGCTCTGAGGGAGAAGTACAAGAGCTTACGGATAAGTATATAGAGAACATTAACCAACTACTAGAAGCAAAGGAAAAGGAAATAATGGAGGTATGACGAGATCGCAGAACGAAAAGCAGGTGACACCATGAGAGCCGCTAAGGGCGATCTTCCCTCCATGGATGAGATTCTTGGATCCGAGTGGGACATAGTAGTTTCCGAATGGCCAGAGCTAAAAAATAAAGCCGACATACTGCTTACGGAACCCCAGCAATCCCGCAGTCAAACTGCTGGTCCGTGGCGGGTTGTCGCTGTGAGGGAATCCGGACCGAGCGGCTGGTGGCAGGTTGTTCTGGCTCGTGAGTATTGGTAGGCGTCACCGATATTATGGCTCGTGACGCATCACTGGGATAGGCCAACCCCCTCAGAAGATGGAGGGGGTGCTTTTTTGAGTATTGCAGGAGAAAGGATAGACGCGGCGTTGTGGAGAGAATTTGTATTGCCTCGGTTGTCTGGGAGAAAAACCCGTGGAAAACAGCCGCAAGTGGAAGATACTGCACAGATTTTTGCTGACCCCGAGCGTTTGCCTCACCATGTGGGTGTGATCATGGATGGTAACGGGAGATGGGCGGAAGCCAGAGGTTTGCCTCGTTCTGCTGGTCACCGCCAGGGTGTTAATGCCCTGCGGGAAGTAGTCAGGGCTAGCGGCGAGCTGGGCATACCCGTGCTGACTGCCTACTGCTTCTCTACAGAGAATTGGAGCAGACCCCAAGAAGAAGTAGATTTTTTGATGGAGCTATTGATAGAAATGCTGGGGAAAGAATTGGCAAGTCTCCATGAGGAAGGTGTACGGATAGTACCGATTGGGAGGCTTGAGGATCTGCCGAAAGCAGTCCAAAAGCAAGTGGAGCGGGCTGCCTTGTTGACAAGAGATAATCAGTTGCTCAAACTAAATATGGCCATCAGTTATGGCGGCCGGCTAGAGATTGTTCATGCAGTAAATCAGCTGCTGAAAATGGCGAGGAGCGGCACACCCGTAGTCGTCGATGAGCAAACACTCGGACAACAGCTATATACGGCAGGGGATCCTGACCTGGACTTGATTATTCGTACTGGCGGAGAACGCCGCTTGAGCAATTTTCTTCTCTGGCAAGGAGCCTATGCAGAGTTATATTTTTCTGATATCATGTGGCCAGATTTTACAGCCCAGGATTTTGTGGAGGCCATCGCGGAATATCAGAAAAGGGAACGTCGATTTGGTAGAATATCTGGAAAATAGGGGAGCGGGGTTAGGGTTTATGTCTTCCTTGGCTAAACGCGTGATCACAGCCGTATTACTCATTCCCATAATCTTGGGTTGTCTATATTGGGGAGGCTTAGCATTTTTTGTGTTGGTATTAGCAGCAAGCCTCGTCGCTATGTTTGAATTGAAGGTCATGCTTGAAGAAATGAATCAGCCGGCCCCCGGGGTCCTTCTCTATGCCTCAACCGCCGGCATCTTGTTAGCTATTTATTGTCAGCAGGAACTACTGCTCGCACCTCTGATGCTCCTCGTTTTTGTGCTGGTAGCTGTCAAAGGGCTCATTTCTCAAGACATTCAGCCCTTTCGCCGAGGAGGGCTGGCTCTCTTTACACTATTTTATGGAGCCTTCTTGCCTGGTCACTTCCTTTTGCTTAGATCTAGGCCACAGGGTTTTGCACTCCTCTTAATGGTTCTGCTAGGAACGTGGGCGGCAGACACCGGTGCCTATTTTGTTGGCATGCGCTGGGGTCGGCATCGATTGGCACCACAGATAAGCCCGAAAAAATCTGTGGAGGGAGCTTTGGGAGGCCTTGTGCTGGCAGCCTTGGTGACCCAGTATGTGAACAGTCAACTCCAGGTTGTACTAGTACCTGGGTGGTTGACGGGACTGGTGGTTGGTGTGGCTGCTGCCGCTGGGGACCTGTTTGAGTCAGCTTTGAAGCGAGAAGCTGGTGTTAAGGACTCGGGCTGGATCTTGCCGGGCCATGGTGGTGTGCTTGATCGAATTGACAGCCTTCTGTTTAGTGTCCCTGTAGTCTATTATCTAGTCAGGTGGCTGAGCTAGAACGTTCTAGGAACGAGCCAGGGCGAATATACTCGATCTCAGGGTTGGAGCATGTTTTTCTTAAAGAGGTGAACCCATATGCAGCGGCGGGTCAAGTTAGCTATCGGAGCAATTGCGGTATCAATTGCAGTTATTCTCGGAACTAAGTACCTGCTGCAGTATCTCGGGCCATTTCTGTTGGCGTTACTGATTGCCGCCTTGATTGATCCTTTAGTGAATATGCTAGAGACACGGCTCAAGATCTCCCGGGGAGCAGCCGTCCTCATTATTTTGCTTCTGTTCCTGGCCATGGTGATTCTCTTCCTCATATTGATGGTAACTAATCTTACGGCAGAGCTTACGCATTTACTTTCTCTCTTGCCTAGGTATACTAGTTATTGGGAAGAGTGGCTTGGTAACCTGATTACCTGGGCAGAGAACTTATATGTGGCTTTGTTTGCAGAACTGCCTGCACCAATAGCCCAAGTAGTGCGACCCGATTTTGAGCGAATCATGGATACTATCCGCATGCTGGCTGCTCGCCTCTTGGGAAGCTTGGGCAGGCTGCCCGCCTTTGGTTTCACACTTATTATTGCCAGCATAGCCACCTTCTTTATCAGCCGCGATAGAAGGCTTTTTGCCGACTTTTTCTTGCATCTTGTTCCAGGACGCTGGCGACCACATGCACGGCACATTAAAGATGAAGTCGTTGATGGGGTCTTCGGGTTTCTACGGTCACAACTGATGTTGATTAGCCTTTCCGGTTCTCTGGCGGTGATCGGGCTGACGATTCTTAGGATACGCTATGCCTGGCTGCTCGGGCTTTTGGTGGCCATCTTAGATTTCATTCCGATGACCGGTCCGAGTGGAGTTTTTGTGCCTTTGATCTTGTATCACTTGATCATTGGAAACATCCCATATGCCGCTTGGCTAACTGTAATTCTAGGCATTATCTTGGTAACACGACAACTGGCAGAACCCAAAATCGTGGGGGCTCAGTTGGGATTACATCCTTTGACATCACTGATCGCCGTCTATCTAGGTGTAAAGCTCCTGGGTGTCAGCGGATTCATCATGGGTCCCTTGATTATGGTGGTTCTGAAAGCAGTTATGACAGTAGTCTTTATTCCAGCGTGGACGAAGGAATAGGATCTAAATCAGTGTTTGAGGTTTGAGTGAGGTGAACAGATTGTCATTAGGTATTGCAGTCTTGGGTTCAACGGGCTCCATTGGTACACAAGCTCTTGATGTCATTAGTCGGATGCCGAAGCGATTTCGCGTAGTGGGACTGGCAGCTGGCAGCAATGCGGAACTACTCGGGAAGCAGATAAAGGAGTTTCGCCCGATAGTGGCTAGCCTAGCTTCTCCGACAGCAGCTCGGCAACTGCGTGCTGAACAGGTGCCTGGCACTACCATCCTCGATGGTCTCAACGGGCTGAGAGAAATAGTGGAGCGGGATGATGTTGACCTGGTGCTCAATGCCATTGTGGGAGCTGCTGGTATTGTCCCTACACTGGCAGCCATCAAGGCTGGTAAGGATGTAGCGTTAGCTAACAAAGAAACACTAGTGGCAGCGGGTAGTGTAGTCATGGCCACAGTCAAGAAACATCAGGTGCGGCTGCTGCCAGTTGATAGTGAGCATAGTGCGATTTTCCAGTGCCTTCAGAGTGTTAATGGAGCATATCTGCATAAGGTAATTCTAACTGCTTCTGGTGGCCCCTTTCGCCAAAGTACACGAGAGGAGCTGGAGAAAGCAACTGTGGAAAATGCCCTAGCTCATCCCACCTGGAACATGGGCGGCAAGGTTACCATTGATTCAGCGACTTTGATGAATAAGGGGCTGGAAGTGATCGAAGCCCATTGGCTCTTTGACGTACCGGCAGATCGGATCGAAGTGGTGGTTCACCCCCAAAGCATTATTCATTCATTGGTAGAACTGACCGATGGCAGTGTCTTGGCTCAGCTAGGCGCGGCCGACATGCGTTTGCCGATTCAGTATGCACTGACCTACCCCGAGAGGCTGCCGAGCCCCGTACCGACATTGAACTTGAGCAGCTTAGGCAGTCTGGAATTCGAAGCCCCTGATACCGAACGCTTTCCGTGCTTGCGTCTCGCCTATGCAGCACTAGCAGCCGGAGGCACTTTCCCGACTGCCATGAATGCTGCTAATGAGGTAGCCGTGGAAGCCTTCTTGCGAGGAAGTATAGGATTTATGGACATTCCTCGGCTAGTTGGCAAGGTGCTCGAGCGACATACCGGTGTGAAGGAGCCAGATATCCAAGATATACTCGAAGTAGATGCATCAGTGCGGGCACAAGTGATAGATTGGTGTAAGGTTAACCCATGCCGTTAGGCGGCTGAAAGGATGGTTAGCTTGAATCTCTTCTTGGCCTTTATTATCGTGCTAGGGCCTACTATATTTTTCCATGAGTTGGGGCACTTTCTCATGGCCAAAGCAGTCGGGGTAGGTGTTCATGAATTTAGTCTAGGTTTCGGCCCCGTTTTATGGAAACGACGTAGGGGTGATACTGTCTATTCCGTACGCGGGCTGCCCTTGGGAGGGTTTGTAAAACTAGCCGGTATGGACATGCCTGAGGATGAAGCCGACATGATTGCTGATGATGATGAGAAGAGCTTTAACAATAAGACTCTCTGGCAAAGACTAGCAGTAATTGCCGCTGGCCCCATCATGAACTTGATTTTGGCCACAGTATTGTTCGCGTTGTATATGGGCCTAGTAGTAATCCCCCCAACAGTACAAGTGATTGAGCCGCAATCACCGGCGGCCGCAGCTGGCCTTTTGCCTGGTGATGTCATTACTGAAGTAGCTGGACAAGAGATTCAATCAATTCAGGAGATCAACCGCATAGTCTCCACGTGTGAGGAACAGAAGATTGTCATCAATATCGTACGGGCAGGCCAGAGAATGGAGCTAAGTATCATACCAAAGCTCGATCCCGAGATAGGGCGTGCTCGCTTGGGTATAGGCATGGTAGAGAAACCGCGGGAATCAGTAGGGCAAGCTCTGCTCTCCGGCCTGGAGCGAACCTATGTTGTTTCACGAGATATCATACTAGCCATTATCCGCATGGTTACTGGACGGATAGAACCAGATATTGCTGGGCCCATCGGCATTTTCCAACTGGTAGGAGAATCGGCTAGCCGAGGTTTCTTCTTTGTATTGTTTATCGCTGCTGTTCTGAGTGTCAATTTGGGCTTGTTTAATTTCCTGCCCATTCCGGTACTTGACGGTGGGTGGCTGATATTGCTGATCTGGGAGGCAATACGTGGTCGGCCTTTGGAGCCCGAGCAGCGGGGCATCGTACAGTTCATTGGCTTAGCTTTTCTGCTGCTGCTGATGCTGTTCGCTACCTATAAGGATCTACTGCGTTTGGATATTCTCTGACCTTGCTCACCGGGCGGGAAAAATCTCATTATCCCCTTGCAGGTCAGGAAAAACGAGACTGTGTCAATCACAGTATACAAGGAGTGTAGATAGGTGCAAGGAGAAACAGGCCCTAGTGCGAAGCCCCTAATTACGGGTGGAGGGGCTGAGAAGGATATGACTCGTCGTTCTCGTACAAAACCGGTCCAGATCGGGAACTTGATGATCGGTGGAGGTGCACCCATAGTGGTGCAGTCGATGACCAACACTGATACCAGAGATGTGAAGGCTACCTTGGCTCAAATCGACTCCTTAGCTCGGGCAGGCTGTGAGTTGGTGCGCGTAGCAGTCCCTGACGAATCGGCAGCGGCGG
>JAAZMR010000049.1 GCA_012798695.1 Bacillota bacterium | reverse complement strand
GTTGGCATCTTGCATCGTTATTATCCAAACGACTGAAGCTTGCTAGGAGCCGTGTACGGGTCCGTACGCACGGTTCTGTGAGAGGGATAGCGCCAGAACTGATCATCTAGCGCTGCCCTACTCGATTGTGAAAGTTGAACTGGCTAATTCATTAATCAAAAGCCCATTAGTCGGCATAGCAGCACGTTCCCAGGAGTAAACATGAGGATGATAGGGGGGCGTGCTGTGGGCAAACAATCTTTTACCAGGGGTGCCATGATCTTAGCTACAGCTAGTGTAGTCAGTCGTCTGTTGGGAGTTGCCTATATGGTGGCACTCCCTCGCATTATTCATGATGAGGGCATGGGTTTGCTGCAGATGGTACGGCCAGTATATAATCTGGCTGTTATTCTTTCAGTGGCGGGTTTGCCGGTAGCTCTTTCCAAACTAGTAGCGGAACAATTAGCCTTGGGCAACACTGGTGGTGCGATTAGAGTATTTCGGTGGACACTCTTACTGATGATGATGTTGGGGACCATATTCGCCACCGCTCTCGGTCTTGGGGCTGAATGGTTCGTAACAAATATCATTCGAGACTCCCTATCCTATCCGGCTCTGCTCGCCATGGTTCCCTCAGTCTTCCTCTTAACGATGGTAGCAGGTCTTCGTGGTTTCTTCCAAGGCATGCAATATATGACGCCTAGTGCAGTTTCTCAAGTGGTGGAACAGATCTGTAGAGTTGTCACCATGTTGACTCTAGCCACAATGCTCATGCCTCAAGGTGTGCAGTATGGAGCAGCGGGAGCCTCCGCCGGTTCTGCCCTAGGAGCCATGGGTGGATTGGTGGTTCTGAGTTTGTACTATGTTGGTTGGAGGCGTGGTACAAGAGGGGCCTTCGCTGAACCCAAACGAGCCCGCCCAGGACCCACAGACTCTCCGCTCGTGCTTCTGCAGCGCCTATTTTCACTTTCTTTGCCCATTGTACTAGGAGCTGTTCTCTGGCCAACAATGCAAATGATTGACACAGGTCTAGTACCCTGGCGTCTGCAGGTTGCCGGGTATAGTACAGATGCAGTGCGAGAAGCATTGGGTTATTTTGGTATGGCTTTATCGCTCATGCATTTTCCCAATATAATCACTTGGGCACTTTCTATCACTTTGGTACCGGCAGTGGCAGAGGCCAGTGCACTGCGAGCTGATCACCAAATCCAGAGGCGTGTGATTGAGGCCCTGCGCATCACTATCTTATTCGGATTACCTGCTTCCGTAGGGCTTCTCCTAATGGCCCAAGAGATAGCATATCTCCTATTCGGCTATCCACAGGCAGGGGAGCCGTTGGGGATCTTAGCACTGGGCACATTGGCGGTTGGGTTATTTCAGGTTTGCTCAGGGATCTTGCAGGGACTAGGCTTAGTACTTTTGCCCGTGCGGAATCTCGTCTTTGGTGTCTTGGTCAAGTGCTGCCTAAACTACTGGTTAACGGCCCTACCAGGTATGGGCATTAAGGGAGCAGCTTGGGGTACCGTGTTTGGCTTCGGTACAGCTAGTGTACTCAATCTGTTTGTTGTGTGTCGGCATACCCGAGTGCGTCCTAGCTGGCGAGAGCTCGTGCTGAAACCCGGTCTCGCCAGCCTCATCATGGGGCTAAGTGTCGTGGTTGCCTATGATGGACTCTATAGCCTTGCTAGATCAATGCCATTCATTGCTCAGTGGCAGTGGGGGCATCTGCACTCTGACTTTATCTATAACGGGGTAGCCACTGTAGCAACCGTGCTTGTCGGTATTATCGTCTACACAATCGGGTTGATGGGAACGGGTGCTCTCCATCGGCGAGATGTAGAAATGCTCCCCAAAATAGGGGTCAAGTTGAGCCGGTGGCTCAGTCATCGTGGCTGGGTGAAGTAGGGCTACTGCGCTGCTTAGCAGCGTCCCATAACTCATCCATCTCCTGGAGACTCATCTCCGCCAGGTTTCTCCCTTGTTTTGCCGCAGTGTCCTCAATATACCGGAATCTTGTAGTAAACTTTCTGGTAGCTTCCCTTAAAGCCATTTCGGGATCAACATCTAAGTAACGGGCTACATTGACTAGAGCAAATAGGACATCACCTAACTCGGCATCGACAGCATTTTGGTCATTGTCTTTCCAGGCGTCTTTTAGCTCTTTCATTTCTTCTTTGACCTTGGCTATAGCTCCCGATATGTCCTCCCATTCAAAACCGATCCGAGCAGCCTTAGCTTGAGTCTTCTCTGCCTGAGTCAAGGCAGGTAGGCCCAAGGGGACGCCATCCAGAAGGGAGGTATACTCGTTACCGGTTCGTTCTCTTTCTCGTTTCTTGATTTTCTCCCAGTTGCGGCTGACTTCTTCGGCATCTTCTACCTCTATAGAACCAAAGACATGGGGGTGGCGCCGAATTAGTTTTTCGGTGACTGTTGAAATCACATCATTAATATCGAATCTCCCGTTTTCAGCCGCAATTTCAGCATGGAAGACAACCTGAAGCAATACATCTCCCAGCTCTTCCTCGACATTGTCCCAGCGGCCCTGATCGATGGCCTCCAGCACTTCATAGGTTTCCTCTACGAGGTAGCGCCTCAGACTCTCATGGGTTTGTACCTGATCCCAGGGACAGCCATCAGGGGCTCGTAGGCGCTGCATGACGTTTACTAAAGGATCTAGGGGATAGAAGTGATCCGTCTGCTGTAAATCTGTTTCCGATACGGGCAGATCCGGTGGATCCACATATACCGACGTGAGATGGTCGAGCCAAGGTACCGTGTCTAGCTGGTAGAGGGGGATAGTAGCGACCCTTTCCTCACCGGGAATACCTGCTGCTCTAACGACTGTGATAGGATGCTCATCATGGAGCTGATTCATCAACCGCAATTTGACATCGGAAGCAATCAGCCTATTGTAGACTTGAGTCAAAAGCATAGGGTTTCTGGGGATAAGATCGGGCATGTCCAAAGCATCTCCTATGGTCACACCCATAGTTGGGTCAATCCCTAACACTGCATAAACGGCATCCAAACAGCTCATACTGGGCATTATCTCTACGGCCTTCGCCTCCCTTTCTGCCCAGTCCACTAGTTGAGCTGCGGTGGTCTCCGCTACACCGGGATGTCCTGGTACACAATAGGTTAGCTTCTCCCCGGCATACACCTTGGCAGTCAGTGTGGTAAGAATCCTCTGGTAGACCTCATCAAAGGAATCAGCAGTCTCGTAGTATGAGTCGAATGCAGTGTATTGAGTAGGGGAGAGGTTCAGTTCTTTCACTAGCCAAGGCACCACCGGATGTACCGCGGTGCGAAGATAAATATGGTCCGCGCTTTTCAAGGCTTGAAGAGCCCCAAGAGAGATTTGAGTTGGTGAGCCGGGTCCAAGACCCACGATGATGATATCGGCCATGATGGATGACTCCTTTAGTAAAGGGTGGAGAAAGCCCCTGTGCTATTCGGTAGCTTTACCGAGACCAGGTGGAAATACACCGCCGAATCAAGAGCTTCCCGCAACAAATAAAAGGCTTAGCCACCCACTGACAGCATCAGGAAGCTAAGCCGGTTGGCTGCGTTAGATGCAGATTTCCGCTATTTCGCCACAGCTTCTTTGAGATTTTTCCCTGCCTTAAATGCGGGAACCACAGTAGCTGGGATGTCAATAGGGGCACCTGTAGCGGGATTGACTCCCCTACGAGCTGCCCTTTGTCTGACCTCAAAGGTACCAAAGCCAACTAGTGTGACTCGCTCTCCGGCGGCTAGGGCCTGAGAAATGGTTTGGAGAACCGCTTCAACAGCCTCGCCGGCTGCTTTCTTGGATAGTCCGGATTTCTCCGCCACAGCCGTTATCAGTTCGCTTTTGTTCACGACGATATACCCTCCTTGATAAAGTTAGCTGGACAATCGCTGTTTGTATTCGCTGCAAACATTGCTGTTCCTGCTTTTTGAGCATAATTTGCCACTAAAAATCGCTTTATGATGGGAAAATCATACTTGAGAAGAAGTCTGGCTAGAACTATAGGCCTAAAAATGAAATGTATAGACCCGCAAATAGCGGGGATGCTTGAGGTTAGAAACAGTTTGCGGCAAGATAGAGCAGCGTACATGAACGATAACTGGGTTGCGGAGGGAAGAACATGAATTTCACGAGGAATACAGGAGCCATTCTAGCCGCGGTAGCCCTCATTGTAGCAGGGGCACTCGTGGTTTTAGTCGGATGGCCCAGCCCTAAACAGGGTTCCGTGCGCAAATTTGCCCAAGAACCGACCATCAGTGTCTACATGAAGGAGACTGGTGAAAAGCAAGACATGCCCATTGAGGAGTATGTTACGGGCGTGGTGGCAGGAGAAATGAAGCCTAATTGGCCTCTGGAGGCCTATGCGGCTCAGGCGATCCTAGCTAGGAGTTTCACTATGGAGTTCATCAGCCGAGGTGGGACAAGGGCAAAACATGGTACTGACATATCGACTGATCACGAGGAAGCCCAAGCCTACAATGCTGCCAACATCACACCCATCATCAGACGGGCGGTAGAGATGACTAGAGGCCAGGTCATGACCTACAAAGATCAGTACATTCGCGCATGGTTTCACTCCTACAGTGGCGGCCATACGGCTGCTGCTAAGGAAGGCCTCAATTTCCAAGATGAAGAGCCGCCCTACATTCGCAGTGTAAAAATCAAGGACAATCGCTATGCCCCCGCCGATGTCAAGCAGTGGCATGCTACCTTTTCTCTTAGTGAAGTACAAAAAAGGCTAGCGAAAATGGGCATCGATGTAGGTGAGATTCAGGAGGCAAAAATAGATAAAAAGGGAAGGACTGGGCGTGCCACCCAATTCCGCTTTCAAGGTACCAAGGGCAGTGAGGTCGTGCCTGCTAGTGATTTTCGGATCGCACTAGATGCCATGACAATGAAATCTACCTGGTTAAGTCGGTTTCAGGTGCAGGGGAAGAATCTGACGATGAGTGGCAAGGGTTTTGGGCATGGAGTAGGCTTGAGCCAGTGGGATGCCTATATGCTGGCCAAGGAAGGTAAGAGCCCTCAGGAGATCGTACGGTTTTTCTTTAAAGGTATTGATATCAAGAAGCTATGGGATTGATCGGTCAAAAGGCCGGGTTATGGACCGGTCGTCGATTCACAGTCTTTGGGGTGGGTCGAGTTGTTTTTGGTCTGTCCTGTTAAGTGGTAGCGGCTGCTTCAGCCGCTATCAGTTGATCTTGGGGAGAATGGCATCAAAATTGGAATGACCGCATACCCTTGTACCAGGGATTGGAGATCTTGTCTGTGAAAGGGGTAGGGATTGTGGAAGAGCGGCAACTAGCTCTCAGGAAAAAACACCAAATAACTCTGCAGAACCGAGAAAAACTATCGATTGACGGAGTAGTCAATGTAGAAAGCTTCGATGATACGGAAATCGTGCTAGACACAGATGCAGGCATTCTGATCGTACGGGGGGAAGGGCTGCATATCAAGGAACTGAATATCGATAGTGCTAATCTCGCCGTTGTGGGTCATATTGCTGTGATGGAATATACCGGAGAAGTGGGCGGCAAGAAGGGTAAGAGCCTGTTAGGGAGGCTGTTTAGGTAAGATAGGCAGTCTGGTTAGAATCAAAGTATTCCCCTTTCCAAGCAGAACATTTTTACAGGGCCATGCACAATAGGTCAGCTGGGATCATAGTATAGTAAAGTCAGGTTCTATCAGATCATGGGAGGGTAAGGAATGGATACTCTGGCGGGCCAAGTATACGGTTTTGCCGTCACTATTACGGCTGGCCTGAGCTTGGGACTCCTATTTGACTTATATAGACTATGGCGAAGGGCAACTCGGCCACAAAGGATGGTCACCGCATTATCGGACATTCTTTTCTGGATGATAGCTACACCTCTCACCTACGTCTATCTATTGATGGGCAATTGGGGCGAGTTGCGGTTCTACGTTTTTCTTGGTCTCCTGTTGGGGCTTTTTCTCTATTTTATGGTGTTTAGTGTGTTGGTTCTCAACTTGCTCATCACAGTGTCATACTATGTGGCAGCTGTTGTAGGCGGATTGATACAGGGGTTTTGGCTGCTCGTGACTCTTCCTTGGGAGGGTGCGGCTCGATGGCGTTCTCGTCGGTGCTGGCAGCCTGGGCGGGTCAGAATATCAAAGGCAGCGCGCCGGGGTCGGTCTCGGCCCAAATGGCTGGGTCCGAAGTGGCAGTTTTTACCGAAGTTCGCAATCTTTAGGAAATAATGCCCAATCGGAGCTATACCGAAGGGATTCTCGAGGGTGATGACGAAGATTAACTCTGCCATGTTTGGATGATCAGCTTGATATCTAGCAACAAGATTATCGGGAGGGAAGGCTCGTGGCGGAGGAAGTAATATCACTCGATTCTCGCCGCAAGCAATCGAAAGAACCTCGGAAACGCTGGAGAATCACACCTCGATTCTTTGTCTTCTTGCTATGCCTGCTTCTTCTATGGATAGGTGCGGGCTTCATACATCGATACCTGAAAATCGTATTGCTGCAAGGCAAAATCGTCAGGGTGGAAAGGGAAATAGCCGCCATCGAGAGCCGGAATGAGGTTATCAGAGAGCAGATTGAAGAGATGCAAAGCGATGCATATCTCGAAAAGATAGCCAGGGAGAAGCTGGGCCTGATCAAGCCAGGCGAGACGGTTTATATCCCGATGCGAACTGCGCCGGCGGATTCAGTAGATGTTGAAAAACGCTAAAAGCCGAGGAGAACTTGGGGTGCTAGGACACCTGGAGTCTCTGCAGGGGGAAATGGCGGCAGGCTCATACGAACATGGCGGACAAGGTTGGTGCATGCCCATTGATGGGGTCTCAGCTGTGGGTGTATTGACACTGAATTGTTGATAATATATACTATATCACAGCGGGGGTATGCCCCGTACATTCTATGAGGAGGCATTTATTTACGTATGGCAATCGAGGTCGGCAGCATTGTCGAGGGGAGAGTCACCGGTATCACGAATTTTGGCGCTTTTGTGGAGCTAGCCGACGGCAAAACAGGCTTAGTTCATATTTC
>JAAZMR010000048.1 GCA_012798695.1 Bacillota bacterium | reverse complement strand
TGCACCGACACCGCGCCCGTGTAAAATTGTGCCGCCCTTAACACCGGCTTCACGGGCGATATCCATGACCTCATCCGCCATCCCGCGATCCACAATCACCGTCAGCTTCCTGAACACAATCTCATCCTCCCTATCTTGTGCTGTACTTCCGGTTACTTCAGGTTTATCCCTTCCTTGAACCGGGGGGCCGACCCTTTTCCTGGCCGCTGTTACATAGGCAATGCCGTGGCCCGGTTTTTTTAAATGGAATTCCCGGTCAAGATAATCGAGAATCTCTGTTATCTGCTCTTGGTCAAGCAGAAAATGCCCGATCTCTTTCACCTGGCTACTTATTCCCAGCAGGTTTAAAATGGCACTGCTGACGGTTCCCCGGCCGATCATAGTCATCTCGCTGCGAATGCCCTTCTCCCTCAGGAGCCGGATACATTTACGACTTTTACTTTCGCTGAGAATTAATGTCAGCACCCGGGTTTCATAAGCAGCCAAATCCCTGAATGGGTTACCCATATCGGATCACCTTCCTAACCTAAACCTTTTGAGCCTTACGTGTTTTTGCATGGAAAAGTGCGCCCAGCAGTTCGATCGCCAGGATTGGCATCATCGCCACAATGGCAATCATGCCAAATCCATCTACTACCAAATCCGCCGTATGAACCTTATCAGCAATACCTTGGACAAAGGCCAGGGAGAAGGTTGCCGTCATGGGGCCGGAGGCAACGCCGCCTGCATCAAAGGCCATGCCGACAAAGAGATCGGGTACAAAATAGGCTAAAATCACGGCCAGGCCAAAGCCAGGCAACAGATACATCCATAGCTGCAGATTTGGTATCAGTATGCGCAGGGCCGACATGAAAATGGAGAGCCCTACCGCCAGGGAGAGGAAGATCAGAACCAGGGTTCGCTTGACGGAGCCGCCGGTTACCTCCTCGACCTGGTTGGTTAAAACATGGACGGCAGGCTCGGCCAGCACCGTCGTCAGGCCGAGAAGCAGGGCAACTATCAAAACCGGAATATTAGAGCTCATTGCGGCTAGTTCCATCCCTATTTTTGTACCTACCGACATAAAACCGCTGTTGACACCCAATAAAAAGATTACAAGACCGAGAAAAGTGAGTGTCAGGCCCTTGGAGATGTTTAGAACGCGCCTCTTTTTTTGTTTAAAAGAGAAGACCTGAAATAATATATAGGCGGCTATAATCGGCAGCAGCGATTTTAAAGATTCTCCGGCGAGGGTCAGCAGTTTAAAACCGTAAACATCCATCAAATTGGAGGCGGCGGCTGTCTCTTCAGGGAGGAAACCGTTTAGTTTGTCGATCCCAAATATAAGGCCGGTAATTAAAATACCGAGGATAGCACCGGTTGAGGCAATACCGACCAGTCCAAAATGATCAGCCTCCCCTATTCCGCGTTCTTTTTTCTTTAATATTGAAATCCCACCTGCTAGTGCCAGCATAAAGGGAACCGTGATGGCACCGGTCGTTGCCCCCGAAGCGTCAAATGCAATCGATATAAAATCAGGTGCGGAGAAAAGTGATAATATAAAAATTAACCCGTAGGCGGCGGTGAACATATATTTGAGCCGGACGCCTTTTATTATGCGTAGCATTCCCAGCGTCATCATGACACCGATCCCGAGCGAGACCACGACAACCATAATTGTGTGAGCAAATTGCCCCGATGTCACATGGTCTACCTGACCGGCAAGGATATGCAGATCCGGTTCGGCATAGGAGATGAAAAAGCCCAAGATGAGGCAGATGGTGACTACTGCTGTAAAACTTTTTGAAAGCGCCAATGTATCCCCGATGCCGTGTCCGATCGGCTCAAGCCCCTGATCGATACCGAACAAAAATAATGTCAGGCCGATAATTACTAGCGCCGAACCCAACAGAAAAGCGTAGAGCATAGAGCTCTCCAAGGGGGAAACAGTAAAATGGATTATCAAGACTATTACAGTTATTGGCAGGACTGATGCCAGCACTTCTTTTAATTTGTCGTTCAGAGCGGCCAGACGATCACCTCTTAGCGCTCAAACCCTTATGGGGCAGATTTAAGCCTCTAGTTTTCTTTGAAGCCAAAGGACCTTGATTTATTTATTATAACTAACCCCGGGAAAGGGATCCAGCTAGGTTTGGGTCAAAATAAATCCAAGGGCAACGAAATGGGTGTCCTACATTTTCGTAAGATTGAAGCAACGATCTTCGCCAATTTCCCATCTAATATGGTAAAAGGGAATAGGGGGCGGCTAATTTGTGGAACAACTAAGGATCCTAATAAAAAAAGCGAAAAAAGGTAATGGGAAGGCTTTTGTTTCAGCCGTAAAGCAGTATGAGAGTGTTCTATATGGCGTGGCCAAAAGGCTTCTCAGTTGCGACCAAGATGTGGCCGACGCGCTGCAGGAAGCAATAATGCGGGCGTTTGAAAACGTCAAGACACTAAAAAATGAACAGTACTTCAGGACATGGATCTGTAAAATTTTAATTAACGAGTGCCATAAAATCCAGCGGGATAACAAAAAACTTTCTTATATTGATGAGGTTCTTACAGATAAAGATAATATTTATAGCCATGGTCATGAGTTCCTTCGCGTGGAATTAAATGAGGCCATTAACAGCTTGAATCATGATTATAAGGTTGCTGTTATTTTGTATTATCTGGTCGGTTTAAACACAAGAGAAATTGGAGATTTCCTTAAGGAGCCTGAGGGGACCATTAAATCCAGGCTTTCCAGGGCAAGAGCGATTTTACGGGATCAATATTATGGTAGGGAGGGGGCTTCCGGCAATGGGAAATAATTTTGAGGAGAAGATCTACAAAATATTTCAGGAAGATCTAAAGATACCTAGAAATGTCAGGGCATCTCTTGACAACACCTATGGGCAAATAAAGGAAAATAGCCGAAAGGAAAGGGTAAATATGTTTTGGAAAAGGGGTTTAGCGGCTGCGGTCTGCATTCTCGCCCTGGGGCTACTGGCGGCAAACAGTCCGGTTA
>JAAZMR010000008.1 GCA_012798695.1 Bacillota bacterium | reverse complement strand
GCCGAAGTGGCGGAATTGGCAGACGCGCTAGATTCAGGTTCTAGTGAGCAATACGCTCATCGGGGTTCAAGTCCCCGCTTCGGCACCAGCTATGTACTGCAAAGAAAATGGGTAGGGACTTCCTGCCCATTAAGTCTATTAAGTAACAGGTGAAAGCCTGCTCTATTATCGTTTGTCATTTTCTGCTCGGTGCCGGCACCCCTTCACTTGATTTTATATGCCGATAATATTTTTCATAATAGGCCGATGATACTTGCAGCCGCCTCATTTAAAGCAAGGCAAAATCGGAATCAAGAGAACGCCGCACCTATCCGGTGCGGCGTCTACCTGTACTCAAGGAAGTAAGCTGCCCTGTCTACATAACTGATAGGACAACAGTTTGAACACCTGGCAATCTAGGGGTATCTAGAACCGTATCCCCACTTCAACGTTAATACCACTGGCACTAATATCCTGAGTCGTAATTCCTAGGGCATTTGTATCAGACAGTACCGGCATGTCCTTCCACTGGCTGTAGAAGAGGCCGCCACCGACGAATATCGCCTCAGTCACATCATATGTGGCAGACACCTGTGCCTTCAGCATCGTGGCTTTCGTTCCTACGTGCGTTTTCTCAACTATGGATTCAGTACTGAGGTCGTCCATTCCCTCGGCGACCGCTTCGTAGACCGCTGTAGGTACCCAAACCTCAGAATCATCCGGGATTGGAATATCAACTCTAAGTTCCTCTGCTTCTGCTGCCTCTATTGTGTACTTCCAAGTTCCCATGCCTTCTCTTGCCACTGGCTCAAACGTAGCGGTTCGATTATCCTTCGTAATAATCTTGACCTTTGCATCACCGGAGAACCAGCCAAGAGAAAGGTTAGCATTGACGCGAACCTTGTCAGCTACAAGTGTACCAACACTTGCGCCAATAGAATAGCCAAATGGATCATAGTTCAATCT
Organism: Bacillota bacterium; assembly: GCA_012798695.1. Lineage (GTDB taxonomy): Bacteria > Bacillota > Limnochordia > DTU087 > DTU087 > JAAZMR01. The sequence continues at coordinate 756 of JAAZMR010000008.1, read as the reverse complement.
CCTCACAACCTCAATGTCACGAACAGCTTCCAACTTTGAAGCCTGGTGGAGAAAGAACTTTTCCAGGGTAGCGCCAGTTACAGTGACGTCGTCGCCAGGCCCCAGATATTCGCGTACGAAAGCGTCATGGTCAGGATACAGATATCCATTTTCTTCGTTCATAGCTGCTACACCTGTGTCGTTTCCAAAAATGTCACCATATAGTTGTGCAACTAGCATGCCATAATTATCCACGCTGCTGTCAACCCCATACTCGATATCCATTGTCGTGAAGTTGATATCATAGACCTCTTTAGCACTGTTCTTGATCTCCTCTGACCAACCAAGCTTCTCCAGTCCGACCATGGCGGTTACACTTATGTTGTTCTCATCAAATACGTTATAACCGACATTTACACCGTAGTTATCCAAGTTGAAAGATACGTCTGAAGTCCACTTAGTAGCGCCTTTCGCTGGGTCAACATCCCACTCAACTAGTCCTATTCCGCCGTGAGAATCCGGTGCTCTGTATTTCATCTGCGTGATGTCGTCATTTTTAAGAGTGTAGAGCTCTTTACCTTCTTCCGGTGCTTTGCTGTAGTGTCCCCAATAGTACGCTATTCCTGGCAAAACCGGCATATCTTTACCGCCGAAGAAGACCATGGCATCTAGAGCGAGTTCTTTCCCGGCAGCTGGTTGGAATATGAACTGTTCGAAGCCATAGTAGTTGGCCTTATCAAATCCCTCAACCTCTCCCTTTGCCTCCCCTTTCGCCTT
>JAAZMR010000017.1 GCA_012798695.1 Bacillota bacterium | reverse complement strand
CCCGCCTTTACGGTGACTTCCAGGAGGGCGAATTCGTCCGCATCTTCGATAATGAGGACTTCGGCTACCAGCGGATCACTGTGGAACGTCCTTTAAGACTCAACTTTGCTGTTACCGATGAGCGCCTAGAACGTGTCAAGGAAACAAGGCAGTTCCAATCATTGGCCGAATCAAGGAGACGGAAGGATAGGGAACAAGCAGCTAGGGAAATAGCTGAAGGCAAGAAGAAACAGGAGAGAATTCTGGATGCTCTGGAATCTCTTCGTCCTCTAGGTGTGGTGAAAAACAGAGAACAGTGGGTAAAAGCCATGAGGAAGGCCGGTATCAAGGAACCTGCTGGACGCTTCAGAGCAATTCTCACGGCACTATCAGAGCGAGACGAGACAGCGGATATTTGCGTAGATAAGAAAGGAAATCCAGAGCCTGATGCTGAGCTAAGGGACTATGAGAACGTGCCGCTAAAGGAAGATATCCATGCATATATGGAGAGGGGAGTGCTTCCCTTTGTATCCGATGCCTGGGTAGATGAAGACAAGACCAGGATAGGCTATGAGATCAATTTCAATCGGTACTTTTATCAATATATGCCGCCCCGCCCCCTGGAGGAGATTGAGGCTGACCTAAAACAGATTGAACAGGAGATCGCTGATATGCTGATGGAGGTGATCTGATGACGGGCCCCCGATTCCTACCATTTGAACGTCCAGTGGATTGGGAGGCAGTTGACGCTAAGTGGCTGTTCGAAGAGACTTTCTTCAAAGGGCATCCATCAGAGCCACCTCTGTCCGCTAGCCAAGCCTTTGGCGTGGTTCCACAGGAGTACCTGGAATCAATGCTGGAACGTCAGGTTATGTCTGCTACCAAAGGCCTGGAAAACTTCAAGTTGGTTATGCCTGATGATTTCGTCATCAGTTTGAGGAGTTTTGAAGGTGGTCTTGAACACTCGAGATATCGTGGGATTATTAGCCCGGCTTACTCAGTGGTTCGTCCCAGAGACGCAAGGGTCTGTCCGGGGTTTTTCCGCCACTACCTGAAGTCTCATGAGTTAATATCTCGGCTGCAAGTAGTCGCTACTGGGATCCGTGATGGGAAAACAGTAAGGTACGATATGTTTGCAGAATTGCAGCTGCCACTTCCACCCAAGAGTGCACAGATTGCAATAGCTCGATTCCTAGATGATAAGACCAACAGCATTGATTGCCTTGTTGCCAAGAAGCAGCGTCAGCTAGAGCTACTGGAGGAAAAGCGCACAGCCTTGATAACCCATGCTGTCACCAAGGGTCTTGATTCGAATGTCAAGATGAAGGATTCGGGTGTGGTGTGGTTAGGGAAAGTGCCCGAGCATTGGGCTGTCACATGCTTAGGTCGATTTGCTAGAGTAAAAAGCGGTGAGTTCATCTCAAATCAAGAAACATCAGGTGAGAAGCAACCGCCACATGTTTATCCAGTGATAGGCGGAAATGGGATAATGGGTTATTGCGCTGACTATAACGAGGAATGTCCCTTGATAGTGATAGGGCGTGTAGGAGCTCATTGCGGCAATGTGCATCTTCTTGACGAGAGGGTATGGGTCACTGACAATGCGTTGATTCTGCATGATATGAGAGGTTTTCGGCTAGAATACCTAACCTATTTTTTGCAGATGGCACAACTTAATAAGTATGCAATTCAGACTGCCCAACCTTTGATTACAGGATCAATGCTGAAAGCTCATAGCGTTGTTCTGCCTCCATTGGAAGAACAGCGATCAATCGTCTCGTTTCTGGAACGCCATACCGCCCGCATCGACGCCCTAAAAGACAAAATCCAGCAATCCATCGAACTCCTCCAAGAATACCGCTCCGCCCTCATCTCTGCTGCTGTCACCGGACAGATCGACGTACGCGAGGAGGTAGTATAGCCATGGCTGGACGTTACACAGAGACTGCCTTTGAGGCTGCCATCGAAGAGCACTTGCTCACTCATGGAGGCTACCAAAAACGCACTACAGGCCCCTTCGATCCCGAACTATGCCTGGATACGGAGCTATTCTT
>JAAZMR010000027.1 GCA_012798695.1 Bacillota bacterium | reverse complement strand
GTCTTCTCCCATCCAGACTATACTGTCGGCTCCGGAATCACACCGGATCAACCGTAAACGGCTCGCGGGCTTACCTTCTGGGTATACCGCCGGTCAGGAATCGAAGGGTTGTACCTTCTCACCTTGCCCCGAAGACTTATCTATATTTGCCTTTAGTTTAAATATAAAACAGCAAGTTGTCAAGGATCATTCGACTCCGATCCCTCCATATCAGCACCGAGCCCTAAGGGATCACCATCAATGATCAGCACTACTGCATAGCCCTTCTTGCGGGCCCGGTTATACAAGGTTGCTACAGTTCCTTCACCTATCCCTAGACGCTTGGCGATATTTTCCGTGGAGTGACCGGATTCTTTGAGGGCCACTACCTGTCTTTCTCGCCAGCTTAGTTTCTCTATTCCGCGGATCTCCAGAAGCATAACTGTGCTCCTTACTCCAGAATCCACAAGAAGTTATGCACAGCTGTGGATAACTCTGTGGACAAAATTTATACAGGGTTTATACATATAACATATAGTTCCCCGGCAAATGCATACATCCTGCTTTGTGGGAAAAGCAGCAACTGCATGTTTTGGCAATACAACATAGTAAAGTGCAGGTGAAACAACAATTGGTGATTAATAGTTTACATGGAGGTCACACCCTAGTAGGGATAAGATGGGCCGGTTTGCTTCATAGTGCGGCTGGAGTGCAGAGTATCAGAGAAAGGAGAATCAAGATGAACTGGGAAGCCCAATGGATTTGGCACCCGGGGCTTGCAGGTGAGAAAAATGCATATGTCTGTTTTCGACGAGACTTTGATCTAACTAATCCAGGTGAAGGCGTCTTACATATCACGGCAGACTCTCGGTATATTCTTTATGTCAATGGACAGCGGTTAGGGCAAGGCCCAGTCCGCAGCTGGCCTTTCAAACAGCATTATGATTCCTATGACCTAAGGGGTGTTCTAGAGAGTGGGACGAATAGTATCGCCGTTCTGGTGATGTATTATGGTACATCTACGTTTCAATACATTGTGGGCCCGGGAGGCCTTCTCTGTCAGCTGGATTTGAGTGATGGTCCAGAGCAGATCTGTATAGGGACTGACGAGCAGTGGCTGACTCGGTTACACCCGGCCTATGATCGCCGGACCCCCCGTATGAGTTGTCAGCTGGCATATGCTGAGCATTTTGATGCTCGCCATGACTTATCTACCTGGGTGACGGCTACGCCCTCGAGGGAGGGGGGCTGGCAGAGGCCGCTCATACGAGGTCGGGTGGGTATCGAGCCCTGGGTTGAGTTGCGGCCCCGGCCGATACCTTTCTTGACGGAAGAACCTAAATATCCGGCGAGGATTCTGCGGACGCGGAGAGTAATGAGCCTTCCCTGCCTGGAAGCCGTAGATCTGAGAGACATATTGTCTGATCGGGATAGGACGGCTAACCGGGTAGACTGCACGGGGCTCGTGGTGACTAATCTAGCAGCCGGTGCTGCCGGCCAGGCCATCTTGCATCACACCGGCGGAATCGATGGGGTGGTAAAGCTTAATGGAGAAATAATCGAATTTGTCCAAGACGAAGCTCCGGTGGAGCTGCAGGCAGGTGATAACCTCTTAATCTTCAATGTGAGCGGCACTTGGCATGACCTGCTCTTAGCTGTAGCCGTCGATGCTGAGTTTGAGGTAGAGCTTCAATATCCTTTGCGGCCACAAGATCCTGATCTGGGCGTATGGGCAGTAGGCAAAGACTCCCTAAGGTCTCAGGTCTGGGAGACGGCCAGTATCGATGCATTGCGGCAAGTGCCAGGCATTGGTGATTATCTGCACCCGGTCCCTGCTTGTGACCGCCACTCTGATGAGGTGCTCTTGAGGACAAAGACGCAGAAAGCAATAGAGGGGCCGGTATATATCGAGGATTGGCAGCACCTTTGTGCCGCCACCCGCAGTGAGACGGTCATACATCCGGCCGAGAATGGAGATCTGGAAATACTCCTGGATTTTGGCCAGGAGCTGGTAGGATATCTGGAATTTGAACTGGTGGCTCCCGAAGGAGTGATATTGGACTGGAGCCTGTTTGAAGGCATTCAGGAAGGGCGCCTATTGCATACCGATGGGTTGCGCAATACTTTGAGATATGTTACTTCTGCGGGCCCGCAGAAATTCCACTCGGTTGTTCGTCGGGGATTTCGCTATGGTTTGCTTACACTGCGTAATCTGCATGAGCCATTGATCATACGGGGAATTCGCTGTTTGCTCAATACTTATCCTGTAGTGGAAAGCGGTCGGTTCCGGTGTTCTGATGAAAAGCTCAATGCAATCTGGCGCTTGGGGCAATATACCACCCGGTTGTGCATGGAAGATACCTATGTAGATTGTCCGGCCTATGAGCAAGCCTTTTGGGTGGGTGATGCCCGCAATGAGGGGCTAATCGCCTTTGCCGCCTTTGCGGATGCGCGGCTGACCCGGTTTTGTCTGGAGCTAGTGGCCGATTCTCTGCATCGCTCGCCTTTGCCAGAATCCCAGGTCCCTAGTGGCTGGCAGAACATATTGACCGGCTGGGCCTTGCTCTGGATGCTGGCTTGTGAGGAATACCACTTGTACACCGGAGACTTGGCATTGCTTGAGGAGATATATCCAGCTTTGGCAGCCACTTGCCGTTCATTTCAGGACTATATCAACTTTGACGGCCTTCTTGAGATCGAAGCTTGGAACATGTTGGATTGGGCACCAATGGATACCCCAAGCTCAGGAATAGTCACCCACCAAAACGCTTGGTTGGTACGGGCTTGGCGGCATACGGCACAGGCCGCCCGGTTGCTTGGCCATCCAGATGATGCCCAGGCGTGGGAAAAGCAGGCAGAGCAGTTGAAGGAAGCCATCAACCGGCATTTATGGTCAGAAAAGGACCAAGCCTTCATTGATTGCATATACAGTGATGGGACTCGCTCCTCAGTGATCAGTCAGCAGACTAATACGGTGATCTATCTGTGTGATTGTGCTTGGCCAAAGCGGCAAGAGATCGTTGCCGGGTATGTAAAGGAAGTGCCTGCCGGTTGGGTGCAGGTGGGCAGTCCTTTTATGATGTTCTTTACATTCGAAGCCCTTGCCAGGCAAGGAGATTTCGATACGATACTCAGATTGGTCAGGGAGAAATGGGGATTCATGCTGGCTCAGGATGCTACGACTTGCTGGGAAGTATTTCCCGGCTGGCATGAAGAACGATGGACACGGAGCCATTGCCATGCCTGGTCGGCAGCACCGACTTATTTCCTATCTGCTTATCAGCTGGGAGTGCGCCCTTTGGAGGCGGGTTTGCATAAAGTATTGATCGCTCCCGAGCCGGTAGACCTAGACTGGTGTCAGGGTGCATTTCCCACACCGAGGGGAGAAATAGAGGTGAATTGGCAGCGAATCAGGGCGAGCCAGCAATCCGGCAGCAATGAGCAGGTTTGCTTTCGGCTTCAGGCTAGTCTGCCCAGAGATACAGAGGCGAGAATCGTGCTCCCCCAGGTCAGTGGGGAGCATTCTCCCCGGATTTTGACAGGGCATGTCCTGGACATGCAGCGAGCCGCAGGTCGATGGCAGTTGGAGGTAGCACCTGATCAGGAAGTAGTGATCGAAATCCAGTCTTGAGAACAAGCTGCAGGTTGTGGATTCGCTGCCGGAGGGGTTTCGCCTCAGGGCAGCGAATCTTGCAGGCGGATAACTGCGATTTGGTATTACCATCAAATAGTCACAGGTTTTGCATTCGGAGAGGGGGTCTTCTAGTTCAAGCTCAGCAGCTTGGCTAGTAATCGATGAAAACAACTGTAGAACGTCAACGCATAGCACTGTTTTGCCTAGTTACTACTGTCTTCTGGTTTGCCCTCTATGTCTATGTTCCCATTCTGCCGACTTATGTTACCTACCTTGGTGGTTCATTGAAAATGGTAGGGCTGGTTGTAGGTTCCTATGGGCTCGTGCAGATGCTGCTGCGTATTCCTCTGGGCATCTGGTCAGATCGGCTCGGCAAAAGAAGGGTCTTTATTACCCTAGGGGTTTGCCTGGCATTGACTAGCAGTCTCGTGATGGGGCTTTTCCCAAAAGTGCTGGCAATGCTGTTGGGCAGGGGCCTGTCTGGGGCGGCGGCAGCTACTTGGGTCACCTTTACGGTACTTTTTTCCAGCTACTTCGCCAGTGAAGACGCCCCGAGGGCCATGGGGCTAGCTATGTTTTTTAGCAGCCTTGGCCAAATGCTGGCTACATCTATGGGTGGGTATATAGCCGAGCTTTATGGATGGCATGTGCCCTTTCTCGTCGGGGCTGTAGTTGGCCTTATCGGGGTTTTGCTTAGTCTGCGCATCGAGGAAACCGAATGGCTGGATCGTACGCCTTTGCAAGTGACAGAGCTCTTGGCTGTAGGGCGGGAGAAGGGGTTGCTGATCGTTTCCGGGCTAGCCATTCTCGTTCAGTGTATGACATTTGCCACGGTGTATGGTTTTACGCCCATCTATGCTCAGAGCATAGGTGCTTCACGAGGAGAGTTAAGCCTGTTGACCTTTTTTTCTACCTTGCCAGTTGCCATTGCCGCATTGTCTAGCAGCTCTGGCCTGGTAGAGAAATTTGGTGAGAGAAGACTTGTTGTCGTTGGCTTTACCGTCGGGGCAGTCGCTGCAGCTGTAGTTCCTTTTACAAAGACTTTGCCTCAGCTATATATTACTCAGGCGATCGGCAGTTTCGGTCGAGGAGTAGTGTTCCCCGTGCTGATGGGGTTGAGCATTCAGACAGTGCCTGAGCAAAAAAGGGCGACAGCCATGGGCTTTTTTCAGGCCATTTACGCACTCGGCATGTTTGGAGGGCCGGTCCTAGTGGGTATAATAGGAGATATATCGGGACTGAAAGGGGGCTTTCTGGCCACTGGTCTCATCGGCCTAATCGGGGGGTGGCTTGCTCGAAGGCTGCTGCCCGGGAGAGCTGAGCAGTACAAAGCAGCCATACAAAGCAGCCACGTATCAGACTAGGCTCACAGGCAAACAATAGTCCGGGATAGGGTGTCTGTCTGGAACTGGCTGTAGTTGCAATTATGTAAAGGAACGATGTTCGCTATTGACAGTAGGAGCGAACAGCGGCTATAATATAAGCGTGGTTACAGAAGTGATCAAAAGCATGGCTCGCCAGCCTGCACCGATGAAGATGATGGCGGGCCTACCGAACGGGAGGTTGGAACCATGGTTCAGCAGCTAACGGATACTACCTTTGATGCAGATGTCCTAGAGAAGAGTGGGGTAGTCTTAGTGGATTTCTGGGCTCCTTGGTGTGGACCGTGTCGCATGGTAGGGCCTATCGTAGAAGATTTGGCTAAAGAGTATGCGGGGCGGGCCACTATCGCCAAGCTGAATGTCGATGACAATCAACAGACTGCAGCCCGATATGGTATTATGAGTATTCCCACTATGCTCGTCTTCAAGGATGGGAAGCCAGTGGACAAGATCGTAGGAGCAGCACCGAAACAGACTATTGCTGCCAAACTCGATCAATACCTGTGATCCAAAGTGTCCCTATCGAGGCGATATTCGCAGTCAGATTTGATTAAATAGTTATTGAGAAAGGCGGGGGTACCCCCGCCTTTTTGCAACATTTTATCTGCTAAGACATAGGATAGGATTGCTGAAAAAGCATAGTGTCTCAATCAAAGAAAGTAAGATAACTGTACAGGGTTCAGGGAGGGATGGTAGAGATATGGAAAACGGGCGGGTCAAGCGGGTTTTCCCAGGAGGCAATACTGGGATAGGGTTTCATTCCTTCTTCAACTATATCGCCGGCCCCGATATTGACCAAGTCTATGTGATCAAAGGTGGCCCCGGAACCGGCAAGTCGACTCTGATGCGCAAAATCGCCGACAAGGTAAGGGGTGATGGTCTCAACGTCGAGCTGCATCACTGTGCATCAGATAACAACTCTTTAGATGGGTTGGTGGTTCCCGCCTTGAAGGTGGCGTTGATTGACGGAATGAAGCCTCATCTCCATGATCCCGAGTTTCCTGGGGCAGTGGGTGAGCTACTCAATTTGGGGCAGTATTGGAATTCTGAAGGGATACGGGTACATGCCCAGAAGATCATGGCCGCCGGTGCCGAAGGAGGGCGGCTGTTCCGCAGTGCTTATCACTATCTGGGGGCAGCCCGGCAGGTGCATGCGAATTGGGAAGAGAAAATCAGTGGAATGCAGGACTGGGGTTGGGTTAATCAAGAGTCAGATCAGCTCTGCAAAGATATCTTGGGCCATCAGTCAGTCGCGGCCCGCCCAGGTAGGCAGCGGCATTTGTTTGTCTCGGCTTTTACTCCAGAAGGACCCATATCGTATGCTAAGACCCTGACCGGGGCTGGTAGCCGCATAGTGACTATTAGGGGACAGCCGGGCTCGGGCAAATCCACTTTGCTGACCAAAATAGCCTCTGCCGCAGAAGAGCGAGGTCACCTTGTTGAGATCTACCACAGCCCCCTTGATCCCGCTAAGCTGCAGCATGTGCTGATCCCTGAGCTCGATGTTTTTTTGGCGACCAGCACTGAGCTATTCCCCTATGCTTCGGAGACCGAATACCCCACTATTAATCTGGATTATGGCCTCGACCGAGATAGGATGGTCAGCCACCGAACCGAGATAGAGACTGATCGCCAGACCTTCTTACAGCTGCTCAATACAGCCATCGGGTTAATCAAGAGGGCGCGAGAAACCCATCTGGAGGTAGAAGGCTTCTATGTGGAAAACATGGATTTTGCTGCCCTAGACAGCTTGCGTGAGAGGCTCTTGTCCCACATCATACAGAGGGCAAATACCTAGGGATGCCATCTAGTTTACTCCTTGATTGCACCAAAGGTCAGTCCAGCAATCAGATGGTTGCGTACAAGCAGTGCAAACACAACTACGGGAATGACGGTCAATGTAGCGGCAGCAGACATTTCGCCCCACATGACTCCTTGAAATGTGAGGAACTGGGTGACAATAGTCGGTAATGTGCGTGCCCTAGTGGTAGTCAAGAATAGGGAAAAGGTAAATTCGTTCCACGAGTGAATCAGGCAGAGAATGGCAGTGGCAGAGAAACCATTAGCGCTGAGTGGTACAATGAACCTCAGAAACACCTCAAATCGGGAGCATCCGTCAATCATCGCGGCTTCATCAATCTCGATGGGCACCTCGTCCATAAAGCCCCGCAGCATCCATACGGCAAAAGGAATGTTGAATGATAGATAGCTGATGATCAGTGCCAGCCTGGTATCGAGCAGACCAAGAAACCTACCGATCATGAAATAGGGAATAACAACTGCAATGGCGGGGGCCATGCGAATGGAGAGTATCCAGAAAGCCACATCCTGCTTCTGCTTAAAACGGAACCTAGATAGGCCATAGGCTGCCGGTGCCGCTATAGCCAGAGATAACACTACACTGCCAATAGCTGTGACTAGGCTGTTTTGAAAGTACTGGCCGAAAATGCCCCGGGCGAACAAATCTCTGTAGTTCTCCAAAGTGGGGGTAAAGAAAATCCGGGGCGGTATTTCAAAGGTTTGGAGTCTGGTCTTAAATGACATGAGCACCATCCAGGCAAAGGGCATAAAAAAGCAAAACACAATGCACAGAGAGCCAACAAGATCGATGATCCTCTGGCGAGTGCGTGCCGCCATCTCAGTTCACTCCCTCGGTCTCTTGCTCACCAAGCAACCGTATGAATGCCCGGCTGAACAACATGATTACAATCAGCAAAACAACCGCCATAGCCGAAGCTAGTCCCACCATGCCACTTTGATAGAACCCCGTGCGGTAAACGTGCATCGACAGGAGCTCCGTAGCATCGGCAGGCCCGCCTCCGGTAAGGGAGAAGACCACATCGAACATCTTGAGAGCATCCATGGTCCGCAGTATGAGTACAATCAAGATGATGGGTCGTAATAGTGGCAAGAATACATATTTGACCATTTGCCAAGAGTCGGCTCCATCCACCAATGCAGCCTCAACAGGGCTTTTGGGAATGGCGCTCAGGCCGGCCAATAGGACTAAGGCAACAAAGGGGGTCCATTGCCATATATCCACTAGGATGACTGATGGTAAAGCCAAGGTATAGCTATACCAGTTGGGGGCGATGTCTATGAATCGACCGAGTACATAGTTGACAATTCCGTAGATGGGGTTAAAATACAGCCTCCAGATGAGGCCGGCAATTGATGGAGTTACGGTCATCGGGATAATGAGGCAAGCTAACAAGAAACCTCGAAGGACTAAGGAAGGGCGGGAAAGAAACCAGGCTATGGCAAAGCCAAATATGAGTTCTATAGATACAGCGCTGATCGTATAAAGGACAGTCACCTGGATAGAATGCAGGAACTGTTGATTTGTAAATGAGTTGGTGTAATTTGCGAGGCCCACCCATATGCGTTCTGACCAAGGATAACCGAGTTCCCAGTAGTTCATACTGGTGATGGCGAGAAAAACGGTGGGTATGACCGTGATCATAAACAGCACCACCAAGCAGGGCCCGATCCAGGCATATACTTTCGGCAGTTTTTCTAGTCTGCGTATCAATCAATTCACCATCCAATGCAAGCGGGGGAGGAGACGCAAGTGCGTCTCCTTCCCACTAAGGCTCTTTGTGGGTCATACTCACTAGAGGGTTAGTCCCGATAATATCCTTTTGTCTCCATGAGTTCTCTGATCTCTTTGGCTGCCTGATCGCAAGCGGCTTTAGGGCTTGCCTGGCCAGTTAGGGCTAGGGAACCCTGTAGACCGATGATCTCCCCGATCTTGGGCCACTCTGGTATCCGAGGCCGCCAGTCAATATCACGCTGCACCAGGCGATCTGCCAGCTCCAGTGAAACGAGAATTTCCGGATAGTATTGGTATTGCTCTATGAACTCAGGAGCCGTCAAAACCGATGTCCTGGTGACTACTCCACCCTTTTGCACATATTCGATCGATTTCGCCTTGCTGGTCATAAACATGATGAATGCCCACGCGGCATCCTTATGTTTTGACTTAGAGGCTAAGGCGAGATTCCATCCCGCTACTGCCGCATAGGCTCCCTCCGGCCCCTGCAAAGGAGGCATATAACCTACTTGGCCGGCCACAGCGGACTTCTCGGCATTCTCTATCCAAGGAGCTAGGGCTGTTGCATCAAACCACATAGCTGACTTACCCTGCATGAAGGAAGTGGTTGCCTCCTCATGGGAGAAGTTTTCAATTCCTGTGGGAGCATATCTCATCAGCTCACAGTAGTACTCCAATGACTTGATGCTTGCCGGTGAGTTGATTGCCGGCTCATAGGTGCCAGGCTCAAAAACATAGCCACCAACAGGATAGAGGAATTGGAACCAGGCATAGTCAATATGATGGCCTCTTCTGCCCCGCATTGAGATACCGTATAGATCGGATTCTTTCTCATTAAAAAATTGGGCTGCGGCCAGTAGATCGTCATAGGTCTTGATTGTCTCGGGGCTATAGCCGTATTTTGCGAACAGGTCTTTTCGGTAAGCGATGAAGGCTGACTCTCCCGCTGATGGAATTCCATAGACCTGGTCTTTATATACGCCCAGCCCGTTTCTATAAGCTGACACGATATCCTCATAATCAAACCAGGCAGGGGTAGCCTCCGCGTCGAGTAGATAGGAATCTAAAGCGTCCACGACACGCTTAGCAGCATATTCGCCGATCCAGCATACATCCATCATCAGGACATCATATCGCCCTGTTCCGGCCGCATGCTCGGTCAGGGTCTTATCATGTAGATAAATCTCTTCCATGACGTCCCATTTTGCCTGAATGCCGGTCAGAGATTCGAACTCATCAGCCATCTTCTGAAAAGCCTCCGTAGATGGGTGAGTAGCCATAGCTATGGTGATCTCTACACCGCTGTGCTTCGCTCTAACGGAGTCTGCCCAAGACTGAAGTGTTCCAGCCACTGCGACTTGGCTGATAAGCAACACGAGCATACCAACGAACGCCAGCCTGACCAAATGTCTTCTCATTTTGGGACCTCTCCTCTCAATGATCTAGCGAGACTGAGCCTATTTTGATAAACACTTCACCCCCTTATAACCCGACTAATGCCATAATTCAACTTAAAGGCGAAATAACCTGCCAAATATGGACAAAACTTGTAAAGGGTGCCGCCCGTGCATTCTAGTTGCTTCTTTCTTGGCCATGCCTATGGGCCGCCGTATAGGGCTGAAGGGTCAATGTCATGTGTTTGGATTGCACACCAGCCTGTCCCCGCCAGACCATCTCTTATGGTGATCGGCGAGGTAAAGAGCAATCGACAGTACTCACCAGGTAACGAAATTGGGACACCCCGGCAGCCAGCTAACTGGACTGTTAGCTGGCTGTTAGACTAATGCCCGGGAGCAGGATTAAGGGTCTGCTAGGGGAACTCTAGTAGAAGGAGTCATGTCAGGGAGGCACAGTCATGTTTTGCAGACTAGATATTCGAAGATTTTGCGGATTACTGAGCTTACTCTTGGTCCTACTGATCACAACTGGAGCCTGGGCGCAGGCTAACGAGCTTGTTCTACATTTCATCGATGTAGGCCAAGGTGATTCTATTCTGATCCAGACACCCGCAGGGGCAAGCATCCTCATAGATGCGGGGGATACACGGGCCGGTACCCAAACAGTGGTGCCGTACTTGAGAAAAATGGGGATCAAGTCATTAGACATGGTGGTGCTGACCCATCCCCACTTTGATCATGTCGGGGGCCTGATCCCTGTCCTGGAGGAATATCCTGTTGACCAGGTATTGGCCGATGGACAGATTCACACGACTCAAGCCTATGAAGACCTTTTGGGCCTTATTTACGAAAAGGGGATCTCCTTTAAGCTAGCTCGAGCTGGGGATGAACTTGATATACCAGGTTTAGACAAGGTAGTTGTGCTCAATCCACAAGAACCATTCTTGCCGGGGCTGAATAATAACTCAGTCGTATTGGAACTGCATCATGGTACTATTGCCGTCTTGCTTGCCGGGGATATCGAGGCAGCCGCGGAAGAACGGATTCTAGCTGAGGGATATCTCTCCGAGGCTCAGATCCTCAAAGCAGCTCATCATGGAAGTAAAACGAGCAGCACGAGAGTGTTTCTCAGGAAAGTAAAGCCAGCAATTGGTGTTGTTTCAGTAGGTGCCGGCAACAGATATGGTCTTCCTGATAAAAAGGTTATAGAAACAATGAACAAGGCCGGTATCGAGGTGTTGAGGACAGATTTGCTGGGTACTATCATTGTAGTCAGTGATGGGTCATCATATCGGGTGGTGGACCAAGAAGAATTACTCTCTGGAAAACCTCAGTCAAAGGAAAGAGACACAAGCGTTAGTTCGACTAAGTTGGTCAATGTCAATACCGCTGCACATGAGCAACTGATGCAGCTACCGGGCATCGGAGATGTTCTGGCACGACGGATTATCGAGGCGCGGGAGGCTGCGGCATTTCAGAAGCCCGAAGATCTCTTGAGAGTGGCTGGTATCGGACCCAAGCGCTTGGAGAAACTGGTATCTCTGATTACTTTTTGACTGGCGACCGGCGGTAGTATCGAAGTTCCCGGGATTATTTTGGAGGAGGGCAAGTCATGTCCGAGATGAGGGTGGTAGCCACTGTTGATCGGATAGAGGGAGATAAAGCCGTGCTGCTGCTTCCCATAACAGGTGGTGAAATCCCTGTCCCTTGGCCGGTATCACTGCTTCCCTCTGGGGTAAGCGAGGGCAGCAAGCTCAATTTCACTTTGAGTATAGATCGCGATGCAGAGGCAGAGGCGCGGCAGCGGGTAGCTGATCTGCTAAGGAAACTCACCCAGCGGGATCAGAACTTAGAATAGTATTAGCTCGATCCGCGTCATAGGAGTGATGTCTTCATGTATGCTGTTATTACTAGGACTCTGCGGGAAGCAGGCTTGAGAGTCACTCCGCAACGGATGGCGATTTACCTGACTCTAGTCAAGACCAAGGCACATCCCTGTGCGGAGTTAGTCTATCAGGAGCTCCATCATGATTTCCCCAGTCTCAGCCTCAACACTGTATATAATACCTTGCAGATCTTTGAAGAACTAGGCCTCGTGCGTCGCCTTGATACCGGCGAGGGCATGTGCCGATATGATGCCAACCCATCACCCCATATGCACTTTGTTTGCAAGGTTTGTGGAAGAGTGTTGGATATCGAATATGATGGCACTACGACCTTGGCGGGCATCAGGGAGCATGTGCAGGCTAGCAGCGGCCACGTGATCTGTGACTACTCTCTCCTGCTGTATGGTTACTGCAATGCCTGTGTGCGAAAGGCAAATAGCCCCAAGTAGGCCATAGAATATCACCCGGAGTGAGACTAGCCTCCTAGATCGAAGGAGAGACTAGTATCACTGGGGGTAGGAAAGAATGCAGATTACTGAGATACAGACCACGCTCTTCTACCCAGAAGAAGCTGTCTTTGAGCCGGAAGCTCTGGAGTATGATCTAGGTAGACGACTTTATGATGACTTTCGAGCTAGGGGCATAAGACTCAAGACCGCCCCTTCCCACAACCGCCTAGAGGTTCCAGGCACCGATTATTGCACACGTTTTCATCGTGCCAAACGCATGGCAGCGGTAGGAGTGAAGCGCAGCCTTACTCCCCAACCTTGCCGCCCATCAGCGGATTATCGTTTAATCCTCAATACCAGCTGTCCTGCCAAGTGCCACTATTGCTACTTAGCAGCTACCTTGGGAGAGAGAACTTATGTGAGGCTTTATGTCAATATAGACAAGATCCTCCGAGCTGCTAAGCAGTCCATTAGCCATCGTATCCCCGAGATCACTACATTTGAGGCCAGCAGCTCTTCCGATCCAGTGGCTCTCGAACACCTTACCGGAGCTTTGCGCCGGGCCATTGAGTTTTTTGGCAAAGAAGCTCATGGCCGTTTGCGAGTAGTTACCAAATCGGATCATGTGGAGAGTTTGCTGGGGGCGGCTCATCAAGGGCATACCCGTTTCCGTTTTAGCATAAATACAGAGGAGATTATCAATGAGCATGAAGAAGGCACAGCCCCCTTGGAAGGACGTCTCGATGCAGCTGTGCGGGTGCATGGGGCTGGTTATCCTTTGGGGTTCATTGTCGCCCCTCTGATTATCTATGAGGGCTGGCAATCGGGGTATACATCAATGTTAGATAAGTTGGCAGCCAGTCTTCCGGAGGCTGCGATGCGTGATCTGACCTTTGAACTAATCATGCATAGGTTTACCCAGCGCTCCCGCAGGCTCATTTTGGAGCGGTTTCCTGATACTACCCTGGCCATGGATACTCGGGATCGCATTCATAAAGGTTTTGGTAAATATGTATATGAACCGCAGAAGGCCCAGGAGCTAGAGGGCGTTCTGCGGTCTCTGATTAGTGAAAGGTTTCCTGAAGCTCAGATCGAGTATTTTACTTAGCAGATTCTGACTGTTTTTCCAGCCTTGCCAAGAGAGTGGCAATGTCTGTTTGGGCTTTGGCAGTAGCTGCTTGGTCTAATGCATAGGGGCAAGTGGGATCATCGGTGACAGAGATGATATCACCTTCCCGGGCAAAGGATAAGAGGTTGTAGGGTACGGCTATGGGGTCACCCCCCTGCGCGCGGGGCAGCAGTATAGCAGTATGTCCCTCAATGCGATCAACAGTATATAACGCGGGTTCCCGAGCTGCACAGCCGAGCAAGATCAAGCTAAGGCCCATCAAAGCCAGTATCCAGAGGCTGTGCCGAGGGCTTTGAAGCATAAATAGCCTCCTTTCGGAGGCATAGCTGGTGATCTAAACCCAGTTTCCTAATTCCCCGAGGTAGTGTTAGATCCCTTCTTGTTGATTAGCGGCGGCAGCGGCGCCCACAGGTACAGTCAAAGACTTGGTCTAGCGTATTCTGCATCATACCCAACCGGTTGTTCATTTCCCGGCACATCTGGTTTATCTCTCTCAACATGCAATACCGTTCAAAGGCCATCTGTCCTTGGTTCTGTTGCACTAGGGCGTTTTCCCCCAATTGGGATGCTGTATAGGCAGAACGCATCTGATACATAGATTTCACCTCCATCCATTGATCTACGTCTTGTGGATGTCAGTTCACTATATGTATCCTCTGCACAGCAGGTGCCCTGTGGTATCCTGTGGGGCCAAAAACGGTAACCAGCTCCTGTGAGTGCTTTACTGGTCTTGTGTCGAATCTTGCCGGATGCGTGCTTGGAGTGCCATGAGCTCTTCTTTGGTAAACAGGTATCGTTCCTGGCAGAAACGACAGGTAAGCTCAGCTTCTCCTTGTTCCTTAATCATTTCATCTAGCTCCTCTGCCCCTAGAGCGATGAGGGCTGATTCACACCGCTGCCTGGAGCAGGAACACCTAAAGCGCAGGGGGAGCTGATGGAGGTACTTAGGCTGCAGTTCCCCGATGGCCTCTGCGATTATGTCCTCCGGGGTGCTGCCCGTATCGATCAGGCTGCTGATCGGCCGTAGGTCCTTGACCATGTGTTCCAACATGATCGCGAGCCCCTCACTGGCACCTGGCATTAACTGCAAAATGAGGCCTCCGGCAGCTCGCACCTGGTAGTCAACTCCGACTAGTACCCCCAAGGCAACTACTGAGGGAGTTTGCTCTGAACGTGCAAAATAGCTAGCGAAGTCTTCGGCAATCTCACCACTCACCAGCGGTACCCCTCCTCGGTATGGTTCCCCTAGGCCGAGATCGCGAATCACCCAAAGGTGGCCTTCACCTATGGCGGCCTTGACGTTTAATTTCTTGTTGGCGGTATGGGGGACATCCACATGGGGATTGTGAACATAACCTCTTAGGTTGCCTTCACCATCGGCATCGGCAATTATTTGCTCCAGAGGGCCGTCTCCAATTATCTGGACGGTAACTCTTTCTTTGTCCTTCTGCATGGCCCCCAGCATGGCGGCAGCGGCCGTGGTTCTTCCCAGAGCGGCAGCAGCTACTGGCCACATCTGATGTCTCTGGCAGACTTCATTGACGATGTTGGTATTGGCTACTGCTAAAGCCCGGATTTGTCCATTGGCGGCAGTCGCTTGGGCCACATAATCTCCTATATTGGTTCCCTTTGCTGGTACATGGGCATCTATCAATTGAAGTTACCCCTTTCTCAAATTCTCCCAGGGTCGTTGCATGAGTGTAGTTTCCTGAAAATATTGTACCACATCATGCCCGGAAAAGCCGGGCAGTAAAATTTTTGTGAAATATGTCACGAAAGTCTTGTTCTCGGCTGCAGACCATGTTATCATGTATCTGTGAAAAAAAGTACGAACGCAGGGAAATGAGGTCTTGATATGCTCACCATTGCCGTATGTGTCGGCAGTTCCTGTCATTTGAAGGGGTCCTATGCAGTGATCACTCGGTTTCAGGCCCTGATTCGTGAATGGGAGTTACAGGATGTGGTGGAGTTAAAGGGTGTTTTCTGCACGGGCCATTGTACTGGAGCTGTAGCTGTTCAGCTCAACGAGGGGCCCGTTATCTCTGTTACGGAAGCTACTGTGGATGAAGTGTTCAACCAGCAAGTACTACCACGGGTGGGGGTGGAGTAGTGGGGGTTCTAACCACGGTCGAGGCTGAATGCAAAGATTGCTATAAATGTGTGCGGGCTTGTCCTGTAAAGGCGATCAAGATCAATACAGGCCATGCCCAAATCTGGGATGAACGCTGCATTCTTGATGGTCATTGTATCAGTGTCTGCCCCCAACATGCTAAGCGGGTGAGAGACGATCTTACCGGTGTTAAGGCCCTATTGGCCAAGGGGGAAGTAGTGGCAGTGAGTATTGCACCTTCCTATGTGGCTGCCTTCGATCTTCCGGACCCGAACTGTTTAGCCACTGCCTTGCGTCAGTTAGGTTTTACTTATGTGGCAGAGACTGCAATCGGTGCTGAGGTGGTAGCCGCGGCCCACAAGGTTTGTCTGAAGCAGGGTCAAGGGCCTAAGATAACTAGTTCCTGCCCAACAATCGTCAATCTCATCGAAAAACATTATCCCGAGGCGAGACAGTTTCTGGCACCGATAGTATCACCTATGGTCGCTCACGCGCGACTTTTGCACCAGCAGTATGGTGAGCAGGTGAAGGTAGTTTTCATTGGGCCTTGTGTGGCCAAAAAGGCGGAAGCTGATGAAGAGCAATTTGCGGGGGAAATAGCTGCAGTGCTTACCTTTGCCGAGCTGGAAAACTGGTTGGCTGAGGCAGGCCTTCAGCCCGCGGAGCTTCGACCCAGTGAGTATGATGCTCTCGAGACCAATTGGGGTAGGATGTTTCCCTTAGCAGGTGGCCTATTACGTACAGCCGGCCTTAGTACAGACATGCTGGCTGGCCGCATGGCCACAGTCACAGGAATTGAGCAGTGTGAGTCCCTCATTCAGCAGCTGATGGCCGGGCAAGATCTATCCTTGGATCTGATCGAGGTACTGGCCTGTGAGGGTGGTTGTATTGATGGCCCTTGCATGGTCGGTCCTTGGGATGGCATAGCCAGGCGACAGCGCTTGATTAAACACGTGGAAGAAGCAGTGGCCAAATCACGCCAGGTGTACGGCGATCCGGATAGCTGCTCCCTAATGGCTGGTTCCGACGGAACCAAAGAGATACCATCTTGGCTAATGCGTACCTATAGTGACAAGCAGTTGAAGCTGCCGGAACCCAACGCAGAGGAATTGGGCCGGATATTGGCCACTATTGGCAAACATACCCCTGCTGATGAGCTCAACTGCGGGGCTTGTGGCTATGATTCTTGTCGAGACAAAGCCCGGGCGGTTTATTATGGTGTAGCAGAAAGTGAAATGTGTATCCCATATATGCGGGCTAAGGCTGAGTCCTTGGCGCATTTGATCATTAACTCCACACCTAATGGGATCATTGTGGTTGATGACAAGCTATTCATTTTGGCGATCAATCCGGCGGCGGAAATCATGTTTGATTGCCAGGCCGAAGATCTGCTTCATCAGCCGCTCAGTGAACTACTGGAAACCGAGAGCTTTGAATGGGTGTGGGAGAATCGCCGGCTGTGTCGAGGGATCGAGGAATATCCTGAACACCAACTCATTGCCCAACAGTATGTCTTTACTCCGGAGGATCAGGACATCATTATCGGCATCTTTACAGACATAACTGCAGATTACAACCGGCAAGATGAACTGGCTCGGCTGAAGGCTACCACATTGGAGCGTGCCCAAGAGGTTATTAACCGGCAAATGCGGGTAGCTCAGGAGATTGCCGGACTTTTGGGAGAGACCACAGCTGAGACCAAGGTTTTGCTTACTCAATTGATGCAGTTGATGCAGGATGGTGAGGACACATGATGCATCAAGCTGCGGTCGAACCCTTGCTGGAGAAACCTTACGTTATTGAAACCAGCTCAGTGTCTCTCAGTAAACATGGGGAAGAGCTCTGTGGTGATCATGTTTTTGTATCGCGCAGACCTGATTCGGTCATCATGGTGCTGTCTGATGGGTTAGGTAGTGGGGTAAAGGCCAATATCTTAGCTACACTGACTGGCAAAATAGCTGGGACCATGCTGGAGATGGGTGCCTCGCTCGATGAAGTGGTTGAAACAGTAGGACAGAGCTTGCCCATCTGTAAAGTACGGGGATTAGCCTATTCGACTTTCACCATCATGCAGGTGTTTTACAATGGCAGGATCTATATGGCCGAGTTCGATAACCCGGCAGTATTCTACCTGCACCGGGGCAAGGTCACCAATCTACCGAAGGCTGAGCGGCTGATCGCCGGCAAGAAGGTGAAAGAAGCTTGTTTCCAGGCGGACATGGGTGATTTCCTGGTAGCTGTTTCCGATGGCGTTGTTCATGCTGGGATAGGTGCGGTCTTGAACCTAGGTTGGCAGTGGCCCAATGTAGCCCGGTTTTTGGAAAGGGCGGCAGTTCATGAGCGGAGTGCGGCTAATGTGGCCCAGCGCTTAGCAGATATCTGCCAACATCTCTATGCCGGAAAACCCGGTGATGATGCTACGATCGCAGCCCTTTATATTCGTCGTCCACGCCACTTAACGCTGGCTGTGGGGCCTCCCCGCCGGCCAACCGATGATGCGCGCATGGCAAAGCTGTTGGCGGCAGCCCCTGGCAAGAAGGTAGTCTGTGGCGGTACCACCAGCAATATCATCGCCCGGGAGTGGAAGGTCCCCTTGGATGTAGATCTGCGGTATTGCAGCCCTACAGTGCCTCCTTTGGGACAGATTCCTGGGGTGAATCTGGTTACGGAAGGGATTATCACGATTTCCTATGCATTGGAGAAGTTGAGAGCATTGTATCACGGCAAGGGGATCGGTGAGGTGCTTACCGGTAAGGATGGAGCTAACCTTTTGGCTAGGCTGCTTTGGGAAAGTGACGAGGTTCATGTTTTGGTCGGAGGGGCTATTAATCCTGCTCACCAAAATCCAGAGCTGCCGCCTGGACTGGCACTGAAGGAGCAGGTGATTAGTGAACTCACCCATTGTTTGGAGAAGGCAGGTAGGGAAGTGCACGTGACTTCCTTTTAGATAGATTGCTGAAAGCTGACATGGAGCTAAAGCACATGGCAGTCATGTGAAGAAAGGATGATACGAGTGGCGAAGGCTTGGCCTATGGCACAAACAGAACACCATGACAACAACAGGCATGGCATGCAGCTGGAACGTCAGTTCACAAAAGTTAATGAAATCATCGCCCAATATGAGGCAGAGGAATCGGCATTAATTCCTATCTTACAAAAGGTGCAAGAAGAGTATCGCTATCTCCCGGAGGAAATCTTGACTTACATTGCTACGGCCTTAGGTATATCGCCTGCCACAGTATATGGTGTAGCTACGTTCTATGCTCAGTTTTCTCTCGATCCACAGGGGAAATACGTGGTTAGGGTTTGTGATGGTACTGCTTGTCATGTACGGAAGTCCCAAGCTGTGTTAGATGCTATTCGCAAGAAAGTAGGACTGGGCAATGGGGAAAAAACCACAAAGGATCTAGGCTTTACTGTTGAGACTGTATCCTGCCTGGGTGCCTGTGGGTTAGCACCAGTGGTCATGATTAATGACCATGTCTATGGCAATATGACACCAGAAGCCATTACTGAGATCCTAGATACTCTACAGAATCGGGAAGGGGATGCCATATGATCGAGACAGCGGCTGTGCTGGCAGCACTTCGCCGGAAACAACAGGCTGCTTTGGAACAGGAAAAGCAGCGGGTGCTGATTTGTGCCGGTACCGGCTGTGTTGCCAATGGTTCTTTACAAGTATATGAAGAGCTGTGCCAAGCTGTGGATGAGTTGGGGTTATCTGCTTTAGTTGAATTGGAAGCTGAAGAGCAGCATGTCGACAGCAAGACTGATGGTGTTGTCATTAAGAAAAGCGGCTGCCACGGGTTCTGCGAAAAGGGGCCCTTGGTAAGAATTGAGCCTCAGGGGATTCTCTATGTCGGGGTTAAACCGGAAGATGCAGCCGATATCGCTGCTGCATTGGCTAAAGGAGATACGGTAGAGCGCCTCTTGTATAAGCATCCCAATACACAGGAAACCTTTGCCCGGGAAGAGGAAATTCCCTTCTATCGACAGCAAAAGCGAGTGGCTCTAGGCAATTGTGGAGTTATCGATCCTGAAAGCATCTGGGAGTATATTGCCCGGAACGGCTATGCCGCTGCGGCTAAAGCCTTGACGGAAATGAGCCCCACAGACGTGTGTAATGAAGTATTAGAATCAGGGCTGAGAGGGCGGGGAGGCGGGGGATTCCCCACCGGCCGCAAGTGGCTCCTCACCCGGCAGGCCACCGGTGAGCAGAAGTATGTGATCTGTAATGGTGACGAAGGTGACCCGGGTGCCTTTATGGACCGCAGTGTGATGGAAGGCGATCCTCATCGGGTGATCGAGGGTATGCTGATTGCCGGCTATGCCATCGGGGCTAGCAAAGGCTATGTCTATATGCGGGCCGAGTACCCCCTAGCTGTTAAACGCTTGCGAAAAGCCTTAGATGATGCGAGAAGCCAGGGGCTACTAGGCGAGGATATTTTCGGCAGTGGTTTCGATTTCGATATTGTAGTCAAGGAAGGTGCGGGAGCCTTTGTCTGTGGGGAAGAGAGTGCCCTGATTGCCTCGATCGAGGGTAAGCGGGGTATGCCTAGGCCCAAGCCTCCCTATCCAGCCCAGAGTGGGCTTTGGGGATGTCCCACGTTGATTAATAATGTGGAGACCTTCGCCAACATTCCCCCGATTCTCTTCCATGGTGCTAATTGGTTCCGAGGGATTGGCTCTGAAACCAGCCCTGGTACCAAGACTTTTGCCATTACCGGAGAGGTGGCCAATACCGGTCTAATCGAAGTGCCTATGGGCAAGACTCTGCGGGAGATTGTCTTTGATATTGGCGGTGGTGTCCGCAATAATGGGAAATTCAAAGCTGTGCAAATTGGCGGGCCGTCCGGTGGTTGCTTAACTGCAGAACACCTTGATCTGCCTTTAGATTTTGATTCACTGCAGGCAGTTGGAGCCATGATCGGTTCCGGTGGGCTGGTAGTTATGGATGAAGCAACTTGTATTGTCGAGGTAGCCCGGTTTTTCATGAACTTCACTCAAAACGAGTCGTGTGGCAAGTGTGTACTGTGTCGAGAAGGAACACGGCGGATGCTGGAAATCTTGCAGAGGATAGTGGATGGTGAAGGTGAGCTAGCCGACCTTGATACTTTGCAGGAGATCGGTGAAGCAGTTCGAGAAGGCTCTCTCTGCGGGCTGGGTAAGACCGCTCCTAACCCCGTGCTTACTACGATGGAGTATTTCCGGGATGAGTATCTTGCCCATGTGGTTGAACATCGTTGCCCAGCCGGGGTCTGCCAAGGTCTAAAGGTATATGCTATCGACCCAGATAAGTGCAAAGGCTGCAGCAAATGTGCTCGGGTATGCCCGGTTGGCGCCATATCCGGCAAGGTTAAGGAACCATTTGTCATTGATACAGATAAGTGCATTAAGTGTGGAGCCTGTCAGGAAGCTTGTCGCTTTGGTGCAGTGGAGGAGGTTGCTTAGATGGCCCAGACCATGATCGTTGACGGCAAACCGGTAGAACTTAATGGAGAGAAAAATATATTAGAGGTGGTCCGCAAAGCAGGAGTGGACCTACCCACCTTTTGCTACCATTCGGAGCTTTCTGTATATGGTGCATGCCGTATGTGCTTAGTGGAATTAGGCAACGGCCAGATAGTGGCTGGCTGTTCCACACCACCTAGGGCTGGTTTGGAGGTCAAGACAACGACTCCCCGGGTACAGAAGATCCGCAAGATGGCTTTGGAGCTCTTGCTGGCCAATCATGACAGAGACTGTACTACATGTGAAAAAAGCGGCAGCTGTAAGTTGCAGGATTTGGCTCAGCGGTTCGGTATTCGCCAAGTACGATTTGGCCAGAGAGATATCAGGGTGGATATCGATGATTCGAGTCCGGCGCTGGTGCGTGACCCCAACAAGTGTATTCTCTGTGGTGACTGTGTACGAGTGTGCCAGGAAGTACAGGGAATAGGGGTTCTAGACTTTGCCCACCGAGGTTCACAGATGACAGTTACCCCAGCCTTTGGCAAAAATATGGCTGAGGTCGATTGCGTCAATTGTGGGCAGTGTGCGGCTGTCTGCCCCACAGGCGCACTAGTGGTGAAATCCCAAGTAGGGCAGGTATGGCAGGCTCTACATGACGGGAAAAAGACGGTCATAGCCCAGATAGCACCAGCGGTGAGAGTGGCAGTTGGTGAGACATTCGGCCTGGAACCAGGCGAGAACACTTTGGGTAAACTCACGGCTGCACTGCGTCAAATGGGTTTTGACAAGGTATTTGATACCAGTTTTGCTGCTGACCTAACCGTGATGGAGGAGGGTACGGAGTTCCTCACTCGGCTGCAGAAGGGAGATAATTTCCCCCAATTCACTTCCTGCTGCCCAGCCTGGGTGAAGTACACCGAGCAATACTATCCGGAGATGTTAGGCAACTTATCTACGTGTCGCTCTCCCCAGCAGATGTTTGGGTCTTTGGCCAAGAAATACTATGCTAAAGAGTTGGGCATTGATCCGAAGGACATGGTAGTAGTCAGCATCATGCCGTGCACAGCCAAGAAGTTCGAGGCCCAAAGGCCCGAATTTGCCACGGAGGGGGCACAGGATGTAGATTTCGTGCTCACTACCCAAGAAGTTGTGCAGATGATCCGGGAGTCAGGGCTGGATTATCCGCATCTAGAAAGTGATTCACTTGATATGCCCTTTGGCTTCACCTCTGGTGGTGGCATTATCTTTGGGGTCACTGGCGGGGTATCAGAAGCAGTCTTGCGGGCAGCACATTATCTCTTGCTCGGTGAAGAGCTCGATCAAGTGAACTTCACCGAGGTACGAGGTATGGAGGGGATGCGGGCTGCGGAAGTAGATGTTGGTGGAAATAAGGTGAAACTGGCTATGGTCTATGGACTTGCTCAAGCCAAGCGTCTGCTTGAACAGATCAAGGCCGGTACAGCCGAGTACCACCTGGTAGAGGTCATGGCCTGCCCTGGCGGGTGTGTAGGAGGTGCGGGACAACCGGTAGGGACGAATGCCGAGATTCGCAGTGCCCGGGCGCAGGGGATCTACACTGCCGATAAGGCTCAGCAACTGCGGAAGTCCTACCAGAATCCATTGATCGAGTCAGTCTATGATCAGTGGTTGGGCGAACCGAATGGGAAAACAGCCCATGCCGCATTGCATACCACTTACAGTGAACGCAGGCGCATCCAGGGTGACAGCATCAGCCTCGGTGAGGACGGCACACCCAGCCAACTGGAGGTAGTGGTATGTGTGGGAACCTGCTGTTATCTGAAGGGTTCTTACGATGTCTTGCATGATCTAGGTCGACGTCTTCGTGGTGCCAATCTAGATGCAAAGGTAGATTTGAAAGCCACTTTCTGTTTCGAGAACTGTGGTGCCGGTATTAACGTGAAAGTAGGAGATACGCTGTACAGCGGGATGTCTCCGGCGAAAACTGGGTTCCTATTTGACAAGATCACCAAGGAATTGCAGTCAAAATAGTGAAGAAGAATAAGGTAAGATGGGGGCCTCCCGGTTGGGTGAATCACAAATCCTGACCGGGGGCTCTCCCAGATGGGGTACAGTACTATCTAAAGCCAGGAGGGGTTAATTGGCATGGCGGGACTGGTCAGCATTCCCAAACCAACCTTAGAGAGGTTGCCGGTGTATTATCGGGTCTTATTGCAGTGTCGGGATGCCGGAATGCAGTATGTTTCCTCGGGGGAACTAGGCCGGAAGGCAGGCTTTGATCATGCACAGGTGCGCAAAGATCTAAACCATATTTGGAGTGGTGGGCGGCCTGGTTTGGGCTATGAAATAGAGAAATTGGCAAGTTGTCTGGCTGACTTTTTGGGATTGCATAATACGACTGATGCAGTGTTGGTAGGGGCCGGGCGGCTTGGCACTGCCTTGGCAGGATATCCGGGATTTGCCAGCTATGGCTTGAACATAGTAGCCGTTTTTGATGCCGATCCAGGGAGAATCGGAGGCACCCTCAACGAACGCCCGATACTGTCAGTAACCAAGTTGGCCGATCTGGTTGAGCGTTTGGGAATAAGAATGGGGATCATTGCAATCCCAGCGGAGTCTGCTCAGACCGTAGCAGAGACTATGGTAGCTGCTGGTATCCAGGCAATCTGGAACTTTGCTCCCGCGTACCTACAAGTGTCGGACAACGTCTTGGTGCGTAATGAAGATCTGGCTGCTGGGTTGGCCACCCTATCCTATTATCTCAAGGAACAAGGCTTGCCATCCGTAGATTCTGGGAAATTGAGTGATGGACAGTTATAAATAAGCCGGTACCAATACAGCCTATTCCCCCACAAGAAGCCTCATGGTTCAAATAGTATTCGTTGCTCGAAATCCAGAGTGAGCAGTTCAGTTAGCCAGATAAGGAATTCCGCCACTTCATCAGAGGACTTGTCCGCGGTCCATCCCGTTTCCTCCAAAGTACGTAACACCAGACCGGATACGTGCTGAGCAAAACGTTCTGCATAGGTTTCCAGCAGCGCTTCCGGTATTTGATCGTCAGACAAGTAGAGCAGGCGGTTGTACAGGCGGAATGCCTGTAAGTAAAGGCGCTCATCGCCTTGTTGCCTAGCCCTAAGATATATCTCCCTGAGCTTAGCCAGGGTAGCTTGCTTTACTTCCGCCTGAGGACCGTCAAGGGC
>JAAZMR010000124.1 GCA_012798695.1 Bacillota bacterium | reverse complement strand
TGGCTCCATCTCCAACCTGTTGACGAATGCTGGGCACCTCCGAGGAAGGCCGGACGTTTAGGTCTGAGATATAAGCTTCTCGCCTCATAGCTCCCTCACTAATCTGTAGCTCCAGAAAACTAGCCATTTGGAATTTGAAGGGAGCTTGCTGCGGCTGCCCCAGAGAATGACCTGCGCCTTCCCTAGGAGAAATGGCAATAGCGCCATATCGCCCCCCAGATACGCCCCGAGGCACTTTCACCGTTACGCCAATCAAGCGTTCACTAGCGGGGGGAATGGTCACCACCTGTGGTTCTACAGTGAGCCAATCTGCCAAGGAGAAGCTAGTGGTTCCAGCAGGAACTAGAAGGTAGGTACCATTAATGTCCTCACTAATATCACAAGGAGTCATCTCCAGTGTTATGGATTCAAACAGGTTTTCATTTTGGATACTGATGGTATACGATAACGTCTCACCTGCTCTGACCGAGCGTTCAATCAACAACGGATCAAAAGCTAGACTGGGTGACTGAGCCTCAGTCTTGCCTATTAGCAAGAGGCCGATAGTCAGTATGCAGAATAAGATCAAAAGAATCCGCAAGTTGCGTCCCATTAGCTGTAGTCCCTCCTCAACAGTAGTCCCTAGCCTCTTGCAGACCAAGCACCTACCCAAGGTGAATAATCCACCTTGGGTAGGCAGCACTCTACCTTACTTCATCAGATCATCCCTAGTTGGGAGAGCCTATTGAGCGCTTGCTCCCTCTCCGCCCACCTGCAGATAGCCATTGTCTGTATTAAACCAACCGAGGTCGAACTCTCCATCTACGTCAAGCCACGGAGCCTGATTGGCAAGCACCATGGTGATTGTGCCGGAGTTGGCATACATTCCCGGTGAGTTGCACTCCACAACCTTAATCTTGTTCCAGAGTTTCCATGTTAGGCCTTTGTGCAGAGCTGTACTATCTCCAATAAATGCCTCTGGGAACTCCCCCGCCCTATACCATGTCAATGGCGCATTGGTGCCAGTCGTATACGAATAGTAGGTCTCAATTATGGTATTGGTATCTGGGTTGCCCCCTTCAAGATCAGCAAGATCAAAGAGTAGCTGTATGTCCCCATTGCTCTGCAATTCGCCCTTGATGCAATTCCCGTAGTATTCACCAGGCTTCTTCACATACCATTCCCAACCACTAAAGTCCATCTCCCATCTAGCCCACTGGGCAACGAAGGCCCGGGCTTCGATATTTTCGGTTCTCGGAGTAATGTTACAATCACTCTTGAATCCAGGCTTAATCCGGAAGACCCAGGCATTGGCTGCATCACCTTCTACTGCTACCACATCTTCCCAGACAACCTCTGGATCCCTTGGGAGTGCGGGTACACCATTCGCTAGTGCCATGGCACCAAAGAGTCCCATCAGCAACAGACCTACAGCTAACATCAAAGCGATCTTCTTCATCTGGTTACATCTCCTTTATAATGGTCTTTAGTTACCGACATACGCTGGTTGGCTATTAACCAAGGTAAATGTGATCACCCCCACATTTGCATACATGCCTGGACTTTGTGTGCCCAAGATCACTCTCTGCCACATACCCCAAGACGAGGTATTGTGAGCAGAAACTCTGAGCTCCAGAGAGACGTCTTTGTTTAGATCCTGAGGTCTTATCCAATCAGAAGTACCGGGCTCTTCATCCTTGATTGCATAGAACACAGGTATGGTTTGAGAGTTTCCGATTGACCTCAAGTTATCAAAGTTGCTAAAGGTAACAGCTATTGTCGCATCCCCGCTGGCGCTTACCTCTCCCTCCAGCATCTTTGTATAATAATCACCGGGCTTGCGAACATACCACTCCGTCCCAGTTGCGGATAGACTAATACAGAAAGACGATGGTGGGGTGCATGGGACCCAGACCTCAAAGGAGTCCCCATCATAGGACTGCTGCTTGCCATTCAGTTTGAATTTGAGCACCCCTCCTGAGTTGAGCTTATAGACCTTATTACAGTCTCCATAGTGCTGCTTCCCCGCCGGATTTTTCCCCAACTTTACATCAATTGTTAGTGAAGCTGACTCACCCGGCTTGAGACTAAATCCATCCCAAAGGAACCGAAATTGCTTCTCATTCGGACGGTATATAAGCACATTTCCTTGAGTAGCGCTGGCCAACCACGCATCCTCGCTGCCTTTCACTTCTAACTCCGCGCTAAAGTTATCCTCAACCGTAATGTCTTTCATTTCTACGCTTGCATCGGAGGGGTTAGTAACCGTATAGACAAACTGCCATTCCGCATAATTCCTGGTCCCAGGCAATACAAACCAGTCTTCCCCATCATCGTTTTGGCCGATTCCGATATTATCTGTCAGGGGTTTGACAGTTATGGTCAAGGGACCATTGGAGTGAACTATAGAGTCTGGTTCACCGAAGATGCCAAAGGCCCGCACCTCTTTGGTGTGCATAGGTGCAGGCACAATACTCAGGGTGCTCTTAACCGAGAACCAACTACCGCTATTACCTTCTGCACCGGTTCCTGCATAGTCGGTGATCATGTACGCTGTGTCATTAGCTTCACCCACCGGTTCTAACAATACCCACTTTTCTGTCTTTTCATCATATTGATATACATCCTTATATCCAAATTCGGCATAAAGAGGACTGCAAATAACACCTATGATCGCAAGACCCAATATGATCACCTTGATGGGCAGACAGACCTTGTACATGAACATCCCCCTAAGACTGACATTGAAAGCCACTTGGAGACTGTTGGTAATGCTGTAATGTAATAGTAACACCAGCGCATCTCAGGAGAGTCTCGGTAAAGTTTGCAAAATGTTTCATCTTGGTGCCATCAATGTCTCAGCTTAGGGGAAAACCAGATAATATCGAGTCAACCATGAGTATGTTCGGGCAGAAGAAAGGAGGTAGGGTGGCCGTATAGCATAGGCCCAAAAGACACGGATGGAAGCAGCTAGGCAGCTCTCCGGAGAAACGCCTAGGGTTGTAGGAGGCAAGAACTCGCAATCATATATCCTATGTAGGAGGGGTGAATGGTTTACAGCTCTTTGACCAGATGGAGTGATTGATACCAAGAGTCCAGCGGCTGATCTTTAGCATGACACTGTCTTGCGTAGAGTTCAGTAATCCGCTTAATAATCGCTTCTACCCGTTTTTCATCAGGTACAGGAAGCAGCAACAAGAACTCATTAGGTTTCCAATGACAGAATGTATCACCTTGTCTGAGGGTTTCCCCGAGAATGTCCGATAGTATGGCAGCAGATTTCTCCGTGCGCTCATCTTTGTCCAAGTTCAGCTGCAGATTGGCTATAAACATATTCGCTCCTTGTGGCCGGAGGCGTTGTTTTTCAAACTTGCATATGATCCTAAATAGATCGGGTTCACAAGCATATGACCCATTAGATTCCGGTTGGCCTAGCTGATCTTGGATAAAAGTTTGGCTGGATGATCCGTTTTGCAGAGTAATGCGCCGGTAGGCTTCAACCATGTGAGGGGACGGCTTGACCCCCATTTCTCGGTAGAACAAGGAAGATGCATAATTGTACTGGGCCTGTGCCTGCTTTGTCTTGCCTTTCCGCAGCAGGCAATCAATGAACTCAAGGTGTATAGATTCTTCTAAGGGTTCCACCTGGAGCGCTTGTTCACATGCTGCCGCGAGCTCCGCTAGATCATCTTTCATCTTCAAAAGAGTAACATAATCCAGGAAAATCTCTAGATACAGCCTGCGGTAATAATTCCGAACCGGGAGGACCCAATCAGTATAGATTTGCCCAGGCAGGTACTCCCCTTTGTATAAAGAAAGGCATCTTCTATGTAGATCGATGTTCTCTAGGCGCTCCACTGTTGATAATCGTTTCACCTGGGTGGTCAACTGCTCCAATTCCTCTGTATCCAACCAATATGAGACCGATGTGTTAAACTGGTAAAACCCTCTAGACAAAACAACATAAGCGCTCTCGGGAGCATCATCAGGATGGAGAATCTGTCTCAGCCGATAAACAAGATTTCTCAAAGCCCGCCTGGGGTTATCCGGCTCCGCCTCTTCCCAAAGGTTATCAATTAGGGTATCAATAGGAATATCAAGACCGCGATGGGTGACAAGGTACTGAAATAACTCCCATACCTTGGAGGCCCTTTTGGACTCTTCCGAAAGCAGCCTGCCTCCACATGCAACTTGAAAACGGCCAAGGGTCGTAATCCTCAATGTTCGATCTTGCTCGTCTTGGAGCATGATCCATCCCCCCGTAAAACAAATCCCAATCACTACAGAGTCTTACATCGAACTTATCACACAATTCACAATTGCGCAATACGCAAAGTTTCCTCCACTCAGACGGTTAGCCACCTGATCTAGCTGAGGCTATGGGGGAGACGCGCACAGCCTAACCTCAAGCATAACTTCTAATAGAGTTCGATGTTCTGCTCTGCTAGCCGTTCCACCCAAATCATTCGTAATAGAGCCAGATCATCCTGATAATCATCCTCCGCGCCATCCTGATCTTCGGGCTCAATTTGCTCCAGGACTTTGATTTCGAATTGGTTTTCACCCAGCCTTTGCCAATCCCTCTGCAACTCCTTCTCGGGATGCATTCCAGCATTCAGCTTGAACTGTGTACTGTTCATTGCACTCTTCAAATCACATGATACTTCCAAGTAATACTTGCCATTGTCCTTGCACACGATGGCGAAAATGCCTATGTCGGGTTTCATTAGCAGGTACTGCTCCCTAAGCTCTTTCTTGCGTTCAGCAGATATCTGCGCTTCTTTCCCGGTCCTGTCCATTGTTAACATCTGACCTCCTGATTCCAACTAATACCATAATGCTCCCGCATTATACATCATAGTATACTAATCCTGCCACTGGCCGCTATACCAATCACTTTTTTTAAATGGTAATCGTGCCAAGCAACAAAATCTGCAATAAAAAAGCGGCCCGAAAGCCATACCAACGGCACTTCGGACCGCCTTCATCGAAAGGGCGGCAAAGAATGGTGAGCCATCGGGGATTCGAACCCCGGGCGCCCGGATTAAAAGTCCGGTGCTCT
>JAAZMR010000117.1 GCA_012798695.1 Bacillota bacterium | reverse complement strand
CTTAAGCTCATCTTCCAGGATCCCATAGGCTATCTTCTTGTACTTTTCCACTTGGCGTGGAGACCGCGCGAAGATTAAGATGTCATCGGCATAGCGTACTATGTGGATGCCCCTCGCCTTCATTACTTGGTCGAAGCAGTCCAAATAGATATTCGCAACTTCGGTTCGCTTGCGCTACGTTCCATGTTCCTCCTTCAGCTTCCTTCAGACCCCACCGTTACCAGTGACGCCCTTGCCTACGGATTGTCTTCCCGCTACGCTAGTTAGGCGACAGGGTTTCTTTCAACCCATCGGCTCAGCAGACATGCTGGGCACACGCAAAACGGCCAAGCCATCATCATGAAGGCTTGGCCTCACCATACATAACCAAACATAAGTCCTGGAAAGGAGGTGCTACCCCTCCACATGCCACACTTGCTCTCCCGATCGGTTGATTTTACTCCATCTGTTTCGCCAAAAAGCCTGCTGCTGTCTCGGCCAACTTCAGTTCCAGATCGGTCATCTTGCCGGTGGTCTCAGTGGAGCACATCATCACTACGCCTATTGGATCACCTTCGGCCACAATCGGTGCCAAAACCTGGTGGGAAAATGCCCACTGCTCATCCTCTATTTCGCCCACACCCCCACCAACCCCATCTACTGGTGGCAGGAGTACGGGCTTACGATTCTCCATAATGGTCTCAATGTGAACAGGTATATTCCGATCCATCCATTGCTTCTTTGGGGCACCAGCGACGGCTACAACAGCATCCCGATCACAGATTATGGAAATATGACCTGTGGCCTCAAACAGTGAATCAGCATACTCCTGGGCGAAGTCACCTAACTCACCAATAGGGGAGTATTTCTTTAAGATCACTTCCCCATCTCTATCGACGAAAATCTCTAGTGGATCGCCTTCTCGGATCCGCAGAGTACGACGTATCTCCTTAGGGATAACAACCCGGCCTAAATCATCAATCCTTCGGACTATACCGGTTGCCTTCAAACAGCACCCCTCCTTTGTGTTGGGCGCACTTCATCGTCACAGATAGTATATAGCCACTCTAGCAGTTTTATTCATTGCCACAGCCTTTACTGACGCTGTTGACCTCGTCAACCAATAGCCTCTTTGATAGTGGTAACCACCTGTTCCAGTTCCCTGAGAAACCCTTGCTCGTTCTGAGTATTACTGCGAAATCTGATCTGAGAAGCGCGGCTTCCCGGGAACCGTATTTTCCCCCGAAACGTCCTAGATAATTCCCGAACCGCATTTTCTGGTATGGTAAGGCCAGATAACATTCTGATAATCGTCTGATCTCCCCGACGGCGCATGCTGCTGATACCAACCTGACCAGCTAAGGCCTTAATCCCAGCAATACCCAAGAGAGCACATGTCTGCGGCGGTGCCTCACCAAAGCGATCTATGATTTCGTCCAATAGCTCACTCGATTCATCGCGAGATCCGATAGTAGCAATGCGTCTGTAGAGTTCTACCTTTTGGGCCGGATCAGTGACATAGGTATCGGGCAGGTACGCGTCAAAATCCAGATCAAGGACAGGTTCGGGTTGCTCCTGTTTGGATTCACCTTTAAGTTCATTGATAGACTCTTCCAGCAAGCGACAATAAAGCTCAAATCCGACAGACGCGATAAACCCATGTTGTTCTGGACCCAGCAAATTCCCTGCACCGCGGATCTCCAGATCCCGCATAGCAATCTTGAAGCCTGAACCGAGTTCCGTAAACTCCTTAATCGCCTGTAGGCGCTTTTCCGCCGTTTCTGATAGCAGTTTATCCCTTCTGTAGGTGAAATAGGCATAAGCAACCCGATTGGTCCTACCCACTCGCCCCCGCAATTGATATAATTGCGCCAACCCCATTTGATCGGCGTCATAAACGATCAGGGTATTGACATTCGAAATATCCATTCCGGTTTCGATTATAGTCGTACATAATAATATGTCATACTCGCCATGCAAAAAATCCACCATGATTCGCTCCAGGCGGCTTTCATCCATTTGGCCATGAGCCACTGCTAAGCGCGCTTCCGGTACCAATTCCATGATACTGGAAGCCATTCGATCAATGGTCTGTACTCGATTATACACGAAGTAAATCTGTCCCTGCCGCGCCAATTCCCGATGAATTGCCTCCCTAATCACTTCATCATTGTACTCTACAACATAGGTCCGAATAGGAAAACGATTCTCCGGTGGTGTTTCAATAAGGCTCATGTCCCGCACCCCCACCAAAGACATATGCAGTGTACGGGGAATGGGAGTCGCCGTTAGAGTCAACACATCGACCGATTCTCGCAGTTTCTTCAACCGTTCTTTTTGAGCTACGCCAAAGCGTTGCTCCTCATCGACGACTACTAACCCTAGATCCTTGAACATTACATCTTGAGAAAGCAGCCGGTGGGTACCAATGATGATATCGACCCGTCCACTCTTGAGCTGCTCTAGGGATGTGGCTTGCTCTGCCGGAGATTGAAAACGGCTGAGAACATGTATGATTGCAGGATAACCCTCAAATCTCTCTAAAAAGGTGTGGTAATGCTGTTGAGCTAGGATCGTGGTGGGCACCAAGACAGCCACCTGTTTGCCATCCATTATGGCCTTAAAGGCCGCTCTGATGGCCACCTCTGTCTTTCCATAACCCACATCGCCACAGAGCAGGCGATCCATAGGTTTTGGCATTTCCATGTCCCGCTTGACTTCTTCTATAGCCTGCAATTGGTCAGGAGTCGGTTGATAGGGGAAGGCGTCTTCGAATTCCCCCTGCCAGACGGTGTCCGGCGAAAACTGGAAGCCCTTAACCATTTGACGTTGAGCATATAGCTGCAGGAGTCCCTCGGCTAGTTCTTTGACAGATTCCTTCACTTTCTTCTTAACTCGAGCCCATTCACCACCACCCAACTTGTATAGTTTGGGTGGACCATCTTCGGAGCCAACATATTTCTGTAAGAAACGTACCTGCTCGATCGGTACATACAGCTTGTCTGCACCGGCGTACTGGACCAACAGATAATCCTTATGCACACCTGCCACTTCCAGTGTATGTACCCCTAGATAGCGCCCGATGCCATGGTTGACATGTACAACGTAATCACCTTTTTGGAGGGCGCCATAGTCGGTAATTCGCACCCCTTCCTCTGCAGTCCGGGTCCGGCGCGGGCGCCGAGGACGGCCAAATATCTCATTCTCAGTGAGAATCACCGTCTTCATCTGAGGCAGCTCAAACCCTGCATCGAGATTACCGACACTGACAAGCACATTGCTGGGGCGTAATTGTGAGTCAACCTCAGGCACATAGGTGCTGAGGATATCATAGTCTTTCAGGGTTTCTACCAGGCGGTGACCGCGTTCTTCCGTAGAGACAACCATTAAGATGCTAAACCCATCTTTTCTCCATCTCTGAGTGCTTTCTCTCAGAAGTTCAAATCTGCCATGGAAAGATTCCGGCGGCCTAGCTTGGGCACTAATCGTCTGCATGGGATTCATTCCAGGTACACGTTTGGAAAGTGCCGCCAGATAAAGAATATGGTGCCGCCGGGCAGCATTGAGAATGCCGTGCCAATCGTGATAGCTATCTATGGCACCAGGAAGAATTCTTCCCTTTTCTAACAAAGCTTTGAATGAATCTTGGAAATCACTGAGTAATGACCGCAAGTGTTCACTTATGCGTGCCGGCTCATCGAAGATCACATAACCATAGTTCAGATAATCTAAGATGGACACCAATTCAGGATAGAAATAGGGTTTGTGTTGCTCTATTCCTTCAAAGAGAATCCCTTCTTCTATTTTCTCTAACTGTGCTGCAAACCGGTCCTCCAATTCAACTGCTGCTTCACTATTTCCCACCCGCCGCAGACGCCGGATTTGCAGATCAACCTGTTGTTTGAGGAGCGCCAAACCACGCTCTCTCACGCTTTCCGGAAGGATCAGCTCATTGGCAGGCACAACTCTTAGAGCTGTAATCATTTCAGTTGAGCGCTGAGTGCCTGGATCGAATCGACGGATGGAATCAACCTCATCATCAAAAAGCTCAACCCTAACGGGTTGCTCCTCTGTAAGAGGATAGATATCAATTATGCCACCCCGAATACTAAACTGCCCCGGACCCTCGACCAGAGCCACGCGTTCATAACCCATGACAACTAGCTGGCTGGTTAGCTCATCCAAGTCTACTCGGGTTTCCATATCGATAGCAAGACTTGCCGCCAAGAAAACATCAGGAGGTATGAGTTTTTCCGCCAGGGCTTGAATAGGGATAATCAGAACTGGAGTGGGTTTTTCTATCAGTGCTTGATAGCCGAGCAGGCGTTCCCGTAGAATATCCAGGTTACGGCTGACTTCCTCATACACAAAAACCTCTTGGGGAGGAAAAAAGAAAAGATCCTCCTCAGGAATAAAACCCGCTAGATCCCCATGTAACCGTTCAGCCTGGTAGACCGTATAGGTGATTACCAGCAGGGGCCCTACCCTCAACTCTGGATTCTGCTTAATATCCTGATAGATGCCGGCAATATAGCTGGCTTTCTGAGAACCCACCAAGCCAATAACTGCTTGCTCAGGTAACCCCCTCTGCAGCCCCCTGCGTAACTGCGCGAAATCTTGTGACTTTGCTACTGTCTGTAAGAGTCCCTGTATGCCCATAGCCGTCCCCTCCCAAACATAAGGAAAAAGGCCTAAGCCTCAACTCATCTAAAACCTACATCATCTATACTCAAATTGTCTACTTCATGGAGAAGGTGATTGTCCTAGGCTGCCTCGCCTAGATTTGATCATTAAACGCTGCACTCGCTGTCGTGGAGGGCAAAATAGGCGCGACAAATACCAGGAATCATCCGAAACCTGAATATGACTTAGTCATGCCCTGGGACGACCTAGTCCTTGCTCTCCTTGCATGGAGACATTATACGGTTCACATAACCACTGACGATGGTGGCTCCAAAAGGGTCAACACAGGAGTACCGCATCGCCGTGCCCATTATTTTTGTAGTGCCACCATATTCCAACAGCCATGCACAATGCCGACCAGTAGGATGGCTAAGATGCTAGCCCAACCCAGATCGATGATAAACCAGGTCAGCCAACCAAAAAGGGTATGACCCAGAAGGGCAAGCAAAGCGGCTAACCACCGCTTACCTCTGTCTACTCCTGGGTTAGCTGAAATATCATAAATGGCCTCATACACACCAAAGCCCAAATGGGTAATCGGTACGGAGACTCGGAATACAAGGGCAAATCCTGTTTTCAACCCTTCTTCCCCTATAGGGACTAAGAGCTTCACAGCCCGATCGCCTAACTTACCAACCATCCAACGGTTGATCCCATAGGCAAAAAGCGAGGCCAGGCCCGATACAGCAATCACTTTTATCATATTCGCAGTATCGGCCAAAAGCCACCGCTCCTTGTTTATGGCTTTGTGAACCTCTCTGCAATACTAAGTTAGACCAGAGAGTATAAGTTTATGCATTATCCATCCCTACTCATCCACAAATATCCCATTAAACTTGGCCATCGCCGCATCAATGCCGTCACTCACCCAAACCATCACTGCTTTGACGGCGATGTCAATGGTTGACTGTACTATGTCCCATTGGGCTGCGGAAAAATCGTCCAACACGTGGTCAATCACCGTCTCACCGGGAGATGGGCTCCCTATTCCTAACCGCAAGCGGTGAAAACCCGCATCATCCAGATGCGATATGACTGAAGTGACGCCTTTGTGGCCACCAGAGCTTCCCTTCCGTCTAAAACGCAACTGCCCTACTTCTAGGTCCAGATCATCGTAGACAAGCAGCAAGGCCTCTGGATGTATGCCATAGGCGGTTAGTATCGCTTGCACGGCACTACCACTATTATTCATGAATGTCTGGGGTTTGGCCAACACAATGCGCTCCCCGTGCCATGAAGTGGTACTTATCCTGGCCCGGTATCGAGTCAACCAGTCTGAGGCATCACACTGGGCAGCTAATCTATCTAGTACCATGAAACCCACGTTATGCCGGTTATGAACATAGCGAACACCGCGATTGCCTAAACCAATTATTGCTTTCATGACATCATCGCCGGGAACAGCGATACATGACCTCCCTATGATAGGAATGATTTCTTGTTACTCAGAAAATGGCGCGACCATTGCCATGCGATTGGCATTATACACACTCGAAGATGGGGAAAACAAAAATGCGCAGCCTGTAACTCGCCACGCATTTAACCGGAGTAGTATGCGGTCCATCCCATCCGGTTGAACATCAACTCTCCGCCCTAACTCCCTGTCAGCGGCAAGCTTATCTGGCTTACTCTTCGGCCTCGCCTTCCTCGTCCTCAGTGTCCTCAGCATCCTCAGCGTCTTCGACTAGTTCGTCTTCGTCAACATCGTCGGCCACTTCATCTTCTTCTGGGATCTCTTCTGGAGTCACTACTGATACTACCGTTTCCTCAGGATCGGTAACCATCGTAATACCTGGTGGAACTTGGACATCCTTCACCTGTAACGAGTCACCCACCACTAACTCGGAAACATCGATCTCCAATACCTCAGGAATCTCTGTCGGAAGGCACGAAACCTCCACTTCCCACAGCGGTTGTGAGATAACCCCACCATCTTCAACACGTTGAGCTTCACCGATCAACTGAACTTGCACCGTTACAGTGACTTCCTCATCTAGACGTACCTCAAGGAAATCGATATGCTGAGGCGTACCTCTTAACGGGTCTATTTGCAGTTCATGCATCAAAACAGCTTTATCCTCACCGTCTAGCTTAAGGGTAATCAGTCTATTACCTCCACCCTCCCGCAAGAGTCGGTTAAGAAGGCCTTCCTCCACTTGAAGAGTTACATTCTCTTTACCTGAACCATAAACAACAGCAGGCACATACCCTGCTTTACGCAACCGGCGGTTGGCTCCTTTGCCCGTTCCATGACGGACCTCCGCAGCCAACTGAAACTGTCGCATAGGTCTAGTCCTCCTCACATTTGCCAGCAAGAATCCCAAATAGGCGAGCCAAAAGCCCACCTTTAGCCATCATATTATACCACTGCCTACACAACCGGTCAACAAAGCTCAAAAGAAAAGCATGAAAGCATTAGTAGACGAAGTAATCCTTGTTTGCCCCAGCTTAGTCGAAAAGCTTACTCACTGACAACTCTTCAAAAATCCTGCGGATTGCTTCTCCGAACAAGGGTGCCACAGATAGCACCTTGATTTTGTCCAGCCGCTTCTCAGGCGGAAGAGGAATACTGTTAGTGACTATGACTTCCTTTACAGGTGAAGCTGCTAGACGTTCGGTGGCTGGTGGTGAGAGTACCGGATGACTGCAGCATGCATAGACTTCCTTGGCCCCCCGATCAATCAGCACTCTGACTGCCTCACACATGCTTCCGGCAGTATCAATGATATCATCGACTATTATAGCCGTTTTTCCCTGAATATCTCCGATCACATTGGCTGCTTCCGCTACATTGGGAGCAGGACGCCGTTTGTCAACTATAGCTAGGGTACAGTCTAGTCGATTGGCAAATTCTCTGGCCCGCGAGACGCCTCCTACGTCAGGGGATACCACTACTACATCCTCCAGTGCCTTCTCCTGAAAATAGTTGGCAAGAATGGGCATGCCTCGTAGGTTATCTACTGGAATATCGAAGAAGCCCTGGATCTGACCGGCATGCAGATCCATGGTCAAAACCCGATCTGCACCAGCAGCGGTCAGGAGATTGGCAACTAGTTTGGCACTAATCGGATCACGAGGTTGGGTTTTACGATCTTGTCGAGCATACCCATAGTAAGGAATCACTGCCGCTACTTCCTTAGCCGAAGCACGCTTAAAGGCATCTATCATGATCAGAAGTTCCACTAAGTGAGTATCAGTGGGAGCGCAAGTTGGCTGAACAACAAAAACATCAGCACCGCGTACTGTTTCACCGATCCGGATATTGATCTCTCCGTCTTTGAACCGGTTAATTTCAGAATGGCCCACTGTAGTACCCAGATAGCGAGCGATATCTTGGGCTAGTTTGGGATTAGCATTGCCTGTGAATATCTTTAGTTTCTTATAATTATGCCTGATGGCCACACCTGTTCACTTCCTGTCCCTGAACTTATTAGGTTTTGCCGGCACAGATAACGAATTTGTTCTCGGTCCGGCAAAGCCTCCCTCCGAGTATTCTAGAACCATATCATGATCCCTTTTTCGGTTCTTCCCTTTTCCGCTGCTGCCGCTGTTCCCAACCGGGAATGTTCCGTTGTCTGTTCCGTGCTACCCCCAACGCACCCGGAGGTATATCGGTAGTAATGGTGGAACCCGCTGCAGCATAGGCTCCTGTCCCTACTACTACAGGCGCCACCAAATTGCAGTTGCTGCCAATAAATGCTTGATCTTCGATAGTTGTACGGTGTTTCTCAAGCCCATCGTAGTTGCAGGTGATAGTGCCCGCCCCAATATTAACTTGACCGCCTACACGCGTATCGCCCAGATAGCTCAAGTGAGGAACTTTACTCTCCGGTCCAATAATCGTATTCTTGATCTCACAGAACCCGCCCACCTTTACTCCTTCGGCCAGATGACATCCAGGTCGGATATGACTGTATGGCCCCACCGTACAACCGCGCTCCAGACTGCTTTCTACTACAGTTGCTTGGCTTATGGTCACATTTTCTCCAACTTTGGCATCTTTTAGACGAACAAAGGGGCCGATTACCGAACCTTGGGCAATGTGCGTATGGCCCTCAATAAAGGTAAAGGGCATAAGGGCCACGTCTTGCTCCAGCTCTGCCTCAGCGTCAATATATGTAGTGGCAGGGTCTATCATAGTTACACCGGCTAACAACCATTTTTCCCTAATGCGATCACGCATAATCTGTTCTGCCACCGCTAACTGGGCCCGGTTGTTAATACCTAAAGCTTCCTCATCATCGGCATGGGTAAAAACCTGTACTGTACCATGGTCTTCCTTTAGAATTGTAAGGACATCAGTCAGGTAGTATTCATTTTGCACATTCTGGGGTCTTATCCGCCGCAAGGCAGCAAACATTGATTCACATTCAAAGACATAGGTACCACTGTTGATCTCCCGGATTTCGAGCTCTATTGGATCAGCATCTTTTTGCTCTACGATTTTATCTAACCCTCCGGCAGCATTACGAACAATCCGCCCATAGCCCGTCGGATCATCGACATTTACTGCCAGGACTGTCCCTATGACACCAGAGTCTCTGTGAGAGTGTACTAGAGCCCGCAATGTGGCTGGTCGATAAAGCGGTGTATCTCCGTGAATTACCATCAAGGGGCCATTATGGTTTTTCAGCACTGTCTCGGTTTGCATCACCGCGTGACCCGTGCCCAATTGCTCCTCTTGTACGACATACTCAATACCCGGACCTAGAGTGTCCTTGACTGCCTGGCCATTATGCCCTATAACAACAATTATTCGTCCAATACCAGCTTCCCGGAGATTATTGACCACGTGTTCAACCATAGGACGCCCACATATGGGATGAATAACCTTCGGGATCTTTGAATGCATGCGAGTACCTTTTCCTGCAGCCAAAACAACAGCCGCTACTGTCATAAATATTCCCCTCCCTCAGGTAGGAATAACCATAATAAGTTTCTGGAATACTGGAAAGGAGTCCTGCCATAATTGAACTAAGCCCGCCATAAAGGCGGGCTGGTAAGCAAAATCTAACAGATGTGTAACCTGACCTTGTGTAGGTGCCTTAGTAATTCTAAGGTGCGTTGGCACCAGCCTGATTAATAAGAGACTGCTCAGCTGCAGCAATCATCTTCCGCACCATATTGCCGCCTACTGCCCCACAATCTCGGGAAGAGAGGTGACCCCAGTACCCTCCCTGAGGCACCTGAATGCCTAGTTCGTTGGCAGTCTCATATTTGAACTGTTCCAACGCGTTGTACGCCTGCTGTATCAGAGGCTGATTGCGTTTTTGACCAGTACCCATGCTTTCACCTCCTATCGGGTTCACTGTTAGTTTGAGCCCCTTAGGAGGTCACTATGCTGGTTGTTTGCTGGCAAAGCTAGCGCTAGATGGCTGCTTCAATGGTAGTGCATATCGTTCCCAGGCACCAAACCCGAGCCAGGATAGTCCGCTCCTTCCAAAACCTGCCGCACCAGCTCTAAATCACTCGGTTTGTCCACATCAATGCCTACCTGTGGATATGGTGAGACCACACCAACGCCCCGAAAACTCAAGATGTCTTCCACCCGAGCCTCGATCTCCCTGAGGCTCAATTGGTTGAAGATAAATTTGACAATGAACTTGAACCCCAGCATACGGCTGAGCTGAAGCGGCTTCTTGCGCATCGCGATCGCTTGCTCAATCATGGTATAGCAATTCTCAACGATCACAGGTGAGAGCAGTGCCATATTGCCACCGGTAAATACGCCTTCTCTCAACCGTACATACGTCCGTTTAACCCCTGGAAATTCCTGATCATTTACATCCCTACAAATAATGGGATAATAAATATCCGCTTCCCGCTCCTGACATCGCTGGATGAAATCTGATACAGCCGATGGGTTGAGGAGCGGAATATCGGATGTTACAACTAGAACCTTATTTCCACTCTGGAGTGCCCTAATCCCCTGACGGATGTTGCCGATCATGCTCTCAACCGCGGGCACCCAGGTCACCTTGCCTTGCCAATCCCCGCCAAAAGCTCCTGATGGAGCTGTTACAACAATGCGTCCAATTTCGGGAACAGCTGCCAAAGCATCCAGCACGTAGTAAACCATAGGCCGCCCGGCAATCTCAATACTGGCTTCATAGAAACTACTATCCATTTTACGCAAGCGGCCCGTATTCCTAGCCCCAGCCAATACTACTGCATCGACCTGCTTCATGATTCCTCTTC
The DNA here is from genome assembly GCA_012798695.1 of Bacillota bacterium. GTDB lineage: Bacteria > Bacillota > Limnochordia > DTU087 > DTU087 > JAAZMR01. The sequence goes on along the minus strand of JAAZMR010000117.1, from coordinate 63,303 downwards.
CTCTTCCCCATCTTCTTGAAACACGGCCAGCAATGCATCTTCAGCATTGTCAATGTGTCCTTCCGCCAATTGACGAGCCAAATCTGTATCCCGCTGTTTCAAAGCATCCACGATACCCTGATGTTCAATAAGTACTCGTCGCAAACGCCCGGGTCGGCTTAAAGACTGGGTTCTGAAACGTTGAATTTGTTCACGCAAGTGATACAGCATATTGCTGAGTTTTTCATTACGACTGGCTTCGTAGATCACTTGATGAAAGCCGGTATCCATATCCACTGTGGATAAAACATCCAGCCGAGCTGTAGTCTCGGCAGTGCGGACTAGTAATCGCTCTAGCTCTTCTAGTTCATCTTCAGTCATCCGCTCTGCAGCCAGTTCGGCAGCAAGGCCTTCCAAAGCCCTGCGTATTTCAAATACATCGGTCACATCCTTGATGGACATATCCGATACATAAGCGCCTTTGCGTGGTACCATTATGACAAACCCTTCCAACTCCAACTTCCTAATGGCTTCCCGCACCGGCGTCCGACTTACCCCAAGTTCTTCGGCAATCTGCACTTCCATGAGCCGTTCACCAGGGCGCAGCTGGCCAGCAATTATTGCCTCCCTTAAGGTTTCAAATACAATATCCCGAAGAGGCTTGTAATTATCCAGTTCGATCGGGGCCAGCCGTTTACGCATTACCCATAGCGCCTCCTTTTCTCAGTTTGGCATACTCCATTTGACCACAACCGGGTAAAGTACAGGTTAGGCAAAGGGCCTTGACGTTCCTGCTTGAGAATGTTTGACAATTTCGTAAAAATCCGCTGCCCATGATCCAAATCACGTGCCAATCCAAAGAGAGTTGGCCCACTGCCGCTCATCAAGACTCCTAGGCAACCGGCTTCTTCCATAATAGTTTTCCAATGGAGCAATTCTGGGAACTGCGATAAGGTAACTGCCTCCAACGAATTGGCAAGGCACTTCGCGACTCTCCCTAGGTCCTGGTCATCCAGGGCCTTCAACATTCGATTTACATCCACCCTCACCGGTTGGGAGAGTCTGTCATATCCAGCATAACAGGCGGCAGTAGAAACTGTAACGGGCTGCTTCAACAAGATTATGGGCCAGGGCGGTGGAGGTGTCACTGATTTGACGATCTCCCCGATGCCGCTCACCTCGGCAGTCCCCTCCAACAGGCAGAAAGGAATATCTGCCCCTATCTCTTTCCCAATAGCAGCCAATTCTTCGCAAGTCAAACCCAAATTCCAAAGGCTGTTGAGCCCTCGGAGGACAGCTGCCGCATCAGCACTACCACCGGCTAGCCCCGCCGATAAGGGAATAGCCTTGCGGATCGTGATCTGCAAGCCACTGTGCACCCCGGTCGCTTGCATCAATCGCTCTGCTGCTTGCCAAGCTAGATTCCGGCCATCAGATGGCGGCATTGACTCCACGTTGGAACCAACAAAATGCAAGGCTCCCTGCTTCATAGGGTCTCCTGTCCGACACTCCAGAGCAATTCCCGCTGGGCGATCTTCCAGGACTATTATATCCCCTAACTCCAGAGACTGCATAATGGAATGGATTTCATGATAGCCATCTGGCCGCACGTCCCCGACATCAAGGGCTAGGTTTAGCTTGGCATGGGCGATCTCCGTTAGCCGGCCCAATGCTCACAACTCCTTTGAGGATTTTCTAAGCTGTGGTTTCGGTTTTCAAGATCGATTTAACCAAATCTCGCAGCCAGCGCCAGATTCTAGTAAGTACACCAGCTGTCTTCACGTCTTGCTCAACTGCAATGTCCACCTGGCCCAACTGATGTTCTGCTTCGGTTACCACTAATATTCCGATGGACTCACCGGCAGTCAAAGGTGCCTCCAAATCTGATCGCAACCGCAACTCCCGGTGGAAATCGCCGGTGCCGCCCTTTTCTACGAGAGCATCCAAAGGAGCCAATGCCTTGATCTTGACCGTTTCGGGTGAGCCGTTCTTGATTTTCGCCTCCCCGACTACTTCGCCAGCATCCACTAGCCTCTGAGAGGTAAAACCTCGAAAACCATAGTCCAGCAGCCTTCTTGTTTGCCGCCGACGCTCGGCATCACTCGGAGTTCCCATGACGATAGATACTAGCCGCAGATCATCCCGCTCGGCCGTAGCTACCAGGCAGAAACCGGCATTGTCGGTGTGGCCTGTCTTGACGCCATCGAGACCCGGATATTCCCTCAGCAAACGGTTGGTATTGTACAAAACCGTCGTCGGTTCTCCTGATCGGAAAACCTCTGACCAGGTAGAAGTCCACTCCAAGACCACCGGAAACTTGAGCAGTGCTTCTGACATTTTCTTAATATCTCTGGCGGTAGTGACACTTGGCGTTTCTCCCGATTCTGGCGGCAGTCCGTGGACATTAGCAAAATGTGTATCCTTCATACCTAGTTCCTGAGCACGCCGATTCATCTGCTTCACAAAGGCCGGCACAGACCCCGCCACATGTTCCGCCACTGCAAAGGCAGCATCATTGGCTGATTGAATGGCTACTGCCTTGAGCAGCTGTTCTAGTGTGAATACCTCGCCAGCGCTCAACCAAACCTGAGAACCACCTATAGCTTCTGCATCGGGGCTGACTAAAACTCGATCTGAAAGTGTGCTTTCCCCTTTTTCAACAGCTTCCAAAGCCAGTAACATGGTCATGATTTTGGTGATACTAGCCGGTTCCACGATGCTGTCTGCATTCTTTTCTAGCAACACCTGGTTAGTCCCTGCAACAAACAGTAATGCTGCTTCAGCTTCCACATCATCTGGAGCTAGCGCACCGACCACTCCTACACCACCCGGCAAAATCAGTACCAACAATAGTAGTATGATGGCAAATACAACACCAGATGGTGCTCTGAGCACCGACTTGCGCAACCTCCATTGATCAATCAACCCGTTTCGCAAGCTGTCTCTCCTTCCTTCCTACACAACCTTGATTGTTTTCTATCATATACTTAAATCCCCCGCCGTGCCATAGTAATCTGTTCTTATGGGTGCAGGACAGGAACATTGATCAGCGTTCGCCATGAATAGCGGAAAACCCTGCTATAAGAACAAGACCCTGGTGGTTTAAACCCCAGGGTAAAGGCTTCTTGTGGCATGTTCCCTTGTTTGGCCATCTGGTCTTTAGGTCTCCCTCTCAATCTGCAAAAGCACTCCGAACTTATCATAGGAATATTTTAGTTTCGGGATTAGCTCACCGAGGTTGGCGACCTTTTCTATCTTGCGCATCTCTAGAAACTCGCCTAGCCAAAACTCTAACTCATTGTAAACCTTCCTCAGTTCTTTATTGTCGTTTTCCATCCGCTGTTTTAGTTCCGCAAGTTCACTGCGTAATGCCTGATTCTCCTGCCGAACCCTCTCAAAAGCAGTAAAATCTTGCTCCTGACCGACCAGGTACTGAGCAACATTATTGAGGCCCTGAGCCAGATGCTCTAACGTAAACTCCAAACTACCTTTCACATATTTCATGTCGTTTTCTATGGCATCCATACGATGGCTCAAAGCTCCCGCCTGACGAGGAAATCGCCTAAGCACATCCAGAAAATCATCAGAATCCTCTTCTTTACCCCCGGTGCTATCTAGTTCATCTACCTCCCCGGAGGGCCTTACTGTCACAGCACCTGCTTCTTGCTCTACAATAGCTGTGGGGTCAAATCCTGTCTTCTGTACAGGTATCTTGGCAGGTATGGCTTTGCTTTCAGAAACTCCCATGGCGTCTCCGGTAGCGTTGGCTAGACGCAAGGCTTCATAGCGTTCCTGGCATTCCTGGATAGTACGGCCTGGAAGACGATTAGCAATAGCAGTATAGTCTTCTCCAGCTCTTACACTGCGCCACAGAATAATATCCTCGTCCCGAGTCCAAACATGAGCAGGCGATGTGGGCTGTAGATGCCGTCTAGAGCTTTGCTGTCTCATATTGGCCCTATATGCTTTTGGCTCTATGCCCTTCTTCTTCAAAACGGCATAGAAACGTTGTGCCAGAGCCGCTTCGCTTCTGCCGAGTTCCTGTGCCAATTCTGTCCGCAGCTTCTTATTCCACCACTTGGCCAAGATCTGTTGATCTTCGGCTTCGGTATACATACGATTAGCGTTTTCTGACCCGGTGCTTTCCTGTTTAAGCTCAGAACCCATCCTTAATCCCCTCCTTTTTTACCCCGAAAGGTTTTCCGGTATTGTCTAGTATGAGTAGGTTCACTCTAGATTATGCCCAGCGAAACACTAAATGGCTTCATATGATTTATCTCTAAATCTAGGCAAATGTGCCATCCAATTACGTGAATATCAACTGCCGGTGCAGTAATATGCGCCGGCAGTCATGTAGCAGATCGCTACGCCCAATCAACTAGTTTATATAGATTATCTACGACAAGGATGCTGTGCTAGACCTTGTGATATATAATTTTTCACCTGCTGGTAGAGCACCTGTCATAACCGTTTCCGCAAGTGCCGGGTTACTCTCCACCAAATTTTCTATACTCGTACCATACTTGGTAGCCAACTTCCAGAGCGTATCTTCCGGCTGTAAAGTGATGCAGGTATATGTGGGTATACGCCCCTTGAATTTCCGCAACTCTACAGCTTCCGCCACGACTTCTTTCATAACCGTCTCCTGCAGCCGGCAAGACACCTTAGCTATGACGTGAAACCCGATCGTGTCTCGGCTCAAAAGTTCTGCTCTCACATCTTGGATAGCCACACTGGCTTCCACATCCGCTCCTGCCGAAGCAGAGGCTGAGGGAGTGCTGATGCTAGCTTCGAATACTCCCGCATTACCCCATGCCGCGTGGTATATAGGTTGGCTAAAATCATCAGTTCTAGCGACATACATTGCCGCCAGATCAACGTAACCTGATACCAATATCCGTCCACCCACTACGGATGTGTTGGTAACTGCCGCACGGGCTTCCATGTCCAGCAATTTCTCTAATGGAGGGCGGGATTCAGACAGTTCTACCGTACCATCTACATATACATCCTTGATGGTAATATCCCCCAGTTGCTGCATGCGGATCGTCTTATGACGAATCCCGACCTCCATATCGGTATCTGTGGATAATTCCGCGACCACCGTGATATTCAAGGGTTGCACTACCTTCACCGCAGCAGATAAAGCTCCATCCACAGCAAGCATCAGTCCGTCATTGATTAACCGCCCCGAAATCACCAGAGGTGCTATCTGGGGGTAGGCGATCATTCCAGAACGACTTCCAGGTATGTCGGCACTCAACTCCACCCGAGATACATCCTCCCACTGATGGATGATGATCTGCTCTTCCCCAGTGGTTTCAGCGATCGCTGCACAGAGGGCCTTGTAGCTCATTGTCCCGACAAGCACTACTTTATCTATGGTTACCCGATTCTCCACCGGCCGAAACTGCCCCTGTAGTTCCAGCAGTCTAAGAGCAGACCCACCTCCGACCGGCAGTGGGATCATTTCCCGGAGTTCTACTCGCGCAGTGCCCTCCCCGACTATATCTTCAATATGCAGCAGTTCCTTGACCACCTTGAGTTTAGTTGGGCTGCTGGCTATAGCATCGGTGACCAGGGTCAATTCCTGGCTCTCAGTGGCGGTTGCCGACACCTCCAAAACCAAGTCCAAATCTACAGTCCGGCCATCTGTCCGTAGAGTCGACTGCAAATCCAGGATAGCGACATTACATTGAGACTGCATCTGGGGCATCACACCGGGAATATCCACAAAATGACTGAAAGGAATGCCGTCGGCAACCTGTAGGCTGCCATAGTAAGTTTGCCCTGTATCATAGTGTCCCGCATATATTACTGTTACTCCAATGACTCCATCGATATTCACTCTATCTTCTTCCATCCATTGCTCACTGATGCGTGGGACGGCAGTCACCCTTACAATCCGATCTGCTGGCATCATGCTGCTGGGGATCGTCATTGTCCCTTCAGCTATAGTCTGAGTCGAATTTCTGCCGATTACCGCCTCCAATTGGACGACATCGTCCTTTACTCTTAATGCCATGTGCCTTCCCCCCTTTGGTCCTTTCACGTTTAACACTTTCATTTATATGCCAGCCCATCCCTGACTATATCGGTAAATATTGACAAGTTTTCGATCTCCCTCCATATGCGGCTATCCTCCCCTCCAATAGGCATGAACGCTACCCCTGCCAAGTGCTGATTACTTAGCCACTCCAGTTTCGGTCTCATGCTGTCCCTGTTTTCGAACCAGACGCGAAAACGTCCTTGTGCACCGACGAAATCACAATAAGGTACGTTTTCCGCTGTGTCCCACTGAATCTTAGCTTGCTTTTGGTAGGCCAGCTTACGGACCTCGTCATATGACAAGTAGTTGTATTCTCTTACTGCATCGCCTACCCGCCAAGCTACTCCGTCTACAGGTAAGGCAACTATTAGCTTCCACGGGGGCAGATAAAGCCACACCTTTTCAAGTTGTTTCTGCATCCACTTTATGCCCAATTTCGGGCCTGGCTGTCCCTCAACATACTGCCTAGATGCTTGCAGAATTACCCGGTCTGGTACAGTCCGCCAAATGCGGCGATCTACATTCCGAGGTAAGGTCAGGTTGCCGCTTGCCGGTATTAGTACCATATACATCCTTTTATGATAATGATTGACCAAATCACGCGCCTCATGCAGAAGGGCTGCAAACCGTCGGCCATATCCCAACCCCACTTTCTGGAGGTCTAAGCCAACACCATCGATTCTTGGATTAGCCACCACCCGTCTGACGGTTTCCAGCAGCCACTTACGTGTATGACTGTGCCTAAGCAGCGCTTCTACAGCGAACTCATCATATACGTCCTGGTTAAGATTACTAATCACCGGCACCAACTTCATCTGCTTAGATCCTGTCTTGGGATAGTCGGTTGCCGGAAGCTCGCCGGAAATACTACCATCATCGTTAATCGAAAAACAGTAAAGCAAAAGCCCGTTTATTCGCTGCTCCATGTGCAGATGGGGATCGTGTCCTAATGCCCGAGACAAGTCGCCAAGATCACCATGTGATGCGCCCCATACCATTACTTTCCTATCCAGGCCCCTTATCTCAGGGTCATGAAGTAACTCCATCACCTCAGGGCCGGCAATGCCGTCGACTCTTAGGCCATGCTCCCGCTGAAGAGAGCATATACAATCCTCGGTGAGAAAGCCGTAACTACCGTCAATGGCCCCCACCTCATAGCCCAATGATTGCAAACGCTCTTGCAGCCAAGCGACCGATGACCCTTCATCTCCTAACCGCAGGACTCTTCGATTTCTCGGTCGCCAAACCCACCGAGCCATAGGGCAATGCCTCCCTCTATTCATTTCATTCTTATGCAAAGCCGGGTAACAGTTAGAAGTCAAATAGAAGGGGTAAAGCAAAACCCCGGGCAGATCTTATGGATAAGATCCACCCGGGGTTCATCGAAAAAAGTGAACGGTCCTTAACACAGAGGACCGCAGCCAAGACAACAGACACTAAAAAACTTCCGAATCCAATAGAAGCTTCTGTTTGGGCCGAAACACATGACCATCTGGCAGGTCACGACTAGAGCGCTGCTCCCACCTGCTTGTCACCAATGGTGACCTCTACGGTCTCAGTCAGTACATCAGCATAGGTGTAAGAAAGGCGTTTGATCGGGCTGGGTTTGTCCAGCTTTACCACAAAGAGTTTTGGGTAGGTCTGCTCCAGCACTCCCTCTGCCTCTATAACTCTCCGACGTCCCCGATTAGCCTTTAGTCTAACCTTCTTACCAACATTAGCTTCCAGACTTCTCTTGATGGTGTCCAGGTTTCTAGCGTTCTGTGCTGGCATTCGCATCACCTTCCCTCCACATTATCACCGAAATTATACCACACTCTAGGCCCTGGAGTCAAATAAATGTTTATTATACCAACGAGCTCCTTCCTTTGTCAAGGAGCACCATCACCGTTAGCAACAAGAATTTTACATTTGGCCGCCCTATCCTTCGATATATTCACGGATTCCCCTGAATATGCCTAAAGCCGCCCTTTCTCGCATCCATATACTGCCCAACATGGGGTGATCATGGCAGCCGGTTACAAAACCCAGCTTTGCGAGAACCGTCACAACGGGAGAATGGCGTAATAAGTAAAAGGCCGCCTCCCTAACCCCTCGGTTAACCGTTTCCAGCTCTTCTAGGACATGATTCTGTACACATTCCGCTAATCGGCGGGCAGGCCAACTGCTGTACCAATAGGTCTCAGTTCCGTTGATCTCAGCCTGGGCAAAACTATTTTGATGAATGCTAATCACTAGGTCAGCACCTGCATCTCTGACCAAATTGACTCGTTGGGATAAGGACATCGCCTGTCGCTCTCCCCTCGTGTATTGAACCTCGGCTCCACTGAGATTGAGGATATTTGCCAATCTTTGGGCAATATCCCAGTTCAGTTCCGACTCTACTATATCTCCACTAATTGCACCGGAGTCCTCTCCTCCATGGCCGGCATCAATCATGATGCACTTTCCTGACAGGGCTGGCTCCCTTCGGCTCAATACTACTGCATCAACATCTTTTAGATAGGCCCAGCGCAAATCAAAACAACGGCAAATAAGAGAAACGGGTGCCATCACTACGTTTTCCGTTACATATATAGGCCCTCCGATAGGCACTCTTTCCCCCTGCATGGATGCCTCTTCTTGGCCTACAGATAATCGCAGCTTGCTGCCATCCTTGTCGATCTCTAGTTCGTCAGTACCGGCAACCCATTGGAGACGGGCCCCCAGCCGTTCCGCCACCACTGATAAAGGTAATAACAATACCCCTTCCCTCCAGTCAGCGGTTATTTCACCCTCCCAAATACGCCCATTAATTAGCAGTCTCCTGACCATCATCATTCTGGCCTCCCAACAAACCCGCCGATGACAAGTACAACAAAGACGCCTCGCACCTCCTCATACCGAGAAGGAGGCATCACGCCTTGCCATATTTTATGATGATGACCAAAAGATGTGCTGAGCGAAAAAGGGCAGCAAGTATCTCTAACTACTATAGAGGTACTTAAGGTACAACATGATAGAGGCTGCTGCAGTAGGGGCCCTAGAAGTCAAATTTGACGGCCAGAAGGGGTGTGAGGGTAGGCAGGGTTAGGCACCCTTACTTGGTGAACTTATCTGCCACCTTAGAGGCTCCATAGGAGTCAGGCTTAATGCGAGCATCAAACCCACTACCAATGACCATTCCGGTTACCTCACGGATCAATTCCTTCGTTCTACCATTGACGCCAACATCTAAGTGAATCTCGACATTGAGATCTGCATATCCGTTTTCTGCCAGCCTCTCAGCCACCCAGCTGGCCAAAGCCAGACTCCTAGAAGTTTCGTAGAAAATGCGTTGACGTAAGGACTTGCTCATGAACTCCCACTCACGGGTGTAATAATAGCGGGCGCCCTTGCCTATGCGATGCACAATAATTGCCGTCACAAAACAGGTATCATTCTGGGAATACTGGGAATCGGTACCGATAATAACTTTGTATTCCGCCTCCGGTTGTTCCTGCACATAGGCAATCATGTCCTCGAAAACCTCATCAAAGGAAAGCCGCCCCTTTGTAGGGCTTATAAAATACTCCATACACTCACCTCAATAACGAAGATATTCTGGATCGAGCGACACATCACCTGCCGCTTTAGTCAGTAAGTCATGTAAATGCTGGTATTCACTGTCGAACTCACCAAAACTCTGCAATCTTGTTCGCGAGTACCACGAATTCGTGTAAGCTCAAGGTCTCGGCCCGCCGTTGGGTAGAAATATCGCAAGACCGCAAGATATCCTGCAGCTCTGCTTTAGGAATAGTATCCCCCAGATTTGAGGCCAGCGCGTTAGGGAGAGTCTTCCGTCTCTGACCAAAACCCGCCTTGACTACTTTCCAGAGCAAAGCGGGATTGACTGCTTGCAGAACATATGGTCTCATGGTGAATTTGACTATGGCTGACTCAACCTCTGGTGAGGGCATAAATACCGTTGGTGGCACGATTTGATGGATCCCTACCTCACTATAATAACCAGCTAAGACCGTAAGTGTTCCGTAGGCTTTGGTGGCAGGTTGAGCCGTGAATCTCTCCGCCACCTCTCTCTGTACCATTATAGTAATACTGTCCAAGGGAACTTCTTGCCAGAAGAGGTTGAGTAAGAGCGGTGATGTGATGTAGTAGGGTAAGTTGGCAACCACCTTTGCTCGAAAAAGACCATATGTCGCCCAGAAATTGGACCAGTCAATTCCTAAGGCATCTTCAGCCACGATTTCAACATTATCATATTGCCCAACTGTCTCTTCAAGAATTGGATGGAGCCGAGCATCTATCTCCATGGCCAGAACGCTGCCGGCCGTGCTCGCCAAAGCCCTGGTAAGGGTCCCTAGTCCGGCCCCAATCTCAATAACCACATCCTCTTCCGTTACTTGTGCTGCCCCGATAATACTACGCAGAATGTTGCCATCGATCAGGAAATTCTGGCCTAATGACCTCCGAAAAGTAAAACCATGTGCCGCGATCAATCGATGTACTGCCGCTGGGCTCGCCAGCGTAGCATCTATGTCCTTCAAACTCACCTTCGGATCTACCTCCACCGCTACCTATGAAAACGGGCAGGAATCCCTGCCCGTCTAGTCCACAATGTATACTTTTACTTTGCGTCTCCCATATTGAATAGCTTCTTGATATGTTTCAAAGCATAAGTCAATCCTATTACCCTTTATGGCCCCTCCCACATCAGCTGCCAGGGCATGACCATAGCCAGGCACATATAAACGAGTACCCAAAGGAATAACCTTGGGATCCACGGCTGCGATACCAAACCCGGCCCTTACCCCAGTGGCGGTAAACCCATCAGCCCACTCACCGGTACTTTCCGGGCCTGGGTAATAGGCAGTAGCAGTCATATCCTTTACCTCACGATACCGCACAGGACCCCGGGATGTGTTAAGGGTATGCCATACTTCCCGCGTCCCTACTCCAATTATTTCATCTCTTGGGTCCCGAACTACTCGAGTCATAACCAACTTGCTGTCGGTTTCCTGGCCATCCTCGTAGGTTACTTCATAGATCTTCTCCCGCAGACCGGGCTGTCCCTTACGGACTATCTTGGTCTTGCCTTTCTCTAGTGTGGGCTCTGCCCACTTCTTGCTTCCATTAGGGATTTCTTCCTCTAAAGTTACCTCATTGGTGGTCACCCGGATGACCCGTATTGACTGATCGGCAACCACTGCCTGCATCGTATCTGGCTCTACCCGATCAAGTTCTCCCAATTGCACGCCTTGCTGCTCCAAGAGCTCCCCTACCGAACCTCCAGTGAACCGCACCGTCCGATGTGTGCCATCTACCACAAGCACAACTGGGAAACTGCGTTTGACCCGAATCTCCATACCACGGATCAACTTTTGGCCGAGAGCCGGTTCTACTAGATCACCTTGATCCAAAGCAATGCCCGCCTTGACCAAGGCACCGCCCACATCTGTCCTCCACGTGGTTAATACCTGCTCGAGATCCTGGTCTACAATTATGGTAACAGTCTTGGCCATTGCCAGCCAGATCCCCAGGCTAAGGAATACAGCCACCGAGATCAAAATAATTAGCAGTTGGCGCCCTTGTGGTTTCGTTACCGGAATAAAGCCCAAAGCGTCAACCTCCCAGTCTGGTTACATTATACCTAGAACTCCAACTACGATGGGAGCTCCCTCTCCTGATCGCTCTCCTTATTGTCTAGGTGTTGCATGTAACGAAATCGTCCCAAACGCTCTCTCAGTTCATTAATACTATAGTTGTCCAGATCATCAATTATTTCCACAATCTCTTGATATTCCCTTTCCGATATGAGGCCTTGCTCCACCAGCTTATCATAGGCCGCCACAAATCGGATCTTGATCCGCTCTAGTTCTTCGAATAATTCCATATAAACACCTCAACTATCTGTTGCGCGAAAAAGCTAGAGCTGTAACCCAACTACTTAGGTTCTCTCGGGCTTTCTTCTATGAAACGAGTATATTCCTTGAGATATTTCAGTCTGATTTTCCCCGTCGGCCCTTTGCGCTGCTTGGCGAATATGATCTCAGTTTCACCTTCTACTCCCTTTTCTTTTGCTTGCTCCGGATAGTAGTAGTCTTCCCGATAAAGAAACATGATCACATCGGCAAATTCTTCAATATTACCACTATCCCGCAGGTCAGACATCATTGGCCGCTTGTCGTCCCGGCTCTCAACTCCTCGATTCAATTGGGAGATAAGAATCAAAGGCAAGTCCAACTCACCGGCCAGATCACGCAATTCCCTGACCATATCACCCACGATCAGAGACCAGTTTTTTCTGGATTCTGGTGGGGGCTTGATCAACTGCAGATAGTCAATGATGATTAACCCTAGAGCCGGACTCTCTGCCTTAGCCTTCCTGGCTTTGGCTCTGATCTCCGCCACTGTCATACCCCGCTTATCAACTACTTGAATGGGCAATTTGTACAGATCGTTAAACACCGACTGGGTAGTGGCAAACTGAACATCAGTCATTTTGGTTGAGTAATCAAAGGAAGTGACTTCTTGCGGGCCTTGGCCCTTAAAGCGAAACAATTCACTTAAGACCAAGCGATCGCCGATCTGCTCATCATCCATCTCCAAGCTAAAAATCAGCACTGGTATGTCCCGCTTGGCCACATTGACAGCGAAATTGAGTGCTAGGGCTGTTTTCCCCATACTGGGCCTGGCAGCCAAAATAATCAGGTCTTTATTCTTAAAGCCTGTCGTAAAAGCATCAATAGACGGATAGCGCACTGATAACCCATAGGTAGAATTGCCTTCCCGTCTTTGCAGAAGATTTACATAGCATTTGTTCAAGATCTCCAGCAAGTCCTTGGCATCATCATCAGGGCTAGCGACCGTATTAGTAGCTGCAAATACGAGCTCTTGAGCCTTGGCTTGGTAACCCTCGATATTATCCTCTGTTTCCAGCAGGATCATCTGCTCGATTTGATGCGCAGCCTGCAGAATTTGCCGCTTAGCGTTTTTCTCAAGCAGTACTTCTATACTGGGCTGCAATTCAGCTTGACTAGCGAAAGACTCGGTAATTGCAACCAAGACTTCCTCTAAAGTGTCAATCTGCTGTTCTTTACGCAGTTTACTATATACCTGAGTATAAGATATCCGTCCTCTGGAGTGATACAGTTCGAGGATTGCCTGATAGATCATCCGATGGATCCGGTCATAAAAATGGTTAACCTGCAGCTTGTCCACGGCCAAGTCGATCTTATCAGGGTACTTGATCAGAATACCTAACACTCGTCGCTCGGCACCGAGATCCATAGGAACAAACGGGACTTTACCCTCCCTTACATCCAACTGCTTAGCTGTTATACTCATCAGGGTAAAGCTCCTTCCATTTACGTATTAGCTCACTATCAGCTTCAGTATAGGCTCCAGCGTTGGCCACACCTTCATAGCTAGCGGAAGAACTCCGGTCTTCACCAGCAATCTCCGGATACTTCTTCAGTGCCTCGTCGAAGGTACGAACACCATCATTATACCAATTTCTGAGTACACCTTCTAGGTATTGGATCCGAGGATTTTCTGCCTTCCGAGCTGTTATGTCTATGGCAGCTGCTACAACTTCAGCGTGCATACCTGATTCTTCCACCCAGAATCGCAGCTTGTCCCGCTGCTTAGGACCCATCAAACCAATCCGCTTATGGTAAAGGTCGAGTACAGCTTGGAGATCGGCTTCGGCCGAGGAAAAGACCGCCTTATCCAATACTACCGGTTCCTTAACCGGCTCCTCATCTACTAACTTAGCGTTCTCCACCGGGGCAGCCCCTGCTGCGGAAGCTAAGTCTAGATCCAAGACCCCATCTAGCACGGCATCGGCGGTGAGCCCACTACCTACGGTACTAATCTCCCCCACGGACTCGCTTAGGGACTGCTCCTGCTCCTCGGTGTGCTGCTCTTCTCTTCCCGCGGCCAGCTCTGCTGCAAAGCGAATAGCAAACTGATCCGCCGATAGGGGTAAGCACAACTTGATCACCCTGTCCTTCATTTCCACAAGCTCATACTGCTCCAAGCGATGTAAGGCAAGAGTAATCACTTCTGGATGAAAACCGGTTTGGGCTTCCAGCTGAGCCACCAATGCGTCAATATCCGGTACGGAACTCCTCTCCCCCCAGCACTGCAGGTGCAGCCATAGTAAGACAGCCTCACTCCCAATGATGCGATGATAGACAGTGAGTAGTTCCCGGGGCACAGCAATCAACCACCGAGGGTTTTCTACCTGCCAAGCCCTGGCATTATCACTCACCATCGGTATCCCTCCCGGTAACTACAACCAGTAGTTAAATTAGCCTTTGGGCGTAAACCCAAAGGCCCGTACTGGCTTTGGTAATACTGTTAGATACTTCTCCTCAATCCATGGTATTCCTGCTGTCCAGATTACTCAAGAGCCCTTCCCATCTTTCATAGAGGGCCTCTAGCTCTTCGGAGATTTCCCTATGCTGCAGAGATACTGATCTGATGGCCGGTCCATCAGCATAGACCTTGGGGTCTGCCATTTGCTGTGTCAGAGACTGTAATTCATCCTCCCTCTCGGCAATAGTCTCCTCTAATGCGGCCAGATCCGCCCGCAGCTTAGCAGACTCCTTTGGGGCAGCTGGGCGTGGGGGCGACTTTGGCGGCGCTTGCTCAGCTAACACAGCTGCTTGTTCCTGGCGTCTCCAATCTCGATAAGAACTATATGTGCCCGAGAAGAATTGAAAGCTCCCCGGTTCTATAATCATTAGATCTGTCACCAATTTGTCCAGCAGATAGCGATCGTGAGTCACCAAGATCAAAGTACCGCTGAAATCCGCCAATGCTTGCTCCAATACCTCTCTGCTGATTATGTCTAGGTGATTAGTAGGCTCATCCAGCAGCAATACATTCGGCTTAGCCAATATCAATTTGGCCAATGCCACCCGGCAGCGTTCGCCTCCGCTGAGGGTGTCGATTTGATCAAAAACCCTTTCTCCAGTAAACAGGAATTTGGCCAAAAAGCTGCGCATCTCCCCTACCGGCAAGTTGCGTACTTCCAGCAACTCGTCCAATATGGTGTTATCCCCAGTTAGGTCATCCAGGCCCTGGCGAAAATATCCTATCGAAACACCATCCCCCCAATGAAAGGATCCATCTATGGCACTTTCCTCCCCTACGAGTACCTTAAGTAGTGTGCTTTTCCCCACACCATTAGGGCCAATGATTCCCCAGCGCTCGCCTCGCAAGATAGAGAAATCCAACCCCGATACCAGTGGTTTGCCCAAATACCCTATGGTCAGCTTCTCCGAAACAAGTACTTGTTTCACGGTATGAGTTGTATAGGACAGATCTAAATGGATTGTGTCGATCTGCTTGGGTCTGGATACCGGCTGCAACCTAGCTAAACGCTTCTCCCGGCTGCGGGCCTGCCTCGCCCTGTTGCCTGCCCGATAACGGTCTATATATTCCCGCAAGCGTTGAGCTTCCTTTGTAACTGCCAGATAATCAGCTTCTTGGCGGGCCAGCCTTGCTCGTCTCAGCTCTAGGAAATGGCTGAAATTCCCAGAACACTGCAACAACTGACAGTTTTCCAGCTCCCAGATACGGCTGCATATCATGTCAAGAAAATAACGATCATGAGATACCACCACTACCGCTTGCTGCAAAGATCGCAAATAACCCTCTAACCACTCTGTGGCTTGCATGTCCAAATGATTGGTAGGCTCATCCAAGAGCAATAGGTCTGGTTCGGCCAAGAGTACTCGAGCTAGCTCTGCCCGTACTTGTTCACCGCCACTGAACTCCTGTATGGAGCGATCAAGATCGTCACTAGTAAAGCCTAGTCCATAGATGACCTGTTTCATCTTGACTTCATAGGAATAGCCGCCTAAGTGGCGAAACTCGTCTTGCAGCCGCCCGTAACGCCGCATGACTACATCCAGGCGCCGGGGATTCTGATATACCTCAGCTTGGGACATGCTTTTTTCCAGTTGGCGCAGTGTTTGGTCCATTTCCCACATGTCGGCAAATTCTTGCATGAGCAGGTGCCTGAAGGTCAAATCCGATGGCCGTTTAGGCCTCTGAGGTAAGTATCCAATCCGACATTGGCCAGTTTTTTGGATCGTGCCACTATCTGGCACGAGTTCTTCTACCATCAGAGCGAGAAGTGTTGTCTTACCGGCTCCATTAGGACCCACTAGCCCTATCTTGTCTCCCCGCTCAACGGCAGCTGTGATCTCAAAGAGAACCAGCCTGTCTCCATAGTGTTTAGTGACTTGGGCGAACTGTATGAGACTCAAATGAAATACTCCCCCGCAACTAACCTACTTGCCGCTGCTGACCTGTTTTCTGAACTGAGGCTGCCGATTTGGAGCGAGCGAGGATGAGGCCTGACCACCAAGCCACAACCAACCCACCACCTGCCATTAGATACCTTGCCAAGAGCCATCTTAACGCCTCTAGATAAGGCTCTGGTGAACCGAAGGCAGGTATGGCCGCCTGCCAGATATTCCGGTAAAATAGCCACGCCCACCCGGCAAAACCCAAAGATGCAGCACTCATCAAGACTCGTCCCCAGAACCTGGTCTGTGGTACCTTTTTCCTGGAGGTCCGCCACATTGGTCTCGGTCCTTTCTGCCCCTCCGGCCTGTCATCATGGCTCAGCCTAATCACATGTAAGCTATTCCCTTTCCTCTTTGCTAAAGGAAGTCACATTACGCGTCTTGTCTTGATGCCGCTCTATGGCTAACTCTACCAATCGATCGATCAGGTCTGCATAAGAAACCCCACTAGCTTCCCACAGTTTCGGATACATGCTAATCGGAGTGAATCCCGGTATGGTGTTGATTTCGTTGATGTAGACGTGCTCCGTTTCTTTGTCTACAAAGAAATCTACCCGAGCCATCCCGGCACAATCTAAAGCCTTAAACGCCTGTACAGCCAGGTCTTGAACTTTTTCAGCCGCATGTGGCGATATCCGAGCAGGAATAATCAATTGTGAACTACTATCATGGTATTTGGCCGTATAGTCATAGAACTCCCTAGAAGGTACAATTTCTCCAGGTATTGATGCCATAGGATCGTCATTACCCAAAACGCTGCACTCTACTTCCCGAGCAGCACCAGCATCTTGCTCGATTACTAGCTTCCGGTCATAGATAGCTGCTTCAGCAAGTGCCGGCTGCAGCTCGGATGAGTTGCGCACTTTGGAGATGCCAACACTAGAACCCAAGGAGGCAGGCTTAACAAAGCAAGGATAGCCCAAATGAGCTTCAACCTCTTCTTGCACAAGCATGGGATCCTGTTCCCACTCAGAGCGAAGTACGACTATATAGGGCAGCTGCGGAAAACCACCCGCACTAAGGACTGCCTTAGTCATAGCCTTATCCATGGCTACCGCTGAACCTGTGATCCCAGCACCGACGTAGGGTAGATCCGCCAGCTCCATCAGACCTTGAATAGCACCATCTTCGCCATGAGTTCCATGTAGAACTGGGAATACTACATCCAGGCGACTAGCCAAATGCGACATTGATAAAGCATTCCCTTCGGACTGCAATGCGACCAAACCGGCCTTTCCAGGAACAGGCAACAACGATACAGATACTGCCTCTGTAAGATCAGAGGCCTGCAGCTCTCTATACTCGCTTGATTCCAACTCAGATGCCTGAGAGGAAAGCAGTGCTAACACATCATTTCCGAGCAACCACCGCCCGCCTTTGGTGATGCCTATAGGGATCACATCATACTTGTTTCTATCTATTGCCTTGAGAACACAGGAGGCTGAAGTAAGTGAAACCTCGTGTTCACTAGAACGCCCACCGAAAATAATGCCAATCCGTATCTTATCTGTCACTTATACAGGCCACTGCTGTCCAGGGCCTTTCTCTCCCTTCGACAAACATGCTGCATCACAGAAAATCCTTCTAGTACTATATGTACTCCATGATCAGCTTATTACCTGCGACCGCCCCTGCAGCAGGTTTAGTATATACCAGTGTAGAATACAGAACTAGCAGTTAGTGGGAGGAAATGTCTCCCGAGTTAGGTAGGAGGAATTGTTACCGGTGGAAGCTCAGTGGCAAGCTTTGGTTAAGACACAGAGAGAATTGAACCAGCAGTTGGGAAACCTTCTGAAGACAGTTGAGATTAATCTATTCGATGAGGAATTGGTTCGGCAATGTAAAGAAGAGATCACAGAGATGTTGATCCAGACCCAACGCCAGGTCAATCACCTTTGCCGACAATATCTGGAAACCATGGATCATTAGGCTTGCCTGTTCAAGGTAAGGGAGGTTCACATGACTATGCGAAACAGTGAAGCTAGGGCCCTTTTCTCGTTGACCGTCCCGGAAGGTAAGCGCCTAATCGGTAAGGCAGTGGCAGAACTGCCAATTGTACAATCAGCACACAGCCAGGGAAAATTGATCATAGCCAACGGTATCACTAATGCCTATGTCTTGGAGGAACTATTAGGAAACTCTGTAGAGAAATTGCGTTACACCGCAGGCCTGATTACTCAAGGTCATTATGCGGTTACCCCCAACGAAACCAGGATCCCACCAGTCTGTTTCGAGAATGGACAGCAAAGTGATCGGCCTTGGTTGGACATACTAGCTGACTTCACGAACAACGATGTTTTTATCAAAGGGGCCAATGCCATAGACCCTTCCGGTATGGCAGGTGTCCTGGTAGGAGCACCCAATGGAGGAACCTGTGGTTTGGCACTGGGTACATTGTACGCTCGGGGTAGTCACTTAGTGGTTCCTGTCTCGCGAGAAAAACTGATCCCTTCAGTGGAGGCAGCCATTCACCACCTGGGCATACACACTTTGGATGACTCCTTAGGCATGCGTTGTGGTATGGTACCCATGGTCGGTGCAACTATTATCACAGAAGTGGAAGCACTCTCAACCCTTTTTGGAGTGAAAGCACTGCAGGTATCTGCCGGGGGAGTAGGAGGCAGTGAAGGCAGTGTGGGAGTGCAGATCTGTGGCTCTCGAGAAGACGTAGCCACTGCTATGGCCTACATTAAAAGCATCAAGGGCGAGCCACCGATTAGGTAGAGCCTTTTGCTGCGAAGATGCGGTCCAGTTGCCCTACTGACTCGCCAATTGCATGCGCAGAGCCGTTTTCATTACATCGATTGGTGCCTTAACCTGAAGCCAGAGTTCAAGTGCTGCTGCCCCCTGATAGGCCAGCATCCCCAAACCAGGCAATGTGGCGCGACCACTATCAGCCGCCTTCTGTATGAGCAAAGTCTCACTGGGATTGTAAACAATATCACAAACAAGAGCAGTAGGCGGCAAGTGCTCAATCTCTACGGGCGGTACCGTGGTGATTTGGGGATACATACCCAAGGAAGTTGTGTTGATTAGGATATCAGCAGCCGATAAATGGGAATCCAAACTATCGAGACCACTACCCACTGTAGGACACCCGGTCTGTTCATGAATCTCGGCAGCCAATGCCAAGGCACGGCTCTCTGTGCGATTGGCCACTACCAGAGATTGAATCTTAGATAAGGCCAACTGGAATCCGACAGCCCGAGCGGCACCGCCAGCTCCCAAAAGCACTACCTTTTGCCCCTCTGGATCTCGCCCAGCCTCTTCTTGAAGAGAGCGCAAGAAACCATAACCATCGGTATTATACCCGATCAGACGCCCTGCCTGGTTGCTGATGGTATTCACAGCTCCTATCAGCTGGGCCACGGGATCAACTTCATCTAGATAATCGATGACTGCAACTTTGTGAGGTATGGTGACATTGATCCCCTTTATACCAAGGGCCTTCACCCCGGCTACAGCTTCCTGGACGTGTAAGGGGCTTACGGCAAACGGCACGTAAATGTAATCCTTGTCTAGGGCTTGCAATGCAGCATTGTGCATGGCTGGTGACAAACTGTGAGCAATCGGATCACCAATCACGCCCAACACGCCGGTATGGCCTGTTAAGCATTGAGCAAAACGGTTCGGCAATTGTCCTCCCCTTCCATTTATCCACATTTACCCACCATGGCTAGCTGGTTAATCGGTGGATAGCCTGTCTGCGGGCTAACGGTGAAGGCTGGTCCTCCAGCCGGGCAGCCGCTGCCGGTTCAGGGGCAGCGAAGACTAGTTCCCAGGCATCTTGGACATGAGCTACGGGAATAATCTCGATACCATGAAGAACTCTTGGAATTTCCCGCTTATTCTCCTGAGGCACTAAGACTCGCTTTACCTGGGCCTGCATAGCCCCATAGATTTTTTCTTGTATACCACCAACTGGCTTAACCTTACCCTGTAAAGAGATTTCTCCTGTAACCGCTATATCTTGACGTAAGGGGATACCCTCAACTGCAGAAATCAAAGCCAATACCATGGCCAGACCGGCTGAGGGACCATCTAGATTAGCACCACCTACTACATTTACATGTAGGTCATAATCCGAAATCTCTTTGCCCGTAAGCAGCCTCACTACTGAGGCAGCATTAAATACCGAATCCTTGGCCATAGAGCCCGCTGTTTCGTTGAACCTCAGTGCTCCTCGTCCTTTGGCCTTGGATGGAAAAGCAATGGCCTCGATTTCCAATACAGATCCGAGAAATCCACTCACACCTAGTCCGAGGATTTTACCAACCTCCGCACTGTGATCCGCCTGTACTGTGACATAGGGGACAAGACGACTGCTTTGAATGACATCCTCCCAGTCAGCTTGGGTGATGATCGGTGGGTTCTCTGATTGATTGCCGGCCTCATAGCGCTGCAGAGCAACACCATAACAGTCAGCCAGAAGGCTTGTGGCTTTGCGACCCTCTATTGTATACTCACTGATCATCTCTGCTACTCCAGGTTCTAGCTCAGCACCTAAGCGCTGTACAGCATTAGATACGATGGACTGAATATCCGTACGGCTGAGGGGTTGAAAGAACACCTCCGCACAGCGTGAACGCAAAGCTGGGTTGATCTCCGATGGGTCGCGGGTAGTAGCACCTATTAAAATAAAGTCCGCCGGAGCACCTTCTTCGAATAGCTTCTTGATATACATCGGCACATTCGGATCACTGGCATCATAATACGAAGAGTCAAACCTCACGCGCTTATCTTCCAGCACCTTGAGCAGCTTGTTTTGCAGCATGAGGTCTAGCTCACCGATCTCATCTATGAATAAAATACCACCATGGGCCTCTGTGACCAGGCCCAATTTCGGCTCAGGCACAGCCCCATCAGCTAGATCTCGCTTAGCCCCTTGATAAATTGGATCATGCACTGAACCAAGCAGTGGATTAGTTACATCCCGAGGATCCCACCTTAGGGTGGCACCATCGACCTCCACAAATTGTGCATCTGACCCGAAAGGTGTATAGCGCAGATTCCTTGCCGCCTCCAATATGAGGCGTGCCACAGTTGTCTTACCGACGCCAGGAGGGCCATAGAGAATTACGTGTTGTGGATATGGTGATGCAATCTTGGCAAATAAGGCTTTAATCGCTTGCTCCTGACCTACCACTTCAGCTAAATGCTCCGGCCTCAGATATTCACTAATCGAAGTAGATAGCTTTCTTTGCTCCAGCTTTTCCAATTCTGCGTACTTTTTCAAGGTAAAGGGATTATCAGGCCCCTTCTCTTCTCTTAATACCTCCATGCGCAATTCTCGCAAATATTCCTGATGCCGTTCTTCCATACGTTCCGCGATCTTCTTCTCCAGCGATTCTTCGACCGTACGCCGAGCTAAGATATCAGCTAATGCCTCTTCAATCTCAGCAAGAGTGTCTGGGATCTCCTCCGGTTGTGGCACCGTATTTAGAGTCGGATCTTCTAGTACTATTTTCTTGAGGGCCAGCACTCGCTCTTCCAAACGTTCGGAACGCATGAGCTGCAAAGCATCCAACTTACCAGCCCTCATTACCAGCTTATCGGAGCCCATCAGATTAGCCAAAAGGCCATACATAGCCGTAACCTGACGCCTCAGCTGCTCTTCCCCTGATAGTTTATGCCCTAGTTTATACTCACCTCTAGCCATGAGCTTCCGGATTAGACTCTTCATGCTGAAGCGATCCCCTTTCAATCGAAGAAACGAAATCCATGTCTTGCAATAGGCCAAGGCTATGTAAATAGCGGCATATGCCCTGGCCCAAAAAGGGTCATTCTGATGCTTCTACCTTGACGTTAAGGCTGGCCGTCACCCCTGGCAACAATCTCACTCTCAGCTTGTGATCGCCGATGCTCTTGATAGGCTCTTCCAATTCTAACTTGCGCTTATCCAGTTCAATACCCGTTTCTTTCTGAATGGCATTGATTAGATCCGTGCTAGTCACTGAGCCAAAAAGCCTTCCACCTTCTCCGCAGCGGGCTTGCATGACTAACTCAAACCCATCTAGAGTATCCTTCACTTTTTCAGCATCGCCTTTTTCTTTCAACTCACGTTCTTTATCTAGCTTACGCTGGTGTTGCCAGTGTCTGAGATTACTCTTAGTCGCCTCAACCGCCAGGCCCCTGGGAATCAAAAAGTTCCGGCCATAGCCCTGGCTCACCTTCACCGTTTCCCCTTGTTTGCCTAAATTCTTCACATCCTGTGTCAAGATAACTTCCATTAAAATCACTCCTTCACTATTGGCTTAGGCCGGCTCATCCTGGCCTAGCTTTCGGAAGTTGAACCAAGTATCCAGCACACCTGCCCAGACAACTATGGTGGTAAACATGGGATTGAATACGAAAATCGTGATGATCCAGCGAACCACTTTCGGCAAGTTGGCCTTATCAAAGAAGAACCATAGAATAGCCAGGCCCTGAAGCAAAAAGACGTAGTTGAACAAAATCTGTAAGTTTAGGCCTATTGCAAACCACATGTTACCATTGGCTGTACCCTGGGTAACAAGCAAAAGTCCCTGCCCTATGATATAACCCCAGGCCAGATACCAGGGAAATCTCCACAGCCGAAAAGGCTTTAGCCATGGCAATTTCGCGCCTACTCTATTCAAGACAAGACGAGCCAACCAATAGTTTACAAAGGTCATCATAACCGCCGTAGTCAGCAAAGCTGCCGGTAATGCCAACCGCAAGAGTCGCATAAACTCGCCTAGACTATCTGCCTTAAACAGCGGATGTTCCTCTATGCCAAACCTCTCGTACATTTGCAGCGCCTGTTGTAGAGAACGCTCCATGGTTTCAAACGTGCTTTCCAATATATTAAAATCAAGGAACAGCGCCGTTACCGCCACCATCAGGAGCAGTGATATTACTGATGTAGCGGTACCAATTAGCATAATCCGGTGAGGGGCAAATCCCTCTCGCAGACCCTCCCCCATAGCCAATCCTACTAACCCCAAAATCAGCAAGAAGATCATTGTGGGCACAGTGCTGAGTACAATGCCACCGAGCAATGCCGAAGTTACGGCCACTAATATACCAGGCCTCATGCCGTGCCTGTAAACCAAGATGATAAGGGGTACTGGGGTAATAAAAAAAAGGTAGGGCAGGAAATAGGCACCTAGGAGGGAGAGCAAGACGGTAATCGCCGCCAGCATAGCTCCCTCAGTCAGGGATCTGGTGCTGTTTGGTTTTCGCATCCGCTTCACCTCTTGTTGTCCTGCAGGTACCGCAGTAAAGCTGAAAAATCCCCGTACCACTGCTCTATCTCGTGGTCCTGCTCGATATTAGCCTTGATCTTGTTCTCAATCTTAACATCTAGTCGGGAGAAACTAAAGCCCAAACGATTACCAAGAATAAAGCATGTAATCACTATATTAGCCAAACCGTCAATCATCGTTTCTTCCGTATTCTTAACCAAACCCCGGAAAAACGTAGCAACACCAGAGACTAGCTCCGCCTTCAACCATTCTATGGTTTTGATATTCCGGGCAATGCCGATATCGGACTTCGGCATAGACATGCCTGACCCCTCCTGGCAAAAATTTATCTCCCCAACACTCCGCTCAATGACGTGAAATTGTGTGAAAAAGGGCTAACCGCCAAGCAGTTAACCCTTGCTACGTCTAGATTGAGTTGTGGTTACTCTGCCGAATATGGTAGCAGTGCAACCTGACGGGCACGCTTAATGGCAACAGTCAGCTGTCTTTGGTGGCGTGCGCAATTGCCGGAAATCCGTCGAGGCAAAATCTTGCCACGCTCTGACAGATGACGGCGCAGCCTGCCTACTTCTTTGTAGTCAACATGTTCCACTTTGTCGACGCAGAAATTACAGACTTTCCGCCTGCCTCTGCGGCCCCTCCTTCTCTCCCTTGCCATATATCTCACTCCTCTTAGAAAGGAACATCCTCAATGAAGAATTCATCTGACTCATCTGACTGAGTGACAGTCTCTTGGGAGCCGCCTTCTTGTTCAGACTGTCTCCCCCAATCGAGGAATCTCACATCTTGGGCAACTACTTCAGTCACCCAGCGTCGTGATCCATCCTGAGCATCATACGACCGAACCTGCATACGACCATCTACTGCTACCAAGCGTCCCTTGTTTAGGTAGTTGGCACAGGTCTCGGCCTGCTTGTCCCAAACTACAATGGGAATAAAATCGGTCTCCCTTTCCCCACTCTGATTTGTGAAGGGCCGATCAACAGCGAGACGAAAGTTAGTAACTGCTGTCCCACTTTGAGTATAGCGCAGTTCTGGATCGGCTGTCAGACGGCCGATTAATATCACTCGATTGAGCATTTACGCTCCTCCTTATCTATGTCGGAACGGAGCTGTCACCTAAGCCGTGAGTTGTTGGTTAATTGTCTTTGCGTATGAGCAGATGGCGAATGACTCCATCGGCGAGCTTCACAATCCGCTCCAACTCACTGGCTGTAGCGGGCTCCGCTTGGAAATCCATCACCACGTAGAAGCCTTCGGTGAACCCATTAATCTCGTAGGCTAGTCGCCTCTTGCCCCACCGATCGAGGTTCTCAACACTTCCACCTTCATTGGTGATCACACCGGTTAAGCGCTCCAACAAGGCATCAGTAGCTTCTTCCTCGAGAACTGGCTGCAAAACGAGCATCATCTCGTATGGTCGCACCACAGCTTCACCTCCTCCCTATGGACATGGCCCCAGGTCTTGCCTGGAGCAGGGATGACCAGTGTCATTATATCATCCACCAATCCTACGTGCAACAGAGGATTTAGCAATGCTATGGCCAATACAGCTGCAAACTAGGAGTCGCTATACATTGAACCGAATCAGCATGACATCTCCGTCCTGAACCTCGTATTCTTTACCTTCAGATCGCAATATGCCTGCATCTCGAGCCCGGGCAAAGGACCCCGATTCGATGAGTTCATCAGCAGAAAGGACTTCAGCCCTAATAAAACCCCGTTCCATGTCACTGTGGATTCTTCCAGCGGCTTGGGGAGCCTTGGTACCCCTCGGTATAATCCAGGCTCTAGTCTCTGGGCCTTTCACTGTGTAAAAAGTCACCAAATCAAGCTGCTCATAGGCTGCTCTGACTAAGCGGTCCAGCCCCGCATCAGGTATCCCCAGTTCAGTAAGGAATTCCTGCCGTTCCTCTTCATCTAACTCCTGTAGTTCTGCTTCCAGCTGAGCAGCAATAGCGACACAGCCGGCCCCCTCTTCCTGAGCAGCTTGTCTAAGTGCCTCATAGTGTCGACTACAGGGGCCTGTGCCATCACCATCAAGAATATCTGCTAACTCCTCTGCACTCACATTGGCACAATAAAGCACCGGCAGGGAGGTCAGCAAATGGAATTCAGCAAGCAAACTTTGCTCATCTGACTTAAGCGTGAGGTTGCGAGCCGGCACCCCTTGGTTGAGCTGTTCCATTGCATTTTCGATTAACCGCAATTCTATCTTGTGCTTTTCCTCGCCGGTCTTTAGGTAACGACTCGCTCTTGCTTGCCTTTTCTCTAAGGTCTGCAAATCTGCGAGAAGCAGTTCTGTTTCAACTATACCCCGATCTCGGAGGGGCTCTAGATTCCCTTCCACGTGACTGACATTATCATCAGCAAAGCAGCGTATTACATGAACCAAAGCATCTACCTCTCGGACATGACCGAGAAACTGGTTACCTAACCCTTCCCCCCGACTGGCACCTCGGACCAACCCAGCTATGTCGATGAACTGAATGGCTGACGGAGTTAGTTTCTCAGGACGTACAACATCGCCAATCTGGTTTAGCCGCTGATCTGGAATGGGTACAATGCCAATATTGGGCTCGATGGTGCAGAAAGGATAGTTCGCTGCCGCAGCAGCAGCCTGTGTGAGGGCATTGAATAACGTGGATTTGCCCACGTTCGGTAGACCAATAATTCCCATAGAATACATCATATTACCCCCCATCTGTCAGCCACCGAAAGACCTGTAAAATGGTTTCACATCGAAGCTTTTCTCAAGTCCCGATTAGAGAACTGTCTTCACGGCCCGTTCGAATTTCCGCCTCGAGAGCATGACGACTCTACCACACTGAAGACACTTAATGCGGAAATCCATGCCAACACGCAAGACCTCCCACCTGTCTCCACCACAGGCATGCGGTTTCCTCATCTGTACAATGTCTCCTAGACGATATACAGGTCGCATAGGCGCCCCCTCTATTAAGACTTCTTACTATCTATTTTCCTGTGGGTTTCCTCAGTTCACTGCTGCTGGGCACTTGCTCAGAAACCGGAGCATCGCCACTCCTTAACTCATCTGATGCAGTATCTCGTCGAACAACTACAACCTGTCTTGGATAGGGAACCGTAATACCTTCTGCATCGAATCGCTCTTTGATCGCTCCCCGAATTTGACGCTCTATACCCCATTGCTGCATCGCTTGAGCCCTCGCCATGACTCGGATGACTACCGCGGACTCCGTCAAATCGCTTATTCCTAGGATATTAGGGCCCTCAACTAGACCGGGTATTTCAACCTGCAAGTGAAGAAAGAGATCATCGAGAATACCCATGACTCTATCCAAATCCTCTTCATAGGCCACCCGTACATCAAACATGATCCTCATAGCCGACCCCATGTAGTTGGTCACTTGCTCGATGTGGCCATTCGGCACAATGTGCAATTCTCCACCACGATCTCGAATCTTGGTGACTCGAACCCCCATGTCCTCTACAATACCTGTTATACCACCTGCTGAGCTACCTACACGTACATAATCGCCTACAGAGTATTGATTTTCCATCAAGATGAAAAAACCAGTGATTACATCTCTGACTAGACTCTGGGCCCCAAATCCAAGAGCTAGCCCACCGATACCTGCGGTCGCCACAATAGAACTGGTTGGTACTCCTAACTTGTCAAGAGCGGTCATGGCCCCGATGAAATAGAGAACATACCGAACAGCGCTTTTGAGGATATTCATCAAAGTACGGTGACGCTTCGGATCCGTATGGCGATGACGCTCTCTAGTTGCCTCCCGCTCAAAGATCCTAGTTATCAGTAGATTCGTGACTCGAACCAGTATCCTGGTCACCACGAGTATCAGTGCCACACTAAGTAACGCATAAGCTATTTCAGTAAAACGATTAGTTATTGACATGATCGATACCCCGTTCATTACTTCTTGGCTAGCTCCGGCTTATGACAAGACATCCTCTCGCCACCGCGGATAAGAGCCTAGGAGCCGGAAGAAGCTGCTATGGCCGGCCACCGCCTCTAAGGCTTCTGCCACATCTGGTGAGGTGTGGTGACCGGCAATATCCAGGAAAAACAGATACTCCCCCAAGACTCGCTTAGCCGGACGGGATTCAATTCTCGTCAAGTCAACCCCTCGACTAGCGAACTCCCACAGCTGTTCATATAAGATTCCGGCCCGGTTCTCCCGAGGCGAAAAAACAAGCGATGTTTTATCATCACCAGTAGGAGCATTATCGCCTCCTTTAGCTAAAACACAAAATCTAGTAGCATTGTCGCGGTTGTCCTGAATATCAGCTGCCAAAATCTCCAATCCATAGACGGCAGCTGCTGTAGTATTGCCAATAGCCGTACTTGTACTATCACCGCCTGCAACAAGCCGAGCTGCCTCTGCCGTGGAGCTAGCCATCGTTAATTCAGCGGCCGGCAGGTGTTTCTGCAAAAAGGCTCTACATTGCCCCAAGGCTTGAGGGTGAGAGATCACCCTCTGAATTCCCCCATAATCAGTTCCCTTCACACCCAATAGGTAGTGGCGGACAGAGACGACAACCTCCGCCGCCATCTTTAGATCTACCTCATGGGCCAGCATATCTAGCGTTAGTGCTACAGGGCCTTCCAAAGAATTCTCCAGTGGTGTGACTGCCTGATCAACGCTTTCGGCATCTGCAGCCGAAATGAGTTCCACAATACTGCTGAAGGGCTGAAGACATACTGTTTCCGTTCCTAGCATACGTGCCTGATAAAGTCTTGCGGCTTTTTCAGAAAAAGTACCTCGGGGGCCCAGATATCCTATCACTTTACGACTAACGCTCATTCTATGTCCCCCTGCCCCTATTCTATTTCCTCCCGCCAACGCACAACCGGGTGTCTAGCTGCTTGGGTTTCATCAAGTCGTCCCACTACTGTATGGTGTGGAGCTGTTCTCACCTGTTCCGGCGACTCTTTGACTTCCCGCGCGATAGCGGTCATCACCTGAACAAATTCATCAAGGGCTGCTTTGGACTCTGTTTCCGTTGGTTCTACCATCAGAGCTTCCTCCACAATTAACGGGAAATAGACCGTCGGAGCATGCATCCCATAGTCAAGCAAGCGTTTGGCAATATCCTGGGCTGTGACCCCCTCAGCCTTCTGCTGTTTGGCTGATAACACAAACTCGTGTTTACAGATTCTGTCATAGGGAAGATCATATGATGCACTTAGTTCCCTCATCAGGTAATTGGCTGCCAATACCGCATCTTCACTGGCTTGCCTCAAACCTTCAGGCCCCATGGAACGGATGTACGCATAGGCCCGAATCATAACTAGGAAGTTGCCATGAAAGCCCTTGATCTTGCCAATAGACTGGGGCCGGTTGTAGTCAAGGAAAAACTCCTCTTGCCTCTCCCCTAGATCGGCTCCAGCTGTTTGCACGCGTTCGCGCCTTTCCACTATCGGTATCGGCAGGAACGGTACCAACGTTTCCCGAACCGCAATGGGACCTGAACCTGGCCCTCCTCCGCCGTGAGGTGTCGAAAAGGTTTTGTGCAAGTTGAAATGCACCACATCAAATCCCATATCCCCAGGCCGGCATTTACCTAAGATAGCGTTGGCATTGGCTCCATCGTAGTACAGCAAACCTCCGGCTGCATGCACTACCTCACTAATAGTCAAGATATCTTCTTCAAAAAGTCCCAAAGTATTGGGGTTAGTGAGCATTAAGCCAGCGGTTTGGGGTCCAACTATCTCCTGTAGGGCATCAACACAGACTCCACCGCGACTATTCGAGGCTACTTCGACAACTTTATAGCCACACATAGCGGCACTGGCCGGATTGGTTCCATGGGCAGAATCAGGAATGATTATCTCATTTCTGTGACCCTCACCCCTGGCAGCTTGATAAGCCTTGATCAGCATCAGACCAGTCAGCTCGCCATGGGCACCGGCTGCCGGTGTCAATGTTGCCCTATCGAGCCCGGCAATCTCACAAAGATATTGTTCCAACTCATACATCAGCTGTAGTGCCCCTTGCACAGTCTGCTCTGGTTGATATGGATGTAGATTGGCAAAGCCCGGGTCAAAGGCCAAATCTTCGTTGACCTTGGGATTGTATTTCATAGTACAAGATCCCAATGGATAGAATCCCACATCCACGCCGTGGTTGCGTCGAGACAGACCGATGAAATGCCTGACCACCTCTAGCTCACTCAACTCAGGCAATGGAGCCGGATCGGTCCGCAAGTTAGCACTTGGGATCAATTCATCTATGGGGCGGGCCGGTATATCCAGCTCTGGCAGTAGATAAGCCCGCCTTCCCGGCGCACCCAATTCCATTAATAATGGGTATTCCTTATGGCGTGCCATCATTTTACCCCCTTTAGAACCTGGAGAAGGTGCTCAATTTCATCGGCGGTTCTAGCTTCCGTAACACAAAAGAGAATAGCATTCTCCCAGTCACGGCGTGCCGGATACATCTTGTCAAGTGACAGTCCACCAATTATTCCTTCTTCCAGAAGTGCCGCATTCACTTCAGACCAGGGCACCGGAGCTTTTACAGCAAACTCATGATAGAAAGGCCCGTCAAAAAGCAATTTCCATCCAGGCAGATTGCAGATCTGCTCTGCGGTGAAATGTGCTTTCTGCGCGCATTGCATTGCCACTTCCCTGAGGCCCTCCTTACCCAGTAAGGCCAGATAAATAGTTCCAATCAGAGATGAATGGGCTGCATTGGTGCATATATTGGAGGTCGCCCTCTGTCTGCGAATATGCTGTTCCCTAGTCTGCAGGGTCAGAACAAAACCCCTGTTGCCGTCCTCATCCTGTGTCTCGCCTACAATCCTCCCAGGCATTTTTCTGATGTACTTCTGTTTCGCAGCCATGAAACCAAAGCTAGGTCCCCCAAACGCCGGAGGATTTCCTAAGGGCTGGCCATCACCCACAACGATATCGGCTCCATACACAGCCGGCGGCTGTAATATGCCTAGGGAAATGGGATTGACACAGGCAACCAATAGGGTGGGCGTCCCCTCTATCAAAGCCCTGATCTCTTCTGCCGATTCTAACAAACCAAAGAAATTGGGCTGCTGCAGCAGTACAGCCGCTGTTTCTTTACCCAAAAACGGGGCCAATCGGTCGGGATCGGCGGTCCCTTGACTAGTGGGGATTACCACTAGTTCAGCTCCCACTGCTTTCAGATAGGTATCAACCACCGCTAGATAATCTGGGTGCACGCTTTCAAAGGTAACAACTCGACTGCCTCCGGTGATGGCCATAGCCATAAGGGCCGCCTCTGCCAAGCCGGTAGCCCCATCATACAAGGAGGCATTAGCGACATCCATGCCGGTCAATTCACAGATTAAGGTCTGGTATTCAAAGGTGGCCTGTAGTACCCCCTGGCTAATCTCCGCCTGATATGGTGTGTAGGCAGTAACAAATTCGGCCCGATTGGCCAGATGATATACTGCCCGGGGTACTAGGTGCTGGTATACCCCGGCACCCAAGAAAGAGGTATAAGTGTCCAAAGATAGGTTGCGCTTGCCCAAACCCTGAACATGGCGCACCAATTCGCTTTCGGTTAGAGGTTGGGGTAGGTCTAAAGTTTTCTGCAGCAGTATTTCCCGGGGAATATCCGCAAATAGGTCATCAATACATTCGCAACCTATGGCGGATAGCATCTTCTGCCTCTCCCGTTGCGTCAAGGCCAGATAGGGGTAACCCATGCTCTTCTCTCCTTAATGACTTATTCCCGATGAGGTCATCCGATTTAACCACCGAACAGCATTTACGCTTCTGCCTTCAACTGGGCTTCATACTCCGCCGGGGAAAGCAGTTCGTCCAGCTCTGTCTTTTGAGGAGGACAAAGCTTGATCAGCCAACCTTCACCATAGCAATCACTGTTAATCAACTCGGGGCTATCCATGAGGGCCTCATTCACTGCAATGACTGTGCCTTTCACAGGAGCGTAAATATCGGAGACAGCCTTGACCGATTCCACTACCGCCAGACTCTCTCCCTGATCATACTCAGCCCCCACCGGTGGCAATTCGGCAAAAACGATATCACCCATCTCTGACTGAGCATAGTCGGTGACACCCACTACGATACCATCATCTTCAACTCTTACCCACTCATGACTCTCCGCATAGCGTAGATTAGCCGGTACTGCCATAACTGCATCCTCCTAGCCTAATAGTCTTTTTTGAGAAACCATTATCTGTAAAACTTAATCTCCTAGAGTCACTGCATCTCTAACCCGAGATGGCATGAAAGGCACCGAAGTAATACGACCAGCTACGGCCCTACCTCGGACTAATATTTCTATGGAGGTCCCTGCTTCTGCCCAAGCCGAATCTACATAAGCTAACCCTACAGGTCGGTTTGAGGATGGTGAGATGCAGCCACTGGTGACTTCTCCTCTCAGCTCTCCTTCTATATACACCGGGTATCCTGGGCGAGCAATACCACGACCCTCTACAACAAAGCCTACCAGACGACGCTGAGGACCCTGGGCTTTGGCTTCCAGTAAGGCCGTGCGGCCGATGAATTCTTTGTCGAGCTTTACTGCCCATCCAATACCAGCTTCCCAAGGGGTAGTAGTCTCGTCAATATCATTGCCATAGAGTGTATAGCCCATCTCCAGCCGCAGCGTATCTCGGGCCCCAAGTCCCACTGGCTCTATATCAACACTATTCGCCAGACCCAGAAATCTCTCCCACCAAGTTACAGCATCTGAGGCGGGCATATAGAGCTCATATCCGATCTCTCCGGTATAGCCGGTCCGAGAGACCATGATCTCTCCATTCTGACCCAACAGTCGAAAGGCCATATAGGGTAGGTCCAAAACATCCAAGCCAACACTTCGCATAACCTTGGGTGCCTGCGGTCCCTGTATGGCTAAAATCGCTCGTCTTTCCCCCACATTCAAGACCTCAACCTTGCCCCGATATGGTGGTCTTGCAGCCATTCGCTGCAGCCAATCGAGGTCCTTATCAGTATTTGAGGCATTTACAGCTAAGGTTACGTAATCTGGATGGCGATATACTAACAGATCATCAATGATGCCACCGGTCTCATTACATAAAAGGCTGTACTGAACTCTACCCGGAGCGAGCTTGGAGACATCATTAGTCATCAGCCCTTGAGCGAAATCTAACGCCAAGGGACCTCTGATCTCTATTTCCCCCATGTGGGACAAGTCAAACAGGCCACACGCCCGCCTAACCGCCAGGTGCTCTTCAATAATCCCTTTGTACTGTACTGGCATCTGCCAGCCACCGAACTCGGTAAACCGTGCCCCTCGGGCTTTATGATGATTAGCTAAGGGCGTAACTTTGCCGGCCATAATCCCATCCCCCTATCATATGAGTCTAGCCTCTTGTCCACCACAAGTCCACCACAATTCGATACCTAAAGGCATTCTGCCTATTCGGCAAGATAGCTCTCCAATGTTACGACACTTCAATATTTAGGTAGGGATGGAGTTGATCCCTGCTTTTCCGAACCCTCACAAAGACAACTACCTCTGACGGCACCCTTGGTCCCTAATTCCCATATTCTATTAGAACAAAGGGAGGATTAAGGCCTAATACGAAAAGAGGGAACAGATATGTGCTGGATACTGCAGCTACTGCTTAATCCATGGCTTAAGAAAAGCCAGCGTACACTTGTAGTAGTTTGGAAGCGCCGAGGTTTTTAGTCAGGTCTCTAGTTGCTTCAGGTAAGGATATGATGATTACCTAAGTAACTATAATCTATCAAGCCAATAGGAAACCGGCCCTAAGGGGCCGGAGTGCTCTTCTAGACATAGACCGGTGAACACCACTTCCGGTATTTCCCCACTCTACCTTTCACGACATCAAAGTAGTAAGATTGAATCCGGCGGCTGAGGGGGCCTATTGAACCATCGCCTACGGTTCGATGGTCAATCTCGATAATGGGGCAAATCTGTGCTCCTGTCCCCACGAAAAAGGCTTCATCGGCTATGTACAACTCCGTGCGATCGATTAGGCGCTCAACTACTGTCAGTCCTAGATCCTCACGGGCACAATGTAAGACCGTGTGCCTGGTGATTCCCTCTAGGATATCTGCAGTTATCGGACTGGTAATCAGCTTGCCATCCCGCACGATAAAGATGTTCTCTGCACTGCCTTCTGATACATGTCCATCGGCTGTAAGGAAAATGGCTTCATCATAGCCATCCAGCAAGGCTTCATCTTTGGCTAGAGCAGCATTTACGTAGGCTCCATTGATTTTGGCCCGCATAGGAATCATATTATCATCTAGGTGACGCCAAGATGATACCCTCGCCCGTAAACCTCGATCCATATCAAGGTAGTCGCCAAACGGAATGGAGAACACCAAGAAGTCATCATCTAGGCCGGAAAGCCTGACACCGATACCTGGAGTCGACTTATAGAACACTGGGCGGACATATACATCCTCTCGATCTTGGTTACGCCGCAAGACTTCAAGGGTAGTCTGGCAAAGCTCGTCCACTGTATAGCCTGGATTTATGCGCAGGATCTTACAGGAGTCTAACAACCGAGAATAGTGCTCCCGCATGCGAAACACAAGCAGCTGATTTTCTTCCTCAGACCAATACCCCCTGATCCCTTCAAAACATGCGGTCCCATAGAGAAATGCGTGGGTCATCACATTGATATTTGCATCCTCAAGTGGGACATAATCTTTACGGAAATACGCATACCTACCCATCTGCAAGCCGCCTCCTTTAATCGCCCACGGTTAATCGTAACTTGGGTCATAAATATTTCTTGCCTCTGACCAAAATTCCTTTTCCTGTCAACATCCTGCTAAAGGGCTTTTACAGTGCTAATAGGAATGCGGGTTCACTAGTTCCCCGATTGCCCCCCACTAGCTCAGCTTATTTGACTGACGGTCCCTGCCGAATCACTGTATCTCGAGGTTTATAGACACTCTTCTCAACTAGTTCTCGGTGAATCACCCGATCACCCATTTTGACAATTCTCCACAACTGTACCTCATACCCCTGCCGCCCTTTTGTCTCTTCGATTATGGTCCCCGGACTCAAAGAAGCGTCGATCTTACGAATGACCCCTGGTTGCAGAACTTTGACGATCTGGGTATCTAACTCGATCGATCGCTCAAGAGGGGCATCGGAAAAGACTCGTACTGTCAGCCGCTCTTTGTCCACCCTGGTGCTCAATAACAACCCATAGGGAGAACCATTCTGGAAGGCCAGATCCATATAGTCGTAAGCCACAGCAGCATCCCGCCCCAGGGGTACATAAGCAATGGGTAGAGAATGGGGCGACCTGATCACAACATCGAGGCCCGCCAGAAGTACGGCATTATACAGCGTGGTTGACACCTGACAAACGCCTCCACCAACTCCTGGCAGCAGGTCACCATCGACAATCACCGGTGCCGGTTTGTAGCCCTCAGAACCCAACCTAGGCCCCACTTGCTTGTTGAAGCTGAATCCCTCTCCGGGCTTCAACAAAACCCCGTCCAGGCAATTTGCAGCCAAACGAATATTGCTTGCCCGATTCTCGTCTCGACTGTCAAAGGTCGTTGTATATTGGGCAATACAGCGCCGGATCCGCAGCCCATATGCATCCTCCGCACTGAAATCTGGCTTCACTGGCTGGGGCTTGATGATGACCCTGCGGTCATGTGGCCTAGTTGCAGCCGCAATCACTTGTTTAGCTAAAAGGGAAATATCGACTTTCTGACCGGGATAGTCTGGTATAATCTTTACCTCGTCATCTTCGGTGAGGATAATCCGAGCATCTAGAGGAGGAATGTTGGCGGTGACCGCTATCTTACGAAGAACGTGAGAGAGCCTCTCTTGATCCACTGAGACCAGATGAGGAATCTCCCAACCTTCCGTTTGGCTTTGATAGTGATCAGCGATCCTGCGTAGCAGATTTCCTTGCCTTCCCACCTGGAAAGCAGCAATCATTATACTCTCTAGGTCTGTAGTAATTCCGAGCTCCGGTGGAAATACCTCCCACCGCATCGTTCCATAGGCGATGGTTACCGGGCCTTGGATCACCTCATTCAGATATCCCGACAGATAGACAGAGGCTTCCCGACAGGTAAGACCGCCAACATCTATAGACGCGATACGTACCCCTGGTACGATAGTATCAGATAGCAGATAGGAAGTCACAAAAGCGTAGCCAACCGTCGATACACACCCAGTAATAAGCGCAGCTATAATCAACAGCAAAACAGGACGCCGCAAGCGAATCACAAGATACACGGTGCACCCTTCCCTTCCGCGCAG
Organism: Bacillota bacterium; assembly: GCA_012798695.1. GTDB lineage: Bacteria > Bacillota > Limnochordia > DTU087 > DTU087 > JAAZMR01. The sequence goes on along the minus strand of JAAZMR010000117.1, from coordinate 27,503 downwards.
GGGCTTTGGCGGTCCCGGCAGCTATTTTGAGCCACCAGCGCTCTGCCGCGACACAAAGAGGTCTAAGGCTTCTGTCGGTACTCAGCTTCGAAATCGATAGTAAAGAAGAAATGCTGCTATTAAAGCAACGATCCACCAGGTTACCTGCGTTTTTCTCCTGGGAGATATGTCAGCTAACTCCCGACGGGCCATTACACGCTGCAGCCTCTGTGCCCGCTTCAGATGACTAACAGCCTTATGTAGATCCCCCTGCTGCTTATAGATAACACCGAGGTTATGATAAGCTGTCGCATATTCCGAATCACAACTTATGGCCCGTCTATAACAGTCCACAGCCTGGCCCAGATTGCCCATTTCCCTATAAATGTTTCCTAGGTTACTGTGGGCGGGAGCAAATGTTTCATCAATGGCCAAGGCCTGTTCAAAGTAGTCTCTAGCTTTTTCCATTTCACCACGACGGGCAGCGATAACACCTAGTTTATTGTAGGCGAAAGCAGATTCTCCTTCTATTTCTAGTAGGGAATCTAGTTCAGCTAAGGCCTCATCCAATTGACCAGTCTCCGTCATCCGGTTGATTCGGTACTTTTGCTCCATGATATCTTTGTCTGGCATTGGCTCTCTGGCGCCTGGTAATCGTACCGGGCCTGCCTCCTCCCGTTTTTTCTCCTATTATACCGTACCACGAGTACGTTAGCTAGGGGAAGATGGTAAGTCTATGCTAACGCCTTGGGCTTCTGTTCGTGATTTTCGCACCCCAGCGCTTCCAGAAGAAGACCATACTCTTCAGCACATATGAGCAACCCAGATAACCAAAGACAGGATAAAGCAGCTCTATTAAGGCACTAAAACCTATTAGCGAAAGCCCAAAGGCCAGTAACAGCAGGATGCCGAGGGTAGTCAAACTCGGAGATCGCTGTAGGCGCTTTAGAACAGCAAATAAATTGGTAGCCGCTGTGGTCACCATGGCAGACCAAATGACTATCCCATAGAGGCCCCCGGCTAATGAATGAGTGCTGGTAGCTATCCAGGCCATGGGTACTGCAGACCGCGTAGTTTCTGGGCCCATGGCCCAAATAGCCAAGCCCCCACCCAGGAGCAAAAGGCCAAGAGCTAAACCACCCGCTGCACCTCCCCACACAGCCATTCTCCTTTGAGGCAAGGATGCCGCTAGAGGCGTGCAGGCCGCAATACCCAACAGTGAGTTATAAGATATATAGATGGTGGCGGCCAGCCACCAATTAGGCACAAGAGGTGAGGGAGCGACCCCCCAAAAGACCCTGTTGTCCATTTCCCACAGCCGTGGCCAAAGATCACCTAGCCCAGCTAGGCCCAATGCAGCTGTCGCTAGTATGATACCAGGAACTAATAGAGCATTTAGCAAGAAAACCCCTTCTATACCCAGACCACAACTTGCTCCGGCGATTAGCGCTGTAACCAAAATACCCATGAGCTGTGGAAAACCCCATTGCTGGTAAACCAAAGCTCCGGCTCCTGCCAACATAACTCCCACGCCTGCCAATAGGAAACAGGTAATGATCACATCATAATACTTTGACCAACTACGGCCGGCAATAGCTTCTAACAGCTGCCTATAGGATTCGACCCCCATTTCTTGTGCCAAGACAAAATGTAATGCCCCCATTCCGGTAAACCCGATAGTCACCACCATTATCCCCAACAGGCCAGCGATCCCGTAAGTCACGAAGAAGCTCAGGGTCTCTTGGCCTGACGCAAAGCCGGCACCGACGATGGCACCGACGTAAGCAGCTGCCATATACCACTCCCTTTTGCTCATGGAGCCCCTCTCACGTTCGCCATCTCCCTTTGGACAACAAGATGATTTGCTTTTCCCTTACATGTATAGGCAGTGGCCATTCATCATATACTTCACTGTGAATGATTTGCCGTGAGGGGTGATGATTTTGGCGAAGGCCTCTGAGTCCGACAGCAATACTGAGGTAGTCTGTCGGGTCCATGTCGATAATCCAACCGCCGCTGAAACATTGGCTCGCAGTCTGTGGGATTTCCTTCACCCAAGGCTGCATGCACAATTCACGCCATTATTGATTCTCTGCATAGGTACCGATCGTTCCACGGGAGATTGTCTGGGCCCGCTTGTGGGATCAAAGTTGTCCTCCCTGGGCGCCTTGCCTCCCGGAGTAAGAGTCTTCGGTACATTGGATGAGCCAGTACATGCCGGCAACCTCGATGAATATATACAAATGCTCCAACAAGAGACAACACCTTCCTACATATTGGCATTAGATGCCTGTCTGGGAAGGTGTGATAATATTGGATATATCAGTATCAAGGAGGGTCCACTTAAACCCGGAACCGGTGTCAACAAGAACTTGGCCGAGGTCGGGGCAGCCCATCTTATTGGAGTCGTCAATGTGGGGGGCTTCATGGAATACTTCGTTTTGCAGAACACTCGACTCAGCTTAGTGATACGTATGGCTGATGTCATAAGCAATAGTATCGCTGGGTTACTAAACTGCTATTGGGAATGCTTTTACCCCAGCCTCGTAGTAAGCCGGAAAGCGCTAGACCCAACTCCCCTGCTCGCCATGAATGACTGGGCAAGTCCCCATGTCGCCCCATCTGCCGGCGAATGAGACTTTGCTTTTCTATTGAAGCTGGATCGCTTTATGGGGGTACATAACTATATGTTATATGAGTTGAAAGTTGGTTCTTGCCACCAGGAAACGGGCCATCCCGGCCCGTTTCCTCACTATGCTGCTTTGCTTTTTCTCAAAGGTATTAACTTTGTAACCTCAATATGCGCTGCACATCAGCGACAACTTCATCAATCTCCCGTCCAGCCGCATCGATTACTGGTGCCTTACTAACAATGTCTTGCTGGCCCAAGAAGTTGTCATCCATACCACTCACCACTATCGCAGCGACATCTTCCCATCCGCGACTAAGATCTTGGACCTGGTAGCCGCTTTCCTCTAGAGCCTGCTTTACACCCTGGATTTTGTCGTCAACAGCGACGATCGGCTGCATAGCCCTAGATCACCTCCCTCAGAGCGAACAATCATAGTGTCCCCTCCAAGAGTTCTCCTATACATTAACCCTCTATCTATGGTGGTGAGAATGAGAATGTGAGCTGCTGCCAAGGCTCAACGCTGAACGGGCAGCCACTTTGGCTCGATCATATACTTCCTTCAGCGGCAACCCTATTGCTTGAGCCACTCGCAGACAATCGCGGTACTCCGGTGCAACGGTGATTATCTCTTCGCCTAGTCTAGCTATCTTCACATCCAGTTGCTCTTGGTCCACTGTTACTGAAATACACTCCCGTGGGAGGATATAGCGAAATCGTCTGTCAGTGCGAATCCCCAAGGTAGTAGATTCTCGAAAAACTGTTTCTGCCAGTAGTTCTTGTTCTTCTGGCTGACATAACACCGTGAGCAGGATTGCCGGTCGTCCGCCTTTCATGGTGATATCCTGGACGTAAACATCCAGGGCACCCTGATCGAGTAATTTTTGCATAAGTGGAGGAACCAATTCCGGATTATGATCGTCTAGATTGCATTCAAGTATGGAGATCTCATCCATCTCCCAAAGGCTTCTACCGTGAGGAACCGACTCTATGAGCACCAATCGCAGCAGATTCGGAATGGGCAGTTCCCTGGTACCTGCACCATAGCCTATCTTGAGCAATCGACCAGCTGGCCAACTGCCATAGCTGCTAGATAAGGTGGTTAACAAGGCTGCCCCCGTGGGCGTAACCAGTTCTGCGGCTATCCCCTTTGAATAGGTAGGGACTCCTACCAGCAGATTGGTAGTGGCTGGTACAGGGACTGGCATGGTGCCATGGGCGGCTTTGATAAAGCCCGTTCCTAAGTGGACTGGTGATGACTGTACCTTTGTGATTCCGAGATGGTGAAAACCCGCCACCGTACAGACCACATCAACTATGGCATCGATAGCTCCGACCTCGTGAAAATGAACCTCAGTCTCACTCGTTCCATGGGCCTTAGCTTCTGCCGCCGCTAAGCGCCGAAAGACCTCGATCGATCTTTCGCTAACAGCTGGCTCCAGGTGAGCTCTTTCGATTATTTCTGTAATATCGTCCAGATGCCTATGGACATGCTGTTCGGGGTGGTGCACTTCTACATGCTGACCGGCGATGCCCTGTTTGTGCACCGTCGTCGCCTCAATATGCACATCTTCAAGTTCCATTGCTGCTATCACGTCTGAGAAAACCGTCTCGGGTACTCCTGCATCAAGCAGGGCCCCTAAAAACATATTGCCGCTTGCACCTGAAAAGCAGTCCAGATAAGCCCACATAATATTCGCGAAAGCGACCGCAATCGGCTCTCATTTTACCGAAGAGCACAATACGGGGATTTCACTTCCCTCTCTTCCTCATGTTTTTTGGGTTAGTCCCTACATTCATTGTTCGTTCTAGTCAACATGTTCCACGTGGAACACCTACTCATCTCTCTGTAACTCCATTGCGTGCACGTTTCTTGCACTCTCTCGTCTCGCTACTAAAATCTCTCTGCGTTCCATCATCTTCTCCTGTTAAGCAGTGTTCCACGTGGAACACTCAACCATTTTACCTGGCACTGGCTTGGCTGGCAATCAAATGAGCTGCATAGCCCCCTCCAAACCCATTGTCAATATTGACTACCGATACACCGGAAGCACAGCTATTTAGCATGCCCAGCAGCGCGGCTAAACCGCCAAACGCTGCTCCATAACCGACACTAGTGGGCACCGCGATCACCGGCTTATCGATCAAACCTCCCACCACACTGGCGAGAGCCCCCTCCATCCCTGCAACAACTACTACGGCCCGCGCATCCTCAAAACGATGCAGTTCACCCAAAAGCCGGTGAAGTCCCGCCACACCAACATCATTCACTCTCGTCACACTACTACCCATTATTTCGGCTGTGATCGCGGCTTCCTCCGCTACCGGCAGGTCCGATGTGCCTGCACAGACTACAGCTACTTCGCCCGCTGCGCTCTCTGGGGTTCGCTTCCAGCCTAAGGTGATCAGTCCAGCCACTTCATGATATTGCGCCTTCGGTACTACATCCTTGACGGCCATACCCATCTCTCGGTTGGCCCGTGTAGCCAACACGTGATCAGATCGCTCAGCCAGTCTGCGGAATATCTCTCTCACTTGCTCTGTTGTTTTGCTAGCGCAATAAATGACTTCTGCAAAACCTTGGCGTATACCCCTGTGATAATCAATCTTGGCAAAGCCCAGATCATCATAGGGCAGTTTCTTTATATACTGCATCACCGTGTCCGTATCAACCTCACCGGCACGAAATCTCTCCAGAAGTCGTTCTAAAGCTGCGTCTCTCAACTACTTCACCTTCTCTAGTCCCGCCATCCTGAATTTCCACTCACAGACGCCGCACTCGCTCTTCCTAACAATTACGGCCCCTAATCCCATGCCTGCCCGGCAATTACTTCCAAAATACGGTTAAGTTCTTCAGTAGAGTAATACTCTACTTCGATCTTACCCTTACCCCTTTTATCCTTGATCTTAACCTTGGTGCCTAACGCACCCTGAAGTCGTTCTTCAACCTCCCTAATCAGTGGGTTCTGGCGCTCTACCTGAACTACTTGCCTGCCGCGGCCAGACCTAGCCTTGGGGGACCGTAGAAATTCCTCTAACTGCCGTACGGACCATCCCTCATCTACGCACCGGCGACCCAATTCTACTGCCCGCTCCTCATCCATCACGACCAGAATCTTCGCATGGCCTGCACTGAGCTGCCCGTCAGCTACCCACTCCCGGACCGCAGCTGGCAGCCGCAGTAACCGGAGACGGTTGGCAATGGTGGGCCGCCCTTTACCTACAGCTCTCGCTACGTCCTCCTGTGTAAGCTCGAACTCACGCATGAGTACTTCATAGGCCTCAGCTTCTTCAATCGGATTCAAATCTTCTCTCTGGAGGTTCTCGATCAGTGCAATCTCCATAACTTCCCGATCGGAAAGCTGCCGCAGCAATGCGGGAATCTCCGATAGCCCAGCCACCTGAGCTGCTCGCCAACGGCGTTCCCCCGCGACCAGCTCAAATCCACCGTCCTTCTCTCGTACAGTAACCGGCTGCAAGACTCCCTTCTCCTTTATGGAGGCCGCCAGCTCCCGCAAGCTCTCTTCATCAAAATTCCTCCGGGGTTGATAAGGATTTGGCTGTATTGCACTAACGGGCACTTGTCTTACCTCTTCACCTCGAACTGCTTCTGCCTGTGGGATCAATGCTTTTAGACCTCTGCCCAATGCCTGTCTACTCATGTCCCAATCAACTCCCTAGCCAACTGCCTATACGCTTGAGCCCCCCGACATTGCTGGTCATACAAGGTAATCGGCTGCCCATGGCTAGGCGCTTCACTCAATCGCACATTCCTAGGTATGATCGTCCGAAATACCTTGTCGCCGAAATACCCTCTTACTTCCTCCACTACCTGTTGAGAAAGGTTCGTTCGGGCATCATACATTGTCATCAACACCCCACCAATCTCCAAGTCCGGGTTAAGATGGTCCTTTACCAGTTTTACAGTACTCATCAGCTGACTTACACCTTCAAGGGCGTAGTACTCACACTGGATGGGCACCAAAGCGCCTGTCGCCGCACTCAGCGCATTAATTGTCAGCAAGCCCAAGGATGGAGGTGCATCGATCAGGATATAGTCATACCGCCCCTCCACCCCTGATAATGAGCTCTTTAACCGATACTCACGAGACATTGCAGCTACTAATTCGATCTCGGCTCCTGCCAAATCGAGTGTCGCTGGGGCTACATCTAGCCCGGCAATCGCGGTTGGTTGAATGACCTCTGCCATTGCCCGCCCTTCAATTAGGACGTCATACATGCAGCCTTGCACTCGATTCTTCTCGATCCCCACTCCACTACTAGCGTTACCCTGGGGATCAATATCTACCAGCAGTACCCGCTTCTCCAACTCTCCCAAACAAGCTGCCAGGTTCACCGCTGTCGTGCTTTTGCCCACTCCGCCCTTTTGGTTCACTACCGCTAAGCATATAGCCATAGCCTCACCTACTCTCCGGCTGTTGTTCCGCACCATCTGGCCTCTTTGTGTTCGGCACCTGCTTAATTCGAACTCTCAGCTCTAACACATCTTCTTCTTGGGTCTCCTCTAGCTCTACCTCGGCTCCACCGGCCCGCATTTCCTTCACTAGCCGCCGCACACTGTTCTGCAGTAGACGAGCATCTTTCCACAGCCGTATCACTCTTTGACGAGGCTGTTTCGGTGTGCCTCCATCTTTTAGCTGCCGAATTAGTTCCTCTGTGTCCTTTACAGAAAGATGTCTCTCCTTTATGGCTTCTATGACCTGCAGCTGGGCCTCTTCCGAATCGAGACGCAGCAGTGCTCGGCAGTGCCGCTCCGACATTATTTCCCGGGAAATACTCGCCCGCACTCGGGGACTTAACCGCAAGAGCCGCAACTTATTAGCAATGGCGGATTGACTCTTGCCGATCTTCTCCGCCAAATCCTCTTGGGTCATGCTGAACTCACGCAATAATCGTTGATATGCTTCAGCTTCCTCCCAGTAGTTCAAATCCTCTCGCTGCAGATTCTCGATCAAGGCCACTTGCGCGCTCGCTACATCATCTAACTCCCGCACCACTGCAGGAATCGTCTGCCAACCCAAATATCGGGCAGCTCGCACCCGCCGTTCTCCTGCCACCAACTGATATCCACCTGGGCAGGAGCGCACAATGACCGGTTGAATCAACCCATGCTCAACTAGGGATTGTGCCAATTCTTTCATACTCTCTTCATCGAAACCGGAACGAGGCTGAAACGGATTAGCTTCGATAATCGCTAAGGGAATGTCGACCACCATACCCCCAGATTCCGGCGTCCCCCCTGTTTGAGCTTGCTCCGTATCCTCTGAATCTCTACTTCTAGCCCGTAGGACATCACCTAGGCGCATGCTCTTCCTCCCCTCACAGCCACTCATATTTCACCATAATTGCCTTCTTAAAGCCTTTCGCTCTTACCCTTTCCCATTCCTGCCCTCACGCAAAACCCCCGGCATCCTTCTACCGAGGGTTAACCACATCCTCAACCTAGACCAGCTTCACCGACCCATCTCCCTCTTGCCCCAAAAACAAAAGGGGAGCCTGCTCAACACATACTAGGCTCCCTTGCACCATTGTCTCCCCTAGTCATGTTTCCCCCGAACCGTCTCTTACCCTAGTGGTGCCTTCTTGGGTATCCCCGGTCGTCTCGGATATTGGGGAGGCGTCTTCCTTACCTTTTCGATCACAATCAACTGTCTACCATCTCCGTCCGGTAGACTTATCTCCACGATATCCCGAACCCGCCCTCCCAGTTCGCGTATCGCTACCTCCGCTTCCTCTATCTCATCTACACCGCTGGGACCCTTCATCCCGACCATTATGCCACCCAACCGGACCAAAGGCAGCAGATACTCACACAATGTTGCTAGATTCGCTACCGCTCTGGCCACAGCTACATCGTACTTCTCTCGATGTTTCTCGTCCCGGCCTATTGCCTCTGCCCGAGCATGATAGCAGGACACTCCCTGCAGATTCAGAGCTTCTACGACAGTTTCTAAAAATTTCACACGTTTCCCCAAAGAATCCACTAGGGTTACATCTATGTTTGGCCTCGCCACTTTCAAGGGAATCCCCGGAAACCCGGCTCCACTCCCCACATCGATTATGCGAGCCGCCTCTTCGACTTCTGATACCGCCAATACCGTCAGCGAGTCAAGAAAATGCTTGTCTGCTACCTCTTCCTCTGGTATACGGGTCAAATTCAACCGCTGATTCCATTCGTGCAGTAGTTGAGCATGCTTTTCAAATAGTGTTTCCGCGTTTGCTGAAATATCGATATCCAGGACTGCGGCCTTTTCACGAATTTCTGCCCCTAAGGTCATCTACTCCTGGCCACCTTTCGCCTGTTCTGTTCCTCCAACTTGTCTTCGCCGCCCTCGCTGCTCTAGGTAAATCATCAAAACAGATATGTCCGCCGGTGAAACACCTGCAATCCGCGAGGCCTGACCCAATGAGGCTGGCCGCACTGCCGCCAATTTCTCTTGCGCTTCCTTGGAGAGGCCTTCCACCTGACCATACTCCAGCCAATCAGGTAGTTTCCTAGCCTCCAGTCTTTGGAACCTATCCACAGATCGCTCTTGCTTCCGAATGTAACCAGCGTACTTGATCTCCGTCTCCACTAGACTCCCTATCTCATCTTGTATACTAGCATCCCATCCCAACGCCATTAGCTGACCATAGGAGATCTCCGGCCTACGGAGGAGTTCCTCTCCTGAAAGTACGTTCTGTAGGGGCGTGCTACCGATCTCCCGCAAAATCGCATTTACTTCCATCGAGGGGCTCAGCCGCCACTGCTTGAGTCTCTGGATCTCCCTTTCCACCGCAGACCACCTCTGTTGAGTCACGTCATATTGCTCTTCTGAAAGCAACCCTATCTCTCTGCCAAAATGGGCTAATCGGCGATCGGCGTTGTCTTGCCGCAGCAGTAACCTATATTCTGCAAGTGAAGTCATCATCCGATAAGGTTCGTTAATAGTCTTTGTCACTAGATCATCAATGAGGACTCCGATATACGCTTGATCCCGACCGAGGATCAAGGGCGGTTCACCTCGCAACCTCTGCCCACAGTTAATTCCGGCTATCAGCCCCTGTGCCGCGGCCTCTTCATAACCAGAACTACCATTGATCTGGCCAGCAAAATACAACCCTTCAATATCCTTTGCCTCCAGATTAAGCTTTAGCTGGTGCGGAGCCAAACAATCATATTCGATAGCATAGGCAAGCCGCATGATTTCTACATGCTCTAACCCTGGAATACTCCTTACGACTTCCATCTGGACATCGGCCGGGAGACTAGTAGAAACCCCACTCAGGTAAACTTCCTGGGTATCCCACCCTTCTGGCTCTATGAACACCTGATGGAAATTCTTATCAGGAAACTGCACGATCTTGCTTTCCAATGATGGGCAATACCGGGGACCAATCCCCACAATCGCCCCACTATATAAAGCAGTGCGACCTAAATTGGCTGAGATAATCTCATGAGTTTTCAGAGTCGTATATGTCAACCAACAAGGCAGCTGCTCCTTAGGTTCCAATTGCCCTTGGAAGGAAAATCCGCGGTGTACCTGTTGCCCTGCCATACGGGTCATTTGATCATAATCTAAGGAACGACTATTGGCCCTGGGCGGCGTACCCGTCTTGAAACGTACAAGCTGAAAGCCCAGCTCTTCCAGGCTTCGGCTCAACCCATGTGTAGTCTGCTGTGACTGAGGACCTGACTCATAGTTGATCTCGCCCACATGGATCAATGATCTCATATAGGTACCGCTGGCGACTATCACGCACTGGCCGCCGATTCTTTCACCGGTACGCAGAGTGACACCCCGCACCTTGTCTCCTTGCACCACGATACTTTCTACACATCCCTCTTGTAGATAAAGACCGGGCTGACTCTCCAGCACCTGCCGCATCCTCCACGAATACAGCTTCCGATCCATTTGAGCGCGCAAGGCCTGAACTGCTGGGCCTTTCTTTGTATTCAGTACCCGAATATGCATATAGGCATAATCTGTATTACGCCCCATTTCTCCACCTAAGGCATCGATCTCTCTCACCAGCTGCGCCTTGCCTGGGCCTCCAATAGACGGATTGCATGGCATCAAAGCAACACTGTCTAAAGCGAGCGCAAATACTACGGTGCGAAACCCCATGCGAGCAGTCGCTAATGCCGCTTCACACCCAGCATGACCAGCCCCTATGACGATTACATCGAAATTATCCACCGCTCATCCCTACCTTGAAGACTTGCCAACCCGGCCCTGAACGGCCATCTGCTGTCCTTTGCCCTTTTGTGCCAACCATACCTGTAATATAGAGACATCACCAGGGTTTATCCCTGGTATCCGCGCCGCTTGGCCAATAGATAGCGGCTGAATCTTCCTCAAAAGCTCTACCGCTTCCGATCTCAGCCCCATGACCTGACCGAAATCTGTACCCACGGGAATTTTCTGTGCTTCTAATCGAGCTACACCGGCCATCTGACGCTTTTCTCGGGCCAGATAACCGGCAAACTTCACCTCGATCTCTACCTGCTGCCTTACTTCCCAAGGCAGGCTCCTCATCTCCACTCCCACCTTGGCCAAATCTGCATAAGATAGTTCTGGCCGCTGCAGGATATCAGCCGCACTAACCGGCTTCGCCAGGTCACCACTCCCCATCCTTATTAACGCCTCCCGTACTGACGCGGTAGGGGTAACCCTAATTCCCTGCAACCGAGCGACCTCGTTTCTGATACTCTGTCGCTTTTCCTCAAATCGGCGGTATTCTACTTCAGATAGCATCCCTAAACGATAGCCAAAATCAGCCAACCGCAAGTCGGCATTATCCTGCCGTAAACTCACTCGGTACTCCGCTCTAGAAGTCATCATCCGATAGGGTTCTTCCACACCCTTAGTGACTAAATCGTCTATCAAGACCCCAATATATGCCTCTCTCCGACTCAACTCAAAGGGAGGTAACCCACGCATAAAGCGGGCTGCATTGATCCCCGCCATGATACCTTGGGCAGCTGCTTCTTCATACCCCGACGTTCCATTGATCTGTCCCGCCGTAAATAATCCTGCTACCAGCTTACTTTCCATAGATGGCTTTACCTGCCATGGATCAATGAAATCATACTCAACTGCATAAGCAGGTCGCATAATCTTCACATTCTCCAGTCCCGGTATAGTTCTCAGCAAGGCCAACTGTACATCCTCTGGCATACTGGTAGTCAGCCCCAATACATAGAGTTCAGTGGTTTCCTCTCCTTCCGGTTCAAGGAAGATCTGGTGATCCACCTTGTCAGGAAACCGCATTACCTTGCGATCTATGGATGGACAGAAATGGGGTCCTTTGGTCGACACCAGCCCCGTTTGAATCGGTGACCGATGTAGGTTATCCCTGACTACATCGATAGTCTGTGCATTCGTAGCAGTCAACCAGCAGGACATTTGTTGGATTTCTCGTCGTGGTTCCCAGAAAGAAAATCGTAATGGTCTCTCCGCACCCTTTTGCTCTATCAGTTTGGTGAAATCCACACTTCTTCGGTCAAGTCGAGGTGGAGTTGCTGTCTGAAACCGTCGCAGATGAAAACCGGCACTCTCCAGGCTCCGGGATAACTCCGGTGCCCCCGGCTCACCTTGACGACCGCCTGGATACTGAATCTCACCTACGACCACACATCCACCCAAAAACGTACCGGTACACAGAATTACTGTCTTCGCCCGCATGGCTGCACCCATCTTGGTTCTGATTCCCCAAATCCGACCATCATCGACAATTATATCAGTAACTATGCCTTGCTTTACGTCCAGGCCTGGCTGGTTCTCTAGAGTGCGAATCATCGTCCTCTGATATAAGCGCTTATCTGCCTGAGCCCGCAAAGCATGTACGGAGGGCCCTCGGGACAAATTCAGCATCCTAATATTGATATAGGACTGATCGATAATCCGTCCCATGACGCCACCCAAAGCATCGATCTCCCGCACGAGATGACTCTTGGCTGCAGGCCCACCAATGGCCGGATTACAGGAAAGCTGGGCTATACTATCTATGTTCATCGTAACCAGGGCAGTACGACATCCGAGGCGAGCAGCGGCCAAGGCTGCTTCACAACCAGCGTGCCCACCACCGACCACAATCACGTCATATTCGTATAATGCATCCACCCAAACCCCTACTTCCCTATACAGAAATCGGCAAATATGCGTTCTATGACCTCGTCTCTGACTGTATCACCGGTAACCTCACCTAAACTTTCCGCCGCTCCCCTAACGTCTACTGATACTAAGTCCATTGGCAAGCCCTGCTTCAATGTATCTCGGGCCGCATCAAGGCTAGCCGCCGCCTCTTTCAAAGCTTGTTTATGTCGGGCTCGAGTAACCACCAAAGAATCCCCGGTCAGGTCCATTCCGCCCCCTACGACTTGTGACACTATGGTCTTTTCTAGTTGTTCCAACCCTTCCCCTGTCCGGGCCGAGATTCTCACTATCGGAGTATCAGGTAGATATTTTTGACACTCTGCTTCCGATACCGCCAACCCTAGATCAGCCTTGTTGACAACTAGTATGGCGGTCTTACCCTGTACCTGTTCTAATAAAGACATGTCGTCATCCTGCAACCGTTCTGACCCATTCACAACGCAAAGGACTAAATCAGCACCTTCCATGAGGGCCATAGCACGCTCTACTCCGATCCTCTCAATTACATCATCTGTATGCCGAATACCCGCTGTATCCCGAACGACAAAAGGAAAGCCGCGAATATTTACAATTTCCTCAATCACATCACGGGTAGTCCCCGGTATCTCAGTCACTATCGCGCGATTCTCCCGGACCAATAGATTTAGTAAACTTGATTTGCCCACATTGGGCCTACCAATTATTGCAGTATCGATACCTTCGCGAAGAATCCTACCTGTGTCAGCAGTGGCCAGCATCTGGGCAATCTGCTGATCAATACTCTCGATAACCTCCATGACTGCTTCCGGTTCTACATCGCCTACCTCATCGGGAAAATCAATCGCGGCTTCTATGGCTGCCAAGATACCTACCAAGTCATGGCGCATATTGCGAATAGGTTGAGATAAACCGCCCTCCAACTGACGTACAGCCAAGCGATGGCTTCTATCCGTCTTGGCCCGAATCACATCGATTACGGCCTCCGCTTGACTTAGGTCCAAGCGCCCGTGCAAGAAAGCCCTCTTCGTAAACTCACCCGGCTCAGCCAACCTGGCACCCAACTCCAGCATACGCTCCAATACGCCTTGTAACGGGATTACTCCCCCGTGACAATTGATTTCTACTACATCCTCCCGAGTATAACTATGGGGGGCTTTCATGATACTGACTATCACTTCGTCGATTCTCTCATTATGCTTATCCAATATCCACCCGTAATTGACACTCCAATTCCGGGAAGAAGCTAGATCTCGACCTTTGGGTGAAAAGAAAGCTTGATCGACCATAGAAATTGCGTCCACGCCACTAACTCGCACTATACCAATACCGCCTTCCCCCAAAGGAGTAGATATAGCCGTTATCGTATCCTCGATCCAATTCTCCCTTGCCACTGCCTCACCACCCGTTCTCTGTATCCCTCTCTACTATTAAGCACAAAAGAGGAACGCGTCATTACGACACGCTCCTCCTATTTTTGGTGGGCTTCCTACCTTCCGGAAATCCTATCTCGGCCCTCTTTTCGCTCCAGACTGTACTCTGCCCTTCGCCTTTACCGATTCCGGCGAGGAGCGATAATCACCTTTCGATAAGGAGCTACCCCCTCACTGTGGGTATGAATGCTTTCATCCTCCTGTAGCGTCAAATGAATGATCCTCCGCTCCATGGCGTTCATTGGATCGAGGACCGCTCTTCTGCCGGTACGCTTTACTCGATCAGCCAAACGCAAGGCCAAGTTTCTCAGCGTCTCTTCTCGTCTGCCCCGGTAACCCTCGGCATCTAATATGATTCGAATCCAGTCACCATTTCTATTCATGGCGAGGCTGACCAAATACTGTAGAGCATCTAGGGTTTCGCCTCTTCTGCCAATTACCAGACCCAATTCGTCACCTTGAATCTCGATCTTAAGTACATCTTCTTCTTCCCAGAAGTAATCGACCTCGCAAACAAGTCCCATACGTCCAAGCATACTCTGGAGAAACTCAACTGCTGCCTCACCCTTTTCTGCCCGCTTATCTCGCAAGGTCACCCGAACTCGGGCCTGCTTGCCACCAATCAACCCCAGAAACGCCTTAGCACCCTCATCCAGCACCTCTATGTCTACATCTTCCCGAGAAGCTTGCAGTTCCTCAAGTGCCTCGGCTATGGCATCCTCCACTGTTTTCGCCGAGCGCTCAATACTCTTCATATCTATGCATTCCCTCCTTCTTGAGGGTTCATCTTCCGAGCTATTAGGTATTGCTGACCCATAGAAAACAGATTGCTAACCACCCAGTAAATCACTAACCCAGCTGGGAAATTAATACTAATGTAACCAATAAAAACAGGCATAATAAACATCATACTCTTCTGAGATGCATCAGCACTCGTCATCATCATTTGAATATACGTGGTGATAGCAGAAAGTACAGGCAGCACATAATAGGGGTCTGGAGCGCTGAGGCTTGTTAACCAAAGGAAGCCAGTACCAAAATCAAATTCTCTCAATACAGCAAACAGAGCCCATAGAAAAGGAAGCTGTACAAGCATCGGCAAGCAGCCACCCAGCGGATTGACCTTATGCTTTTGGTATAATTCCATGACTTTGCGCTGATACTCTTCCGGTTTGTCTTTGTATCTCTCCTGCAGGGCCTGCATCTCTGGCTGCAGTGCCTTCATAGCTTCCATTGACTTACTTTGACTAAAGGTCAATGGTGCTAGAATCAAGCGAATCGCAAGTGTAAGCAAAATGATAGCGATACCGTAACTACCGCTCAAATCAAAGAAAAATCTCAACATCCACTCTAATGCGGTTTTCAATACTCCCAAGCAATCCGCCTCCGATCAGCTACCTTAACTATTTGACCGGATCATAACCTCCGGCCCCCCAAGGATGGCAGTGAGAAAGCCTTTTCAACAACATTCCCAGGCCCCGAATAACGCCGTATTTTGCTACAGCCTGCCGTCCATACTCCGAACAAGTTGGATAAAAACGGCACCGTGGTGCCAAATAAGGAGAAACATATAGCTGGTAAAATCTGATTAAAGCCAGTACGGTAGTTCTACCCATCGCTAGCTTCAGTCACCTACCTCCTCTATTGTGGTATCCCGCCTCAAACCACCCCGAGTTACCACATTCACCACGGCTGCAAGTATATCCCGATATTCAGCACTCCGACACCGTACCCGAGCCGACAAGATCAGATCATGGCCCGGCCTAATCTCCTTCGCCACACTCCGCACCGATTCTCGCAATCGTCGTTTAACACGATTTCTTACCACAGCATTACCTAGTTTCTTACTCACCGAATAACCCACCCTGCATACTTCTTGCCCATTTGCTAGGTAATGCAAGACAATCAGTTCATTGCGAACGACTTCGCCTTCCCTATATAAGCGCTGAAAGTCAGCCGGGCGCAATAACCGTTCAATTCCAATCACGCTTATCCTTCGCCCCTCTAGGCAGAAAGAACTCTTCTTCCTCTGCTCCGCCGCCGTCTTAGTACCTTGCGACCGGCTTTTGTTCTCATCCGCGCCCGAAAACCATGATTCCTCTTCCTCCGCCGCCGATTCGGCTGATAGGTCCGTTTCATACCTTCGCCACCTCCCTACTTACACCTTCAACTTATCGCCTATTTCCCTGATTGCCGCAGCATCAAATCCTACCTGCTCAGGTTATCATCTCGACATATATCATCCCGATTATAGCAAGCTCTTCTTTGCCCTGTCAACCCTAGGCAGCTGATGCATAACCACCAAGCAGCATGGGTTGTCACCTGCCTTCCTTTAATGGGATAAGACCCTCATGTGCCGCCCTGACTTTTCCCTGTAAACTTTGACCCCTGGTTCCCTCCAGAGAGTCCTCTCCACATCCAGGGCACCTCTACATTTCCCTTATGCCTTCATCTTATTATGTGCTATCTCATTTCTAATCTCCCATAAACTCTAAGCACATTCGGGGCAACCGTGCGATCCCCATCAACAGTGCTTTTCAAAAAGACCTGTGGATAACCCATTCCCCCAGCTAGACGCCTTGCCCTTTCATTCTAGGCACCGAAAAACCCAGCTCACCGCCATCCTTCTCCCTCCGCTGGTTGTGGATAACCTGTGGACTCTGAGGATAACTTTTGGGGAATACCGGTTAATTTTCTATCCACAGTCACCGACTGTGGAAAACCTGTTGATACTGTGGATATCCCCACATCGCATTCTTATTCGTTCTTAATCAATCCACACACCACAAGGATTTCCTCCAAAACTGTCGAAGTATGATCCCTGTGGTAAACTCTGGGGAAACCCTGTGGTTACCTGAGTTAGCTTTAATCCACAGGTTATGCACATGCCTACTACATATAGTCTTGAACTGGGCTTTTCGTTTTTCAAGTCTCCTTTTTTCACCTGGCCAGTATGACATGAAAAGGAGGTAGCGTTTATTGATAAGACTCTTTAAAAGTCGCCGTGAAACACCTGCTGGTTCGACCGAGACGAGTCTGCAGGCTCTTTTGGCATATCAGGAATCAGAAAGCGAGCTGCCCACGGTTGTCACCATTGAGGATACTGTGCCAACACGTTTTCTAGAGAATCTAATCGCCGCTACCTGCCGCATTTTAAGGAACAAACGTTCTGTAATTCCTACCATAGTCGCTACTGAGCTAATCACCAATCTCGCCCATGCTGAGTTCAAGGGAAGCGTGATCACTATTTCAGCTGATGGCAATCAACTAACTGTCAGTGATCATGGCCCAGGAATCCCTAACAAACATGATGCATTACTCTTTGGCTATTATGGCAAGCCTCCATCACGATATCGGTCACTTGTGCGAGGGGCTGGTACCGGTCTCCCATTGGCCCATCAGCTGATTACAGCCGTTGGTGGACAGTTGATCCTAGCAAACAATCTCACTGGAGGGACTGTGGCCACCGCCTTAGTGGAAGTTCCGGCCGGAATGGAGGTGCAAGATGCCGACCTGCTAGAAGATGGGGCAATTGCTGCTGAGCAGGAGTTTCCAATAGATATACCGGAGGAAAATGCTACCGCTAAGGCAGGAGATCACCCCGAGGGAACCGAATATATTTACCTGCGCAGCACTGATTCGGAGACTGACCCCGACCAACGAAATGGGGCTGAATCGACACAGCTGAACATGCAGGGCCCTGCCGTAGCGGAGGCCCTTTCCGATCTGGAAACCAAACTATCTAGGCGGCAGCGAAGAGTGCTTTTTCTCGTGGCCGACTTGGGCGAAGTTGGTCCATCCACTGCATCCACCGAACTAGATATGTCCATCAGTACTGCATTTCGGGATCTAGTCATACTGGAAGAAATGGGGTTAGTCCAAGCGGACGCGAACGGTAAACGAAGCCTTACCCCGTTTGGAGCGCGCGTAATCGCTGCGTTGAGTGTGTAAGGCAGCATAGCTATACAGGCTCAGCTAGTTTTTTTCTTTGTCAGGAGGAGTCCGGCATGCAAGACAACCTGGCTTCTATATGGGAAGAGACTCTCTCCCGCATAGAACCCTTGATGCCTCAGTCTAGTTTCAATACTTGGTTAAAGGGGACCCGCCCCCTGACATTAGCCAATAATGTACTATATGTGCGCATAGCC
Source organism: Bacillota bacterium (assembly GCA_012798695.1). Classification (GTDB taxonomy): domain Bacteria; phylum Bacillota; class Limnochordia; order DTU087; family DTU087; genus JAAZMR01. The sequence continues at coordinate 9,178 of JAAZMR010000117.1, read as the reverse complement.
AATGAATTTGCTAAAGATTGGGTAGATTCTCGCTATAGAGAACCTATGCAGCAAGCTCTTCAAACAATGGTAGGTCAGGAATGGCGGTTGGAATTCGTTCTTCCTGGGACCCCCTTACTAGATGTACCAACCAGAAATGAATCACCAGGCACTGCAGTGACACCAGCTGTACTAGCTGCACCGGAGTCAGATCCCCATACACTAGAAATGCCCACTGTTCAAGACGAAGTACTACCAGGGATACTCAATCCCAGATATACCTTTGATACTTTTGTAGTGGGTAACAGCAATCGCTTTGCTCACGCAGCATCATTAGCAGTTGCCGAGGCTCCGGCTCGGGCATATAATCCGTTATTCATTTATGGTGGGGTAGGTCTAGGCAAGACCCACTTAATGCAAGCGATCGGTCATTATGCCATAGAACATAATCCTCGTTCGAAAGTGGTTTATGTTTCTTCGGAAAAATTTACCAATGATTTAATTAATGCCATAGGCAAGAAAGCAATGGTTGAATTTCGGGATCAATATCGCAATGTGGATGTCCTCTTAGTCGATGATATCCAGTTTGTTGCAGGTAAGGAGAGCACTCAAGAGGAGTTTTTTCATACTTTCAACGCCCTCTATGAGTCCAATAAGCAAATTGTGATGTCCAGTGACCGTCCACCTAAGGAGATACCTACTTTGGAAGAGCGGTTGCGTTCCCGATTTGAATGGGGGCTGACTACTGATATCCAACCACCTGACCTGGAAACGCGGATTGCTATTTTGCGGAAGAAAGCGGCCAGCGATCGTTTAGAGGTACCTGAAGAAGTACTCAGTTACATTGCTAATCGCATTCATTCCAATATTCGGGAACTGGAAGGGGCGTTAAATCGGGTAGTCGCTGTAGCTTCTTTAAGCCGCCGCGAAATCAGTGTAGAAGTAGCAGAAGAAGCGCTGAAAGACATTGTCGGTTCTGCCCGCCAGAGACAGATTACTATTGATATGATCCAGAGTGTAGTGGCAAATCACTACTCGATCAAAGTGGTGGATATGCAAAGTAAAAAGCGCACCCGAGTAGTGACCTTTCCCCGTCAGGTGGCGATGTACCTGGCTCGAGAATTGACTGATGCCTCTTTGCCTCGTATTGGCGAGGAGTTCGGGGGGCGTGACCATACTACTGTCTTACACGGCTATGACAAGATTCAGCGCATGTTACAGAAAAACCCCAGCCTACAGAAGGAGATCAACCAACTCATCCAGGAGCTGCGCAATTCGTAGACCCATGTCACGCAGTTTTTTCTTTGCCTTTTTCTCAGCTTGTGGATAGGATTTGAGATTTTCTTGCTCTGATCTATATAGATCTAGGATCGTAGTCATAGTAGTAGGTGCTGTGGAAATGTGGAAAATCACTTAAAGACCTGTCAAGAAGGGGTAAATGGGTGTTAGTAAGCTGTGGAGGGCAAAGCAAGGTTTATCCACATCTCCACACACTAGCAGGGGCATATGACTTGTCCACAATTTATTCAGGCTCCATGCACAACTTTGTCAACAGGAGGAATACGCTAATGCAATTTATAGGCACACAGGGGGAAGTGCTACGTTGTCTTGACATGGTGGATAAAGCTGTAGCAACTCGAGATACGAATCCGATACTCACCGGCATTTATATGAGATGCGAGGACGGGCTCCTTACCTTGAGGGCTACCGATACGGAAATCGGAATGGAAGCATATACAAAAGTGGAGAGCGTTCAACCAGGGAGTGTGGTAATAGAAGCGAAGCATTTTGTCCCCCTGGTACGCCGTTTACCTCCTGGAGAGATTGTCTTTAAGGAGCTTCAGGAACAGCAGATGCTGGAGATTACCGCTGGCTGTGGCAACTTTAGATTACAAACGATGGTGGCTGATCAATTTCCTAGCTTAACAGTGGCCGAACAGCAACCGCTGCTGCAAATTCCCGGCCAACTCCTAGGCAAGATGATTCGCCAGACGGTATATGCTGCCCGCAGGGAGCAGGGGCACAGCGTGTTTGCTGGAGTATTGATGGAATACGTTGATGGCGAACTCAGACTAGTGGCTACAGATACCAGCCGCCTATGTTTCAATCGTCAGTCGCTGCCTGGCGAAACGAATTTCAGCCTAATCCTACCAGCCCGTACCTGTACGGAGCTGCAGCGTATTCTACCATCAGACTCTGAATCTATGGTGGAGCTAGCTCTGATGGGCAACCAGGCAGTATTCAAACTAGAGGACATAGTTTTAGTATCTCGTCTCTTGGAAGGACAATATCCCGATTACAATAGAGTCATACCAGCTAGTACAGAGACTGAAGTGATTGTGTCTTGTCAGGAACTGAGTGCTGCTTTAGAACGAGCCAATTTGATGAGTAAGAAAGCGCCGGCCATTGTTACCTTTGATGTACAGGAGGGTATACTGAGACTGGAATCTCGAGATGTGGAACTGGGAGAGTCAGAAGAGTCACTCTCCATTGAGCAGAATGGACCCATGGTAAAAAGTGCTTTCCAGGCTCGTTTTCTGCTCGACATGCTCAAGACTATTGGCACCGATCAAGCGAAAATCGGCGTATCTAGTGGGCTAAACCCTGGTACTATTCGGCCGGCAGATAGTGATGATTACATATATGTAGTCATGCCTGTGCGAACTCCGTGAGCGACCTGCACCAAGACAATGCCCACGGACTAGGGTAGGGGATTCTAGAAAAGTCTCATTTGACAGAATGAAGGTGTTATACGACAATGGAAGAGCGCATAACCATCAAGACTGAAACCATCAAACTAGAGCAGCTGCTGAAATTGGCAGGAGTTACCGGTACCGGTGGGCAGGCTAAATTGCTGATCCAGGCAGGAGAAGTATTGGTTAATGGATCAGACGAACGGCGTCGTGGCAGGCAGCTCAGGGCCGGAGATGTGGTAGAGATAAAAGGTAGGGGGCGGCTGAGGGTTGTTCAGGGGTAGAGTTGGGAGTGCCAAATTTTGCATGTACAGGCATTGGAGTTAAGCCAATATCGCAATTATCGGAAACTAAATGTAGAGCTTGATCCTAACCTGAATATTTTCGTAGGAGATAATGCACAAGGAAAGACCAATCTGATCGAATCAATATATCTTTTGGCAACCGGGCGATCACATCGCACCTTTCGTGATACGGAGTTAATCAAATGGAATGCAGAAGACGCCCAGATCAAAGCTCAGGTGAATACCAGAATGGGCAGCTTCTCGATGCGGGTAATTCTTGCTCGCAATCGACGCAAGCGTTTTTGGATAGGAGGCGAGGAGTTACGTCGGCAATCGGAACTCCTCGGATTTCTTAATGTGGTTCTGTTCTCCCCTGATGATTTGCAGTTGGTGAAGGGGAGCCCGGGCATGAGACGGCATTTTATCGATCTGGGATTAGCCCAGGTAAGCAGGGTATATCGACATGATCTGGTAAACTATAATAGGGTACTGCAGCAACGCAATAGCTTATTGAAGGATATTGCTGAACGTAAAGCTAAAGTTGATCAGCTGCATCTTTGGGATGAACAGCTAGTTCAATATGGCAGTCGGATTATGTACCGTCGGGCAAGAGCGATTGAACGAATAGCAGATTTTGCTGGAGCGAGTCACCGGGACATCAGTGGTGGAGAGGAGATACTGACAGTACATTATCGCCCTTTCTATCTCGGGGATGAAGAGAGCATCGACGCGACTAGATGGCTTGACGCAGAGCAGATTGCTGGGGACTTTGCGAAAATGCTGCAATCTAGTCGGTCACAAGAATTGAGAAGGGGAACGACACTAGTAGGTCCCCAGAGGGACGATATCCTTTTTCGAATAGATGGAAAAGATGTTCGGCAATTTGCATCACAAGGTCAGCAGCGAACAGTGGTGTTGGCCGTTAAGCTGGCGGAATTGGAGTTCATGCGGGAAGAGGTGGGTGAGTACCCCATCCTGCTCTTGGATGATGTGCTGTCAGAATTGGATTTTTCTCGCCGCACGCTATTTCTAGAGACTATCGGCAACAAGGTGCAGACATTACTAACAACCACGGACAAGGGTAATTTCCAACCGGACAACCTGCGCCATTCCCGCCAATACGTGATTAGCGATGGGCAGTTGGCCTTGGAAGGGTGAGATATTTGTTTGTTCACCTTGGCAAGAATGCCGTGATCCGCTCTGACGATATAGTTGCAATTATTGACTGGGATACTATGCAGGAGTCTGAACTCAACCAACTGTATCTGGAGCGGGCAAGGCGAAATCAGCGTATAAGGATAAAGGATATTGCAGAAGGGCAGCCCCATTCTGTGGTTATCACCGCCAACAGCATATATCTTTCTACTGTATCTACTACGACTTTGAAAAAACGGGCGGAAAATCCACATTATTTGGCCTGGGAATAACGGAGTTTACGCTTTCATGCCAGGCATTCTGGAGTGGAACGGGGGGATTTGCATATGGAAAGAAAACCACAAATCTATGAGGCCGAACAGATACAGGTTCTGGAAGGCTTGGAAGCTGTCAGGCGTCGGCCCAGTATGTATATAGGTAGTACTGATGCTCGAGGTCTTCATCAGCTATTTAACGAAGTTGTGGATAACAGTATTGATGAGGCCATGCAGGGCCGGTGTGATACGATTAGGGTAACTATCCATGGGGATGGCAGCATGACCATCACGGATAATGGTAGTGGGATACCAGTGGGAGTTCATCCTAAAACTGGTAGGTCAGCAGTGGAAACCGTACTGACTCGCCTACATGCAGGTGGTAAGTTCGGTGGGGAAGGCAGTGGATATAAAGTCTCAGGAGGACTGCATGGAGTCGGGGTCGCCTGTGTAAACGCTCTGTCTGAATGGCTGAAAGTGGAAGTTAAGCGCAACAGCAAGACTCATCGACAGGAGTATAGACGGGGTAAGCCCGTGACCGATCTGGAAGTGGTCGGTGAGGCTTCAGATACTGGGACATCCATTAGCTTTAAACCGGATGCGATGATCTTTGAGACCGTAGAGTTCAATATTGATACCATTGCCTATCGTATGCGGGAAATGGCTTTTCTCAATAAAGGGGTAAGGCTGGAATTCCTCGATGAACGGTCCGGTCGCTCACACACTTATCAGTATGATGGTGGACTCATCTCTTTTGTGGAGCATTTGAATAAGAGCAAAGAGGTGCTCCACAGAGATGTAATCTATTTTGATGGAAAGACAGATAACTGCCAGGTAGAGGGCGCTATCCAATATACCGATGGCTATGTTGAGAACATCTATAGTTATGCCAATAACATCCATACTCAAGAGGGAGGTACCCACCTAAGCGGTTTTCGATCTGGCCTGACTAGGACATTTAACGACTATGCTCGCCGGAACAAGATTTTGAAGGATAACGAGGAAAACCTATCAGGTGAGGATGTGCGCGAGGGCTGTACCGCAGTGATCAGTGTCAAGATCCCTGAGCCGCAATTTGAGGGCCAAACCAAGACTAAGCTGGGCAACAGCGAGATGCGAGGTATAGTCGAATCAACCGTTGCCGAGCACGTGGGCACCTATCTCGAGGAACATCCTTCTGATGCCAAACGGATAATAGAAAAGTCCTTGGCTGCCGCTCGGGCCCGGGAGGCGGCTCGCAAAGCTCGGGAATTGACCCGTAGAAAGAACGCGCTAGAGGTATCCTCTTTGCCAGGGAAGCTAGCTGATTGCACTTGGACAGATCCAGCGCTCTGTGAGATCTTCCTAGTAGAGGGTGACTCGGCGGGTGGCTCAGCGAAACAAGGTAGAGATCGACGTTTTCAGGCTATTATGCCCTTGAGAGGCAAAATTCTGAATGTGGAGAAGGCTCGGCTAGACAGAATTCTGGCTAATAATGAGATCCGCTCTATGATCACTGCTTTCGGGACAGGGATCGGTGAGGATTTTGATATCGATAAATCTCGCTATGGCAGGGTCATTCTCATGACTGATGCCGATGTGGATGGAGCTCATATCCGTACTTTACTGCTTACTTTCTTTTTCCGTTATATGCGGCCTTTGATCGAGCAGGGATATGTCTATGTGGCTTTACCACCCCTGTTCGGTGTCAGGAAGGGGAAATCACATCATTATGCTTATGATGAAGAGGAACTGGACAGTCTTTTAGAGAAAATCGGCCGTCAAGGGATCACAGTCCAACGATATAAAGGTTTGGGAGAAATGAACGCGGAGCAGCTGTGGGAGACCACTATGAATCCAGAAACCCGAACTATTCTGCAATTGAAGTTGGAGGATGCTATTGAGGCTGATGAGGTATTCACTACCTTAATGGGAGCGAAAGTAGAACCGCGGCGTGAGTTTATCGAGGCTCACGCTAAGGAAGTTGGTTATCTGGATCTGTAAGGGCCCAGTATTGAGGAGAAGGTGAAGAGTCGATGAGTTTTTTTGATCAGCGTATTATTCCAGTGGGCATAGAAGAGCAGATGCGGACTTCGTATCTGCGCTATGCCATGTCAGTTATAGTAGATCGGGCCCTTCCAGATGTGCGTGATGGTCTAAAGCCTGTACAGCGCCGGATATTGTATAGCATGAGTGAGTTGGGAATGCGTCCCGATCGTCCTCATAGGAAGTCGGCTCGCATTGTTGGTGAAGTTATCGGTAAATATCATCCCCATGGTGAATCGGCCATTTATGACGCGATGGTCCGTATGGCTCAAGATTTTTCCTACCGATATATGTTGGTAGATGGTCATGGCAACTTCGGTTCCGTTGATGGGGATCCGGCTGCCGCCATGCGATATACCGAAGCAAGGTTATCTCGTCTGGCAGAGGAAATGCTGCGGGATATCGATAAGGATACGGTCGATTTTATTCCCAACTTTGATGATACCCTTGAGCAACCGGAAGTGCTGCCTTCCCGATTCCCCAATATGTTGGTAAATGGCGCCTCCGGTATTGCAGTAGGTATGGCTACCAATATACCTCCCCATAACCTGGGAGAAGTGATTGATGGCCTTGTAATGCTTATTGATAACCCGGGTCTACCGATCAAGGCTTTACAAAAGGCGATCAAGGGTCCGGACTTTCCTACTGGAGCTATTATCCTCGGGCGTGATGGTATTGATGAAGCCTATGCAACCGGTAGGGGTCGGGTTAGAATGCGGGCCCGGGTGCAGTTGGAACAGTTATCCAATGGGAAGACTCGCATAGTAGTAACAGAGCTTCCCTACATGGTCAACAAGGCTAATCTGATTGAGAAAATCGCGGAGCTGGTTAGGGACAAGAGAGTAGATGGCATAACTGAGCTAAGAGATGAATCAGACCGAAGCGGTATGCGGATTACCATGGATGTAAGACGTGATACCAACCCGCATGTCGTGCTAAATAGATTATATAAACACACCCAGCTGCAGGATACCTTTGGGGTGAACATGCTGGCTTTGGTAGATGGCGAGCCCAAGGTGCTGAATCTGAAGGAAGCACTTCATTACTATCTCGAACACCAGCGGGAGGTAGTTACCCGGCGTACCCGCTTTGAGCTCCGTAAGGCAGAAGAAAGAGCCCATATTTTGGAGGGTTATCGGATTGCTCTCGATCATATCGATGAGATTATCCGTTTGATTCGCGGCTCCGCCAGTGACCAGGAAGCTAAAGAAGGATTGATGGCTCGCTTTGGTCTCACAGAGAAGCAAGCAGTAGCGATCCTAGACATGCAGCTGCGTCGCTTAACGGGACTGGAAAGAGAGAAAATCGAAACTGAATATGCAGAGCTGCTCCGGAAGATAGCGCGCTATCGAGAAATTCTGGCTGATATTAAGGAAATTGATGGCATTATTCGGGAAGAGCTGATGGAGATCAAAACGAAGTATGCCGATCCTCGAAGAACGGAGATTACCGGGCGCTCTGGTGATATTAGGATAGAGGACTTGGTAGCTGATGAAGATATTGTTGTGACTTTGACACACCAAGGCTACATCAAGCGGATACCGGTTGATGCCTATCGCAGCCAGCGGCGAGGCGGTCGGGGTATCACAGCATTGACCACCAAAGAAGAGGATTTTGTGGAACATCTCTTCATTACCTCTACCCATTCCCATATCGTTTTCTTCACCAATAAGGGGAAGATGTATCGGCTGAAGGGATATGAGATTCCCGAGGCCGGCCGGCAGGCACGTGGAGTAGCGATTATCAATCTGATTCAGATTGAGCCAGGGGAAAAAGTGCAAGCTGTCATAGCTATCAGTGAATATGGTGATAGCGAGTACCTGGTAATGGCAACCAAGATGGGTCGTGTGAAGAAGACAGCTCTTGAGGAATTTGATAGCCCGCGAGTAGGCCTAATTGGTATTGTCTTGGAAGATGGTGACGAACTCATTGGAGTTAGAATCACCGATGGTGATGAAGAGATTCTTTTGGTGACAAGAGAGGGAATGTCAATTCGGTTCAGTGAAACTGAGGTCCGACCCATGGGTAGAGCTACTATGGGAGTTAAGGGCATCACTTTGGATGACGGTGATGAGGTTGTTAGCATGAATGTTGTGGAACCGGATGGACAACTCTTGGTGGTAACTGAGAAGGGCTATGGTAAGCGAACTAGTCTCGATGAATACCGATCACAAGGGCGGGCTGGTAAAGGTATCAAGACAGTTAATCAAACCGAGAGAACTGGCAGTATTGTGGGAGCCAAGATAGTGACAGAAGAAGATGAGTTGATGATTATCAACGCTTCTGGGGTGATGATCCGGCAGCCCGTAGCCGATATATCTGTATTCGGTCGCAATACCCAGGGGGTAAAGCTGATGCGTCTCGAGGAGGATGAGCGGGTAGTTGCCATAGCTTTGGTGGCAGGCAAACAGGAAGAGTAAGCCGGTGGAACAGATGAGGGTTTGTTGGAGTGGACAAAGGCTGGCCTTACTGGTCCAGCCTTTGTGGAAGGGGAGTAGGGATTGTCGAAAACTCATCCCAGGAAGTAGTATTACCAAAGGTAGTCATTCTTGTCTAGTATGTTTTGGTAGTGTTGGACTTCTTTTGGGATCGAAAAACACCTATTGATTCCGGCAGGAGACTGTGGTAGAATAAGTAACGGTCGCTAAGAACAATAGACTTCTAAGTGACTTGAACCTTGAAAACTGAACAGCGTAAGGAAAGTTTGTGCAGCCAAGTTTAATTTTGAAGCCAGAATCTATTCCCGGATAGGGATGGATAAAATCTTTAACGGAGAGTTTGATCCTGG
>JAAZMR010000055.1 GCA_012798695.1 Bacillota bacterium | reverse complement strand
ATGGGAGAAATTCCATTCACCGAAGAACCTGGCCATGTCCATCAGTATTGAAGCTGCGGAACTCATGGAGATCTTTCAATGGGTCTCGTCGGAAGAAGCCTGGCGGGTGAGAGAATCAGATGAATTTCAGCATCTTCAGGAGGAACTGGCTGATGTTCTGATTTACTGTATGTCCTTGGCCAACCAATTGGACATTGATGTAGCTGCGGCCATACAAGACAAGATGCATAAAAACGCCCTTCGCTTTCCTATGCCCGCGGGGCGCTAGCAGAGCAGCCAGGTTTCAGCGCGATTTGCCCAAAGAATAGCGATCCCGCCCTACGGGGGAGAGAAGGGAGTCACCTTACGCTTAATGGGGTAGGGACACAGCATACGTAATCTGGGGCTTGCTAGGTACCGGAGGTGTGCAATAGCCCGACGAAAATCCCATGAGATAAGAGACTATGTGGACAAGTTGTGGGGACTCTTCACTGAAGCCTGGAGCATCTGCTCCAGGTCTTCTGCAGAAAGCGGTTTGTGTAGAAGAAAACCTTGAATCCCATCACAGTTCAAATTCGTCAAGTATTCAAGTTGTTGATCATGTTCGACTCCCTCTGCTATGACGAATAGACCCATGTGGTGTGCAATTGAGATGATGTCTCCGATAATCTGTTGAGATAGCTCTTGCAGATCCATATCATCAACAAAGGACTTGTCAATTTTCAAAGTATCAAGAGGGAGCCTTCTCAGGTAGTTCAATGAGGAATACCCCATGCCAAAGTCATCTAGGGCAATCCTGACTCCGACCTCCTTGAGCCGCTCCAGTAGTATAACGGTCTCACTGAAGGACTCAATAAAGACAGATTCGGTGATTTCAAGCTCCAGATATCTAGGCTCCAATCTGGAGATAGCCAAGGCTTTTTTCACACTTTTAGTAAAGTCCGGGCTCTTCATTTGAATGGTGGAGATATTTACTGACATGACCGTATCCAGATTGTAAGTGTTTTGAAGCATTTTCTGCTTCTTACAGGCCGCTTCCAGAGCCCAATCACCCAATGGCACAATCAGTCGGGTGTCCTCTGCCAGTGGAATGAACTGCCTGGGACCGATAACACCAAACTCAGGTGAATCCCATCTGAGCAGTGCCTCGAAGCCCCTCAATTCTCGGCTATTTGAGAAATACTGAGGTTGGTATACCAAGAAGAACTCATCATTCCTAATCCCATTCAACAGGCAGTGTTCCATTTTCACCCTATTGTCAATCTCATGCTGCATGTACTTACTGAAAAGCTGCACATTGTTCTTTCCTAGTTCTTTTGCTTTATACATTGCAGTATCTGCACTTCTGAACAATTCCATTGCATTACTGCCATCACGGGGGAACACGGAGATGCCGAAGCTTCCCGTTGTATGGATCTCCCTGTTTCGCATAAAGAACGGTTTCATCAAATTCTCTCTAAAGGAATCGATATAGGAGAATACCTGTTCTTCGTCTAGCTTACGCCCAATTATCAGGGCGAATTCATCACCACCAATACGCCCGAGAATATCGTCTTCATGAATGACAGCATTCATGTTCTTTGCAACAGACTGGATAAACAGATCCCCAAAGGCATGGCCCAATGTGTCATTGGTTTTTCTGAAATTATCCAAGTCTATCAAAACTAAGTAGATGGGAGTTGGTTGCCCCTTCGACAGTTCGATCAGCTCATTCAGATCATCAATGATCTTCTTTCGGTTAGGCAGTTCCGTCAAAGGATCATGATGAGCCAAGTGATAGAGACTTCGCTCACTTTCTCTTATCTGCCTGTTATACTCTTCCAGCCTTGCATGCTGGACTCTCAGTTCTTCCTCCACAGCAGTGATCTCTTCTTTTTGCGCCATTAACTCAGTGTATTGCTCTCTGATCTTGGAATACCTAGATGTGTTCAGCATGTTGATTGTAAGAGAGACAGCAAACAGCACGACGAATAGAAATACTTGGTTAAAAATAGAAAGGGATGTTACCTCAACAGTTCTGTGGCCAAACTTGAGTATTATGTAGATTAAGCATAGGAAGCTGGCTGCTGCTATAGTACACAGCATCGCTCTGCTATTGCGAAATAACGATACGGCAATGAGAACAAATGAAACTGTCCACACTGCACTGCCCATCATTTCATAGTACCTGCCTACCACAAAGAATAGAACAAGGGAAAGCAATATGGAGATTTCTATTGAGGCCCGCTTAGGGTGTATTCTTTCAGTTCTCAGAAAGAATTCAAACGCCAGATAGAAAGCCAGAAATACTATGATGTCTGGCAGAATGTCTAGGAAGTCTTCGTGCAGTCTTAGGTAACGATTAACGTAGTTCACAAACGCGGAAAGAAGCATAAGGGGTGCCGCAAATATACAGATCAGTTCATTCTCATACCTTGTCACCATCAGTGTGTCGTCAGAATTCAGGATGAGCTCGATGGTGCGGGGTACTGTTCTGATCATGCCTCTACTATCCTTCATAACCTTTTCGCCTCCCCGTTCCATTACCGGACAGATTAAAGGCGTAACTAACCAATTCTCACCAAGGGCTCTCGGGTATTGGCCGCTTTGAAGCACCTGATAAGCAAAGGCAGAGCTTTGGGATTAGTGTCGTATTTAGGAGTATTCTATATTATTAAGCTTACCATATTTAGGGTCTGACGTGAAGCCTTGTCCATACATGGTTTTTTGAGTAGAGTTCTGGAAAGAGAATCGGGTAGCCAGTTTGATCCGCATATTGCCAAGAAGGCCATTGAGTTGTTGCGCCAGGGTAAGTTGATTCGCAACAGGCAGCCTCGCGATAGATAGTGGGACAGGGATTTTGCGTTAGCGTATTCGATGTCGCAAAAAGCCAGCCCCTGGCGGAGCTCAACCTCTCTGTCAGGGGCATTTTTCTAAGAAAAAGGTGTAAGGAAACTCACCAAAGATTCAGTTGCCCGTGACAAGAGGTTTTGGTTCATAAACTTGATATAATCTAGCTCAATGCAGTTTTCTGTGTCGCGACTATATATTTCCTCATACTCCGCAGCCAGTGCCTCTGATTCAAAATAGGCATAGATCTCATCATCAATCTCCAAACTACGACTATTCAGGTTCACAGTACCTATGCATAGAATATCGTCATCAATCAGCAAGGTCTTGGCATGCAGTATATCCATATATCCAAACACTCTGACGCCACTACCCACTATATGGCGCAAGAAGTAGTTATTGGTACTGCGGTTAAATATGATGCCAGAAGCATAGTATCGGGAAACCATAATGCGCACATCTATACCGAGAGTGGCTAAGGTTTTCAGGGTATCGATTATGATTTCAGGAGGACGAAAATATGGTGTCTGAATCCACACTCGTTTCTTTGCCTGAGATATGAGATTGAAATAGCTAAGATTGATGATCTCATCATTGTCGTTCTCATCGTACAGCCCACTGGCCACGATTTGAGCGCCTAGATTGCCAGTAGTGTCAGGGGTAGGGAAGTAATGCCGCAGTTCATGCCGCAACCCAATCTCAGCCCGAATCGTGGAAGCGGTCCAATCAGATAAAAACACTTTCTGCAAATCATGAACTGCACTTCCAGTAATCCTGATATGAGTGTCTCGCCAATGCTTGCCTTTTACCCCATATGTGTATTGTTCTCCAATATTTATGCCCCCTAGATACCCGACCTTCCCATCAATGATTACCACCTTCCGATGGTTCCTATAGTTAATGGCACGTGTGTAAGGCCTAATACTCAATACACTGCCACCAGCTCTTCTTACTCTCCACAATAAGGGAATCACAAAAGTTGGCAAACAACCAAGAGTATCATAAAGTAACTTAACTTCCACGCCTTCGTTCACTTTTTCTATCAGGGTGTCAACCAGTTTTTCCCCTATTTCATCATTGTGGATTGTGAAATACTGGACATGTATGTGATCTGCCGCTGCTTCTAAGTCCTGAAAAAGCTGCTTATACTTAGGTGCTCCAGTAGTATAGATCTCTACATTATTGTCATCAGTAAAAATGCTGCCACAATACTTGCGGTGAAACTCTATCCCTTTGGATGAAGGAGTCTCGAAGCCATGATCAGTCTCACTCACAATTTCTTCTAGCTCGCGAAAAACATCTCCATGCCGTTTTTGAATTCTTCTTCTTCGGTAATTAATGAAATGGTTACTGCCAATAAACCAGTATAACAGCAAGCCGACTCCAGGCAGGAATGTCAGTACAAGAATCCAACCAAAGCGCTGCATTGGCTTTTTCCGATCGAAGAAAATCAGGAAGATAATTAGAAACAAGTAGCAGATGTAAACCAGATAATGAATATGCTGCATCGTGTTCCTCCTAGTCATTGGGGCAATTTGAGGGATATTGCCCACTCAAGTCCCGCATTAGATCAGAACCCTCTGGCAGCTAGCCCAATACATCAGGATAAACATGATCAAAGAGGCTGCTTGCGTAGAGGTTTTCGGCATCCAACTGTTTGTTAGTTTGCCGCTACCTATACTATAACTTTAAATTTACCAGTTTCCTAAGAAATCCTCTAGGCATCCAAGGAAATAGACATATACCTCTAACAGCCGTTGCATGTTGTGACCAAAAGGAGCCGCTATTCCCAAAAACCCCCGCTACTGGCCTAGGCGCCTCCAATGATATGTGACCAGAAATCAGTCGGAATTGGCAGGTGTTGGTGGTACAAAAAGCTAAGATATCTTGAAAGGATCCGTTGGTGAGCCTAGTTTGGTCTATTGTCGATGGTGTGGCGAGACCATGAAGCAGGTTAGAGGGATCAATAAGCTGAAAGCAGGTAGTCTCACTGCTGCATAGGGGGTAAGAGTTTTGGTAAAACGAACATATCTGGTCTTAGTCATCCTTAGCTGCCTAATATGTTTTCCGACAATAGCGGCAGCCCAGAGTACAGTGGCAGTAATGCCTTTTGAAGGGCATGAAATCAGAAACTGGTACATTGATCGAGATCAGATGATCACAGGTATCACAGAATCTCTAACCGATCGGTTAGCAGAGCTTGAAGGTGTGAGAGTTGTAGAACGCGGACGTTTGCTGCAAATCATTCAGGAGCAGGACTTTGGCTATTCCGGTAGAGTCGATCTCTTGAGTGCAGCGGAGATTGGACGCTTGCTGGGCGCGGATCTGTTGGTCATGGGTACCGTAACCGCCATCGACATGAATGAATCCGGCGGGATTCAGCTGGGCCCCATCGGAGCTCGGAGCACCACCGCCAGAGTCAACCTGAGTGCCAGAATAGTCAATACTGAAACAGGGGAGATCATCGGCTCTGTTCAATCCTCTGGTAAGCATTCCGGTGCAAGTATTTCAGTGCATAATCTCATGGGGGTATCCTTTCAAAGTGATACCTTCAAGAACTCGGTATTGGGCCAAGCATTGACCAAATCCGTATCTGAGCTGGTCGAAGAGTTCGAAGAAGTATATGCAAAATGGGATGCGCCCGGAGAAGAACTGGCTGGGAACATACTGGCTGTAATTGAGGACAAGTATGTGCTCAATCTGGGGAGTGTCCATGGAGTTACTCGTGGGGATCGTTTCGCGGTCTTTCAATTGGTCAAAGTAGCAGGGTTATCTAGTCCAGTCGAGATACCTATGGGTAGCTTGCGGATTATCAGTGTCGATGCAGAGGCTAGTGTGGCTGAAGCAGAGGATGCTGTTTTCGAGGTGGGATATGTTGTACGCAAACAGTAATAGAGGCATTGCCCTTAGGTTGACTGGCATAATGGTGATGCTATTAGTATTTATGGCATATCCCGCTGCAATCGCCGCCCAACCCATCATGGCAGTTATCGGTGTTGTTAATGCAACTGGGCATGAGCTCCCAGGCATTGAACAAGCGGCTGAGGAGATATTAAGTACTCTCTTAGTTCAGTCAGGGAAAGTCTCTATGGTTGAGCGGACTAAGCTCTCTGAGATAACTACAGAACAGAAGTACTCCCTGACCGGTTTGATGGACCTAGATCAGTCATCAGTTCAGCTGGGACGACTCTTGGGAGCAGAATACCTGGTAACAGGCTCGATCATCTCTTTTGAACAAGAGACAACTCATTTTCGGGGCTATGGGATATCTACTGCCAAGATTGTCTCAGAAATGAGTGTGAGCTTGCGAGTCTTAGACGTGAATACAGGTCTCATAAGTCTTGCCACATCGTTTAGCAGTTCTCACGAAGAAGCCCTGTCTAAGGGCCGGCTTTCATCTAGCATAGACCGGGTTCTACTGCAGAAATCAATGAGTGGTGCAGTAAAACGCCTAATGAATGAATTGGAAAAGTCTAGTCCCGATAGCATTTCAGAAGTAACAGTATACATCGATTCCCATCCCCAAGGGGCAGAGATCTTGGTTGATGGCATCTATTATGGGAATACGCCCTCTGTGATTCCTTTGAGTTCGGGAATCCACGCAGTAGCCGTGAGCTATCCTGGCCATGCTTGTTGGCTAAGAGATGTCAATGTTTTCGAAGGCCTACATATTAATGCTGTTTTGCAGCCAAATTAATCAACCAGGGCAATGCCAAGCAATGATCTAACACAATAATGCAATCAGTATGGAGGAAACAAGGAAAAGACCCTAGAACATCTAGTATATTGTGCCTACAAGGGGCGCTTCTTGCTTTGAGCTAGTACTATGGAACTACATAACGAGTCGGTTGATGGCTGTCTGCCATGGACTTCCGGCATCTGATGAAACGAGGGGAGGCTGATACCCAGCTGATCTTTGCACCCAGATCGGCAGCAAAAACGGAATAGCAATAGCCAGGTAAAGGCGCTGGGAATTCAAGGAGGAGTTCAAGTGAAGCATATCAGAAATGGTCTATTAGCTCTAGGAATAGTTTTGGCTATGACAGTAGGTGGGTTGGCATTTTCGACTGACGATTTTTTGCCTCCGGTTGAGGGTGGTCGTACAGAGATTGTGGCTGTTGTGAATGAAGCGGATGATGGGATAGTTGAAGCAGAAACTGCTCAAGATGGGTTTAACTATGCCAGCCAAAAACTGCGTGATTTGGGCGGAGGGTTTCGCCAAGTCATGTTTGGCTCAGGGTTAGGTTATATGGCCGGAGTAACGGAAAGCTATGTAGTGTTTGAAAATCCCAATGCTACTCAGCACAGTTTGCGGTTGGCCTATGTCCGAGCATATACTAAGGCCAAAGCAGAGCTCACTCGGGGCTTACGAGGATTGTCTGGCAGAGGCCGTGACCGGCTGCAAGAGAGTTTGGACGAAGTGACCACGGGGGCCGAGAGTGCCTATAACTTTTCAACTATATACGAAGAAGATCTCCAACAAGCGGTAGAGGGCTTGTTGCGGGGATATGTGGTCTATGAAGTCGAGCATCGGCCGGAAAAGAAACAGGTATATGTCAGCCTGGCAACATCACTGAAGACTATATCAGCCGTCTCCAACATTTCCGGGGCAGTGGTGCAGACCTCGTCATTGCGAGCAGGCATGGATTATGTGCTGCAACAGATTAACCTCGGCATTGTTCCACCAGTAGGTGGCAAGATAGTGTTCGTTCCATCCACCGGCGAAACAGCAGTGATCAGCTTTGGCAGTGACATAATTCGGCAGCACGACGACCCGACCATGGCCCGTAGGCTATTTCAGGTTGCAGAGCGAGTTGCTACAGTCAGGGCCAATGATGCAATGATCGGTCTAATGAATGGAGACCAGGTCACTTGGAATACGGGGTTGCGAACAACCACAGCCTATTCCCAACAGGAGTTCCAGGAGGTTGTCGAAGATGATCCCACTATTCAGCACGAGGTGCTGGATGAGGTGCAGCATCGGTTCCTAAACACCATGGCTGTTACTGATGATTACCGCTCATTTCGCAGTGGCCAGATGCCCCCAGGCGTAAATACTCAGCTAAAGACAGATGAGTATTGGGTTTATGCGGTTAATGTCTATCTCCCCAGCGTATCCGGGGATGCAGCTGAGTTTTACCGTCAAATGCAAAGTCCCGCCCAGAAGAGTGGGTCAGGCAACCGACGCCTGAGCGATACTTATGAGCCGGGAAGCGATGCTCCTGTCCAACAAGCACCCACTGGAAAGGTGAGTTCGGAAGATGATCTCTAGAATCGGATCTGGGGCAAAGAGTATCCTATTACTCTTTGCCTGTTTTCTTGTTTTATCGGCTTCTGCCGAGGCACTGCCCGCGGAGCTGGATGTAATGCAAGAGCTGGTAATGGCCAACACAGATTGGGACAGCGCAGTGGTTGACTCATTAATGGCCAATAGCACATGGTTGCCCTCTGGTTTTCTGGTCAGTGGGGCTGCATATGTAGATCACTTATATGGGGTAGCGTTTTATCCACGGCACAGTGAGCCTGATTTTCTTTCAGCGGTTCAATTGCAGGCCGTTCTGGCTGCGTTTTATGACAAGATCAAGATCGAAGTAGAGGGACCGATGGCTCTTCATAAGGATCTGGTCTATTTTCAGTTAGCTGATGGGTTCAAATATGTAGTTGGTGAATTTCTGGAAACAACCGAGGTCAATACTGAGTGGCTGGGGTCGCTTGTGCGTATGCCTAGTCAAGATGTGAGTTACCAGTTAGCAGAAGACGTTAACCTCGAGCGGTTTGCTCAGTATGTTTTTGCCCAGGCACAGCTGTTCTTCTACCTGGGGAAAACGGATCACGCATTAGCTAACCTGGATTGGCTGCTTGGTTTTCAGCCTGCCTTGGGGTTGCGTGCAGATATCATTGTGAGTAAAGCCCAAATCCAACTAATGTCTGGTGATAACTATGCAGCCTATGGAACGATAGCGCCTCTGCTGGAGTACACTGACCAGCAATTCTACGAGAAGCTTACTCCAGATCAGATTATGGTACTGGTGACAGTCTTGGAAAGAGCGGATCTAGTGGATATGGCGGTGGAGATGGCAGTTTTTTCTGCAGCATTGTTTCCCAACCACGCTGGATTGCAGCAGGTTCTGTCCAGGCTAGTAGCAGAGTAGATGGGGGGTAGGCTCAATGAGCGCAAAGAGAATATTCGTGGCCTGTATGGTGTGTCTGGTTTTGACATCTTGCGCCTTTGCCAAAGCAGATCAGGAGCCTATAGAAATAACCGTTACCGGTTATGCAGTGATTCATGAAGATTTGGCCCACGCTATTGACGTGGCCATTAGGGATGCTATGCGCCGTGGTGTCGAACAGGCTCTGGGGTCTTATCTCGATTCCCATACATGGGTGAGTAACTTCGAACTAGTTGAAGACTCAATTCTATCCAAGGCGGCTGGCTATGTGGCATCATATTCCATTACAGATCAATGGGTGGATGAGGGATTGATTAATGTAATGCTTTTGATGGTGATTCAAGCAGGGCGGCTGGAGAATGATGCAAACGCTCTCAAGGCTGCCATCCAGCGGAAGGGCAACCCTCGCATAGCGGTCCTAATACCGCAGCAGTCTGGCAGTGACCTTTCAGCTAGTTCCCCGGCCGAGCCGGTGATCATCGAGGGTTTGATCTCTGCCGGGTTCTTATTGGTGGACAATCGCGCCTTAAGCTATGATGCTTATTCATATGAAGTTCCTCGGGCCCTAGCAGGAGATGCTCAGGCTGTTTCTAAGCTAACCGGTGCCATCAATGCCGATCTACTGGTATTGGGGGTTGCCCAAGCTAGCCCGGTAGGGAATATCCATGGGCTGGAATCCTATCGAGGCAGCGTGGAAGTACGGGTTCTGGATGGCTCTAATGCATATGTGCTCGCCACCCACCGCACCAATGAACCAGGTTTGGCGCTTGACGCAGAGGGTGCCGCCCGGGTAGCCATGTCTAATGCTGGAGATGCCATGATTGAACACTTGGTTACGGCATTGGCCAACCGCTACGTCAATAAGGAGACCATCATCAGTCTGGAAATCAAGGGCTTGGTCTTTGAGGATCTACAGACGGTGGAAACCAGGCTGAAGAACACTCACTTGGTGGGAAACGTATTTATTCGTAGTTTCCGTGATGGACGAGCCCACCTCGATGTAAGCACACTCTTGACTACCAGCCAATTGGCTAATGAGATCCAAGCAGTGGATTGGGCTGGCCTGCATCTTGAGGTTATTGGCGTTAGTGGTAATAGCATCGAAGCGGTCAAGCTGCATGCCGTGGCTAGGTAATCTGATGCCTGTTTGCAACTAGTATGACTGTGAGTTATGGAGGCCATATGATGGAAGTGTACAAGAAGTTATTCATGATTGTCTTGCTCGTCACCCTCAGTGTCAGTCAAATGGGCTGTGAGGAGCAAAGAGCGGACCAATTTGGAGAGCTGGCGATATTCTCGAATATCTCAGGTGCAAAGGTCTACATCGGTGAAGATTTCGTGGGTGTAACACCACTAATTGCTAGGGAAGTGGCAGACTCTCACAATGTTCGAGTATCATGTGATGGTTATCTCCCATGGGAGCAGACGATCCTCTTACCTCCCGGTGAGCAGGTAATTGTAGAGGTTTCACTGGCAAAGCCGTCAGGAAGCCTGTATATTACAACCTTGCCCACCGAATGTACTGTCCTGATTGAGCAAAACCTCTATAGCTCACCTTTATGGCTGGAATCGATGGGTACCGGTACATACAATGTCATAATTGACAAATCCGGATACGTGCCTGCAAAGATGCCGGTGACCATAGCTCAAGGGCAGGAGACTCACCTGGAGGTAATCCTGGAACCGGAGGCAGCTGATGAAAGCTCGGACAATCTGCGCCTAGAAACTGAAGAGTTGGTTAAACGTATTCTGGAACCATTGAGAGCCAAAGCAGCGAGGGTAGCGCAGGCTTCTCCCACCGAGGTGTATCTCAATCAAGGTTATGGTCAGATGAAGGTGGGTGAGCGATACGAAATCGTCGGGCCTGGAGAACCGATATATGATCCCAATACTGGGGATCTAATTGGGCATCAGGAGCAGCATCGGGGCGTGATTGAAATAAGCAGGGTAAGACAGAATATGTCCATCGGCACTCCCAGAGGCTTGGTGAGTGAGCCTTTCCAGGTTGGGGACCTCGTTTATCAGCTGGTCGATACAAAGAAGATTGCGGTTTACCGGTTTACAGTTCCCAATCAGTCCCATACGCTCTTATCATGGACACTGCAGGAAGCAGTGCTCACGGCCTTGGCAGCTTACCCTGAGATAGAAGTGGTGGAAAGGCAGCAGCTTGACCAAGTCATAGATGAGCTAAAACTGAGCCAGACGGGGCTCATCGATGAGGATTCTATCAAAGAAGTAGGGAAGATCCTCGGGGTAGATGCCATTATTGTTGGCAGCATCACTGATTTGGGATCAAAGCTAGATCTAGATATGCGGTTGATCGAGACAGAAACAGGTTTACTAATCAGCAGCACTATAGGGAGTCTGGTTAAGGATTCTACCATAGCTAGCTTGCTATCTACTGACATATATACTTCCGACTTCGACTTTGAGCAATCTCAGATGACGATTCAGACACCCAAGAGCCGGTCTCGAGGTGCAGGTAGGCAGATTAGGGTTCCTCAAGATTATGCTGCCATTCGACAAGCTGTGGATGCAGCCAAGGCTGGGGACACCATTATTGTTGCGCCTGGGACTTACTACGATTACCTAGATTTTAGGGGGAAATCCATTACCATCCGCAGCGTCAATCCTCTCGCTCCAGATATAGTCAGTTCTACCATATTGACGGGTGGCCCGGCTAACCCCACTATCGCCAACTTCAGTAAAGGTGAGAACAATGACACGATCTTGGAAGGGTTTACAATCAAAGACAGTGCTAGACAGGCTGTTTTCATATCCAACAGGTCATCACCGACCATTCGGCGCAACGTGTTTGTTAATAACAAAGAGGGCGCGATCACTATTCTGGGCGATTCCCAGCCAGTGGTTGAAGGGAATCACTTCAAAGAGAACTCAGCTTCTCAATTTTATTTCTTGAGTGCGGGAGCTATCTATATTCGTGACTCTTCTCCCACGATCATAAACAATCAATTTGCCGGCAATAAGTCAGCAAGAAGTGGTGGGGCAATTTATGTAGAGAAAAAGTCAGCACCGAAAATAGCGGGTAATGTGTTTATATCTAACCATGGTGGTGGTCTAGGCGGAGGGGCGATTTTTGTGAGCAAAGAGGCTTTGGCAGTGGATATGAAAGGCACACCATGGCCTCGCTATGCAGTGCCCCCGTATACCGAACCAGCCAACGAGTACATGGACAACTTACCAGATGACGTGTGTTTTGAATAAGGCAAAGGAGTGTCAGTGCAGTGAGAAGGAAGCTGTTGTTATTCATATGTTTTTCATTATTGGTGTCCAGCACCACTATGGTCATGGCTCAGGCTGACCAGTTCTTAGAGAATGGAAATAAGTTTATGCAGGTAGGAGACTGGCAGCGGGCAATTGTCGAGTTTGAGAAGGGCCTGGAAATAGCCGAGTATGACCTGGAGATTGCTGAGAGGCTTGCCGACGCTTATCTTGCTTCAGGGAAAAGGGATGACTATATTGATGAGTATAAGCAGCTTACCAAGGATGATTACACATATCCGACTAATCATTTCATACTAGGTATATTGCGGCTCGATAAGGCAGATGAGTTAGAGTATGAGAATAATCGGAGAGATATATATCCTCGCGCGATAGAGAGCTTCGCCATCGCCATTGCTTTTGGAGCTGATGAAGCTTTGAGCCGCTATTATCTAGGTCGGGCTTATGAAATGGACTATACGTGGGGCAAATACGACAACCCCAGTGTTGCGAACTTGGAAAAGTATAATGACAGTATCGAGCATTACGAGAAGGCTATTCAGTTCTCACCAGAATTCCTTCCGGCCTATGTTCGGTTGGCCATTATCTACCTGGTTACCGGCAATCTGGAGCGAGCCTTGCAGCAAATCGAAACAGCAGTCTCGATCATGCCCGACAATGCGGATGCCATTTACTGGTTGGCTCACTTTAGCTATCTGGCTGGAAACTACGAAGATGCCGTGAGCTACGGATTGCATGCAACCCAGATAAACCCCAACGACGCGGCTGCTTACGGACTACTAGGGTTGGCCTATGCGCAGTTGGACGAAAAACTTCTAGCCATCGCCATGTTGCGGCAGGGTCTTAACCTAGGACTACCGAGCTCTTGGGCGTGGTATAGGTTCCAGTATCAGGGTACTTTGAATGCTCTTACTAGATAGTGTCGATTTGCAGGTACAGCCCGCATCTGGCGGCATATAGGTTATTGACCGGTCCGGTGTGATGCAAACCTCAGAATGAAGCCCCTAGTAAAGAGTAGTCTCTCGGCTAGGGGTTTTCTCTGCCCATATCCAGTCCGCGGTTTGGCGGTAAGGGCACTTGCCTTCATGGGATTTCCCCTGACTAGTAAGAGCATTCTAATCGCCATTGATACACCGTTCAATCAGAGAGCTGTATCTGATCAAGATGTGCCAAGAATGGCCAATGGAGAAGGTAACGGCCGCCGAGATAAGAGGGGTTATTTCATCATTTCTCGAAACAGTAGATAGTTAGCTAGATACCTTGGCCGAAAATAGGATAAGAGGGGGACTTTTAGATGAGCAAATGCATTCCTGATGGAGTATGGCCCACCATGCTTACTCCTTTTACTGATGCCAATACAGTAGACTATGGTGCACTAAGGGAACTAGTTGAATGGTACATAGCAAGACAGGTCGATGGACTCTTTGCTGTTTGCCAATCTAGTGAGATGTTTCAGCTATCACTTGAGGAAAGAGTTGGCATAGCCAGCTGTGTAGTTAAGCAAACCGCAGGGCGTGTTCCTGTGATAGCTGCGGGCCATATTGCGGATGATATGGCCGATCAGATAGAGGAAGTAAGGGCGATCAGTGATACCGGCGTTAATGCGATAGTGCTGGTGACTAATCGGTTGGCAGGAGAAGAAGAGTCTGACGATGTCTGGAAGAGGAATGCCGAAATCTTATTCGATGAGCTCCCAGATATCCTTTTCGGTTTCTATGAATGCCCTTACCCGTACAAGAGATTGATGTCTCCAGAGCTCTTGGCCTGGTGTGCATCGACCGAAAGGGTCCTATTTCTGAAAGATACATCCTGCAATATTGAAGACATGCGGGCAAAAGTAGAGGCAGTCAAAGGAACAGACCTTAAGATATTTAATGCGAATGCCGCCACCCTTTTGGAGACGCTCAAACTAGGAGTCAGCGGGTATAGTGGAGTAATGGCCAACTTCCACCCAGAGCTCTATGTATGGCTGAGCAGACAGTGGTCAAGGGAAACTCAGAAAGCTGAGCAGCTGCAAGACTTTCTTGGGGTAGCGTCATTAATAGAACGGCAGCTATATCCGATTAATGGCAAGTACTATCTGCAGCTTGAGGGGTTAAATATGACCCTCAACTCCCGGGTGAAGGATGCTTCGCAATTCACCCCAGCAGAACGCTTTGAAGTCAAGCAGCTGAGGAGAATGACGGAAAGATATCGGGATGAGTATATGGAATGACTTTTTAGATGAATCGGTGCCTGAGAAGGCTGCATTCAAACCCGGATGAATTCATCTGCGGGGCACTGGTCACTGCACTAGAGAGGATGAACTAACCCAATGATTGGCCAAGCAGATCGCAGGTTGCTTCGGGATTTGGCAAGGCGGGTGGCGGATATCGCTAGCCTACCAGTTATGACAGACCGAAGAGAAATGTGGAAGCGGCACAACCGGTTACAGAGAGTCCGGCCATTGGTTTTGGTTTTTCCTGAAGGTGCATGGCGAGAGCTCACTTCGGGTTGTTACTAAGGCCAAAGCATCCAGCACATATGATGCTATCCAACCGACTTAGTTACATATCCGGAGGCTGCAGGACCTGGCGAAGCAGATTCGAGCTCTAAGCCGATCTGTTAGCACTCTGCCCTGAGCCTAGCTTACGCTGTAAGCTCAGGGCAGAGCTCATTACCTGCTGGCCCTCGCGATCGAGTGTGGGAAAATCCAAACTAAGCTAGTTTGAACCACTTGACTAGCTCTTCTAGTTCATCTGCCATCGCGTTTAGTTGGCCCGTGGCTGAAGCTACGTTACCGATGACAGCCGATTGCTCTTGGGTGAGTGCCGCTATTTGCTGACTACTGCTGCCCATGTCCTGCAATCCAGCCGACATGTCACGGACTCGATGAGCTACCTGTTCTACGTTTTCAATGATCTGGTGGATGATTTCTCCGTTTTCCTTGGCGACTTGGGCACTCATTTGGGCTGCCTGGGCCCCTTCACCCATATCGCTGACGGCTCGATCTGCCGCCTTTTGAATGGCCTGGATCAGACTGGTTATTTCAGACGCACTACGTGAGGATTGCTCGGCCAATTTGCTGACCTCTTCCGCTACCACCGCAAAGCCTCGCCCGTGTTCTCCGGCCCGAGCGGCTTCAATAGCAGCATTGAGTGCTAAGAGATTGGTTTGTTCCGCAATATCAGCCATAACTCTAACGATATTGCCGATCTCTTGCGAGCTACCACCTAGCTCGCCCACAGCTTGGGTGATACCGGCGATTTTGGCACTTAGTGCTTCACTGCTATCGACGACTTGCTGAATAGCACTACTGCCATGGGTTGCATATTCGGCGATACTGGCAGCATCTTCATTCATCCTTGTGGCTTCGTCAGTTAGTCTCTCTACTCCTTGGGCAAATTGACTACTGGTGCCAGCCACTTGTTGAATTGCCGCAGCCGTTTCCTCCGTAGAAGCCGACAAGCTTTGGCTAGCTTGGGTTAGGGACGTGGACGCCTCGGCAATCTGATTGATGGTGGCTCCAACCCTATCCCGGAGCTCAGCAAAGGCTGCAGATATTTGGCCAATCTCATCCTTGTCATTGTGGGACAGCGAGACAGTGAAGTCACCGGCCCCCATGGCCTGGGCGGCAATCACCAGATCGGTTAACGGCTTGAGCAAGCGGCCTTGCAATATATAAAGCACGAGTGCGATTACTAATGCGGCACTTATGCTCAGTAGATATGCATTCCGGCGGGTCTTGGCGGTTGATGCCAAGACCTTTTCCCGATCTCGTACCATCTTGATATACCCAATCACCTTTTGCTGAAAGTCTCTGAGGGGCAGCAGCAAAATCAGATCATGCTTATCGGTGGACAGATATTGCTGCTGGTTGCCGCCCAGCACCGCAGGCAGCAGATCACTGGCTACGGGCCAAAGATCACTTTCACAAGTAGCTACCAAAAGCCCGGAGTCGTCAGCTTCATGTTCATCCCAAGCCACACTGGTATCTTGCAGCTGATAAATAAAATACTCGCCACCGAGATCATCTTTTAGGGTCTGGGCAAAGGCAGAACCGAAATTGCCGCCAAACTCAACCGAACCAATGTGTCTCCCATTGTGAAACATGGGTGCTACTACACGCAATCCATAGCCACCGCGACCTTCCTCTAACCCGGCGGTCACTGTTTTGGTTCGATTGCATTCATTCACAGTATAGCGGAAATCCTTAAGGCTATCACCAAACTTGCTCGGTTGATGCAGCCTAAGAAACGAAGTTGAATCTGGCAGATGAAATTGCATCTGGGCAAATCTGTCACTGACAGCTTCATAGGCGGGGAGAAGATCGTCTGTCAGCTGTTCACGGTTGCGTTCGGAAAAAAGTCTCTGAATCTCTCGATTGTTGGCGACACTGAGCGTAATAGCTCTAGTGGCCTCAATCTGCTCAGCCAGTTTTGTTTCAATTACACTACCGATGAGCTCCAACTCACTGCGTTCGTTGTTCTCAATGACATGCAAGGCCTGTTGACTCATAAAGGCTACAATGCCAACTAGAACAAGCAACCCCAGCAGGCTCACCCCGCAAAAAAGCTTCAGCCTCATGGACATGTTAATCCCTCCCTGGAATATGCCTAAGAGAATATGTAGTTCTTAATAGATATATCGTATACTAGGCTGCCACAAAATTCAATCCATTATGGTGATTCACAAAGTATATTGCGTATTTTTGTATGATAATGGTGATTGGCTTACAAGACGGTGGGGATTGCACGGGACTTTTACATATATATATAAAAGACTTGGACAGAACGTATTTATGGGATAGAGTCTTATTAGAGATGGAAGGCTGTGATGCACATGAGGCTCTATGAGGTAATGGATTGCGATGGAACCGGAGGTGAGGATAACATTGAGGGAGGATCTGTGCAAATTGTTCGTGTGAATGATCTATCTGGGAAGTGCCTGATTTCCAGAGGAGTCTCAGAGGCAGGCTAGGGCTATGCTAGGCTTAAGCTGCTCGGGGTCTAGTGACTTACACTCCTGTAGCATTGATAGTCCTCGTCATGAATATCAGGACGCCATACGGCCGATAAAAAGAAGAAATTGGTGCATCTACTTTGGAGGAGGAATATGGACATGAGAAGACTGATGTCGGTGGTCGGCCTTGTATTATTGGTCATTTCAACAGCTGGATGTTCGCTATTGGGAGGCGGCATATCGGATAGACAAGATAGCATGCTGTTAACTGGCAGGGTTGTAATGCCAGCGCCTTCGATAGCTAAGTCTTTGGCTGAGCCGAGTGGCGATATGGGCAGCGAGGTACCTGTAAAAGGTGCTACGATCACTGTCGAGAATGGAGGCATAACGGCGGTGACTGATGCTGACGGGTATTTTGCAATTGCGGGTCTCTCGCCATTCGATCCATATGTGATCAATGCCAAACTACCCACGAACTACAAGGTGAGTAGCCTGCAGAGTCTCGGTTCACCCAGTGAGAATCCGAAGCCTGTTGAAGTCAGTGTCGCTACCACCACTGCTATGAGGTGCATGGAGGGTCTAGGATTCAAGAGCAAGCGTGATGTAGACTTCGATAAGTTGGTGCAGGCGGCTAAGGAAAGTGGTACAGTACAGAGCATTGTGGCCCTTATCAGACGGGGCGAGTCTGTGCGCTTTGATGAGATCGGAGTGGCCGACGAAATAGTTGATAATTTCTTCCGATACTATTACCCCTTTGATGCTAAGTGTTCGAACACATATCGGACTACAGTATACAATGATGAATGGCAAACCGAAGAGATAACTACTCAAACGCTAATAGGGACTGGAAAGAGGGGCGAGATCCATGTGGCGGATACAGATGAGAACGTTTCGGCATACAAATGGATCAATGACCAGGGTGATAGCCAGTTTCCGATGTGGGTGCGGATAGAGGGCGGTACACTGAATTGGTATCATGCCGAGCTGGAGCAACCAACAGAAGCAACAGCAGTCATGGACTACGTCCTAAAAGACAAGAAGCTGACTGAGCTTGAATTGGAAACCCTCTCAGTTGAGGCAGGGACCTTTCCCACTCTGAAGATCACCACTTACTCCCCCTCCCTCGATGAACACGGTGTACTGTGGTTAGCACCGGGCATCGGGATGGTCCAGTATCGTGGCGATCAAGCAGTATGGATGGACGGTGAATTTCAGGGTTACTTCAAATACAGTCTCGAGCTCATTGATTACTGATCTAGAACAGGCAAAGCGACCTGTGACCCTGAGGCACTTGCTGTGTGGCAAGTGCCTCCTACTACCTAGCGGCCTCTTAGCTGGGGGTCGGAAATATCTCTCAAGCCATCTCCGAGAAGGTTAAACCCCAGCACGGTAAAGACGATAGCCAGACCTGGGAAAAGCGTAATATATGGAGCTGAGCGTATGGCATCTCTGCCCAGAGCCAGCATTCTCCCCCAACTAATGATTGGCGGCTGTGCCCCGAGCCCCAAAAAGCTCAAGGTAGCCTCTACTGTGATCGCTGTACCCATATTGAGAGTGGCGACCACTAGGATAGGTGCATAGCAATTAACCAAAATATGGCGAAACAGGATCCTAGCATGTGAAAGCCCTAAGGCCTTGCCTGCGACCACAAATTCCTCTTCTTTGAGGCTTAACACCATGCTGCGGGTGATCCTTACCATAGCCGGTATGCGGACTATGGCGATGGCGAGCATGGCATTAGCAACACCTGGCCCTAGAGATGCTACAATGGCAATAGCCAGTAAAATGGAAGGGAAAGCCAAGATCAAATCCATGATGCGCATAATAACAGTGTCGGTGGTGCCACCTACATACCCTGCTATAGCCCCAAGGGTCACCCCAAAAACGAGGGACACTCCGGTAGCCACTGCTGCTACTAGGAGTGACACTCTAGAACCCATGATGATGCGGCTTAGTACATCCCGGCCCATATCATCGGTACCTAAGATGTATTCCCCCTTCAAACCCTCCGGAGGCCGAAAACTCTCCCAGATATCCATTTCATAGGGATCCTTAGGTGCGACGACATCGGCAAATATAGCCACAATGAGCAAAACGCCGATCAGGATCAGCCCTGTCAAGGCACTCTTGTTGCGCAGAATTTGCTTCATATTGGCCGCCTCCTTTAGTCATAACGAATCCGAGGGTTAATCAAAGCATAACTTAAGTCGACCATGAGGTTGACGAGAGTGAAAATGATGGCCATCATCAAAACCCCACCTTGAATGATGGGGAAATCTCGTTGGCTGATGGCATTGACTACGAGTCGGCCGACTCCCGGCCAAGCAAAAACCGTCTCTGTGACAACTGCTCCACCGAGCATAGCACCAAACTGAATCCCAATAATGGTGACTACGGGCATGAGAGCATTGCGCAGGGCGTGTTTGAGAATAACGATTTTACCATCTAATCCTTTTGCCCTGGCTGTACGGATGTAGTCTTTACCTAAGACTTCTAAGAGACTGGAACGCGTCAAACGAGCAATAATAGCCATCATGCCGGTTCCTATGCTGAAAGCCGGAAGGATTATATATCGGAGGCCCGTAATCAGCTCATCAACGCGCAACTGAGTAACTAATACCCAAAGGCCGTAGAAAATCGACCCATCCCGCCCAAATATAGGGAAGAAATCCACTTTTAGTGCAACATGGGAAAGCAAAATCAAACCTAGCCAAAATCCCGGTGTAGAGACACCGATCAAAGCCAGGATCATCGTGGCATAGTCAGTAATCGTTCCCCGATTCACGGCGGCGATAATCCCTAAAGGGACCCCCAGGCCAACGGCGATCAGCACTGACACCACCGCCAACTCCAAGGTAGCCCCCAGCCGTTCGAAAATGAGGGTACTAACTGAGATACCCTGCCGGATAGAGACTCCTAGATTCCCTTGCAGGGCGTTACTCAACCAACGAAAATACTGAATGTGCAAAGGCTGATCAAATCCATATACCTCGTTTAAGCGTGCCACATCTTCATCTGTAGCGTCTTCACCTAAGAGCATGCGGATCGGATCACCGGGAGAAAGGTGTACCAAGAGAAAAACCAGGATCGAAATCCCGATCAGCAATGGAATCATCTGTAGTAATCTACGCGCTATATAACGAGACATGGGGCATATTTGCTCCTTTTTAGAATGGACCGTTCTTCAAGTAGACAATTTGGTATATCAGATGCTGGGGGTGAGAGGATACCAGATGATGAACATCTGGCATCCTCCTGACTGCATGGTTTATTTGTCTTTTACCATGAGGTGTACATCCTGCCAAGAGCCTGCGGAATACGGATGTACGGTCCAGTTCTTGATGTACGGATGGTGTATACCTACCTCTTCAGCGTAGTTAATGAAGCCATAGGGCACCTCACGTACTACGATCTCCTGCGCCTCGCCATAGACCTCGATGGACTCCTGGGAATCGGGAGCTATAGTACGCCCATAGTCCAGCAAGTAGTCGACGCGCTCATTGGAGTACTTACCATAGTTGTTGGCTCCATTCGTATGGAACTGACGGATCATGGCCCGATCAGGATCTAGCTGACCAGCCCAGCCCAGGATGAAGATATCATAGTCATCAGTCTCTTGGATACGGGTTAGATAAGCACCCCACTCCTCGATGGTGACTTCTACTTCAATACCGGCTTTCTGAGCCTCGAATTGCAGAATCTCTGCGATCCGCATCCTGGTCGGGTTCTCATTGGTATACAGGCGGAGCTGAATATCCCCAGGTCCATAGCCAGCTTCAGCTAAGAGTTCCTTGGCTTTTTCCACACTATAGGGATAGCGCTTCACATTTGGGTTAAACCAAGGCAGGGCCTCTGGGATCGGTCCAATACCTGGGGTGCCGATACCGTTGAGGACCCGGCTGACTATGCCTTCTCGGTTGATCAAGTGGCTGATCGCTTGTCGAACACGTACATCAGATAGGGCACCAACCATGGTGTTGAACCCAAGATAGTTATAGCCTGTCCCCGGTGTCCGCTGTACGACAAAACGAGGGTCTTCCTCTAGTCGTGGCAGCTCCTGAGGTACTATGCCACCTTGGAATATGTCGATTTCCCCAGCTTCAAAGGCCAACAGCCGGGTCGAGTCCTCAGGAATCGTCCGGAAAATGAGATTGGGGGTAATGGGTTTTCCACCCCAGTAAGCGTTATTAGCCTTGAGCACCATGCGGTCATCTCGGGTCCAGCTGACCAGTTCATAGGGGCCGGTGCCGATGGGGTTCTGCCGGAAGTCATCTCGGTCACCGTGATGCTTTGGAGTAATCGGCATGCGCGCGATATTGTTCAGCAAAAACGAGTAGGGTTTGCCCAGATGAAAGTTGATCTCATGGTCATTGACTATCTCGATCTCTTTGACATCTGCATATAGTCCTCGGTTGGGGGCTGCATTGGCCGGATCCAATACCCAGTCAAAGGTGTATTGCACATCCGCGGCTGTGAATGGTTGGCCATCGTGCCAGGTAACACCTTCGCGCAGCTGGAATGTCAGGGTCAGGGCATCATCACTGAATCCCCAGTCTATAGCTAGTGCTGGCACGAGATTCATGTCAACATCGAACTTTACCAAAGGCTCCATCATCACATTGATGCGCTCAAATGAGGGGACATCTGTTTCCAATCGGGGATCCAAGCCGATGGCTTCAGCTCCCGACCCGATCACCAAAGTATCGTTCTTGGCAGAAACAATCCCAGCAAGACCTAACACCAACATCAGAATGAGCATAAAACTTATTCTTTTCCGCATAAGCGACCTCCCGTGTTTAGTTATTTGAAAGCTCCCGCTCATTACTGAGTATTTGACCCTTCCTTCAGGAACCCTTCTTTTCTCGCTGAAAAACCCGGAAGGATTGGTGAAATCCTTCGGATTAGCCCAATTCAATGGCCTTTTTGGCCAAGGTGTATACATGTTAACCAGAATGACTCGCCACATTATGGGAGGGAAAGCCGATACTATTCTGGAAATCATTAAATGAAGAAGGATATTTTCGGCAACACAGAATGGGAGGGAGGAGTATGAAGATGCCAAAAAAGGAATGTATTGCCATGCTACTGGCAGGCGGCCAGGGGAGTCGCCTAGGTGTTCTGACCAGACGGGTAGCCAAACCAGCGGTGCCCTTTGGAGGTAAGTATCGGATCATTGATTTTGCCCTTAGCAACTGCACAAATTCAGGCATTGATACAGTTGGCGTACTTACTCAATACCAACCATTGGCTCTCAATGCGTATATCGGTATTGGCAGTCCTTGGGACTTGAATCGCAGACACGGAGGAGTTGCGGTTTTGCCCCCTTTTGTACGAGCTACCGGGGGTGAATGGTACAAAGGAACTGCTAATGCTGTATACCAGAATATTGATTTTATCGAGAACTATGACCCCGACTATGTCCTGGTCTTGTCAGGAGATCATATCTACAAGATGGATTATGGCAAAATGTTGGATTATCATCGGAAACGGGGAGCAACAGCCACTATCGGCGTCATCGAAGTTGCTTGGAGCGAAGCCAGCCGCTTTGGTATCATGAATGTCGATGACCAGGGAGCGATTCTCGCCTTTGAGGAGAAGCCCCGGCGGCCCAGGAGCAATCTGGCCTCTATGGGGATTTACATTTTTGACTGGCCAGTGCTCAGACATTACTTAATCGAGGATGAAGCAGACACTGATTCTGCTCATGATTTTGGCAAGAATGTTATTCCCAACATGCTAAATGGTGGAGAACCGCTATTTGCCTATCCCTTTCAGGGGTACTGGAAAGATGTCGGCACTCTCGATAGCCTTTGGGAAGCCAATATGGATCTTCTTGGTGACAAACCGGCCTTGGATCTGAATGAACGCTACTTGCGCATCTACTCGGTCAACCCCAACCAGCCACCACAATTCATAGCCGCCTCCTCCCAGGTGCAAAACTCCCTGGTAAATGAAGGCTGTGTGGTCAAAGGCCTGGTCCGCGGTTCTGTGGTATTCCCGGGGGTATATATTGGGGAACATGCCCAGGTGTATGACTCAGTCTTGATGCCCAATGTACAGGTGGGTGAACATGCGATTATCCGCAAGGCGATTATCGCAAGTAACACAATTATAGGGAGCCAAGCAGTGATCGGGGGAGAACCGCCAGAGCCTGTGTTGACGGTTATCGGTGAGGATTTGAACATACCCCCGGCTTTTCGCTTCCAAGGTATTTTCGATGGGGAGGTAGACTGAGATGCAGAATGTCATGGGGCTGATCAACTTAGTGGAACCGACAGGTGACATGAAAGAACTCACGGCCCATCGGGCCTTAGGGGCAGTACCCATTGCGGGCCGCTACCGGCTGATCGATTTCATCCTATCTAACCTGGTAAATGCCGGTATTAGAAATGTAGGGCTTATCGTCAAAGATCAATACCGCTCCTTGATGGATCATCTCGGCACTGGCAATGAATGGGATCTAGACCGGCAGCGGGATGGTCTATTCATCCTGCCTCCGGACCAAAGCATGGAAAGCCGCACCTATGGCGATATGGAACTTCTCTACCGCCACCTGGACTATTTGGAAAAAAGTCGTCAAGATACAGTGATTGCCGGATCGACCGCGCAGATCTGCAATATCAATCTCAGTGCAGTCTTGGAGGCTCACAGGACTCAGGGAGCAGATATTACCCTCATCTATAAGCCTAACTGGGATCAGTTTAATGATCGCTGTACTCTGCTGGATGTGGGCCCTGATCGCCGGATTACCGGTATTGAAGTCAACCCCATCCGGCCCCGTAGTCAAAATCTCTCGTTGAATATCTGTGTGCTGTCCAAGGCCCTGCTTATGGAAATGCTCGATCAGGGCATCGCCCGAGCGGAAACGGATTGGATGAAAGATGCCTTGATGAAAAACCTCCATCACCTCAAAGTATATGGTTACCCCTTTACAGGCTATGTGGGCAAAGTGACCTCTTTGCGCAGCTACTACAAAACCAGTATGGCACTATTAGAACCCCTGATCTGGCGTGAGCTGTTCCCCAAAGAACGGCCGGTGTATACTAAGGTGAAAAACGAACCTCCCACTAGGTACCAAGAGAGTGCCCGGGTAAGTAATTCGTTGGTGGCCAATGGCTGCATTATTGAAGGTACTGTGGAAAACAGTGTGCTCTTTCGGGGGGTGAAGATCAGCAAGGGGTCAGTGATCAGAGATAGTATCATTATGCAGAAAAGCGTTATCGGGGAAGACTGTGTACTGCAAAACGTGATTCTTGATAAAGAAGTAGTCGTCACTGATGCCAAAAATCTGGTTGGTGACCCTGATTACCCCATGGTATTGGGCAAGAAAACTGTGATATAACACAAGGGGGTGCTGACTGTGCAGGTAGTCTTTGTTGCCTCAGAAGGAGTACCGTTCTCCAAAAGTGGAGGTTTGGCCGATGTCATCGGAGCACTTCCCAAGGAATTGCATCGGCAGGGAATTGATGTAGCGGTGGTGTTACCCAAGTACCGGAGCACACCTAGCGAGCTATGTGAAGCATTGCACCTGGTAGATTCTTTCAAAGTGAAGGTGGGCTGGCGTCAGCAATACTGTGGAGTATTGGCCACTAATCACCAAGATGTGCCTTTTTATCTAATAGATAATGAGTATTATTTTGGCCGCCACGAATTATATGGATATGGTGATGAAGCGGAGCGCTATGCCTTTTTCTGCCGAGCAGTTTTGCAGGCTCTAACCGCTATTGATCTAAAACCAGATGTACTCCATCTGCATGATTGGCAAACTGGCATCATTAGCCCACTTCTGGAGGCGCACTATGGGGAAGTGCCTTTTTATGCAGATACTAAGTCAGTTTTTACTATCCATAACCTAAAATACCAAGGCATTTTCCCCAAAACCATCTTATATGACTTACTGGAACTAAGCTGGGATTATTTTACCGTGGAAGGTCTGGAGTTTCATGACCATATCAATTTTCTGAAGGCAGGGTTGGTCTATTCTGACTTCCTGACGACCGTGAGCCCGACCTATGCTCGAGAGATCCAATATCCCTTTTATGGTGAGAAACTGGAGGGGCTCTTACAGAACCGCCAGGATGAGCTGGTTGGTATTTTAAATGGGATTGATTACGATGAATACAATCCCATGCGTGACCCCCATATCTGGAAATATTATGATGCCGATTCACTACAGGATAAAGTGGAAAATAAACTTAGGCTGCAAGCAGAGCTGCATCTGCCGGTTAATAGTGAAATCCCGTTGATCGGTATAGTCTCGCGGCTGGTGAGCCAGAAAGGGTTTGATCTAATCGCCCACGTTCTAGATGAAATCCTGAATTGTGATCTGCAGATGGTTGTACTCGGCACCGGGGATGGCTATTTTGAAGATATGTTTGGGATCAAAGCCTCTCAATATCCTGAAAAGCTCTCGGCTAATATTCGCTTTGATAATACCTTGGCCCATCGCATCTATGCTGGGGCCGACTTGTTGCTCATGCCATCTATGTTTGAACCATGTGGGTTAGCCCAAATGATTGCCCTGCGCTATGGTTGTTTGCCTATTGTTCGCGAAACCGGAGGGCTGAACGATTCGGTGCAATCTTACAATACTGAAACTGGAGTAGGCAATGGGTTTAGTTTTACCAACTATAATGCTCACGACATGTTGTATACTATCAGGCGAGCTTTAGAGATCTATCAGGACAAACCCGTCTGGAATCGTATTTGCCAGAGAGCTATGCAGATGGACTTTTCCTGGACCCAATCAGCCAAAAAGTATATAGATTTGTACCAGAGATTGATCGCGACTTAGAGGTGTTTTTATGCCGTATCCGGATTTTTCCAGCCAGGAATTCTACGAGAGGTTTCACTTTGATGGAAAATTGGGAGCTCTGTATCACCCTCTATATACAGAGTTTCGGGTATGGGCACCTACTGCCACCCGAGTTTGGCTCGTGACCTATGCCAATGGTCATGAAGGTCCAGGTGTTGAGATACCCATGGACCGAGATGTGCAAGGTACTTGGGTAACTGAGTTGGCGGGAGATCGGCATGGTTTGTATTATACTTTTAAGGTGTTGGTTGATGGTGTTATCCATGAAGCCATGGATCCCTATGCCAAAGCCTGTGGTGTCAATGGCCGGCGGGGGATGGTGGTAGACCTGGCCCGTACCAATCCACCTGGGTGGGAGAAGCTGTCTAGACCGCCCCTGTCACGGTTTGTCGATGCCATCATCTATGAAATTCATGTGCGGGATATGTCCATCCACCCTCTATCTGGGATTGCCCATCGCGGCAAATATCTGGGGCTTGCGGAAAGGTATACTCGAGGGCCTGGGGGTGTATGGACGGGACTCAGCCATCTAGTAGAACTCGGTATTACCCATGTCCAATTGATGCCCTGCTGTGATTTTGCTACCATTGATGAATCCATACCTTGCCCGAAGGAGTATAACTGGGGGTATGATCCGCTCAATTATAACATCCCAGAAGGCTCGTATGCTACCGATCCATACCAGGGTGAGCGGCGGATCGGGGAATTCAAGCAGATGATCAAAGCTATCAAAGAGGCAGGCATCCGGGTCAATATGGATGTGGTCTATAACCATACATTTTATGCTCATAACTCCCACCTCAATCATCTAGTGCCTGGATACTATTATCGCCAAGATGCCAGGGGCTGTTTCAGTAATGGCTCAGGTTGCGGCAATGAACTGGCTACTGAACGGTCTATGGTGAGAAAAATGATGATCGATTCAGTCCGTTATTGGGCTACAGAATACCAAATTGATGGATTCCGCTTTGATCTAATGGGCCTCATAGATATCCCCACAGTCAATGAGATCCGCATGGCCCTCAACGAGGTGGATACCAGTATTATGCTGTATGGGGAGGGGTGGACAGGTGGCTGTTCACCTTTGCCAGACTATCTCAAAGCTCTCAAAGGCAATGTCCGTCAATTGCCCGGGACTGGTGTTTTCAATGATGATCTGCGGGATGGCCTGAGGGGCCATGTCTTTCATGCTGATTGGCCTGGTTTTGCGAATGGTGGGGTGGGAATGGAAGAAAGTGTGGAATGTGGCATTGTGGGAGCTTGTGATCATGACCAAGTGGATTATAACCAGGTGATCTATACCCAACGGCCTTGGGCAGCTGAACCGGCACAGAGCATCAACTATGTGGAAGCCCATGACAATCTGACCTTATGGGACAAGCTGCGGGCAGTCAGCCCCGATAATGATGATGCACGAATCATGGCCATGCATAAACTATGTGGAGCGATTGTGTTGACCTCTCAGGGTATTCCCTTCCTCCATGCCGGCATGGAGTTTCTCCGGACTAAATACGGAGACGCCAATTCTTATCGATCACCAGATGAGGTAAATCAGCTGGATTGGGAACGTAAATATCGGTATAGAGAGGTTTTTCGATACTACCAGGGGTTGATCGCTTTGCGCAAGTCTCATCCGGCCTTTCGCTTGAGTACCGCCGAGGAGATTCAAATGCACCTGCGGTTTTTGCCGGTATTTGCCCATCATATGGTGGCCTATGCGCTGGGCGAGTATGCCAATGGTGACCCTTGGCAAACTATTGTAGTTGTCTTCAATGCCAATGCCGAGAGCAAAGAGATGGAGCTGCCGGGGGAGGACTGGGTGATCGTAGTCAACGGCCAAGAGGCGGGTACTACCATGTTGGATAGGATTCAGGGTGATTCTTGGACAGTACCTCCTCACACCGCCATGGTGTTAGTAGATGCAGACAGCTACCAGAGAGCGAAATCGAGCTAGGAGGGGTGGGTGATGTGACAAGGGGATATTGGCAATCCTCACCTTATAGTGAATTTGATCGGTATTTATTCCATGAAGGGAACCATTTTCGCAGCTATGAAATGCTGGGAGCTCATCTAGTAACAGAAGAAGGCAGAGTTGGAGTACGGTTTGCCGTTTGGGCCCCTCGGGCCCGGGCTGTAAGTATTGTCGGTGATTTTAACAATTGGGATGGCCAGGCGCATCCTATGCGTCTAATCGAGGATTCCGGCATTTGGGTATTGTTCATTCCAGGGTTAGAAGAAGGCACTATCTATAAGTATGAGATCCACAGCGCCAAGGGTATCCAGCAAAAGAGCGATCCCTATGGGTTTTATGCAGAGCTAAGACCCAACACCGCTTCCATAGTTTACCGGCTGCAGGGTTATAAGTGGCAGGATGAGGCCTGGCAGGAGCAGAAGACCCCTAGCTACCATCAGCCGCTGCTCATTTACGAGGTGCATCTGGGTTCATGGCGGCAGAGGGTCCTAGAGGAATTTCTAACCTACCGCGAACTCGCCGAAGAACTAGTCGATTATGTGGTGGATATGGGTTATACCCATATTGAACTCTTGCCGTTGATGGAACACCCCTATGACGGTTCCTGGGGGTATCAGACTACCGGCTACTTTGCGGTTACCAGCCGCTATGGCACACCTCATGAGTTTATGTATTTGGTAGATAGGGCCCATCAACATGGCATAGGGGTGATCATGGACTGGGTACCTGGCCATTTTTGTAAAGATGATCATGGCTTGCGAGAGTTTGACGGAACCCCCACCTTTGAGTATACTGACCCCAGAAAGAGGGAAAACCGGGGCTGGGGGACTGCCAATTTTGATTTAGGCAAGCCGGAAGCAGAGAGTTTTCTTATTTCTAATGCTTGCTTTTGGTTGAGGGAATTTCACATTGATGGTTTGCGGGTAGATGCCGTCAGTAATATGCTCTACCTAGATTATGGCAGAAAGCCAGGAGAGTGGCGGCCTAACCGTCATGGTGGCCGGGAGAACCTAGAAGGCATTGATTTTATTCGCAAACTCAATACGGCTGTCTTCCAAGAGTTTGGCAGTTGCCTAATGATGGCCGAAGAAGCGACGGCCTGGCCCTTAGTCAGTCGTCCAGCTTATCTGGGGGGCTTGGGCTTCAACTATAAATGGAATATGGGCTGGATGAATGATGTCCTCAAATACATGGAAATTGATCCCATCTACCGTCAGTACCATCATGAGTTGTTGACTTTCTCCTTCATGTATGCTTTTTCCGAAAACTTCATTTTACCCCTTTCTCATGATGAGGTTGTGCATGGGAAGCGGTCTTTGCTGGATAAGATGCCTGGTGATTATTGGCAGAAATTCGCCGGTTTGCGTGCCTTATATGGATATATGATGGCACATCCTGGTAAGAAGCTGCTGTTTATGGGGGGAGAATTTGGCCAGTTCATTGAATGGAATTATCGTGAGAGCTTGGACTGGCACCTCTTAGATTACCCACTCCACGCCCAGCTACATAACTATGTACGGGAGCTGAATCATCTATATCGGCAGGAGCCGTGCTTGTGGGAGGAAGACTTCAGCTGGCAGGGGTTTGAGTGGATCGATCCCCATGACCATAGTCAAAGTGTTGTCTCATTTATGCGCAAGACAAAAGCAGGCGACGAGTTCATCATCGTCATCTGCCATTTCACACCCGTAGTACGCTATGATTACCGGATCGGTGTACCGGTTCCCGGCGTTTATACCGAAATACTGAATAGTGATGCTGAAGCTTACGGGGGATCCGGCCAGGTCAATAGTTCTCAGTTATTCACAGAAAACATCCCCTGGCACAACCAACCCTACAGTCTGATGTTGAAGCTTCCACCCTTAGCCAGTGTCTATCTGTGTTTGAAAGAGGGAGAAAACAGCGAAACTGCCCAGGAGGTAGAAAATGAACGGTCTGACGAAAAAGGATTTTGTCAGGGCACTGGAGACTAAATCTCAGCGGATGTTTGGTCGCACCTGTAACACCATTTCCAAGAACCAGCTGTATAAAGCCATTGCCATGGTGGTGCGGGATCTGGTGATGGAGAGATGGGCTTATTCCCGGGGTGTCGTTCACCAGAATCCTGAACGGGAATTGTACTATTTGTCTATGGAGTTTCTGATGGGCCAATCGCTCGGCAGCAACATGCTGAACCTGGAGATTGATGGGATCATTGAGGAAGTATGTGAGGATTTTGGGGTTGCTTTGGACGAGATTTGTGAACTGGAACCAGATGCTGGTCTGGGCAATGGTGGCCTTGGCCGTTTGGCAGCTTGTTTCCTCGATTCCCTTTCTACTTTGGGTATGCCGGCCCATGGTTGTGGAATTCGTTATGAATATGGCCTTTTCAAACAAAAGATTGTAGATGGTTATCAGATTGAACTCGTAGATCCTTGGCTGGAGGATGGCAATGTTTGGGAGCTGCCCGTCCCAGAGGAGACACAAATTGTACGGTTCGGTGGTTATGTTGAACAGGTCTATAAAAATGGCAAACTGACCTTTGAGCACAAAGGCTATCAGCAAGTGAGAGCCGTTCCCTATGAGATACCGGTCCTAGGGTACAAATCGCCGGTGGTAAATACCCTGCGTCTCTGGGGAGCCCGAGCCATGCAGCATATGGACATGGATCTCTTTGGCCAGGGCAAGTACATGCGGGCGATAGAGGAAAAGGAATTGGCAGAGGTAATCTCCAAGGTGCTTTACCCTGAGGATAATCACCCGGAGGGAAAAGCACTGCGGCTCAAGCAGCAATATTTCTTTGCCTCTGCCAGTATTCAGCATATGGTGAGCACTTTCAAGGCCCGCAACAAGGATATTAGGGACCTGGCCAAGCAGGTAGTTGTACAGATCAATGATACTCACCCTGCCTTGGCTATACCGGAATTGATGCGGATTTTGATCGATGAAGAAGGTCTGGGGTGGGATGAGGCCTGGGAGATCACTCGCCAGACTTTTGCATATACCAATCACACGATCATGGAAGAAGCTTTGGAGAAATGGCCTGTAGATCTCTTCCAAAGCCTTCTGCCTAGGCTTTGGGATATAGTTTATGAGATCAATGAGCGGTTTTGTCGCATGTTGTGGGAAAGATACCCTGGTGAATGGGAGCGGATTGCCCGCCTGGCGATCATCGCTGACCAGCAGGTGAAGATGGCCCATTTATGTATAGTAGGTTCTTTTTCCGTGAATGGAGTAGCTCAGCTGCATACCAATATCCTGAAGGAAATCGTATTTAAGGATTTTTATGAGATCTACCCAGACAAGTTTACCGGCATCACGAATGGCATTACGTTTCGGCGGTTTATCCTGCAGGCCAATCCCCACCTAGCCGATCTGATCAGCAGCAAGATTGGAGAGGAATGGATCGTTGAGCCCACTAGATTAAGGGAGTTTGCCGAGTATAGTCAAGATGCGGAAGTGCAGCAAGCTTTGCGCAGGATCCGTTATCAGAACAAACTGCGCCTAGCGGCCTACATTGAGCAGCATAACGGTATCAAAGTGGATCCCAACTCCATTTTCGATGTGCAGATCAAGCGCCTGCACGAGTATAAGCGGCAGTTGCTTAATGCACTGCACATTATGGCTCTATATAATCGCTTACTAGCCGACCCCGATTTAGAAATGACACCCCGTACATTCATCTTTGGAGCAAAAGCCGCCCCCGGCTATCGTATGGCCAAATTGATTATCAAGCTGATTCATAGTATTGGAGAAGCCGTTAGTCATGATCCCCGCATCAATGACAAACTGAAAGTCGTTTTCCTGGAAAACTATCGGGTCTCCTTGGCTGAACTGGTTATTCCGGCTGCCGATGTCAGTGAGCAGATCTCGACTGCCGGCAAAGAGGCTTCGGGTACTGGCAACATGAAGTTCATGCTGAATGGTGCCCTAACTGTGGGCACCTTAGATGGAGCGAACGTGGAGATCGAAGAAGAGGTGGGCTCTGATAATATCTTTATTTTCGGTTTGCCTTCAGCTTTGGTCAATCGCTACTATCGTGATGGCAATTATTGTCCCCGCGCCATCCTAGAGCAAGACCCAGAACTCAATCTAATCTTGGAACAATTAGTCAATGGCTTCTTACCGGTGGAGCATCCTGACATGTTCAAGGAAATCTATGAGGGGCTCAAGTACGGCAATGGCGATATGGCTGATTCCTATTTTGTCATAAAGGATTTTGCCAGCTATAGTAATGCCCATCGCCAGATCGATCAGCTTTATCGCCAGCCACAGCTTTGGTGGGAAAAAGCGATTATCAATATCGCTCATGCTGGTCGCTTTTCCAGCGATCGTACCATAGAAGAATACAATCAGCATATCTGGCACCTACCGCGGTTTGCGTAATCATGCTCAGGCCTTGGCCTGTGTCTTACGGTAATGGTAGTCTTGTGGGCATTTGGCCGGAATAGAGGACAGAAGGATTCGAGTTTCACCAGAGAAAAGGACAGGAGGTCAACAATGATGAAAACGACGTTTCTGGATGATGTTGCTGAGCAGCCTAGGGTGCTAAGAAACCTTGTTAGATCCTATGAGAGTGACTTGCAGAGTAGGCTTCGGGAAGCTGTTGAATTGATCAAGAGCCGACCTCTCACTCTAGCGGTAGGCATGGGCAGCTCCGCCTTCGCAAGCGAGCTATTGGCACTACGTCTCAACCAGACAGGGTTAAAGGTCTTAGTTTGTGATGCCAGTGAGCTCTATCACTATGGGCAGGGGATAATGGGCCGGAATGCGATTATGCTCGCTGTCTCCCAATCGGGCGAGAGTGCTGAACCCTGCCTCGCAGCTGCAGCGCGTCCTGAATCGATGCCACTCATCTCCATCACCAATGATCCAGAGAGCCGTTTGGGCCGCAAAAGTGACATAATACTGCCTTTACTAGCCGGCTATGAAGGGGGAACTACGTCCAAAACATTTGTCGCCACTATGGCGGTATTACACCTACTGGCAGATGCTGTATTGGGTGAGGCTGTGCTCTCTTTAGATAAAGCCCTGGAGTTGGCAGAACATATGCAGGAAATGATTGCAGGTCTTGGTAG
Organism: Bacillota bacterium; assembly: GCA_012798695.1. GTDB lineage: Bacteria > Bacillota > Limnochordia > DTU087 > DTU087 > JAAZMR01. The sequence goes on along the minus strand of JAAZMR010000055.1, from coordinate 23,488 downwards.
TGAGGTTGAGAGGTTGTTAGGCCAATTTGGTGATTTTAGCTCCATTGTGTTCACCAGCCGAGGACCGGGGTTAGCCACCGCCCGGCAAGGTGCTTTGATTACCCAGGAAATGACCCAAATACCGGCTGTGGGCATCAGTGCTGGGCAGTTTCGGCATGGCCCAATTGAGGCGGCAGGCCCTCATTTGCTTATGGTGGTCTTTGCCCCTATGGGTAGAACTACTAGGCTGTTGATCAAGCTAGCCCAGGATACTGCCGATTATGGGTCACCAACATGGTTGGTAACCGATACATCTGTGCAAGTAGCCGCCAGAGAGAACTTGTTTGTGTCCCGATTGCCCCATGTACCAGAAAGCCTCTTCCCCCTGCTTTCGATTATTGTCCCGGAGTTGCTGGGAACAGCCATAGCCCGCCGGAAAGGTTTCGAACCAGGTAAGCTGCGGAGAATCAGTAAAGTGACAGATTTTGAGTAGGGCAGTCGGCTTGTCCTACTTTGGCCACCTCCCAAAGGGTTCCTATTCTCAAGGCTCATCGCTTTGAGCATAGCTAACAGGTGGGCAAGATGTCAAACAGCCTGATCAGCCAAGCCTTTAGCTTGGTTATGCTGAAAGCGGACGGGACTGGCAGTATTTTATGAGAGGAGGTCTTCCCTATGAGACTATGGTACAGCCAACCTGCCTGCCGTTGGACCGAAGCTCTGCCCATTGGCAATGGCCGGTTAGGTGCCATGGTGTTTGGCAATGTGGAGACAGAGAGACTGCAGCTCAATGAGGATACACTATGGTCCGGGGGGCCGAAGGATTGGGATAATCCAGGGGCGAAAAACGTCTTGCCACAAGTACGCCACCTGATCCTGACGGGAAAGTATAATGAAGCAGATCAGCTGTGTAAGCAGATGATGGGGCCCTATACTCAATCATATCTGCCCCTCGGGGATTTATGCATAACCATGGAGCATGGTAATTGGGCTAAGAACTATCAAAGGGAATTGGACATCACCACGGCTATAGCCAAAGTCAGCTATGCAATTGGAGAAGTCATCTACACTCGGGAAGTCTTTGCCTCCTACCCTGAACAGCTGATCGTGATGCGCCTCGGGGTGAGTCAGCCAGGTATGCTTAACTTTGCTGTCAAGTTGGGCAGCAAACTGCCCCATGATACAGAAGCTGCGGGTAATCTCCTCACTCTGACAGGGAGAGCCCCCAGCCACGTGGATCCAAACTACTATGATCGCAGCCAGCCGATTATCTATGACGAGGAAGGGATGGCTTTTGCCTGTCATCTGCAAGTGATCACAGAAGATGGCAGCATATATACTGGTGTAGATAACCTACGAGTAGAGAAGGCTACTCAAGTGACACTGCTGCTGAGTATGGCTACGAGCTTTGACGGTTTTAGCAAATCCCCTGGAAAGGCGGGTAAAAACCCTATACCTGTAGCGCTCAGGTATTTGGCGGGTGGGGTGGGCAAGTCCTATACACAGCTTCGCCAAGAGCATATAGAAGATTATCAAAGGCTGTTTAATCGGGTGGAGCTTCACCTGAGCCCATCTTCCGAAGAAGACCTAGAGACAGACATGATGCTTCGGAACGGCGGAAATCCTCATCCGCACTTGGTTGAACTCATGTTTCAATATGGCCGGTACCTACTCATCTCAAGCTCCCGGCCGGGAACTCAGCCTGCCAACTTGCAGGGAATTTGGAATGACGATGTGAGGCCTCCTTGGAGCAGCAACTATACATTAAATATCAATACCGAGATGAATTACTGGTTAGCAGAAACCTGCAACCTAGCTGAATGCCATGTACCCCTGTTTGATTTCATCGCGGATCTGGCTGTCTCTGGCCACAAAACCGCTATGGTCAACTATGGTTGCCGGGGCTGGACTGCTCATCACAATGCGGACTTATGGCGTCAGTCAGCTCCCGCGGGAGATTATGGGCAGGGTGATCCGGTATGGTGCCTTTGGCCAATGGCGGCAGCGTGGCTCTGCCAACATCTCTGGGAGCACTATGCTTTTGGTGGGGATGAAGATTTTCTCCGGAAGCGGGCATATCCACTGATGAAAGCCGCTGTGGAGTTCTACCTTGATTGGATGTTTGAGCATGATGGCTACCTGGTTACCGCTCCTTCCACCTCCCCTGAACACAAGTTCATTACCACAGATGAGCAAAAGGCCGCTGTCAGTCTGGCAAGTACCATGGATATGTCACTGATCTGGGATCTTTTCACCAATTCCATTGAAGCTGCAGAGATCCTGGGATGCGATCAGGAGTTCCGGCTAGAAGTGGCCAAGGCTCGGAGCCGGCTATATCCACTAAAGGTAGGGCAGTATGGGCAGCTTCAAGAGTGGTTTTTGGATTTTGTCGATGAGGATCAGCATCACCGTCATGTGTCGCATTTGCTGGGATTGCACCCGGGGCGTCAGATCACCGAGGCATCTACACCGGAGCTGTTTGCCGCTGCTCGCCACTCTCTCGAGAGGCGGGGCGATGGTGGTACCGGCTGGAGCCTGGCTTGGAAAATCAACCTATGGGCTCGCTTGGGTGAGGGGGATCGGGCCTATAAGCTGCTCTCCAACCTCTTAACCTTAGTTGAGGATGGTGAGACTGATTACGAGCACGGCGGAGTCTATGCCAATCTTTTCGATGCCCATCCACCATTCCAAATCGATGGCAACTTTGGCTGCACAGCTGGAATTGCTGAGATGCTCCTACAGAGTCATACAGGAAAATTGCAGATACTTCCCGCGCTACCTACCTCATGGCCAACTGGGTATGTGCGGGGCCTACGGGCTCGGGCAGGATTTACCGTTGACCTGGAGTGGGAAGGGGGAAAGCTGAAAAGAGCCATGGTTTATTCACTCCTTGGTAGAGACTGCCGTATCCAGGTAGCGAGTCCAGTGAAAGTGACCTGTAATGGCAAAGAAGTATTTACCAGCTCTGCACCAGGAGTCATTCAGTTTGCCACTACGCCTGGGTATAGTTATGAGCTGAAAGTCCTGGATAAGGTTAAATGATGGCCGTGTTCAGTTCAATTTCTCTCCATGGCATGTGCGATTCCTGTAGTGGCTGGTGGGTACCCTTGTAAGCATGTCAGATTTGCAGGAAATCGGAATCAGAAAAGTGAAGATTAGAATACAAGACTACTGATATAGGAAGGGAGATAATTTATGCAGGTCAGAAAAGACTATGCTGAGGTAATTACGCGCAAGTTTCCGGAGGCGGTGGTAATCGCCATCGCTAAAGATGCGCAGGGCAAGTACAATCCCATTACTTTGGGGTGGACGATGATCACTTCCCACGAGCCACCCATGATGGCGATGGCAGTGGCTCTCACACACTATTCCCGTGAGGTAATAGAAGCAGCCGGTGAATTTGTAGTGGCTTTCCCGTCGAGCACTATGGCGGAAGCGGCGCTCTTTTATGGGACCCATTCCGGACGGGATATTGATAAGCTCAAAGAGCACCCTATAGCTACCGAAGCGGCCTCCCAGGTGGATGCCCTGCTGCTCAGTGATGCAGTAGCTAACTTTGAGTGCAAGCTGGAGTCCAAAATGGTAGTGGGAGATCATATGCTCTTTGTGGGTAGGGTAGTAGCTTCTCATATGAATACCGATACCACTCTGAAACGGCTCTATACCTTAGCCCCGGATTACAGGATGGGTGCGGTTAGTGCTGATGTAAGCTGCCAGAGCTGAGGTCGGATAGCCGGCCTCATTGCATATTTTGCGGGCAGCCACTAGCCCTTAGGTAAAGTAAGTATATGGCGCCTTGTATCCATCCATCAATCATGACCACAAGATACATCCATCCAATGCTCATTCAGACTAATTCCTAACCAGTTGTTGCCAACGAAAATAATATTTGATCAACGGCAGGAATTCCGAAGCAGCCCCAGAATGATCACAACAAGATACTTGGTTTGTTGAAAAAACTAACTCTGGAAGTATTGTGAAGTTGTAGGGCTGCTGCCTGTACATCAAGGCAGCAAGGTTTATGGATTCATCCAGTGCTAAAGTATCTGTTGCTCCAAACGAAGTGTTTCAAATTTCAACCGTGTGAAGGGGGGAATGACCGGGACTTCGTTAGATTTAGCAATATATGCCGCATTTGATCAAGAAAGGAGAATCCGTAAATGTCTAAGATGGCTAAAGTTCGAGTTTCGTTGTTAATCACATTGATTGTCGTCATGCTCTTACCTAGTGTTTCCGTTCTTGCTGCCGAGGATATTACCCTCGAATTCTGGACGATCAGTCTTGCAGGTCCTTTCGGGGACTGGATTCGTGGCTTTATTGCAGATTATGAGAACGCCCATCCCGGTGTGAAAATTAACTGGGTGGACGTACCAGGGGCTGATGTGGCTCAGAAATACCTGGCGGCAGTCAGTGCTGGTATAGCACCAGATGTTGGCAATATCTATGGTTTGGCCAAACTAGTGGAATTGGATGTTCTGGTGGATGTTAACCAGTATCTCGCCCCAGAAGAGAGGGCCGCTTATGATCAAGGCCTGATGGATGCTCTGACCTTCAATGGCAAGACCTTGGGCTTGCCCTGGTATGGTGAAGGTGCCTCACCTTTGGTATATTCCCGAAAAATCTTCAAAGAAGCTGGACTAGACCCCGATTGTCCTCCCAAGACGTATGATGAAGCTATGGAGATGAGCCGCAAGATCAAAGATGCTACCGGCAAGTTTGGGTTGATGACGGTAATCGGCCAGTCCAATAACAAGGTCGATGGTGGCCAAGAAATAGACTGGTTGCTGCAAGAAGGTGTTAACCTGTTTACACCTGATGGCAAGAAAGCAGCCTTCAATACCCCGGAAGCAGTGGAAGTGCTGACGAAGTGGCGTGATCTGTACCGAGATGGTTATCTACCCCAGGAAGCACTAACGGCTGTGTGGTCTGAAGCCCAACAGTGGTACATTGGTGGCCGCGGTGCCTTTACCCTGGTCGGTCCCCAAGTACTGAATCGCACTACCCCAGAGGTGCTTGAGGCTCTAGAAACCGATATCGCCTATCCGATCACCGGCAAAACGGGGAAAGCTTTGACTCACTTCCAGTATCTAGTAGTCTCGAGCCAAAGCAAACATCCCCAGGAAGCAGTAGACTTCGCCCTCTATGTGACGAGTAAAGAACTGCAGCTTGAGTTTATCAAGCAAGTGGCCATTTTCCCGAGTCGGCCTGAGGTTCTGGAAGACCCTTATTTCGATGTTGAGAATCCCGAGACTCTAAGAGATAAGTCAAGGATGCTGCAGGTGAGTTGGCCCGGTGGTTCAGTTGTCAGTCCGACCGCCATTCCACCTAGCACGATATGGCCGGAGTTAGCTGAAGCCTTTGCTAGAGAGACACAGAGAATGTATACCGGTCAGATCAGTCCTGAACAAGCACTAGCTAATGCTGAGCGGGTTTGGAATCGCCTGCTTAGCAAGCAATAGCAAGCAATAGCAGCAACTTTTGAATCCGTTGCTTGGCTGGGGGCCTGGTGCCTCCAGCCAAGCTAGCCATTGGAAAGGAGGCAGGATGACTGTGCAGAATTCGACTGCCCATCCTTCGCTCTCATTGCGCCTGAAGCGTCTCTGTCGCCAACATGATCTATCAGGATTTATGTTCGTGCTTCCCGCCATTATCCTATTGGGTATCTTCATGTTCTACCCACTCTTAGCGAGTTTTTGGCTGAGCTTGACAGAGTACAATATCGTCAAACCACCGGTGTTTATCGGTTTGGATAATTTTCGTGAGCTATTCTATGACCCGATCTTCCATATAGCTCTGAAAAATACCCTCATCTACACAGCGGTGGTTGTGCCGGCATGTATCGTTTTCCCGTTATTATTGGCTTTGCTTGTCAACCGCACTTTGCGGGGGATTGCCTTTTTTCGCTCTGTTATCTATCTTCCGGTAATCACGGCCATGCCTATTGCCGGCATCATGTGGAAAATACTCTATTCTCAACAGGGCTTCATCAACGGCTTCCTGCAGTGGACGGGGCTGTGTAAACAACCTATCGGTTTCTTGAGTGATCCTAAGGTAGCCCTTTTATCGATTATCTTCGTGACTATTTGGAAGGCATCGGGGTACTACATGATGCTGTATCTTGGTGGGTTACAGGGGATCCCGGTTGAACTTGACGAAGCGGCGACGGTCGATGGGGCGAATGTATTTGAGCGATTTTGGCATGTTACTCTCCCCCTCCTGAAACCTGCTATTGTGCTGGTCGTAATCATGGCGGCTATTGGAGCTTTGAAGGTCTTCGGTGAAGTATACGTGATGACCGGTGGGGGGCCGGCAGATAGTACGAACGTAATCGTCTATTATATCTACCGGCAAGCTTTTATCTTCTTGAAGATGGGCTATGCCTCGGCTATGGGTGTCGTTCTTTTTGCAATGCTGTTTGTGTTTAGCTTTGCATACATGCGGCATATGGAAAAACAGTATACGACCTATTGAGTTTTGGCTGTTATGGGGGGGTATTTTGTGGAAACCGCAGTTGCTACTAAAAAATCGATGCAGCGTTCAGCACAGTTAGGTTCAGTTGGTATTTGGTTGGGACTTATAATCGGGGGGCTGCTGTTTTTCGGGCCTTTCATTATCCTGATCTCCATTGCCCTGCAGCCACCGACGGCGAATTTGTTTGCTTTTCCACCGGTAATCATTCCTCGGCCAGCGAACTTTGAGATATTTCCCGAGGTGTTGCGGGTCTTTCCCTTTTGGCGCTATGTTTGGAATAGCTCGTGGGTATCAGGTATGACAGTCTTGCTGCAGGTGATTCTGGTCCCGATGGCGGGCTATGGATTTGCGCGCAAGAACTTCCCTCTACGCGATGCGTTGTTCATGATTGTTCTAGCTGCCATGATGATCCCACAGCAAGTTACTTTGATCCCGCTCTTTGGTGTTTTTCGCAATCTGGGCCTCTTGGACAATCTCTGGGCTTTGGTACTGCCCCTGATTGTTACTCCCTTCAGCATATTTATCATGAGGCAGTCCTTTATTACTATGCCGGGAGAGTTTGAAGATGCCGCCCGGATCGATGGTTGTTCTGAATTCGGCACTTATTGGAAGATCATGCTTCCCCTAGCTAAACCCGCGGTGGCTACCATAGCGGTCTTCACCTTCGTGGAGCAGTGGAATGCATTGCTGTGGCCTGTCGTCTTATTGAAGAGTCCCGATTCTTACACTTTGCCACTAGGCCTGACGACTTTAGACTCAGCCTTTTATGGTGGATGGCGGGAATCAGCTGCTGGTGCCATACTGGGTGTGATTCCCACCCTGTTAATCTTCTTGCTGGGGCAAAAGTACTTCATTCGGGGCTTGGCATCAGGGGGCATCAAAGGGTAAGAGGAGGGCAGTCATGGAGAAATTATCTAATGCACAGTTGCGGCTGAGAGCGTGGCAAGGGGAAGTTGCCCATCATTTTCAGCCTGGAAGAGAATTCGGTAATCTCCTTGGTAGAACCGAGTTGAGTCATATCGATGCGGGAGCGGTTGTGTCGGTGGATAGCTTCTATTCTACCACCAACACGAGATCAGACAATCTTTATTGGACATTAAATGAAGTGGCTGTGCGGGCGGAACTCGGCTCGAGCCCCGCCTATGTGGTGTTCTATATAAGCACTAACACGCCTAACTTAGCAGGTGTATTTGCTCAAATAGACAAAGGTGAATGGCAGCCGGTTCCCTCCATATGGAGCGTGCCTTTACGTCCCGGTCAAAACCGGTTCTGTTTTCACAGCCGCAATACTGCCGGGGTAATAGGCAGAGCAACCGAGGTGCTTGTGGATTACGATCCAAGCTCCAATGCAATGACAGCAGCAATCAATGGTGGAAGGCCGGTGGTCAGCCCACACCAGTTCATTTACGAAGACTATCTTCATCCAGAACTTGTTTCACTGCGGGAGGCTTATCGGCTGGATGAAAAGCTCGCTGCTGTGGGTGCTGATTGGGAACGGCTAATTCCTTTGCGGACATGGCTAAAGGGCTTGTGGATTCACGGCCAGCCCTTGTGTCTGCCTCCTTGGGATGCTCGGTTCATCATCGAGCGAGGCAGGAAAGGGCTTGAACGCTTTCATTGTGTGCATTACAGTGTGAGCTTCGTTCAATGCTGTCTGAGTTTGGGTTATATGGTCAGGATGATTAACTTGCACCGGGGAATCGCCGAGGATTGTCAGCCGGGGCAGGAACAGGAGCACCAACCTCCCTGTGATGAACATGTAGTGACTGAGATCTGGTCTAATGACCTCGGCCAATGGGTCTTGTTTGATGTTGATTATGATTGTCATTATGTGCACGGTGGTGTGGTACTCAGTGCCCTGGACGTCCACAATTTGCTCAAGGCAGGCAAGGCGTCAGAGATCCAAATGTGCGCTGGGCCGCATACTGCAGCAGAAATGGGCAGTCAGACCTTAGCCAAGCGTTTGAGTTTCTATGGACACCTTTCGTTTTTGATGCGCAACAATTTCCTTTCTGATGCCGAAGGACCAATTAGAATAGCTCACTTGATCGATGATAGTACACCACCCATTCTCTGGTGGTATGGGGAAGACATGATGTGGCGGCGCCATCTCATGGGGCCGGTCCATGTGGCCAAACCTTATAAGCAGACCACTTCAGTGCTGAATGACGGCCGGCTGCATACTGCGTGGGCCTCAGATGATCTGCCTACTGAACACTGGGTGCAGGTGGAGTGGGAAGAGCCGATAGATGTCTCGAGTGTAGTTATTCATTGGGCTGATCGCTTAGGCGTTTTCCGCACTTCGCAAAAGTACCGGATTGAGGTATTAATCGATAACCGGTGGGAAAGAGTGGCGGCAGTGGATGCAAACCCGGAACAGGCATGGAATGTCCATGAATTCTCGACCAAGTCCATAACTAAGATCCGAGTTGTTCAATCTGTAGATGGTGGACATGCTTTACATCCCAATCTCATGTGGCTAAGGCAGATACAGGTGTTCTAGGCTAAACATGAGAGCAAACAGGACAGGATGATCAAGGGAGGCACTCAGAATGTTTGACTCATTATGCGCAGGCTTTGCAGCACGAAAAATCACACCATCCTTGGGTGTCACAATGGCCGGCTATGCCGCCAGAGAAGGGGGTGCGATCGGCATTCACGATGATCTGTATACCCATGCCATGGTACTCAGGGCAGGGTCCAAATGGGTGGCGATCATCAGCATGGACCTGGTTGAGATCCCCGATGATCTAGCTAGCAAAATCCGTGAGGCAGTGGGTACCAAAACCGATATACCGTCAGAGGCTATCCTCGTCGGGGCAACTCACACTCACTCGGGCCCACTGGTATCTAGTGGATTTGGAGAGACTGGGAATGCGGCGATAGTTGACCGGATCGCCGAGATAACTGTGATGACGGTTTTGGAAGCTCTAGATGGGCTTCATCCGGTAAGAATCAAGGTCGGTTCAGTCAAAGTCCCTGACATAGGCAAGAATCGCCGCAGTCTAGAGCCCAGTCCTGATCCCGAGCTCAATTTCATTGGGTTTTACTTTGGGAACAGATTGGCTGGGTGTTTGGTCAATTTCCCCCTACATGCGACGGTACTCGGTGCAGAAAACCGGCAGTATACTGCTGACTATCCAGGGTATCTGAGGCGTACGATCCAAGCAAAGCATCCTTTGTGCCACACCCTATTCCTGAATGGAGCCGCAGGCAATATTAATATTGGATATTCAGCTGATGCCAGCGCCTTAGGTGAGGTATTTGACTTTCGCACTTTTGAGAAAGCCGCTGAAGTCGGACAAAGGCTGGGTACTGCGGTATTAGATGGTCTAGATGCTGCCGACTGGGTAGATAATGCTGGTATTGAAGCCCGGGAGCTGGGTGTGGCTCTGCCGCTCAAAAATCTGCCTAGTGTTGCCGGATTAGGGCAGCAAATTGCTCAGAAGACTCAGGCCATGGACAAGCTGCAGGCGATGGATGCCTGGGAAGAGCTAGGCAAAATAGAGGTCAGCAAGATCTACTTGGAATGTCTAAGGGACTCGATGCTGCACCACGAGATCAAGGGACAGCAGCAAGTGGTCATGCCGCTGCAAGCTCTGCAAATTGGCTCAGCCATTTTGGTAGCTATCCCTGGGGAGCTGTTCGTCGAGCTTGGCCTCGCCATCCGGCAAAGTCGGGGGGACTATAGAATATTTCTGGTTGGCTATGCAAACGGTGCTTGGGGTTACTTGCCAAATCAAGATGCATTTGCACAAGGGGGCTATGAGGTAGAAACATCGATTTTCAATGAGAAGATGGGGGAAGCTCTAGTCCAAGGAGCAGCAGAGTTGGTCAAAGCATTTGCCTAGAAGATGGAGGTGAGAACTATGGTGAAGTGCAGCACACAAAAACGGGACACTGAAACAGAGTTTTACCTGGTCAATGGTCAAGTCATCACCCCTTACCGCATGATTGCACCTGGAGGAGTCCATGTTAAAGGTGAGTACATCCAGAGGGTCTTTGCCATGGCCGATGGACACATTCCAGAAGGAGCCAAGGTAATCGATGTACGGGGAGCATGGATCATGCCGGGACTGATCGATATGCACCTACATGGTGGTGGGGGCGCGGATGTGATGGATGGGAGCGCCGCAGCGATTAGAACTATTGCTCGTATCCATGCCGAAGGCGGGACTACGGCGATCCTGCCGACGACATTGACTAGTTCATTAAGGGAGCTGCGCCTGGCCCTCGATGCATGCAAATTGGTGAGCACAGAGAGGGCCAAGGGTGCCCGCCTTTTGGGAGTGCACCTGGAAGGCCCATATTTTGCCCACGCACAACGGGGAGCCCAAGACCCTCGCTATATCAAGAATCCGGAACCCGATGAGTATTTGGCACTACTTAACGATTATCCATTCATTAAGCGGATTTCGGCGGCACCGGAGCTTCCCGGTGCTCTGGAGCTGGGCAGAGAGCTGAGAAAGCGGGGGGTTCTAGCGGCGATTGGCCATACAGATGCCACTCATGATGAGGTCATAGCTGCGGTAGAGGCTGGATATTCGCACATGACTCATCTGTACTCTGGCATGGCCGGGGTGAGAAGGTTCAACTGCTATAGGGTGGCAGGGGCCATCGAATCTGGACTACTTCTAGATGATGTTACAGTGGAGGTGATCGCTGATGGCAAGCATCTGCCTGCATCCTTGCTCAAACTGATTTACAAATGCAAAGGTGCCGAAAGGATGGCCCTATGCTCCGATGCGCTGCGGGCTGCGGGTATGCCGGAAGGCAGATACTTTTTGGGCAGTGGAGAAGATGGCCAAGAAATTCTGGTGGAGGAAGGAGTGGCTTGGCTAGCAGACAAGTCTGCCTTCGCAGGCAGTGTAGTGCGGGGCAATCAGTTGATTAAGACTATGGTGGAGCTAGCGGAAGTTCCCATACAGGCAGCAGTCAAGATGGCGACCATTACTCCAGCACGGATTCTGCATGTGGATAATGTGATGGGTAGTCTTGATCAAGGGAAATACGCTGATATCACCATTTTGCGTGATGACTTTTCCGTAGTTAGTACAATCGTTGGCGGGAGAAGCGTTTATTCATCTTAAGAAAGGGGATCTGTCATGTCTAGCTCAGAACGATCGTTTAAAAAGGATAGCCTGATGGTGGAAATTTACCGTGATCGGCCCTGTATGGGGCGAGCAGCTGCTGCGTGTGCTGCTCAGAAAATGCGTGATTTGCTGAGGGAGAGGGAGTGCATCAATGTGGCTTTTGCTGCAGCTCCTTCACAGAATGAGTTTCTCGAGGCCTTGATCAATGAGGATGATATTGATTGGAAGAGGGTAAGAGCTTTTCATCTAGATGAATACCTAGGCTTGCCTAGTGATGCTCCCCAGAGATTTGCCGTGTTCTTGGATGAGCACATCTTTGGCAAGGTCGATTTTAAGGAAGTCCACTATCTACGGGGTGATACAGGTTCGCCTGAGAGGGAAGCTCAGCGATATGCTGATCTCTTACGCCAGTATCCCCTCGACATAGCATTTATTGGTATTGGTGAAAATGGTCACATTGCCTTTAATGACCCACCAGTGGCGGATTTCGCCGATCCTTGCCTGGTGAAAACTGTCTGGTTGGACGAGAAATGCCGCAGGCAGCAAGTTAATGATGGCTGTTTTGCTTCAATAGATCAGGTGCCGAAGCAGGCACTTACCCTGACGATTCCGGCGGTGATGTCCGCTCAATTCATTTACTGTATGGTTCCCGGCAAGACGAAGACTGAAGCAGTAAAGGAAACTATTGAGGGGGAGATCGGAACTCATTGCCCAGCGACGGTTCTTCGCCAACACAGTGCTTCCATACTGTATTTGGATAGAGATTCAGCAGGGTTGTTGTAAGTTCCGGTTAGAAATAGTGAATAGTAAGGTATGGGATCAAGAAGTCTCTAGTTATTGGCGTTATTGAGAGGAGATATGTTCTTGTCGAGGACTAGCAGGTCTTATGTGGAAACAATCGTATCAGTACTGAAGAGAATTGAGGAAGAACAGCAGGAATCAATTGACAAAGCTGCCACCATACTCGCCAATGCTGTCGCAGAAGACAAGTTAATCAATGTCATTGGCCCCGGGGGGCATTCCAACCTGGCCGCTGAGGAAGTCCTCTGGCGGGCAGGAGGCTTGGCACCCGTCAACCCCATTCTAGACCCTGGGACGATCTTGATGTTTGGAGCTAAGCGCTCGAACTATATTGAGCGCAGTCCCGGCTATGCCGAGGCGGTCTTGGTATCATATGGGGTGACTGAGGGAGATGTCTTGGTCATAGTCAATGCCTATGGCATTAACTCTATGACTATAGATTGTGCCTTATACTGTAAAGAACGAGGTGTAGCTTCGATCGGCATTACCTCTACCGGCTTTGCTCGGCAAGTACCTAAGGATGCTCCTTCCAGACATCCTAGTGGGAAGAACCTCCATGAGCTGGTAGATGTATTCATTGACAATTACTTGCCTTTAGGTGATGCGGTGGTGGAAGTGGAGGGTCTTGCGCAGAAAATGGGCCCAACCTCCACGTACTGCAATGCCTTTGCTATTAACCTCTTGATGATCCGGACTGCAGAGAAGCTTGTTGAGCGAGGTATTCAGCCGCCGGTTTGGACTAGTGCCAACTTACCGGAAGGTGATAGGTTAAACAAGGAGTATGAAGAAAGGTACTTTCCTCGAGTAAAGCACCTACGTTAGGTCGAGAATCTGATTGTGACAGATTGCTGTGCCGGCCACCGTGCTTATAAGATCAGCCGGTGGCCGGCACTATTTTGTACTAGAAGGGTACGCGAGCAGGTTCTTTGCTTCTTAGATGGAAGTAGAAGGTAGGTCGATTAGTTTTAGGCAATAAAGTGTTAAGGGAATGTATAGTAATGTGGATAGGTAGTAATAGTAGGGATTTGAAGGTACTTAATCGCTTGCTGGTCCGAGATATGATCAGGAAACTAGGGCCAATTGCTCGTTATGAGATTGCTAGAGAGACGGGCCTCACGCCCTCCACGGTAACAGTAATCGTGGCAGAGCTGCTGCAGGCTGGGGTGATTAAGGAAGTTGGCCATGGCGCGTCCAGTGGGGGGCGAAGGCCCATTCTGCTGGAGCTAAATCCCAGGGCTGCTCACGTGTTTGTTATACGCCTTCAGCGGGGAGAGCTGATGACGGCGATCTTCGATCTGGCCAAAAACATCTTGGCAGAGCGCTACTGCCAGTTAGATACTGATGATCCCGATCAAGTGGTGGAAGCGATCGGCGCAGATTTCGAGGACCTTGTTCAAGAGACTCAGATTGATCTTGATAACATCCTGTGGTGTGGAGTGGCCTGTCCGGGTCTGGTCTCCTCACATAGAGGTGTTGTGCAAAGATCTTCTAATTTGGGCTGGGTGAGAGTACCGCTTAGTGCCTTGATCTCAAAACGTCTCGGTGGTATACCCGTGCAGGTGGAGAATATTTCCAATGCTGCTGCTTTGGCGGAAAAAGAGTATGGTTTAGGTCATGGACACAAACACCTGGTTTTCGTCAATCTATCAGTCGGTATTGGAGCCGGGATTGTAGCTGATGGAGAGATTTATGGTGGTGTCCGGGGGTATGCCGGTGAACTAGGGCATATGATCTTGCTCGCGGAAAATGGTCCGCGCTGTGCTTGCGGTCGCCAGGGCTGCTTTGAGGCAGTTTGCGGCGCAAGGGCGGTCATACAAAGAGCCAGAGCGGTCATTCCTGACGAGGTTTTTCTAGAGCATGGCATTACCAAGGAAAAGCTGACTCTAGCTGATCTGCGCTCCTCGCCACTGGCTGACTCTCCCGAGGTTCGAGCACTCATTCAAGAAACAGGGTGCTTTATTGGAGTAATGGTGGCCAACTTGGTCAGCCTGCTCAATCCAGAGATGGTTATCTTAGGTGGAGAGCTATCGACATTAGGCGAGCCTTTGCTGCAGGCAGTGAGAAGTGAGGTGGAAGCCCGTACTCTAGAGGAAATCGGAGGAAATATAAGTATCCAGATTTCTGACATGCGGGGGAGCGCTCCCTTGATGGGCGCTTATGCCTTGGCATTGGACAGGATATTCTCTCTGGAAGAATGGGATGGCCACCAGGTACAGGCACGTTGGCAGTATGGAGTAACCGGTTGATCCAGAGCAGCCATCCCTAGGCCTTGATGCTGACCACCTTGCTGGCCAGCATTACATTGGGGACCATCAAGGTCTCACCGCCTTTCTTTAGCTCCGAAGCGGTAAGGGCAATACGTTGGAGCTGCATTTTCTCCTCTTCCCAGATGATGGTATCACCTACCTTGATATGCATCCGCAGAGCATAGCCGGCAAGTATATTTCTTGTCATATCTATCCCACCGATGCCAAAGGCCAGAACTAAGGTAAGGGCTAGGCCTCCCAGTGTGACGGTTAAGATCATGGTAATTAGGGATCTCGCTATCCCTAGGTGTTCTGCCACAGCCAGCAGCACGAGCAGAGTCAGCCCCCAGCGAGTCACTGTCATGATCGCAGGGGTAAGAGAGGGGCGGCTGGGGATATAGAGGTCCCGTAAAAGGTCTATAACGAAATCCACCGCATATAACCCCAATCCCAACATGATCAGGGATGTGATCAGTCTGGGCAGATATCCGGCCAGATTTTCCAGCAATAAAGAAGCTGTCTCCAGGCCTAAGACATCAAGGGCCATCAGAATGGCAACAAACCAAGCTAGCCCGTAAAACAGGGTGCCTACCAACTGGGAGGGTTTACGGGAAATCTTCCCTTGAGCAATGAGGCGATCTATGCCCAGCCTTCCCAAAAACACATCTACCCCCAGAGCCCTTAAGCCAAGTTGCAGGAGCTTTCTGCCCAGCGCGGCTACCAGCCAGCCAATGAATATGATGAGCAGGGCATGGACCATACGGGGCAGATAAATCGTGGCAAGATTAGAGATGTGGTTCATGAGTACACCATAGAATGTTAGGAATTGCTCTGTCATGTGAATCCCTCCTGCGGCCGGTCGGCGGCCGCTCGCGCATCCATCTACTCACATTCTCCGATCTTGATGATGAGTTCGGTCAGATTCCCGGTCTTCAGGCTCAGCTAAGAACACCCACAGGGCGCGTATGGCTCTTACCAATGGGGATATGAGCATATCGAGGAATCTTTCCCAGCGAGTCAGCCTTCGATCAATCGATTCTTCTACCTTTTCACT
Organism: Bacillota bacterium; assembly: GCA_012798695.1. GTDB lineage: Bacteria > Bacillota > Limnochordia > DTU087 > DTU087 > JAAZMR01. Next base: position 7,847 of record JAAZMR010000055.1, on the reverse strand, counting down.
AGTTTCCTTTACATAGTGGGTCAGGGCAAAGCCTCGATCCAAAAGTGCTTGGATATGCCGCTCACTTTGCAGGCTGCCTTCTGCAATATGAAAGAAAGTGTTTTCCACGGCCTGGAGGCCAACTGCTGTCAATTGCTGATGACTTCTGAGCCCCTGGAGCGGCGATAGTTGTCTGACCTTGGAGAGTACTTCGCCGAGGGACATCTCTTGGGGACTAGGCACTGGCCGGAGTAATGTTAGAGAAAGCAGGCGCAAGCTGCCGGTCAAGATGAACAAAAGCTGTAACCCGCTTAGGGTGGTGTGGCCCACTTGCCAACTCAGCGAAGCAAATACTCCCGATAGAGCCCCACCCAGCAAGGGGGAAATAGTACCGGCAATCCCCGTAATTGCTGCAAAAACAGCGAAATACATACTAGCACCATCCTCGGGGGCGGTGGACATCAATAGCTGAGAAGAGGCTAAGCCAATGCCTGACCAGGCGAGGCCATTAAAAAAGTGAGTCACCCAGAGGATGCCCCAATTCCCCGGGCCAGTTAGCACCCACAGGAAGGGGATTACAGCACCTCCCACTGAGCAGATGGCTAGCAATGGTTTGCTCCCCATCTCATCAATAAGGTTACCCCAAAGGCGCATTCCCAAGGTATTGGTGATGCCATTTACGAGACCTAAGATAGCGATAACCGAAAACTGCAGATTCAGGTTCTCCAACATATAAACCGAGAAGAAAGGGCTCCCCACACCTACGGCAAATCCCCAGACAGTGGAAAACATGATCCACCGGCGAAATCCCTGATCCTGTAGGGGACGCCTTAACTCTTGCCAAAAGGAAGTGTCACCACTATCCTGGGAAAGTGGGACATCCGAGATCCGACGCAGTCCCATTAGGCCCCGTAAACCGAAAGCTAGGCCAATGCCGAAAAGCAGAGAAAATCCCAGCAGACGGTCTGTCGGCGATGTATAGGTCCTTTGCCAGCCATCAATGAACTGGGCAGCTGCTAGGGAAGCCACCATTCCTACTGCCCCAGCCACCATGTTGCGATGGCCAAAGAAGCGCCCTCTAACAGATTCAGGCACCATTTGGGTGATCCAGGTCATCCAAGCTACACCGCTTAAAGAGGCAAACAAACTGGCCACTGCCAGGCAGGCAATGAGGATCAGTACTGCTCCCCATTCTCTGGTAGTCCAAAACAGGATTAGGGGCAAGAGGGTGATGAGCACCCATACCAATCGGTACAAAGCTGCACTTAGTACACAGACGCGTTTGGAGCTGCCTACCTTGGTGACAAAGTACGAACCTAAGATTTGAACCAAGTTAAGCAGGGGCGGTAGAGCGGAAAGAATACCAATCTGCGTGGTGGTGGCCCCTAGCTCTAAGGCAAAGCCCACCAGGAAAGTACCGCCGATTAAGGTAGCGAAGACTGTATTGACAGCACCTTCCCGTACGGATAACTTCAGGTCATCTTGTAAGGTTTCCGGGAGGTTGCGGAACTCAGGTTTTGAGGCTATAGACATTGCATCACCTGCAAGATTCATGTTTTCATGCTGTGATCGCAGATGAAAGGCTGCTTGTAAAACTAGTCACTCCCACAGCTTGACCGTAGAGTCGTGAGCACTATCTTGGTAATACACAAGTGTTTTCTCTCTCACTAGAGGGAATCCTGCTTCGTACTGGGTATGGGCTTCCAGGCCGTTGTCAGCAGGATGCCGGTAAGGGTCGCCAATTGTCCATGCAATGTTATCCAAAAATTGGGTATAGAAGGGAACCGGTGGAATTGGGAGAATCACTTAGTATGCCTAAAAACAGGGAGGAGTTGTGATGAGAAAACGCAAGTGGGTATTGGCACTCTTGGTTGTCTTTGTTCTAGCTTTATCGGCTGCACAGGTATCAGCTGCCAAGAAGATCACGATTACTTGGTGGTTGAACCCATGGCGTATCGAACCACCGGGCTTTCCAGAAGGACAGACGGTGACCGCTGAGGACTACCCCCAATGGGTGAAGCAAGAGTTCGAGAAATTATACCCGAACGTGGAAGTCAAGTATGAGGTAGTGACTAACGCCGGATATGAGCAGAAGATTTCTGCTGCAATCCTGGCCGGCAATCCACCGGATGTACTGCGAGACTATGCCTTCAAGAAGGTTTGGGCGGTCCATGGTCTCCTGGAGCCGGTGGATGATTATGTTACCCCGGAAGATGTGGCTGATTGGTATCCTGATGCTTGGAACAAAGCTCTGATTGATGGCAAACATTACTTATTCCCTTGGAGTTACGGTACCAATGGTATGGGTTCTACCATGTTGCTCAACCCCAAGATCTTCGCTGAGCGCGGTTTAGAGCTGCCGCCTCTCCCTGATCGGTCATGGACGGTGGATGAGTTCCTTGGTGCAGCCAAGAAACTCTCTTGGGATGATGACGGAGATGGCACTAATGATCATTACGCCTTAAGCCTAGGGGCTCAGGATTCAGAAAACAACCCGGTATGGCTCTATATGCATGGGGCTAGGATGTTTAATGAAGACGAGACCCAGGTTATTATCGATTCACCGGAGGGTGTCGAGGGCCTGCAGTTCATGGTGGACATGATCTATGAACACAAGATTGCTCCTCCTGGTGCAGAGGGAATGGGGATCTATGATATCATCAACCTATTTCACAGCAAGAAGACGGCCATAGGTTATGGTGGCCCTTATGAGATCGGACGTATCTACCGCTATGTGAATGAAGGCAAACTAGATGAGCCCTTTGAGGTGAAGATTGCTCAATTCCCTCATGTTCCCGAAATCGGCCCAGTGGCCTATCATTCCAGTGGTGGCTTTATGGTATTTAAGCAGCGGGATCCGGAGAAGAAAAAGATGGTTATGGAATTTTGCCGGTTCTTAACCAGTCCTGAGAATACTCGTCTGCTCAAATCACTCTTGTATATCACTGCGCGAGACTCTGTCAACCAGGATCTCTATAATGACAGCGTTTTCGCCGATGATGTCTCCATCTACTCCACTGCCATTCAGAATGGACATCAGTACTATGGTAGTTTGGACGTAGACTTTACACCTGCTCGCAAGTTCTGGCAGGCTGCTTTTGAGGCGGCATTTACCGGCGATAAGACTCCTCAGGAAGCCCTGACGGAATTTGCCCGGGAGGCGAACAAGGTCTTATTTAAGAAATAGGAGCCGCGTGAAGAGAACCGATGCATTGCGCCAAGGGCGGGTTTGCATTGCAGCATCCCGCCCTGCTGAATCCGGTAAGGAGGTCGTTGCCTGAGCCATGGCTAGTATATGGACTAGAATCAAAAAGGACAGATGGGCTTATATCTTCTTGCTTCCCAGTTTTGTTTTCTTTGCTGCCTTCTTTCTCTTTCCAGTTGTTTGGTCGATCATACTTAGCTTTCTGGATTATCAGATTTGGGGAGTTAATTTTGCGGGCCTAGATAACTACAGAGAGATTTTGGCTGACCGTATTTTCTGGGTCTCTCTCCGCAATAACTTTTTCTATGCGCTGGGAGTTGTACCTCTTTGGCTGGGCAAGGCTCTGATCATCTCAGCTTTGATTTTCCCATTTCGCAAATCTATTCAGACATTTTTCAAGGCGGCTTTTTATTTGCCGCATGTAACATCATCGGTGATCATTTCTATGATCTGGCTTTGGATTTATAACCCGCCTTTTGGACTTTTGAACTACATACTGTCCTTGTTTGGACACGAAGGTATTGCATGGCTGGGAAATACGAAGACTGCTTTGCCGGCTCTGATCGCACAGACGGTAATCATGGGCGGCGGTTCATCGATTGTCCTGATCTCTGCTGCCATGAATGGTATCCCCTCACACCTCTATGAAGCCGCGGAGCTAGATGGAGCTTCGCCGATAGTTACATATTTGCGGATTACCTTGCCATTGCTCAAGCCTACGATTTTGTACCTGATGGTGATGGGTACTATTTCATCATTTCAGGTGTTTACGCAAGTGTACATGATGACTAAGGGTGGTCCTCAATTCGCTACCACCACTATCGTGTATCTTATCTTTGAGCGGGCGTTTCTCAACTTCCAGTTCGGGCCGGCTTCGGCTATGGCGGTTATTTTATTTGCCATCATCTTTGGTTTTGCCTTGATTCAGTTCAAATGGCTCGGTGAAGAGATTGAGTATTAGGGAGGTGCAGGGTCACCTTTTCCCTCACTAAGTGAGGAATCATCGTGGCCCGATTTCCATGAAAAGCGGTATAACAGTTCGTGAGGTAGCTACTTTTATCATTTTGCTCATCCTGGCCTTAGCGGCCATCATTCCCCTATATTGGATGGTAGTGACGGCCATCCAGCGGCCGACTCTGACCATGCAGTTTCCACCGGAGTGGATCCCGTCAGAGCCTACTTTGGACAATTTCCGCCGATTCTTCCAACGGCCATATGTTTGGAACTGGACCATTAACAGTGTGATTATAGCAGTAACTGTTACCACTTTACAGATATTTGCATCAGCTTTGGCCGGTTATACCTTTGCCAAGAAGAAGTTCATCGGGTCTCAGGTTCTATTTTGGCTCTATGTAGGGTCTATGATGGTGCCCAATCAGGTGACTCTAGTGCCATTGTACTTACTTATGAGTAAGCTGGGCTTTCTCGATTCCTTCAAGGGCCTGATCTTACCTGGGTTGGCAGGGCCGTTCGGGGTGTTCCTAATGAAACAGTATATTAGCACCTTACCCTCGGAGCTGATTGATGCTGCCAAAATCGATGGATGCAGTGAGTGGGGCATTTTCCAGAAAGTCATTTTGCCATTATCTAAACCCGGCCTGGCAGTTCTGGCCATTTTTACCTTCGTAGGGCAGTGGAATGCATTTACCTGGCCGCTGATCGTGACCAGCAGCTCGGCTATGCGCACTCTGCCGGTAGGGTTGGCACTCCTGCAAGAGGAAGTGCCCATGCAGTTTGCCCTGCTGATGGCGGGAGCAACCTATGCTGCTATTCCGATGTTGATTGTCTTCCTTGCGTTCCAACGCTACTTCTTGGAAGGGGTAACGGTGGGTGCGTTGAAAGGATAAAATGTTTGAAAGGTGGATTCGCTTGCTGATTACCTTTGACCTTGATGGTGTGTTGCAGAGCAACCCTTTCGGCCGAGGCGTGTTTCCGGAAGTCTGTGGGAAGATCGGAGCAAAGCTGGTGGAAACTGAAGGGCAGGAACCCAAGACAGCTTCTCAGCTGGTGATGCAGATGATTCGGGATGAAGCGAAACGGCGTCTGCTTGCCGGTGACTATGTGGGCGCCTATGATTGGGATGATATCATCTGTACTGTAGCAGAAGCAGTGGGCAGCCCCGCCCGTTTTGATATCGAGCAGTTGGTGATCAAGTATTGTACATCAGAGTATATCTCATCTTATCCGTACGCAGCCAGTACTTTGACGGAATTGTCCGCTCGGGGCATTAAGCTGGCTGTTGTCACCAATGGATTTTACAAATACCAAAACCCCGTCATGACGAGTCTGGGGTTACGGCACTTTTTTGATGAGTTTATCACTCCAGAGATGGTGGGTACCGTTAAACCCTATGCAGCTATCTATAAAGCAGCTGTCAAAGGCGAATATGCTTTGCACTTACACGTAGGTGATACGATTATTCATGATGTTTGGGGTGCACACCAAGCCGGTTTTGAACCGGTGTGGGTATTGAGGAAGCTGCCCAAGGCCCTCGATGCTCTGCAGCCATGGGAGCGGCCTACTAGGCCCGAGGTTGAAAGCCTGATCCAAAAGTCCTTTGCATCGGATCTTTGCTCAGAGGCCTATCCAGAGGCCAAGCCCGAGGAGTGCCGCCCAGAATATGTCATCAAGGACCTCTCTGAGCTCCTGGCTGTTGTGGAATACGCTAAGCGCAAAGCAGCTTAGCATAGGAATGCGTAAATGCGACAAGGCGACTGGAGGTTAGTAAGATATGTTGGCGCGGACTCTGGCATTGGTTAAGCAATTTGTGGATGAGAGGAATACACCGGGAGCCGTCATGCTGGTCGGCTATAGGGGGAAGATGTATGGGCCATACCCTGTTGGGTCTACTAGTTTTTTCCCTGAGGCTGACCCAGTGGCAGAAGATACTCTCTACGATCTGGCTTCTCTAACCAAAGTCGTAGCTACCACCACTGCGGCTTTACTACTACTTGAGGGTGGTAACCTATCTCTGGACAATACTGTGGGCTCTTTCCTCAAACAGGCTCCCTCAGATAAGAGAGAAATCACGCTTCAGCAGCTGATGACCCATACCGCTGGGATACCCCAGACCGAGTTTTATCGTGAGCTAGCCAGTCCCGATGATGTCATAGACCATATCCTTCACACAGAACTCGCTTTTGCTCCCGGGACCCAGGTTCTCTATTCCTGCCTCAATTACATTTTGCTGGGGAAAATCCTGGAGAAGTGCGCTTCTGAAACCTTGGATGTATTTGTGACTCGCCATGTGTTCGAGCCACTAGGTATGTATGATACATGCTTCAATCCGCCTGAAAGGCTCCATGGGAGAATTGCTTATACAGAGTGGTGTCCCATAGAGAAGACTTTCATTCGGGGCAGGGTACATGATGAAAACAGCCGCTTTTTAGGTGGGGTTAGCGGTAATGCAGGGCTATTCTCGACCGCGGGTGATCTGGGTATTTTTGCTACCCTACTCTTACAGCAAGGAGTTTATGAGAAGCGGCATATATTACATCCGCGGACTGTGAGATTGCTGAATACCAACTATACACCGGAACTCAATGAGAGTAGAAGCATTGGGTGGATGATGAAGGGTACCGGCTTCTGCTCAGGAGGCAATCTCATCTCCAATCGAGCTTTTGGACATACCGGATTTACCGGTACATCTCTCTGGATAGACCCAGAGCTGCGAGCTTTCTTCATATTGCTGACCAATAGAGTGCATCCTACCAGGGGCAATGATGCGATTATCAGGTTTAGGCCGCGATTCCATAATGCGGCTATTGCTGAATTGACGAGAGTCTAGAGTCCCTACCGACATACTATTCCTGGACAGGACTTGCATAGGAAGCCAAAGAAATGAGCGGGCCACACCCATATGTGGCCTTTTTTGATTATGGATCCGCGCCGGGAAAACCCCGGAATTCATTGAGGATGAAGGTGAACAAACGTTTGGCAGCTCCTTTACCATATGGTACCATGTAGTTGCTATGACAAGATTAGGATGATATGGGTATTGTGGACGATATCATCTATGTAGTATAGAATGGACTCAAATCGAAAGCCGAAAGGTAGGGTGCATGCTCGGGCAAGTTGCTTAAGCTAGATATTCTGCAATTGGGGGGCTTGACATGACTTTATTGGAACTTACTGGTGTCAAGAAGACTTACCGGCAAGGGCAGATCGAAGTACCTGCCCTGCGGGGTATTAATCTAATCGTGGAACCAGGGGAGTTCACCACCCTCTTTGGTCCTTCGGGCTCGGGGAAGACCACACTGCTTAACCTGATTGGTTGTCTAGATCAGCCCACCAGTGGTTCGATCATCTTTGCTGGTAGAGAACTGAGAGAATTGGATAAGAAGGCTCTTGCTAGGATTAGGCGGGAGAAAATCGGGTTTGTCTTCCAAAGCTATAACTTAATCCCAGTGCTAACTGCCTATGAAAATGTGGAGTTTGCCATCCGGCTGGTTAGGGAGCATAGTAGTCAGGAAGTCAGGGATAGGGTGATGAAGTCGCTGGCTGCTGTTGGCTTGCAAGGGTTGGAAAACCGCAAACCCAATGAATTATCCGGCGGTCAAAAACAGCGAGTCGCTATCGCAAGGGCTATAGTCAAGGAGCCGAAGCTGATTCTTGCCGATGAGCCCACCGCTAACCTAGATTCCAAGACTAGCGAAGAAGTTCT
>JAAZMR010000045.1 GCA_012798695.1 Bacillota bacterium | reverse complement strand
CACAAAGATAACTGAATTCTGCATTACTTTGACAAACAGTGGATCTGTCAAGACTTCCACATAGTTACGCAGTCCTATCCAGGTCCGGTTGGCCATGTCATACAGTTTTACATCCAGAAAGCTAAGCTGAAAAGCATAGAACAATGGATAGAGCATGATGCCGATAACAAGCAAGAAAGCAGGAAGTAGTAGAGACACCGGCAATGCTCTTTGTTTGGCTGAGTTCATTTGAGAAACCCCCTGTAGCCAAAAAGGTTAGTTCTGCGGAGTGATATCCCTCCGCAGAACCGTATGTCACTTACTTGCCAAGCACGCCATTGCCCTTTTTCGCCGCAGCATCTAGATGCTGTTTGACCGGAGTCTTGGGCTGTAATACAGCAGCCTGCATAGCGTCAGTCAGAAAACGGTGCAACTGAGGATATTCAGGCCTACTGGGACGCACCTGAGCATACTCTAGTTCCTTCACATATAGCTCGACATAGGGCATCCAGCCCTTCATTAGTTGGATGTTTTCCGTCGTGTAGGCCGAGCGCCTTACTGGCAGCGTATTACTTTTGCGACTATACTCAATGGCATTCTCCTGGCTGGTGGCTGATAGGATAAACTCCAATGCCAACTCAGGATAATCGGTGTCCTTAAATACCGTGGCAGCCCAGCCACCGATCATTGTGGCCTGCTGTGTATTACCGCTATCATAGACGCCATCAGGTAGTGGATTCTCTGAGACGCCGATCTTCTCGGTAAAGTCCTCTACCGACCAACCCATACCCCGGGCGATGTCATAATAGTTAGAGCCCATCCCCCACAAGTAGCAGGCATACTTGCCCTGTAGGAAGGTGGTATCTAGTTCCCCATCAAAGGAGGTTGGAGCAACTTTGTACTTGTTATGGGCATCAACAATCAACTGCAAGGCTGCCTGTCCTGCTGGGCTTGCATATCCTACTTCTGCCTTGCCGTTCTTCTCGGTAACAACTTCGCCACCACCCTGCCAGAGGCCCACATAGAAGGCTGTGGGACTATGCATCCAGATACCTAGTCCATAGTGATGAGGTGGGGCATTGAGTTTCTGAGTTACCTCCAAAAGCTCAGTCCACGTTGATGGCACTGAGTCAATTCCAGCATCCTGCCAATACGGCTTATAGTAGTATACCTCTCGTGTATCTGTGGAGATGGGTACACCATAAGCCCGATCGTCAAAGCGAACAAAGCCATCCCAGATGTTGGGGAAGAAGTCTTCTTTGTCCTCTTTTGAGACCTTATCGGTAATATCCATTAAGAAGCCACCCCGCCAAAACTCGCCCATCCAGATATGGTCAATCAAGGCTACATCTGGGGCATTGCCAGCGGCAGCCATGGTAAGCAGCTTCATACGGATATCGCCATATGGGATAGCCTCCAACTGCACTTCGATGTCTACCTCAGGATGATTGGCATCTAGTTGCCGGGCAAGGTCTTGGAAGAAGGGCTCCGCTTCCTGAGTTACTACTGCCTTGAGAACCACCTTCTCTTTGGCTAAAACAGTGCCCGCCGAAATAACCAGTATCAGACTAAGTAGCAATACTGCAATGGATAGGTTCTTTCGCATCTAGCTTTCCTCCCTTTAGAATCTCCTGTTCACTTTCCAACCTGCAACCTATTCCACCGATACCCCCTCTCTCCCAGCAACCACCAGTACATCCTCGAAATGATTAATAACCATCATGACTGCACCTAAGGCACAGATAATCCCCCACATGATCATGATCTCGGGCCAACCCCAATACTCTAAAAGTGATCCGGTGAGGACACCGGTTAGGCCAGCCCCCATGTAAGCTGCAAAATCCAAGAAACCAGCCACTGTTGACTCCTTGCCCACAGCTTGAAATCGCAAAGGTATAGAAGTCATCAAAAGCGTGTTGATGCCGTAGATCAATCCAGAGCAAAGGGCAATGGTTAGTACGGTCAAAGCATATTGCTGTAGCTTAACTACATACGCTCCAACCACTGCCGCTACTGCCGCAAGCCCGTACAACCCCCCAATGATCCTCCGATCATCCCCTCCGGTTCTTTGACTTAGCCAGCCTGCAACCAAGACTCCCAGAAAGCCAAAGGGCGGAATCCATAAAGCTCGAGACGTAGCTTCACTGACGGCAAGGCCCTGTGACTGCATCAGCAAAGTGGGGGCCCAAAGGTTTATTCCATCCTTTACCATACCTTGCAGGGCACTGACTATTGCTAGCAGGATTAGCCCCGGCTGCCAAAGGAATATCCAGGCAACCTTAAACCTTCTGGCATCTAACTCTTGGCGTTCTACTTTGATTGGATTCACGGGAGGATATCCTACATCTTCTGGTCGATTCTTGGCAAATATTCCCCATATAATGGCAACGACAACTAGTAGCATTGATGGCACCCAGAAAACCGTGCGCCAGGTTCCCGGGTACTTTGCGAGCAGCCTACTAGCCAGAAACCACGAGAGCATGAATCCGCCCACTGTAGATGTACCTAGAAAACCTGATACTCTCCCCCGTTGGTCCTGAGGCACCCAATTAGAGGTCATCTTGACGATGGGTCCCCAGCCCATAGACTGGAAGTAGCCATTAACAGCCCATAGAACCACCATCCAGGCAAGGGACGAAGTAAAGCCAGATAAGGCATTGATTATGGCGGTGCCAATAAGACCAATTAGAACTATCTCTTTACTAGGTAAGCGATCCCCGAGGTGGCCGTTAATTAGCTGGCCTAAGGCATACACCCAGAAAAACACTCCTCCAACTAAGCCCACCTGGGCTGTAGTCCAGCCTAGATCCTGTTGCATCACCGGCAAAGCCATGGCCAGATTCACACGGCCAAGGTACAGACTTGCATAGGCCAACCACATCAATAGCTCGATCTTCCGCTGCCAGTAAGTAAGGCTCATCACTTGTCTCCTTTAGTAGGTCCCTTGGTCGTTTTGGTGGTGACACTTGCATTCTCTACGGCATTAGGATTCTGGGTCATGAAGACAAAACGGCTCCTGTCACCTCGGTATAGATCCTTGGAATACTCCACAGGTACACCATCAATATCTAACCCCACCCGCAAGATCATCATTAATGATGCCGGCTGACTGATTCCCAGTAATCTTGCTTCATCTTCTGTAGCCAGTACCGGTTCTAGACCTTGTCGAGCCAACCTAACCGGCCTTCCAAAGTCCCTACCCATAATGTCATATAAAGACCTGTTTTCAAGATCATAGGCTTTCAGGCCACGGTAATACTCCACCGGTACATAAGTTCTCTCTATGGCAATGGGTTCTTTATTGGCATATCTGACCCGATGCACGTAGTAGACAGCTGTCCCTTCCCCAATTTGCAGAGCCTTGGCCACACTCCGGGTAGCTGGTACAGCTGAGATTTCCAACACCTTAGCTCCGGGCTGTAACCCGCTTCTAATCAACTGATCACTAAGGCCAATCAGCACATTCATTTCCTGGGATAGCTTTGGCTGAGAGACAAAAGTACCTTTGCTAGGTACACGATATAACACTCCTTGAGACACTAGCATTCCTAAAGCCTTCCGTACCGTTAGGCGGTTAACACCGAACTCCTCACTTAAGTCCCGCTCGGATCTTAGTTGATCATGGGGTTTAAGCTCCCCAGCTTCGATTTTCTCCAAGATACTCTCTGCTATCTGTATGTATAGGTACTGACTTCTTGCTTCCATTGTGATCCCCCGGTCTATTCTGGTATACTCCGGTCTATACCAAGTATACCGCCATGAGGCGGAGATGTCAATATCCTGTAAAGAAAAACGGCCATCTTCCGATAGCCGTCCCGTGACTTACTCAAATACCAGAACCCCGAAATGAGAGTTGTTTTAGGGAGCTTAACCTAGTGACTCCTTCTTGATAACACCTGTACATGCTGTCCTACAGCCGGACACTGATTAGACTGCCAGATTCATACCTTCGCAAACCTCGGTAAAATACGGTACTGGCCAACAATGCCAGGGCAAGAGTAAAACCACCCATAGCAAGCACAAACTCTAGCTTCCGTTCTCCCATGATCGCTACCGGTGCATAGCTAATGAACCCTGCTGGAATGACTGTAAACATGAGAAAACGAGTAAGCCCCTTGAAGATGCCCCCGGGGTATGAAGAAAAGGTGAGCAATGCTTCAAAGAGCTGGCTAGCTAGGGCACTGGCATTGCCGATGTAGAATGTCAGCGAATGGGCCAATACAGCAAAGGCCACGAAGGTGACTGCCGTCAGCATACTAGTCATAAGCAGCATTGCGGTATTAGCCCAGGAAACTGCGCCGCTAAACCCATATACCAAAAGGCCAAAGGCGATATCCCCCAAGGCACTGACCTGCATACGGCTTACCAAGACATGAAGTAGTACATTTTTAGGCAAGGTCAGATAGAAGTCCAAATGACCCTCAGCAATGATCTGGCTTAGCCTGGTACAATTGCCCATCACCCCTACACCTAGACCAAAACCTAGGGTTAGGACCGCATATAGAAGCAAAAGCTCCTGGTATGACCACCCTGCTACTAAGGGAAACTGCCTAAAGAACAGCCACCAGAAAAACACCCACAGGGCATCATTAAGCACCATGCCAATTACCTGGATGATAAAGTTAGCCCTGTATTCCATAGCCATGGCTAGATTGGCCCTGACATATTCCCCAATAAATCGCAGTTGCTTAGCCGCCGTTGACATTGAGCTGCCTCACCCCCATACGGTATAGCACCGTCACGATCATCCCTAATCCCAGAATCCATAGGAGCTGTCCCCAAGTAAGTGCCCACCATTGGGCTAGGTCGAATTTGACAAAAAGACGGGCTGGCCCATAGACTATGTACTTCAAGGGCAGAGCCCCGGCAGCCTTTTGAAGCACCTCTGGGTATACCTCTAATGGTAGCAGCATCCCACCCAGGATAAAGACCAGTTTCTGGTAGATAAACCAAATGGCTGTAGTGTCCTCCATCCAGAGGGCCAACAGTCCAATTGTCATAAGCAGACAGAACTCCATAGATAGGGAAAGAAATAGTGATACCACAAGAAAAGGTAAACCCTTGGCGCTTATGGGGATGACTCTTACCATCAAGGCCGTTACAAGGGAGCCTACTAGAGCATTAGCCAGTAAGCGCAGAGTCACTTCACTGGCAAAAGTAGCATACTGATAAAGTACATAGCTATAGGGCTTGCTTAAAGCATAGGCTAAGCTCCCTTGCTTTACATCGTCATCGATTCTGCCACTTAGGCGTGGCCGAGAAAGCACGATGGTCTCGGCAAACATGAAATACCACAGCATTTCCGGCAGGGTGTAATCGGCAACTGTATCGCGCCCTAATGAGCCGTAAGCGCCTCGCCAAAGCTGAAGGAAAATGAAGACAATAATAATCAAGAATATGCTGCGCCAGAGAAAATCAGTCACATAGACCAAGTGGTTCTGGAGATTGAGCCTGCCCACCGCACCGTATTTGTCTAAGCGAACGGGCCACCTGGGTAAGGTTTGACTTCCATCTTGTCTCATAGCCCCACCTCCACGCCCAAGGGCATCTCTTTTCGGTAAATTTCTGAGATCACTTGATCTAGTGGAGGGTTGGAGATATTCACGTCCACCACGGGATAGGTCTGCACCAAGTACTGAAGTATTCTGCGGATCTCTACCTTGTCTGTATGGACAAGTAGCTTAACACCATAACCCTTCGCTTTTAACACTTCTACACCTGGGCATTGGAAATTGTCCACGGTTACCCCAAGCTTCAGGTCAATCACTTTCTGCTTAAGGTAATCTCGCCTGAGTGTGGATACTGTATCATCTAGTATGATGGTACCATGGTTGATTACAATGACCCTCTTGCACAAAGACTCGATATCCCCCGTATCATGGGAGGTCAAAAACACTGTCGTGTGCTCTTCTTCATTCATCCACTTGATCAAATCCCGGATATTCTGGCGAGCCACCACATCCAGTCCAATGGTGGGCTCATCGAGAAAGAGAACCTCGGGTCGGTGTAGCAAAGATGCCGCGATTTCACACCTCATTCTCTGGCCCAAAGACAGCTTTCTTACCGGTATGTCCATCAGGTCTTTAATTTCGAAGGTATCTATCAACATGTCGCGGCGGTGGCAGAACTCACCATGCTCCAGCTCATAGATCTTGCCTAAAAGAGTGAAGGTATCTGCTGGGGGGAGATGATACCATAGCTGCGACTTCTGACCAAAGACTGAGCCAATGCTAAAGGATAAACGATACCTGTCCCGCCAAGGGACCAAGCCTAGCACATCGGCATAACCGCCTGTGGGGTGCAAAATGCCGACCAATATTTTGATGGTAGTAGATTTGCCAGCTCCATTGGGGCCAATGAACGCCAGCATTTCACCGCGGTCTACTAGGAAGGATATCTCTTTCACTGCCTCGACCAAACGGTATCGGGGCCTCAGCATTGCCTCTAGACTACCCCGCAGTCCTTCGCCTTTCTCTTTGGTTTGGAAGATCTTGGCTAACCTCTCTACCCGAATGGCTGACACTTTCCTCACCCCCAACCAATATGTTACTACCTTGTGAATATTGGATACATTATATGGTTGGGGATTGGCAAAGTCAAGCAATAGTAGCGCTTTTCCCCACTGAAAAGAGCTATTAACTTTCCTGGTCACGTAGACTCCCCAGGTGCTTTTGCCAGCGAGCATAGGTTTCGGAGTGATGCGTTTTGACGTACTCCAGGAACTCACCATCGACACCCCGGCGCATCAACCCCTTAAGTAGCTTGCGGGGAAAAGGTGGGCTCTTTTTCATGGTATTGACCGGGTCTATTAACCACAGCTTACCCTTGGGGTCAATAATGATATGGGATAATCTAGTATCAGCCCGACGAAACCGCAACCGACGCATGGTTTCCACCATTTCCACAAGTTGCCGGGCTATATCTGGTGTGAACGCATTGACCCGTAGATAGCGATTCAAGGGAGTACCCGGTGCGTATTCCCGGATGATGTAGTCCCGACCCCAGTCATATACACGGGGGAAAAAGGGAGCCTCTGCTCCTCTCTCCAAAGCGGCTAGTTCTTTCCGTAGGTACTGGCGACTATTATAGATCTTAATACAGTGCCGCTCATCAATCCTATAGACCTCTCCGTGCTTGCCTGCCCCGATAAACTCCAACTGCTCGACCCTGATCCTATCCATTAGCATGATCGCTCCCCCACTCTCATTCTAAGATATAGTAAGCAGGAAAGTGGGGAAGGTGCAGATTATGGCCCAGGATAGGAGATGGGGGCTAGAAAGAGAGATGGTCTCAGATCATGTGTATGGACATGTTACCTTAGAAGGACTAAAGAACTTAGATCTGGGTGAATCAGGCACAGAAAACGAAGAAGGGTGCCCGAAAGCACCCTTGAAATGTCTATTACTTGCCTGAGGCAGTAAGCTTAGAAGTTGAAGCTAGCACCGACGAAGAAGCCGGAGAATGTAGCCGTAGATGCTTTTGCATCTTTTGCATCTGCCTTAAACTCAAGACCCTGATGGCGATAACCGCCCCTTACAGCGAACTGACCAAAGTCGTACTTGCCGCCCGCCTCAAAAGCCATCATGCTGGAATCTTTGAGCTCGTCATCGCCTAGCTTAGCATTAACAACGGGAGCGTAGGCAGCCTCACCAAAGAT
>JAAZMR010000043.1 GCA_012798695.1 Bacillota bacterium | reverse complement strand
CGCTAAGCCATCAGCAGATGGCTGGTGTCCATTGCCGCACCTACCTAAGCAAAAGGCCGATCGTTTAGCAGAGGCAGGCTTACTCGGCCTGCCTCTCTATTTCGGAGCTGCAATTTCATCCTCAGTCTTGCTCCTATGAAGTCTTGCTCCTATGAGTAGAAGAGTCTGATTGATCACCCATACTAGAGCTTGGACTCTTTTGGATAGGAAAGAAAAGGCCTTGAGCCTCAGCCAATACTTGGCCATGCTGGTCAGTGATTGCTCCGGCAGCTGCGAAACTGTTTCTGCGTTTAGTCTTGACCCACCCTTTGATCAACAGCTTCTTTCCGATGGGAGCAGGGTGTCGAAAGCGCATCTCGATCTTCCCGGTCACTACAGCAACACCCTGTATAGCAAGAGCTTTGACCATCACCTCATCCAAGAGAGTGGCAAGTATGCCCCCATGCAGCACTCCTGCATATCCCTGATCACTTCCCTTGGGTACATATTCGCCGTAAGCAGCCTTACCATCTGTGAGAAAACGGATCTGCAGGCCGGTAGGATTATCTAAGCCACAAGCGAAGCAACCACTACTAGGCGGCAGCTCTCGCATTTGAGCAGGCTCTAGAGCTCCTTTACTTCTTACTCTTTCTGGCAACATAACTCCCTCCTCCAGTGGACACACATCCTGGTGGCCAAACCAACTCAAAGAATGATTCCGTTTGCCATCCACATATTCCTGTGGTGCGGGCTATACTGATCCCTCTGCTTATCGCCTATGAGGGCAAGAAAGTTAAAGTTCTGTTGACTATCTGGCATCTATGCAGGTTTATGCATTTTTTCGTAGAAGCGTTGATTCGAATACTAATCTTTCCATTGTTGCAAGTGATTACCATGGTTGCCTGGATTTACCCACTGCCTGGAGGCGAAGTACAGGCTAGGGTATTTGAAAAGCAGTTCTAAAAGCAGGACGTCAAATTGTGGAAGTTAGGAGGGGATGTTTCCGGTCTAAGCAACAGTCTCAGGTATGGATGTGTGGAAGACTTTTCTCGATACAAGTCGGGACATTGCTGAAATAAGAACGCGTGAGGAGGTCACTGAACGTGAAGAAGCAATTCTTTCAGAACCCATGCAATGCCTACCGTCCTATGCCCTTTTGGTCTTGGAATGACCACCTAGAGCCAAAACGCATCCGCGAACAGGTACAGCACATGCATTCCATTGGCTTGGGAGGATTTTTTATGCACTCCCGGCAAGGGCTGGCAACACCGTTTCTTTCCGATGAATGGATGGAAGCTGTAGCTGCTGCTGTCAATGAGGCGGAAAAACTCGGTATGGAAGCTTGGTTGTATGATGAGGACCGATATCCGAGTGGCCCGGTAGGAGGCTTAGCACTAGAGCGCAATTTCACCGCCTTTGCTGCCAAGTACTTGACATTCGCCGATGAAGACACCCCAGGCCCAATCGAGGGAAATATACTGCAACGCTTTGCCTATGAGCCCGACAAAGATGGTTCCGTGTCGGCACGGCCCTTGGAGGCAAACGAGCTCCCCGAAGGCAGCGAGAAATGCCTGACCTTCTACTGGACGAATGCTGCACCCGACACATGGTTCAATGGCTATGCATATTTGGATACCCTCGATGCCGATGCGGTGCGCTCCTTTATTAGGCATGGCCTAGAACCCTATAAGGAACGTTTTGCCAGTCAATTCGGCCGTCGGATTCCCGGTGTATTCACCGATGAGGTGCGGATATACAATGAGAGAACCGGACCAGATACCTCAACCTTACCCTGGACTCCCCGGCTCCCGATTGAGTTTCGCCGCCGCTGTGGCTATGATCTGATTCCGCACCTACCAAGCTTAGTCCTAGATCTAGAGAATTCGCCTCAAGTACGTTATGACTTTTGGCTCACCACTACTCAACTATTCCTGGAAAACTGGTGTCAACCCGTTTGTGATTGGTGTGACCAAAATGGACTGCTGTGGACGGGCCATTACTGGGAACATGAATTCCCTTATTTCTATAAGTCTGGATCCTTTATGGCCCCTCTGGCCTATTTGCATGTACCGGGAGTAGACCTCTTAGGGGGAAGAGCCTTTACGGGTAAACTACCGGGAGATACCATTCAACGCCAGATGGGTAATGTGCAAATGATCAAGCTGGCTTCCAGTGTAGCACACCAGACGGGAAGCAAGCGAGTTCTGTCGGAGACTTATGGTGGAGCTATGTCCGACATCTCATTTGCTGAACAAAAAATTATGGGAGACTGGCAGTATGCCTTAGGGGTGAATCTGCTGAATCAACACCTCTATCATTATTCGCTCAGAGGCTTGAGGAAACGAGATTACCCACCAAGTTGGGGAGAGCATCAGCCTTGGGCCGCCGAATATGATTATTTGGCAGATTACTTCGGGCGGCTGAGTTACGCCCTATCTCGGGGAGATTTTGCAGCCGACATCGCTGTCTTGCACCCCGTTACCGTCTTCTGGGTGAAGGGCTTCGGCAAACAGGATACAGCCCGCCGCTTTGAGGATCTATGCAAAGACTTAACTGAAGCCAACTGGGATTATGATCTGGCAGACGAAGTACTCATGGAGACTATGGCGCGGGTAAACGGGAATCAGCTAGAGATCGGCGAGGGGCAGTACAGTGTCTTCGTTCTACCAGATGAGACCATGTTGGCTCCCTCCACCCTCGATCTGCTGGCAGAATTTATCGAGGCCGGCGGCCACGTCATTTACCTGGGAACACCTCCAGAGACAGTGCGGGCAGTCGATCGAGAGCGTCTCGAATCACTAATCCCCTCTATGCAAGCCGTCAAGGACTTTGCCTCTCTTGAGCAGGAACTGCGCAAGACTGCTGAACGCACAGTATCCGTGAAGTTCACTGGCGAGACCCCAAGCGATGCAAAAGCTGGGGATGGCAAGGATTACCACCGTCCTCGCATTTACACGCATACTCGCCGGCTAGATGATAATCTTTTGGTCTTCTTGACTAATGTCGGAGAAGCCTCTTGCCCTGAAGCAGAAGTCATCATCCATCACCCCGGACCACTTGCCCGGCTGGATCTGCTTACTGGTGAAATCCAACCCTTAAGCTACAAGCAGACGGCAGAGGGGTTAAAGCTGCAGATGCGCTTCCTGGAGGCCGAGTCTCATCTATTGCTGGCAGGAATCGTGGCAGCCGAATGGGCTTCGGGCTTACCCTATGAATCTGCTACCGACAGCGCCAAGAAAATACAGACAATAACTCCAAACCAATGGGCAATTCAGCCCCGTTCCTGTAATCCCCTGGTCCTTGATTGGTGCCGCTACCGAATCAACAATGGGGATTGGAGTCAGACTGTTCCCATCTGGGATGCCTTTACCAAGATTCGCAACTACTACGGACTGCCCACCTTCAGAGACAATAGAGATGTGCAGCCCTGGCGGCAAATGCAAGATCGTCAGCCGATTACCGCTGATGATCAGATAGAAATCGAGTTGACATTTGTCCTTAACAACCTGGACAAGAACCAGGGTGTGGTAAAACTAGTCGTGGAGTCTGGCAACCAATATGCGGTTAGTGTAAATGGCAATACAGACATTTGCCCTGCCGGCACTTGGCTGGATCCAGCCTTCACCACCTTCGACATCACTAAAGGTCTCCAAGAAGGGGACAACACCGTCATTCTATCCACTACTTTCAGCGAGTTGTGGGAGCTGGAGAACTGCTTTGTCTTAGGCGACTTCCAAGTCACCCATGACAAAATTAGGAAACCGCATAAGGCAGACTTCAAACTGGCTTCTATTGGGCTAGGCGACTGGGTCACACAGGGTTACCCCTTCTATGCCGGTGAGATGGAATACAAGACCACCTTCCAGTGGCGTGCATCCAACCGAGGCCAAGCCGTGCTCCAGTTAGTGAATCTACAGGCTCCGATTGCCGGTATATATGTCAATGGTGAGTATTGTGGGCGGATAGCACTACCACCCTATGAGATCGACATCACACCATGGGTTCGGCCTGGTGAAAATGAGCTGTGCGTAGTGGTCACCAACAGCTTGCGCAACCTCTTGGATCCACTGCACTACGTTACGATGCAGTTCATTGCTGGGCCAGACACCTTCTCTGACCCCAATAACTGGCAAGATGAGTATCACTTGGTGCCTCAAGGGATAGATGGAGTGAAGGTAATCGAACGCAGATAGTGTCTAGTAGACAGACGCCCCCCGGTATATTAGTACCGGGGGGCGTTTTGGCTGTGATCTTTGGCTATGATCAACCATCGGTTTCAGTTATATATAGGATGCCGACAGTACCAGGCTATCATCGGCAGTAAATCCTCACGCTTTAGCTGCCACCTCGCCCGCCTTCTGCCTCATTTCGAATACTAGTTGAGCATCCTTGTCCCCTCGGCCGGAGAGATTGACAATAATGATCTCGTCCTGGGAAAGGCTAGGTGCGAGTCTCACTGCTTGGGCTACGGCATGGGCGCTTTCCAGAGCGGGTATAATGCCTTCCACTTGGGAAAGCAGCTTGAAGGCCTCTAGGGCCTCCTCGTCCGTAACCGCGACATATTCAGCCCTGCCGCTGGCTTTATAGAAACTATGTTCAGGGCCGACACCAGGATAGTCTAATCCCGCGGCAATGGAATGAGTTGGCATAGGTTCACCGGACTCAGTCTGAACCACATAGCACTTAAAGCCATGGAGAAGGCCGGGTTTGCCCACACTCAGCGGTGCTGCGTGTTGGCCTGTTGCCAATCCCTTGCCCGCAGGTTCTACCCCGATCATCTTGACTCCCTGGTCTTGGTAGAAGGGATGAAATAACCCAATGGCATTACTGCCGCCTCCGACACAAGCTATGATATAGCTGGGTAGTTTCCCCTCTTGCTCCAAAATCTGCTGCCTGGCCTCTCTGCCAATAATGCTCTGGAAATGGCGAACAATCAATGGGAAGGGGTGGGGACCAACGGCGGAACCCAGCATATAGTAAGTATGTTTATAGTTGGCCAGAAGGTCAGTAAAGGCTTCATCCACAGCATCTTTCAGCCTACGAGTTCCTTTGGTAACCGATATTACCTGAGCACCCAACAGCTCCATGCGAAAAACATTTAGTGCCTGGCGCCGAATATCTTCTTCACCCATATAGACAGTACAATCCATACCAAAGAGAGCACAGGCTGTAGCCGTAGCCACTCCATGTTGACCTGCCCCGGTTTCAGCGATTACACGCTCTACACCCATCCGCCGGGCCAGCAACGCCTGGCCAATCACATTATTGATCTTGTGAGAACCGGTATGGTTTAGGTCCTCTCTCTTGATATAGATCTTGGCTCCACCTAACTGCTCCGACAACCGGGCAGCATAGTAAAGAGGGCTGGGACGACCCACATAGTGTTTGAAGTAGTAAGCGAGTTCTTCCTGGAATTCCTGATCATCTTGATAACGCTCAAAAGCCTTCTCCAGGTGCTCCAACACTACCTGCAGCTCCGGTGATACGAAACTCCCTCCAAAGTCGCCATAGAAACCAGTCTTCTGCTCAGTGTCCATTTGACTCCTCCTCAGCTAGGCTAATCTCAGCTGTGCTCGGCTCTGCTCATGGCACTTACGCTGCCCTTCTCCACCGAGAAGCTGGCTAATGGCTATCTATTTCGCCAGAAAGCTGTGTTCCCCTGCCATGCTCCGCCAGAGAAATAGTCAGCATCTAGCCCGATTGCCGGAATTGGCACGCTCTAACCAAGACCGCTTGGACTTGTCCGGTCGCCCCCTTAGTCACTCTGATCGGTGCGCTGATCTTCTCCCACTATCCGGAAGAAATAATCACCAACTACCAGCAAGAACCGACCGAGGTATAGGCATCATTTCCTGGTCTGGTGGCTGCCGCGGGGTCTGGGCTGGTGAGCAGCGCCATCAGGCCAGATGACAAAATCCCCACTTAGGTCAGTGAATGATATATCCGGGGAAAGTAGCGCCGGTAAAGCGCCTGGTTGTTATCACGCCAAGGATGATCAGAGCGCAGCTTCTGCAGCTCAGCCAGGTCGATTTCCGCTAAGGCAATCCCTTCTTCTTCGGGCGATACCACTATGTCAAGGATGCCACTGCCATCGGAGGTCAGCTCCGCCGGAGCGAAGATCCCAGCCCGTCCAGTAAATTCAAACCCGAGGAGCCTTCCTACCAACGCACTCTTTATTCCATATACGGGACACTCCTGCACCCGCGGCCAGATGCCCCGCAGGGCCAGCCACTGATTATATGGTTCGGGGTTAGCTATGGGGATAATCACGATCTCTGCTCCCTGCAGCTCGAGAATTCTAAAAGTCTCAAAATACGTTGCATCCATACATACCGGCGCGGCAATGCTTCCTATCTCGGTGTCAAAGAGATTGAACCTGGTGCCGGCAGAGACACCCCATGCGGCTTCCATGGGCATGAGGTGTACTTTGTCTTGGATCCCGATCAGCTGTCCCTGAGGGCTGTAGAGAAAGGCACGATTTACTACTTGATCACCATCAGGCAGCAAGAAACTGCCGGACATTAGGTAAATACCATATTCAGCAGCCAGGGTAGAGTACAAGGTATCCAAGAAAGGGGCCATGGCTGGGCCGATATAGCGAACCACATCGGCAACAGTAATGCCAGGCTGATCAGCTGATTCTGCAGAGCCTGGTTCTGTGCGAGAGACCTCTTCCCCCATTGCCTCGATACCGGGCAGCATCCCCAAAAGGGGGAGATTGTTATATTCAGGGAAGGCAACTAGATGTGCCCCCAAGGCCGCAGCCTCCCTCACTCGGCGGTGCATGGCATCTACATAATCCAAAGGATCACTAAACAGTTCTACTTCCACCTGTAGAGCCGCGACTCTGAGGCAGCGCCCCTTTATGGAAGCTATCTCCCTTTTCTCCTCGCTTTGGGCAAGCAGACGTTTCTTGACCCTCGCGGGACGGCACTGCCAATAACGGTACTGTCGCAAAAGTTTTTCTTTCCACCCAACACCAGCCATCTTCCCATCTCCTCACCGCGATCCCTATGACCATTGCTGGTCTACATCCATAGCTAAGCTTACCGGTTTTCTGTATCCGTCTCATAGAGCTCAGGCAGTAGTCCTACATAGGCATTAGGCTGAAGCAGTCTCAACAAGGGATAGTCCTTTTTGATTCTCTGTCGATCGGCTTCTACCAGCTCGGCCGTGACCAAGGGCTCGTTCGCCTCTGCTCGGGCCAGATAACCGGTCAAGCCAGGGGTTGCTTCACACGGCCCCATTACTGCACACTGTCCTCGAAAAGAACGATCACAAATAGGGGCTCCTAGCTGTGCCTCGATCGCCCAAAACTGGTTTTGCTGTACCTGGGCCCAGATCCCCGCCGGCTGTACTTGAGTCTCCAGGCCATCGATTAGGCAACCGACATGGGCAACCAGCTCCGCTCCTTCTATAGCAAGAATACGGCCAACCTCGGGATGGCGAGCATCAGTGCCAACAATCAGGCCCGTTCTCAGTCCTGCCACATCCATCAGCTGCAGTTCATCCCCCCTACTTAGACCAAGTGCACGCTCCTCACGGGTCAGATGAGTCTGGCGCTGTCGGCCACAGACCTCTCCCCTAGGGTCAAAGCAGTATGCCGTCTGATAGAACCGGCCATTCGCCTCCTCCACGGTGGTCCCCGTGACCAAATAAGTATTATTGTCACTAGCTAGATCACTATGCAGCTGCAAAAATGCTTCATTCCATTGGTTGGCGGCTTGCATAAAGTGCTGAAACCCTTCGATAAACCCACAACTCTCTGCCAAGTGCCCCGCCTTCATCCAGAGCAGAAAACCAGTGTAGGCGGGTAAGGCAGCCAGCTCAACCTGTGACTCCTCCAGCAAGGCAGATAGATAAGCAATGTAATCCTCTCTGGGGTCCATCTTTAACCCAGCCAAAGATAGGGCAGCAACTCTCATAATCACAATCTCCTTTACCAAACCTTCTGCCTAGCACCAAGCTTCTAGATTCCAAAAAGAGCGTAACTGCAACTGCAGTAGTCGTTCATCGGCTGGGCGCCAAATCCCTGCGCATATCCGTCGCTTTCCATACCAGCAACTTCTACTGCAGGCAGATAACAGCTTGCTGGTTGGTAGCTTCCATGGTAAACTAGTTCTTGTATTGTTGTCTTTGTCATTTATAGGAAACTATAGAATGGTAAAGATACAACTCTTACTTTACCTCCGGGCCGGCAGCTGTTTCCGATCGTAGAATCTGCGTACAGTGCCTTCATCTGCCACGCTTCAGCTCTTTGGCGCCGAAGAGCTCATAGTCTTCTTGACCCTTCTAGGAAAGGTTGGATTACGCCATGCAAGTTCAGTGATCTTCAAAATCAACTCACAGGTTAATGTGAATGACTAGACCTAGGCTCAGACTAGATGAATGTATAGTCAATCTTTCGGGTTTGAAAGGGGTTTTAGAGTGCAAAACAAGCAAATCACTGATTTTACTGAAGGTAGTATCCTGCGTCATTTGGTATTATTCTCCGTTCCCATGCTGCTTGGGAACATGCTGCAGGCCTTGTATAACACCGTAGACAGCATCTGGGTAGGACGCTTCCTCGGCCCCCACGCACTAGCTGCTGTATCTGTAGGCTTTCCGATTATTTTCGCTCTCATTGCGATGGTAAACGGAATCACTATGGCTACCACTATCTTGGTATCACAATACTTCGGAGCCCAGCAGCATGAGCGGCTGGTAAAAACCGTCACCAATTCATTGATTCTGCTCACCGTGCTGGGCCTGGCAATTTCCATTATCGGTTTCACTTTCCGGCGCCCTCTGCTGGAGCTAATCAACACACCTACTGAAATCATTGACATGGCATCGGATTATATGGCTGTCTTTATGGCAGGGCTAGTTGGCATGTTTCTGTATAATGTGGCCAGTGCGGTCTTGCGAGGCCTGGGAGATTCCCGCACCCCTCTGCGGTTCCTGGCCTATGCCACCGTCTTGAACATTGTCTTAGACCCACTGTTCATCTTTGGCTTAGGCCCTATTCCAAAAATGGGGGTTGGTGGTGTAGCCCTGGCAACGATCATCGCCCAAGGCATGTCGGCAGTGGTTGCGCTCAGATATCTGTATGTAAAATCGGGCTTGCTGCGCTATGAGCCCGGAATGTTTCGCCTTGACTGGGAATTGACTGCCTTGACATTTCGCATCGGGTTACCTGCCGGTATTCAACAGGTCCTGGTTTCGCTCAGCAGTGTCGTAGTCAACTCGATAGTAAACAGTTTCGGTGCTAATGTGATCGCCGGCTTCGGCGCCGCCTCACGCCTCGATCAGTTTGCCTTCATGCCATCCATGAGTATGGGTTTAGCCGTCTCTGCCCTGGTGGGGCAAAACCTAGGGGCTGGGAAGCCAGAACGCGTGGCTGAGACAGTCAAATGGAGTGCTATCCTTGCGTCAAGTATCACCGCCATCGTCTCCGTCGTCGCCATCACCCGGCCAGACATACTCATGGTGCTCTTCACACAGGATGAAGCAGTCTTGGCAGAAGGCTCCCGATACCTGCGGTATGTTTCCCTATCATACATCCCCATGGCCCTGATGTTTACCATAGGTGGCGTAATTCGCGGTGCGGGGGATACCGTAGCTACCATGTTCCTCACCCTTGGCTCTCTTTGGATAGTGAGAGTGCCTCTAGCCAAGTACCTTTCGTCCCTGCCTCAGCTAGGGGTAGGTGGAGTCTGGCTCGCCATCGCTTGCGGCAGCTTGATGGGTTTCGCCTTTCATCTCATCTATTATAGAACCGGCCGCTGGAAAAAGCGGGTCCTTGTCCAAAGAACTGCCGAGAGCAACTAGTACAGAGTGCGGCACAACTGCCGTACTCTATCATTTCACCTGCTTGCGGTTCTCACTGACCAACCACCCAACCGTACCATCTGCCTTTCCCTCTCTTGGAACGTAGCCACCTCATCAATCCCATAGTCACTCAATGCCTGCAAAACAGCAGGGTAATTGCGGCCTACGTCCTGGGGATCATGAGCATCAGAGCCCATGGTAACCGGTACATCATAATCGGCGATCATCTGCAGGAATTTCCGATAGACTCGGGGTTGGCCATATCCCTCAAAGTTAAACGCCCGGGTGTTGATCTCCAGACACATATCTTGCTTACCGGCGGCAGCTACTACTCCGGCCAGAGCCTCTTCTACGGCTTTCTGTCCCTCACCATCCGGCCAAGGGACCACCTGCCAACCCAAATGCAGATGGGCCAAGGAATCAAATAGCCCACTTTCGATCGCCTGTTGAGCATAAGCGAAATAATCCAGAAGCAAAGTAACGGGTTCAGCTTCGATGTCGCCGATATACTGCATCTGGTATGCCGGTAGGAAATGAATAGTGCCTAACACGAAATCCAAGGGCAATGAGCCTAGAAGCTCCTCCAGGGGCTTTTCGCATCCGGCTACATAGTCTACTTCTAATCCCTGTTTGATATCAACAGATGTCTTCGCTCTAGCAGCATCGAGCAGCCCAAAATAAATGGGCACTTCGTGTTCCCTCAGCCAGGGTTCGCCTAGTTTGCTGCGGATCTCTGCAGTCATATATTGGCGGCAGACATGCTCTGTGAAGCATACTTCTTCGATCTTTAGCGCCTCGGCCCTCCCCAAGTAATCCTCTATAGAGCCCACCGCATGACGGGAAAACACTGTATGAAGATGATAATCTACCAGCACTGCCGGTCCTCCTCTGCTTTGTTCCTACACTTTTTCATCAAGCTTACCGAGAATAGGTCTCAGCAAGCAACCTACTCTAGATTATCACAACCAGGTTAATATTCAATGAACAGATACAATGTCGTTGACAGCTTCACAGCCTGGTCATATAATACAATTAAACAGTTGCTTAATCTTCGAAGTATAGGAGTGACATATATGACTGAATGCAGCCGTTCCCGGCAGGACATTTGTGACCAATATTGTCCTAACTGCCCAGAGAAGGACAGATTACGTGAGAAACTATTGGAGGTAGCTGGCTTATCTGAGCTATTTAAGGTGCTCGGTGATGAGACCAGGACCAAGATCATCTATCTCCTATCTGAAGACGAACTGTGTGTATGTGATCTTGCCGATATCCTCGAGATGTCGCTACCGGCCATATCCCATCATCTGCGTCTGCTGAAGGCTATGCGCCTAGTCAAATACCGCCGAGAAGGCAGGCAGGTTTTTTATACATTAGATGATGACCACATAGTCACCCTGATTCGCCAAGCTCAAGAACACTATGCTGAAGAAAGGTAGGAACACCTCATGCCCACATCAGAGACCAAAACAGCTGCACCCGAGACTTGCCGCCTAAGTGGCCTAGATTGTGCTGCCTGTGCTGCCAAGATAGAGTCTCGGCTGCAGCAAGATCTAGACCCAGAGGCTACCATCGATTTTACCACATCCACCTTGATGATTGATGCAGCCAAGGTTTCACAGGCTCAGCAGATTATGGATACCATTGAACCTGGTGTCATTATTCATCCTAATTCAGCAGTAGAGCCTTCAGTACCTGCGGGCCATGGTGAACCTGTTCAGCTCTGGCCTCCAATTCTTGCCGGTATATTATTCAGCATCGGACTTATATTCCAACCTCAGCTCGAAACATTCGGCGGTGGCTGGAGCGCATATATCATCTTTTTCGCCGCCTATTTCCTAGTTGGCCGGGGAGTTATCAGTACCGCTATCCGCAATGCCGCGCGAGGCCAAATCTTTGATGAAAACTTTCTGATGACCATCGCGACACTAGGTGCCTTTGCCATTGGCAACTTGCCTGAAGCTGTGGGTGTTATGCTCTTCTATTATGTCGGCGAATTGCTGCAAGACGTAGCTGTCTCCCGGTCCCGTAACTCCATACAGGCCCTGCTTGCCATTCGGCCTGACTCTGCCAATTTGAAGACAACGGGGGGTATCGAATCTGTCCATCCTGCCCAAATCAAGGTAGGCAGTGTGATTATCGTGCGGCCCGGTGAAAGGATACCACTAGATGGCGAGATCCTCACCGGAGAATCCTTTGTTGATACTTCTGCCCTAACCGGAGAGCCAGTACCCAAGCGAGTATCCCCAGGCAATGCCGTATTGGCGGGTATGGTCAATAATTCCGGCCTACTACAGGTCAAAGTCACCAAAGCCTATGGAGAGACATCTCTGGCTCGGATTCTAGACCTAGTGGAAAATGCTGCCCACCGCAAAGCTCCGACGGAGAAGTTGATCACGAAATTCGCCCGGTACTATACCCCGGTAGTGGTCTTTGGGGCAAGCCTAGTTGCCATACTGCCCCCTTTGTTTGTTCCGGGAGCAGGCCTAAGGGAATGGGTACATCGGGCTCTGGTCTTGCTGGTGATCTCCTGTCCCTGTGCATTGGTTATTTCCGTACCACTAGGGTATTTCGGTGGGATTGGCGGCGCCTCTCGCCAAGGCATATTGATCAAAGGTGCCAACTACCTAGAGGCATTGGTGGATATCGATACAGTGGTCTTTGACAAGACGGGCACTTTGACAGAGGGCGTTTTTCAAGTCCAACAGGTCATCCCAGCCAATGGTTTCGCGGCTGAGACCGTACTAGACCTGGCAGCTCAAGCAGAGGTGCACTCCAGTCACCCTATTGCCCTTTCCATTCTCGAGGCCAGCTCTTTGGCAAAGCCAAATCACGCTGGTGAAGGTGTATATGAGGAAGTCGCCGGAAAAGGCGTTAAGGCCAGAATCAATGAGACTGAGATCCTGGTAGGCAACACCAGCTTGTTGACTGATCAGGGCATCAGCTTCTCTTCCCCATCTAACAATGGCTTCACCACTGTCTATGTTGCTGCAAATGGGGAGTTTGCCGGTACCATTGTTATTGCCGATCGCATCAAACCAGATACTGCCTCTGCTATCCATGATTTGCGGCATTTGGGGGTAAAACGAACGGTCATGTTGACTGGGGATGCTATCGACACAGCCCACCAAGTCAGTCATCAGGTGGGCATCGATCAGGTCCATGCAGCATTGCTTCCCCATGAGAAGGTGGCTGAGGTAGAGGCCCTACTAGCCACACAAGATCAAAGCAAGGCCAAGCTGGCCTTTGTCGGTGACGGGATCAATGATGCCCCAGTACTCACCCGAGCCGATGTCGGGATCGCCATGGGAGGGCTAGGTTCCGATGCAGCCATCGAGGCCGCTGATGTAGTGATCATGGAGGATAAGCCGGGTAAGGTGGCAGAAGCCATCCGCATTGCCCGCTACACCCGGCGCATCATCATCCAGAATATTGTCTTGGCATTTGCCGTAAAGGCTCTATTCATTGCTCTGGGCATCGCCGGAGTAGCCACCCTTTGGGAAGCAGTCTTTGCCGATGTCGGTGTGGCACTCCTAGCGGTGTTCAATTCGACCCGGGCACTGCGCTTTAAACCCGGCTCTAAGCCAATTTGCCACTGCCTACCCACCCAATACTCTCAACCATGTGGGTACAGATAAGGGTAAACGCAGGCGGGGTATGCCCAGATCAGTATAGGTATAGCACACGATCAAAACAGCCAAGGTCACCATCAAGAGAGCGGCATCAGCACTGATTCCCGACAGGGTAATCCCACCGATGGTGCCTCCCCTTGAATGGTCTAGTTTCTGGCAGACTGCATATAGGCGGGACCCCATGGTCCTGCCTATATTGGCAAAATAGGCAGCCATTGAACGGTAAAGCCCTTGCCCTACCTGGAAAGCAGCTAACAGACTATGGCCGGCTATTTTCGCCAAACCCTCCAAAGTCAGCCATAGAGGGGGCTGCCAATGAAATACTCCACTTTTCAGCCCAGCCCAACATACGGTCACACCTAGGCCCAACGTGATCAACATACCGATTAGATCACTGGCATTCCAAAAGGAAATGCCAGCTATTGCTCTAGAAGCAGCCTGCATACCCAACGCCTCGGCTGCCGGTACCGCCCAGGCTTGCGGGAAGAGCTCCGGTTTCAACCCGATCCCTACCATGACTACAGCCAGTGATGTCATAGATATCTGGAACAGGCGAGATTCGCCACCTGAGACTTCAATCTGGGTAGGGCGACCCAGAAACATCAGATAATACAGTTTGCTGAAAGAAGCCGCTGTACCCACCCCTACCAAGAGAAACAGTCTCTCTGCCCAGACCATCAAAGGCAAGCCCGTTGCCGCCGCTGCACTGACTCCATGGTGAAGCAAAGTCTTGCTGGCATAACCATTGAGGCCAGGTGCACCCGTAATGCCTAGGACTGCCAAAAACATGAGTAGGGCAGTGACCGGGAACCGACGCCACAAGCCACCAAGGTGATATAGATTGGTCTCCTGAGTGTGAACATAGATTACTCCCACACCCAAGAACAGAGCCGCCTTAAAGAGAGCATGGTTGACAATATGATAGATTGCCCCCACAAGGCCCATGCCACCCCCTGCCCCCAAGTACAGACCGACACCTAACCCCAAGATAATATAGCCCATCTGGCTTACACTATGATAGGCCAAGAGTCGCTTAGCATCACTCTGCAGGAGAGCGGCAGCTACCCCCACCAGCATCGTGCAGGTGCCCAGGATAGTCAGAGCAGGCCCCAACCACGTCGCCACACTCTCCCAGCCCCCTCCCCAACTGGCTAGTTCCCCGGTACGAATCAGCCCATAGGCCCCTACCTTGATCACCAGCCCAGATAGGAGGGCACTAGCGGGGGTAGGAGCTACCGAGTGGGCATGAGGCAGCCACAGGTGTAAAGGTACCATACCGGCCTTGATGCCAAAGCCAGCTATCAGTAGAGCTAAACCCCATCCAAAATCTCCGGGCTTGAATGGAGCCAAGCGGCCGGCACCAATGGCCAGCGGCCCATCAATACTAGCTCCCAGCAGCACAATCCCCAGGGCTACAAAAAGCCCACCCACGATACTAAAGAAAAGATAGAAATACCCGGCCCGAATTGCTTCTGCATTCCATCGATGGATCACCCAAAAGTACGAAGCTACGGTCATCAGTTCAAAGAAAAGCAGCAGAGTAAAAAGATCTCCGGCCAGAAAGACTCCCAAAACCGCTGACTGGGTCAAGAGTGTACAGATCTCGAAAGTTCGTCCCCTACCTTCGTGCTGCATGTACTCTGGTGCATATATGGATACGACCCACCAAAGAAATGTGGCTAGCAACACAAAGATGGCAGATAGGGGATCAGCTTGAAAACTTGGGGCAAAGGGACCGGAAAGTGATACCTCATAGGACAAGGATGTGCCCCTAAACACGCCAGTGAGCCCCCACCCCCCCAGAACTAGAACAATAGAGCTGATGATGAACGGCATATTGATCCGCTGATCACGTATGCCCAGCAAGGCCAGTGCTCCCAGAAGTGGAATAGCGGGGAGGACTATAAGCAGCATCAGATTCAACCTCCTACCTTACGAAAAACCATTTCACAACGGCTTCAACTCCAGGCCAAACCAATCCCGGCCCTAGACCCATCACAACTGCAATCCCCGCCAGCAGCAAAGTCGGGGCCAGCATGAGTCCCACCTCGCCCCCCTGTTCCAGAGAAGGCTGTCCCTTTTTCCCAGTGAAAGCAGTCACTACAGTGGGAATGAAGCAGAAAGCGTTAATTACGCCGCTGCCAATTAGCACTAATGCTAATGGCCATTTGCCCCCAGCTACACTGCCCTTCATTAAGTAGTACTTACTCCAAAAGGTATTCAGGGGCAGCATTCCGATCATTCCTAGGCTAGCAACACCAAAAGCCGTCATGGTCCAGGGCAACTGCCAACCTACCCCACTCATTTTGCTCACATTTACCTCACCGGTCTGTTTGGCGATAATCCCGGCAGCAAAGAAAAGTGTGACCTTGAGTGTAGAGTAACTGATCATATGAAATATGGCCCCGGCTAACCCCAAGGGATGTAGGGTGAAAGCGCCCAGGAGGATATATGAGAGCTGACTAATGGTATGATAAGCCAACCGCCGCTTCAGCACATCCTGCTGAGTGGCAATGGTAACCCCAACCAAGATCGTAAAGGCTGCTACCACGGGTAGAAAATGACTAACAGGCAACTGCCCCATCAACTCATGCCCAAATACGGAATACACTACCCGCAAAACCCCATAGACACCGGAATAGACTACTGCCACAGCGTGTAACAAAGCACTTACCGGAGTGGGAGCTACCATGGCCGCCGGCAGCCAGCGATGTAGTGGCATGATGGCAGCCTTTACACCAAACCCAGCCACAAATAGAGCCAACAACCAGCCTAAGCCCGGCCTCAGCCCCATATCAGCTAATAAGGCCCCACCGGCAAAGTCGAGGTTTCCTACCCAACCATAGGTGATGACTATAGCTATTAGGATAGCTCCTGCTCCAGAGAGGCTGTAGATTATGTACTTGGCACCTGCTTGCATGGCCTCCGTGTTACGCTCATGGATCACCAGGGGATAAGTAACAAGAGTAAGCAGCTCATAGAACAGATAAAGAGACAACAAGTTACCTGAAAAGGCCACCCCCAACGTCACACTGAAAGCCAATAGAAAATAGGTGTAATAAGTCCGCTGTTTCTGCGCATCTGCCATATAGCCGAAGGAGTAGATGGCAGCGAAGAGCCAGAGGGTCGAGACGATCACCCCAAATACCGCCCCGAGCGGGTCCGGGTGTATGCTCCACGCCAATCCCGCGATTTCACCTGCTATCCGTACAGTCTGCCCGGCCAAGACCGCCCCAGCCACTCGCCAGCTGAAGATCATGCCCATAACAGAGAAAGTGAGTGTGATTGTATTGCGCAGGCGGCTGCTCGCCCGGGGCATGAGGGCCACAAGCAAACCTCCAACTGCCCCGCTCAGTAAAGCCAAAACCAGATCCATCATTTACTCTAATCCTCCTCGCGCACCCCTACTTGCTCACCAAAAACTCAACCGCCGCTCCGCCGGCTAGCTCCAGAAAAGGCCCCGGGATTATGCCCAGGATCACTACACCGGCCGCCAGCATAATCATGGCAATCCTCTGTAATAAGCCGGGATCCTGCCAATCTCTCTCAGGCGCGGGCTCAAAATAGGCGATCCGAATCACGGGAAACAGATAACCTGCACACAATACACTTCCCGCAATGATCACTGCTGCAGCCAGGGAGCTTCCTGCTTCCAGACTCCCGAAGAGCAGGTACCACTTACCAATAAACCCGGAGAATAGCGGTATACCCACCAACCCCAAACTGCCGATAGTGAAAACTCCCATCGTTATGGGCATTTTCCTGCCCACACCTGCCATTTCACTAATCCGGTGTTTACCTGTAGTGGTGATCATCGCTCCCGCTGCCAAGAATAAACTCGACTTGATCACAGCATGGCTGGCCAGGTGAAATAGCGTACCTGTCAGGCCCTTAGTATTGATCAGGCCTAATCCCAGGAAGATGTACCCCACCTGTGCGACAGTAGAGAAAGCCAACCGGCGCTTCAGCTCATCTTGAGCTAAGGCTAATATGGATCCGGCAATGATCGCAATCATACCCAAAAGTACCAGTATCCGATCGATGGCAAACTCCTGCATCAAACTAACGCCAAATACGTTGTACAGCACCTTCATCAGGCAAATTAGATACCCCTTGACTGCCAGCCCGGATAAGATCGCGCTAGCCGGTGATGGGGCTGTGGAGTGAGCATCAGGCAGCCAAATATGCAGCGGGAAGAGGGCCGCTTTTACACCAAAACCTACCAGAAGAAAACTAGCCGCCATCCATACCACATGGGAATAATCCCGCCAAATCGCAGTAAGCTGCTGGGAGGCAAACTCCATATTCAGATGCCCCGTAACAATGTATAAGAACCCGATCCCACCAAGAATAAGATCAGAACCTAAAGTGGCCAAGATCAGATAGTTGAAGGCAGCTTCGGCTGCTCGAGGATGGTTCCGGGCACTCACCAAGCCACAGCAACTGAGGGTCGCCACTTCCACCAAGACAAAGACATTGAAATGGTCATTGGTCATAGCCATACCTGCCAGAGCGCCACCGAGCAGCAGATAGAGCACATAAAACCTAGTGGTGCGCTGCGGTCCTCCCACCTCATGGGACATGTTGCCTACGGCAAAGAGGGCTACCGGCAGACTAACACCCGCCACTACCAACAGGAAAAAGGCACTTAAGCTGCCTGCTATGAGCTCTATACCCCACGGAGCCGGCCAGCCCCCCATGTTATAGATGATGGGAAGGCCTTGTTGCATGAGAATGAGTGAGGCTAGATATCCTGCCCCGAAAAGCCCGAGAGCTTCGATCACAATGACTAAACTCTCCACCAATCGTATCCGCCGAGCGATAGTCGGCAAGATAAAGGCGACAAAAAGCGGGGCAATGACAACAAATGCCGGTAAGTTAGTGATGATCGCTGCCGTCATCTTTCGGCCACCCCATTTCTCATCTCAGCAATCCGCTGAGCATCAGTGGTGCCATAAGATTGATATAACCTGATAATCAATGCTAAAGCAAAGGCAGTCACACTGACACTAACCACGATGCCAGTCAACATCAAGGCTGATGGCAGCGGGTTAATATAGGCAGCGTTGGGTTCTGCCTGATCGAGGATCGGCACCGCACCGCCCCGGGTATTGCCTGCGGCAATAAACATGAGGAAGATAGCGCTTTCCATGATATTGATGCCAATTAGCTTCTTGAATAGGTTCGAACGGGTGAGCACAGTCAGCGCACCGATAATAAACAAGATCATAGCCGCAAAGTACGGGTAGTTAACCATTAACTTGCCTAGTAGTATTTTCACGACTCTTCCTCCATCATGGTAAAAAACAAAGTCACCATGGTGCTGGCCACCCTGATCCCAACACCAAGACCGATCAGAGAGATCAGCCCTCCAGAAGACAGTGCCCCCGGTTCTCCCAAATTCACCCCGGCCAGCTTGTTGGCCAGGAAAGGAGCACCCTTCCAGATGCCAACCAGGCCCATGATCCCATACCAAAGGGTGCCGAGACTTTCAGTCAAGGTAGTCACCGTTTCCGGTAGTTTCTCTCGTCCCCTTTCCAGGCCATAGATGGTAGCATAGGCGATAAATGCCAGCCCCACCACCATGCCCCCGGCAAAAGAACCACCCGGGGAGACATGTCCATGGAAAATCACATATAGTCCATACATCTGAATCAATGGCAAGAGCAATGCCGCTACCCTTTTTAAGACAAAATCTCTCACTTGGTGCCATCCTTTCCCTCGGTCGTTTTCAGGGTGATGATCACCGCCAGGACAGCGGTAAACAGCACGATAGTCTCAAACATGGTATCATAGGCCCGATAATCCAGGACAATGGCGGTCACCATATTGAGGACTCCCGTTTCCTCCAAGGCATCGTTGACATAACGCTCGGTCACCTCATTGTGGGCCGGATTTCCAGGCATTGCATAGGGAGGCAGCTCTGCTACGGCGATCAGGACTACATAGGCAGCCAACAGAGCAATCACCAGTACAAACAAAGTCCGCAATCGCAACACTATTCCTCCCTTCGACTAGTGCGAGAAATGACGACCATCATCAATACTGTCATACCGATCCCCGCCGCAGCTTCAGTAATAGCAATATCAGGGGTGTTCATCTGCAGCCAAATCAAAGCCATGATCAAAGTATACGCGCCATAGACGATAACTGCATGAAGTAGATCCCGGATAAAATACATCGCCAAAGATGCCACGATCAAAATCGATAGCATGACCATCGTCCCATAATCTACAGCTGTAAAGCCCATATGCTCACCCCTTGATTACTCTCGTGCCTTCCACGGGCTGCACCCCGTGAATGAGGCCGGCTTTAGCTACCAAATGGGTCATAGTCGGGTTAATTGTCCAAAATAAGGCAAGAATGACCAGCAGCTTGATCCGCAAAGCCCAAGTAGGACTGATCAGCAAAAGTCCCAACCCCGCCAACCCCATACCCAAGGTATCCCCCATCCCCACTCCATGCAGGCGGGTATAGGGATCTGGCAAGCGAAACAACCCTAATGTACCCAGGGCAAAGGCACAAAACGACCCGGCAAAACATACATTTGCTAAGAACTCAATCATGGGAAATCGCTTCCTCTCCATCCCCGTCAAATCCACCTAACCCCGGCAACCTCAGCTGCCAGTCACCCGGAGTCAGTACCCGCAATATCCACAGCCCTCCCACAAATCCACACAACACAAAGACAAAGGCCACATCTATGAACCCATAATCGCCTCTCATGAAAGCCATCAATAAGATGATCATACTCACCTTGCTGCTGATGGCATTGATAGAAAGCAAGCGATCAATTACTGTCGGGCCGATAATCGCCCGCAACAGGACGAAGAGAATCAACACCATGAGACCCACTAGCAGCCACAGCATGTTTTGCCCTCCTCTGTTTCCATGATTCCAGATTGCTGACTTCATGGATAATCTGCCAATCGAATAATCCACGGGCAGCCTCTTCTGTCAGCGCATGGACAATGAATTGACCTGTTTCAGGATCAATATCGATGGTGACAGTACCCGGCGTAATGGTTATACAGTTAGCCAAAAGCACCCTTCCCCAGTTGCTTTCTATCGGAGGCCGCATGACAACAAACACCGGCCCCACCGGTGGGCTGGATAACAAGATGGTTTTGGCCACAGCGATATTGGATTGAATAATGAAGCGAACTAGGGTCACAAGACAGTGGCCCAGCAGCAATAGTTCTGTACCCGAGAGCAGACGGGGCAGCCTTGGGCCAAGATTCTGCCAAAACCAAACAGTCATCACGGCCAGAACAGCTCCGACCACAAGGTGCTGGCTATCAACCTCTGCGGACACTACTAACCAAAACACTAATAATAAGGCAAATAAAACGAAAGAGCGCTTGCGCATAGTTAACCCCCTTTGTCTGCTATCGAAGTATCTCTATCCCATAGGGGTTTTGATACTTAGGCCTGAGTTAGGCTCGGTTTGGCCCCAGTCATTTGCGCCGCCTCTCGAACGGCTTTGCGTAAAGCTCCGCTAAGGCCCTTGTGTACTCGAGACCGGCCTAAGTCATCCACCACACCCATTCTCACCAACATACGCAAAGGCTTGTTTTTCAGCCCAGCTATGTAAAGGCTCTTGCCTTGTTTCTGAAGCCTCTCTGCCAGATCCGCTAGTGCCAAGGCACCAGTCTCATCTATGGCCAGTACACGCGAAAAATCCAGAACCAGGATCGGCTTACTGGAGACATCCCTGATTTGATTCCGCAAGTTCTCCATCCCCACAAAAAACAGAGGACCATCTAGGGACAATACTTGAACATCGGAATGGGTTGGCAAAGTACGGGACCCAGAGGCTTCACCATGGGCTGCTTCTTTACCCCGTGGTGAGGATGCCAGTTCAACCATTACCACAATAGCTGCCAAGACTACACCGACTGCTACAGCAATGGTCAAGTCTCGGACCACCGTCAATATGGTCGTAATAGTCATGATCACCCCATAACTCCAGCGGGCCCGGGGCATTAACTTGAGGCTCTTCCAATCAGCTGTACGAACAGAAGCCACCATGAGGATAGCGGCCAAAGAAGCTAATGGTATGCGCTTGGCTACTGGTCCTAAGACTATGACCATCAGCAACAAGAAAATGGCATGCAGAATACTGGAAAGACGAGTGCGGCCCCCACTATGCACATTGACACCAGAGCGGGCAACAGCTCCGGAAACGGGAACTCCCCCGATAGAGCAAGCTACCAGATTGCCCAGGCCTTGGCCGATCAGCTCCCGGTTGCTATTATGCTGCGCGCCAATCATTCCATCAGTAACTTCGGCTGACAGCAATGCAGAAATACTGCCCAAGAGGCAAATCGTAATGGCAGGCATGATCAATTGGCCAAGATCGGCAAAAGGCATGAGCCCCAATACTGGCCGTGGTATACCAAAAGGCAGATCGCCCACCACATGTGGAGTATGTATGAAAAGCTCATTCACAACTAAACCTGCAACTAGTCCAAAAAGTGACTCAGGTACTTGTTTAAAATAGCGCAATGCCAAGATAATTACCAGAGTAGTAATGATTGTGATGGAAGGTGTGGCTAAGGCATCACCTATTGCCGTCATGAAGAAGAGGATGGAGACACCATTGGTAAAGCCGGCAATGACTGGCTGAGGAAGATACTTGACGAACTTGCCTAGCCGCAAAAGACCCAAAACTACCTGCATGAGGCCGGCCAATGCGCCAGCCAGAAACATGCCACTTACCCCGTGCTGACTGACGACACTGACCAATACTGCTGTCATCGCTCCGGTAGGCCCGGTGATCTGTACTCCACAGCCGCCAAATATGGCTGCTGTCAGGCCACCGAAAATTGAGGCATACAAACCGGCCACAGCCCCTGCACCACTGGCAATACCAAAGGCCAGAGCTAAAGGAAGAGCTACAACCGCTGCAGTGGCCCCTCCGATTACATCACCACGGACACGCTGCCACCAGGATTTCAAAAAAATCACCCCGTCTATAGTAGTGGTACCAAGTAGTCCGGTGCAAGACGCTGCCGACGACGACAAAGCGCAGGCAAAGTCCCACCGGGGCTAAGACACAACGCTTGGACCACTCCTACGGGGTTAGCTGACGGGTTCGGGCACCCAAGTTGCCCTACCTGGTATTCAGGATTCACCCCACTTAAGGGGTCCCCCGTTTCCTATATGGAGGAATTCGGAGATAACGTATATTTTGTGCTTAAACAAGCCACAATTATAATACTATCACAAACTCCCTCTATGTCAAGGCAAGAGCGGATACCGCCATGTATACATGACGGTACCCCTTCATAGTTGCACCTAGGTGCTTAGGATCTGCTGGTGGAAACTCCTAACTGTTCCTTGACTGCCATCTCCATCCGCACAAGACCTTCTTTGAGCAGTGGCCGGGGGCAACCGATATTGAATCTGACAAAACCGTCGCCATTAGGGCCAAACCACTGGCCGTCATTGACTACGATCTTGGCTTTATGAGCAAAGAAGTCTTGCGGGGTCAGGCCTTCCAGTTCCAGGCCACCACAATCAAGCCAGGTAAGATAGGTTCCCTGAGATCTAATCATCTCGATACCAGGGACCCGCTGTGCAATGAATGCTTGCATAAAATCCCGATTTCCCTCAAGATAGATCAGCAGCTCCTCTAACCACTCTTCCCCATGGCGATAGGCAGCTTCCAAAGCGACTACCCCGAGCAGGGCATTGCTTACACCGGTATTTGCCTTTGTATTTTGAAAGTAATTGCGCAGCTGCTCATCGGAAATCACCACAAAAGAAGTAGAGAGCCCAGCCAGGTTGAAGGTCTTGCTGGGAGCCATACACGTAAGGGTATTTTGAGCTACCGTTGGGGACAATGATGCCAAGGGTACATGCTTATGTCCGGAGTAAATGAAATCAGAATGAATTTCATCAGACACCATCAGAATATGATGTTTGAGGCAAACCTCCGCCAGCTTCTCCAGTTCAGTTTTGGTCCATACCCTGCCGATCGGGTTATGGGGGTTACAGAGAATCAGCATTTTAGTGCGGGAGTCGATCTTGCTCTCCAAATCCTCCAGATCCATAGTGAAGCCATGATCGTCCCGAACCAGGGGGTTGTATACCACCTGGCGGCCATTGTTCAAAATAGAATTAAAGAAAGGAGCATACACTGGTGGCTGTACCACTATCTTATCACCGGGCAGGGTATAAGTCTGAATTATTAGGTTCAGCGCATTGACTACCCCGGTGGTAAAGTCAATCCATTCCGGTTGTACATGCCAGCCATGCCGTTTGGCCAGCCAACCTATGATCGCCTCGTACACAGAAGGGGCCACTTGAGTATAACCATAGATAGGATGCTGTATGCGTTCCACAATAGCTTCCTGAATCGGCTTTGCCACTTGGAAATCCATATCAGCCACCCAAAAGGGCAGCAGACCCTTTTCACCATATGTCTGTTCCAGACTATCCCATTTTACGCAATTTGTACCACATCGTTCCACTACCTCATCAAAATCATACGTCATACAACATCCCTCTCTAGCCGTGGGCAGCTCGTGCGATTCAAGAGCTACCGATTGGTTTACACTACTGCGTCTATTGCACCGGTATTTGGCACGTCGGTATCTTCCTCACGCTGGAGACGGATTCCTTCAAGAACGCTTATAGATGTCCCTTTCCAAATCCTGCAAGTATACATAGCGGAATCTGCCGCTGCCCAGAGCCTCTTCGAACTGCTCTTCTGCCTCTTGGCGGCATTCTTCACAAGCATGCCAAGGGACAAGGATAGCAGCAATCATAGTAGTGCGGCCTAAGATACCACCAAGTCCTCGGGCAGCACCGGAATAAATGGAGCGCCAACCACTGCAGTTGGAACACAATCTTATCCTCTCCACCTGTTCCTCCATGATATTGTCGGTATCATAGTAGATGCGGCGGTGTCTCTTGAATATGGGGCCATTACCGAACACTTGCTCTAAATCAACCTCATGGCGTGTACTCCACATGTCCTGCAATTGTCCGACAATTCCCTTGACCGCCTCAGTCACCTGGGGTAATTGCCTGACCTTATCTTCTGACCAGTCCGGTTCCCGAGCTGCACTGTAATCCAGCCCAGCTAATGCCAAGAGCAATCCCGCGTTGACATAAGGCAAAGCCCCTTCAATGGAATACCCACCTTCCAAAACGACGATGTCCGGAGCCAGCAACTCAGTTAGCTGAGCATAGCCCTGGGCGGTGACATTCATGTTGGTTAGTGGATCAGTATAGTGATTGTCTTGCCCAGCCGCATTAATAATTACATCTGGCTGGAATTCCTCCAATATGGGGAGCACTAGATGCTGTAGTGCATATAAGAGCCCCTCATCCCCAGTCCCTGGTGGTAAAGGCACATTGACGGTCTGGCCATAGGCTGCCGGGCCACCCCGTTCACTCATGAACCCCGTGCCCGGATACAAGGTGCGTCCATCTTGATGTAAAGAAATATGCAATATCCCGGGATCATTGTAGAAAATGTCTTGGGTGCCATCGGCATGATGTGCATCGGTATCCACGATCGCCATTCGCAGATTCTGGCCATAGGTATGGCGAATATGTTCCACCATAATAGCTTCGTTATTGATGATGCAAAATCCCCGGGATCCATGTACTATCCGATTGGCGTGGTGTCCCGGCGGTCTTAGCAAAGCAAAAGCACGATCCACTCTGTTGGTAAAAACTAGATCAGCCGCGGTAATACTGCCTCCGGCCGCGATTCTATGGGATTCAGTGATAATTTCTGCGGTTGAGGGAACACAGATATGGGCCCGGCTGATTTCCAAATCACTGGCTACGCCTGGTCGAAACTCCTCTATCCCAGGCACATCTAAGAGCCCTTCCTCCATTATCTGATCCCGGGTATACAGTAATCGCTCTTCTCTTTCCGGATGATCAGGCGAGATTGCCCAATCGAACGCCGGGAAAAAGATCAAGCCTACTTTGTGTTGACTGGCCCGCATCTAGTCTCTCCCTCCTTCCTGCCCGGCAGCTATTCGCCGAACTCGTGGCCGTACCTGTGCCCTAATAGTGAAAATCCGGCCGACTGTGTGGAAACCCCGTACCATGTTGAAACTCTCTTCATCCATAATTGCTATATCGTCTAAACTGGTAATGCCCAGATCCTCTCCCTTTTGTGCTGCCCACCTGATTGCTTCTGCCCGCGCCTTTTCTAGATCAAACAGCATGGCCCTCTTGATTTTATCCATGTAATCCATTTCTGGAACCGTGATTGTACCCAAAGCTGTATCAGCGTGCAAAGTGACCGCCGCAGTGGGCCGGCTAGCTGCAGCTCCAATGGCATTTGCTTCTTGATAGTATGGCAAGACTTCCCATTCCACACCCATGGCTTCGGCCGCGAGAGGGATAAAGACTCTTGCCGGCCCACCCAAGCCGATC
This sequence comes from Bacillota bacterium, assembly GCA_012798695.1. Taxonomy (GTDB): domain Bacteria; phylum Bacillota; class Limnochordia; order DTU087; family DTU087; genus JAAZMR01. Next base: position 15,421 of record JAAZMR010000043.1, on the reverse strand, counting down.
AGCACCTGTGGACGAATATCTGGTGGTGCCAACAATTCGGATATTGTATAGACAGGCCGTGACTCCAAATACCGATAAACATCCTGGATCTTGTCTACTAACTGCCAAGTAAATCTTTCTACGATAGCTTGAGCGGCAGCTTCCACTTCTAAGTCCAAGATTGCCCCTAGCTCTTCAACTGCTTTCCTGGCTCGATCGATATCGCCAATCTTGGCTAATCCCAGAACTACTGCGGCATCGGTGGGGGTCACCTTGCTTCCACCCAACGCAGCAGGAGTGCCAGCCCGCTTGGGCCCAATCTCCAGCTTAGCTGCACCTTTCTCAGTTGGCTGGGAGACCACTCTTACTTCTGAATCACCCCCCAGACCTATGGACTGGGCAAACAAGGCCGGCACCAAGGTCCTACGGCCTGCGATCTCCGCCCCTTGTCGCTGGAATACCGGCTCACCGCCTACCTGAACGGAAACATCCGTGGTAGTTCCCCCAATATCCACAATCACAGCATTACCTGCTGGATAATCGGTGAGTGCTTGAGCCCCCATGAGACTCGCGGCCGGTCCGCTCAAGATAGTCTCCACCGGGCGAGCTAAGGAGTCATCTAGGGTCATAGTCCCACCATCAGCCTTGAGCAAAAACACTCGGCCGATGTTTCTACCCCGAATCATGAGCCTTTTCACCATTTCCACAAAAACTGCCTGCTGTCTGGCTACACCGGCATTTAGGTAACTAGTAGCCAAACGCCTAGGGAAATTGGGGCGACCTGACAGCCGATGACCCAGTGTGATCTGGCGAAATCCCCAGTTCGTCTGTTGGGCTATACCCTCGATTGCCAGCTCATGGGTGGGATTACGATGAGAAAACTTCCCCACAACCGCTAAGGCCACCATATCTGCTTTTTGTGCAGCAGCTAGAGCGGCCTGTACCTCATGGGAGTTGATCCCTGCTACCTCTCGTCCCCTGTGATCCACCGAGCCAGAGAGTATGTGGACAGGAAACCCCAAACCCAATTCTTCAATACGCATCCCCGGACCCGGTACGGCTAGTACCGCAGTTGGATCTCCTTTTCCTTCAACGATGATATTGGTGGAAAGCGTGGTACTCAAGTGCAGTTCCAATGGCTGCGAACCCTGATAGACATCGAGAATGGCTGCCAAGGCTGCAGCAGTGCTTTCCACCAGGTTGTCGTGATCAGTTGGTACCTTACCAGTGGCCAATACCACATTATCCTTGATTAAAGCGGCATCGGTATTGGTGCCACCTACATCTATACCGGCAATATACATAGCTCCACCTTCCGTGTTGTGCTCATCCCTGCATAGGCTTACTCACTCTGCTATAGAACTCCTGCTATTTGGGCAGATACCCAAAAGGGGGCTTTGCCTCTAGGCAAAATCCCCTTTTAGTCAGTCCTTCTCATGTTAGTCTGCTTACTAGATTCTCTAGGTATCCAAGCTTCCACACTACCGTATTTGGTTACCTTCTCAGCATGCCACCTTCACCGGCTAGGTAAGCATCTACCATGTCCCTGGTAATCCAAGCAATATCACCTTGATAGGTATTCTTCAAAGTCATCACCGCATTGCCCATCTTCACACCTAGTGCAGGCCCCGATTCCAGAAAGCCGGTGAGAAATCCCCCTGCAAAAGCGTCCCCTGCTCCCAAGCGGTCGACAGTCATTAAGCTACCCTGCTGCTCTGCCGTGTACGTCTTTCCTTCCGATACACAGATAGCTCGCCAAAGGGCATTTGAGCCAGCTCCGGGCCCATATACCAGACAAACGGTAGGAATCTCCAGTTGCTCACTGAGCTTCAGGGCCAAATCCTCACCTGGTGGATCGGTGAATCCCAATACATCAGCAGCATCTCCACCCGATGTAAAGAGAATGCTCACATAGGGCAAATATTCGCTGAGCACTTTTTTGGCTGTGCCTGTATCCCACAGCTTACTGCGGTAGTTGAGATCGAAAGCCACTAGCTTTCCTGCAGCATGAGCTTGCTTTACAGCCTCGAGAGTAACCGCGTGAGCACTGGAACTTAGGGCAGGGTTAATCCCACTGGCCAGAAACACCCTAGTCTCGCTGACGATGCTTGCCCAGTCAAAATCAGCCAAGCTGACATTGGCAAACGCGGAATCCGCCCGATCATAATAAGCCACTCCTGGCCTTGGCGGCACACCATTTTCGAAGAAATATAGTCCCTGACGATCATCGGCATATTTTATATGGGAAACATCGATACCGTGTTCTCGACATTTGTTGACGATCCACCTGCCCAACGGGTTGTTGGCCAATCTAGAAACATATGAGACCTTGAGACCAAGTCGCTTGGCTGCGACTGATACATTGAGCTCACTTCCCGCCGGATACATCTTCAAAGATGTCGCCTGTTCTATGACCTCCGGTCCCGGTGGCGATAATCTTACCAGGGTCTCCCCGAAAGCAATCAGATCAAATCCCATACTATAAGGCTCCCTTCCGTTTGGTCTTCTCACATGCACTGCTCCACGCCGCCCAGTATTCGGGAACGTGGTCGGCAGTCTCCTTCAAATATTACCTGTATATGAATGTATTCCCCAATGGCAGGGATCTACCTGTCTGAAAGTGCTGCCTCAGCGACTAGCCACAATGGCTTAGGGGATAGCAAAAAGCGGAGATCTGAATCTCCGCTTCCCAATTATCCAACTTGTAATGCGGCTATCGTTTATAGACACTCTTCACCAAGATGACTGGTGTCCCGGCATCCGAAGAGCCACTGACCAAGTCCGCTAGGCTGGCCAGAATATCGGTCATCTTCCTAGGTGTCGTGCCCTCAGTCTCCATACTATCTGCGTCCAGGTCACTATTGCGGGCTTCCTCAATGGCTGCTTCAATCTCCTCAACAGACCTGCCTTCAGCATGAAGTTTGTCTGCCAGCATCTTGTACTTGACCCCACCCCGCACACAGTTATTCAAACCAGGTGTAGAGCCAAAGGTTGTCACAGGGTCAGCGAGTTCATAAATACCAGTTTCCGGGTCTTTGTAAGCACCATCCCCATAAATCAGCACTTCCACCTTACGACCCGTCCTCCGCCAGATCTCAGTTTGTATATTCGTGGTTATCTCATCTCCATCCCTGGGAGCTAGCTTCAATTTGCCCTCACTGGACATGTTGCTGCCCAAAAGCCCCCACTGGCTGGCGATATCCCCATTATTACAGATGTCCTGCAAGGTAATACAGTTAGCAAACGAGTTCTGCAACTTGGCTCTAGTTTGCTCGCGAGTGCGAATATCTGCAACGATAATTCCATCTGGCTGCTCAGCCAAGATTGCCCGGGGATCATTAGCATAAAGAATGAGCGGTTCCGCACCCTGTCGACGAATCACTTCACGATAATAAGAGCCATAGTCTATCTTGGTCACCGGATGTAAGAGCAGCTCCTCCGGCATATCCTGATGGTATAGTACAGCACCAAACCCGCCATGAGTCTCTACATATATAGGATCAATCACCTGATTACCCACCTCATCTTGAGGGTGAGACAGCTGCACCACCACCCGACCCTGAGCAACAGCTTTAGCCAAGCCCTCGAGGACTACACTGAAACGATTGCGGCTAGCTATAGGAAAAACTACACCTAGCGTAGATGTCGCTTCTAAGCCTAACTTGGCTCTGACTTCCTCGCCCACCTGGTCGGTAGTGACAATGTTATTTTGCACCCGAGCAACTACCGATTCGGTAACACATATGACATCGCCATCATCTAGGAGTCCATCTCTGTTCAGCTCCTCAGCTAATGCTGCCAATTCCCCAATGAGATCAGTTCCCGGCAAAAATACACCCATTCTTAGCCCCAAGGCAGCAGAACCTATATATTCAGGCAATGTCTTCATAACGATACCTCCAGTTTCCCATAAGCCTAACCCAAAATTCATTGTTCTTTACGACATATGTATATTCCTCTTTTCTCTTGAATCTCCCTTCGGCTCAAAGAAACCTATCAGCTGAATTAGTCTTCCCGCCATTCAATACACCAGAATCAGATTGTTGAGCACATTGGCATGGGCAGCACTGTTGGCGTAAACACCGATCATGACTCCTATCCTCGCCATGGAAAGCACACTGAGTCCAATGACTGGGGCCAGCAGCTGCCAGATAATAGTTGCACCCAGGGTCCCATTCTTCTCCAGTAGTATATCCCATACTAGACGGCGGTTCTCAGGATCCAAGTCATTAGTCGGCTCATCCAGGACTAATACCGGCAGGTCCCCGATTAGTGCAATGCTAGGGATGAAAGACGCTGCATCAATCGAAGCAAAATCCACCTTGGTCCTAATTACCAACATCCGGAAATATTCTGGCTTGGGCCGGCAAGATCCTGATTTCCATACTCGTTTCCGCGGGGATGCTAATCTCTGCATTCCCGTTCTATTGGATGTTTGTGCAAGCTACGCAGAAGCCCGAGAACATCTTTCGTTTCCCACCACCGCTGTGGTTTGGATCAATTGAACAGGCCTTAGTTAACTACCATAAAGTACTTGAGGTAATACCCTTCTGGACTAACCTTTTTAACAGTGCTTTTATATCCGTCACCCAGACTGCCCTAGTGCTTTTCTTTTGCTCCATGGGCGGTTATGCCTTTGCTATGTATGACTTCCCCGGCAAGAGACAGCTCTTCATCATCATGCTAGCCACCATGATGATCCCGGGAATAGTTCAAGTGATTCCCTGGTTTATCATGATGCGTTGGATAGGCTGGATCAACGATTTCAGAGGGCTAATTGTTCCCGGTGCCGTCAATGCCTTCGGAATCTTTTGGATGCGTCAGTATACCCAAGGAAGTGTCCCCCACGAATTGCTAGATGCCGCTCGTATCGATGGCTGCCCTGAATTTCTGATTCTCTTCCGAGTAGTGATGCCCTTGCTCAAGCCAGCCCTGGGTGCATTAGGCATAATGACCTTCATGACCACTTGGAATAACTTCATGCAGCCTCTCATCTTGCTGCGGGAAACTCACCGATTTACCTTGCCAGTAGCATTGGCATTGCTGAGGGGGGATCCTTACCGAGGCACTAACTATGCCGTCTTAATGGCCGGTACAGCTATGGCAGTATTACCGGTACTCATCGTTTTTGTTATGTCAGCGAAGAAATTCATGGCCGGCCTCACAGCTGGTGCGATCAAAGGCTAGATAGCCCGAAATTCACATCACTAGAAAGGGAGAAAACTATGTACTTTGGTGCAGATTACTATCCTGAACACTGGCCCCCGGAACGTTGGGCCACTGATGCTAGGCTGATGAAAGAAGGCAATCTCAATGTAGTGCGAGTGGCTGAATTCGCCTGGGTAGAGCTAGAGCCCGTAGAAGGCCAGTACGACTTTTCATGGCTAGATGAATCCATTGACACCTTGGCCAAGGAAGGGATCAAGGTAATCATGGGTACCCCTACAGCTACCCCACCCAAGTGGCTGGTGGATAGGCATCCGGGTATCCTCATGCAGGATCGCAAGGGACAGGTACGCGGTTTTGGTAGCCGCCGCCACTACTGCTATAACGATCCCACCTACCGGGAGTATACAAAACGCATAGTGGGTGAGATGGCTCGCCACTATGCTGACAACCCCCAGATTATCGCCTGGCAGATCGATAACGAGTTCGGCTGCCAAGATACCGGACAATGCTATTGCGAAGACTGCTTGACAGCCTTCAAGCAATGGTTGAAAGCTAAATATGGATCACTAAAAGCACTCAACGAGACTTGGGGAACGGTCTTCTGGAGCCAGACCTATACAGATTGGGATGAGATCATTCTCCCCACCTATACAGTATGCGAAGATTCTGACCCCAACTTGCATGGACATAGTCCTGGCCTTCTGCTAGACGCCTTTGACTACAACAAGCTTCTTCTGGAGTACTATAAGGCCATAGTCAACAATGGCTATACCACTGACGCAACAGGTATCGATAGCTCGCTTGCCAAGTATAAACTAGTGATTATGCCGGCCTTCAACCTGATGAAGGACGACATCCGTCAACGCTTGGAGAACTACGTGGCCCAGGGTGGTACCTTGATCCTCAGTTTCCGCTCCGGCACCAAGGAGTGGAGCAATGCCATGACCGAAGAGACCTTACCCGGCCTCTTCAGAAACCTGGTAGGTGTAGAGGTGGAGGAATTCGACTCCCTGAATCATGGTAGAACAGTGCCCGTGACTGGTGCCTTTGGGCATGGGACAGCATCTATCTGGTGCGATATTCTCAAACCCCAAGGTGCTCAGGTGCTAGCCAGATATTCAGGAGATTTCTACTGTGGCGAAGCTGCAGTGACTGTCAATAGCTTTGGTAAAGGGAAAGTCTACTACATTGGGTGTGATCTTGATCGCACCAGCATGAAGGTACTCATGCAGCATGTGGCTGGCAGCGCCGGGATAGTACCGCCAATCTCCCCCATTGTTCCTGGAGTTGAGGTCGTCAAGAAAGAGAAGGACGACGAAAAGCCTTACCTGATGGTTCTGAATCACAACGCCACACCGGCTGTTCTGACCTTGGATGACTCTTATACGGACCTGATATCCGGCAAGAAGACTAAAGAGGTCTTAAGTCTAGAACCTTATGCCGTGGCAATGCTGGTGAAGTGAGTCTTTGGCGATTTCCTCTGGTGCCCTAAGGTAGACGACTCCCTAGGCAAGGGAGTCGTCTTGCTTTACGGCCTTAACAAATGTTATAGATATGCATGTCCCCCCCAATACTCTCCTAGTCTCGTCAAAACCCGAACATGAACGGCAGACAAATAATCAGTAATTTCCCATATCAGCAGGACTTCTCCTCTAGTATGCAGAATTATATGGATAGTCTGCAATCTATCTTTGTGGGAGGTTTCAAAGTGCCTGAAGAAGTGTTACTTTCCATGGTCGACATCACGAAAATATTCCCTGGAGTAAGAGCCCTCGATCAAGTTAGCTTAGAAGTAATGCCTGGTGAAATTCATGCCCTAGTGGGCGAAAATGGAGCCGGGAAATCTACCCTAGTAAACATCGTTTCCGGGGTACATCAGCCTGATGGTGGAGAAATGCATTTCGATGGCAAGAAGTATACACCCTCTAACCCCCGGGAAGCGCAAGAACTTGGGATTGGGTTTGTCCATCAAGAAACCGCCCTCTGCCCTCACCTATCCATAGCCGAGAACGTATTCTTGGGCCGTATGCCCCGTAACTTGTCGATGCTAGCGGATTTTGGGCAGGCCCGGCTAGAGACAGCCAAACTACTAGAGAGGTTTGCTGCACAACTAGATCCAATGGCTAAGGTTCAAGACCTGAGTATTGCCAACCAGCAAGTCGTAGAGATCATCAAAGCTCTGTCCCTAGATTGCCGACTTCTGATTCTCGATGAACCCACCTCCTCTCTAACAGAACTAGAGACAGAAAACCTATTTGCGATTGTCGGGGATCTGAAGCAAAGAGGTATCAGCATCCTTTACATAAGCCACCGGCTCAAGGAGGTCTTCCGGATCTGTGACCGCATAACTGTCCTACGAGACGGGCGCTATGTCACCACCTTGGAAGCAAAAGACACCAATGAAGATGAAGTTATCCGCAACATGGTAGGGCGGAGTATTAGCACATTCTATCCCGAAAAGACGGGCCGGGGCCAGGAGAAAATCCTGCGAGTAGAAGGTTTGACCAGGAGCAATATCTTTCGAGACATTTCCTTTACGGTCCAGAAAGGAGAGATCCTTGGTTTTGCCGGTCTCGTCGGTGCAGGCCGCTCAGAAGTGGCGAGAGCGGTATGTGGCATCGACGCTTACGATACCGGCCAAATCTATCTGGGCCAAAAGGCAATCCACTTCCAGAGTTTCCATGATGCTATCGAGGCCAGGCTTGCCTACCTGACCGAAGATCGCAAGGAAGAAGGGCTGTTTCTCAATATGGCCATCCAGCCAAATATCTCCGTCACATCCCTAGAGAGCATTACCAAGCATAAACTCATCCACCGACAGAAAGAAAAAGACCTGGCCAGGCAGTTTATCAATGCGCTTCGCATCAAGACATCTAGCCTTCTGCAAAGAGTCGTCAATCTAAGTGGGGGAAACCAACAAAAAGTAATTGTCGCTAAATGGCTGGCAATTGATCCCGTGGTGCTGTTCATGGACGAACCCACTCGCGGGATTGATGTTGGAGCTAAAACAGAGATCCACTACCTCATGAGACAGCTGGCCAATCGAGGTGTCGGCATCGTACTGATTTCTTCGGAATTGCCGGAAATTATCGGAATGTGTGATCGAGTGGTAGTCATGAATGAAGGGTCAATAGCCGGTGAGCTCATGGGAAGTGATATTACCGAAGATAATATCATGCGGCTTGCAGCCACACAAAGAGAAAAGAGTGCTTGACCGAAAGGGGATGTAGAAATGAATCTAGCTTCAGGGGGACAGTCTTTGAAACAAAGGCTAGAAAGCCAGCCCGGCAGCCTCTTGGCTAAGGCTCTTGGCTTTAGAGAATTCACACTGTTTATTATCATCATCGGCTTTTCACTGGTTCTTAGTCTCCTCACCCCTCATTTTCTCACGAGGGCAAATATAACTACTACGGCTATTGGGCTAGCCGCAGATGGTATCATCGCGGTAGGCATGACTGTAGCTTTAGTCCTGGGGGGTTTTGACCTCTCCGTGGGTTCAGTCATGGCTCTAAGCGGGGTTGTCGCCGGCTCCCTATACCTTAGCGGTATCAATATCTGGTTGGCAGCCGTCATAGCTTTGGCCGTGGGCATGCTGTGTGGTTTGGTCAATGGCTACTTTATCGGCCATGTAGGCCTTAATCCTTTTATCACCACCCTGGGGATGATGAGTATCGCCCGGGGGAGCTCCTATGTGTTGACTAAGGGTTCACCCCTATCCTTAGCGGGCATTTCTAAAGGCTTCAAGTTCTTAGGCGGAGGCAGGATTTTGGGATTCCCGGTCATGGTATTGATTTATCTAGCCATTGTAATAATCATGGATTTCGCCCTGCGCCGCTCCGCAGCTATGCGGCATGTCTTCTATGTGGGAAGCAACGAGAAAGCTGCCGCCTTATCTGGAATCGATGTCTCCAAAGTCAAGACCGGAGTATTTTTCTTAACGGGCACACTAGCATCGATCACTGGCATACTCACTCTGTCTAGATTCACCGTAGCCGCCCCCAATGCCGGCATGTCAGCGGAAATGCGGGCTATAGCAGCCTCCGTCATCGGTGGTGCCAGCCTGCGGGGTGGTGAGGGAACAGTCCTAGGCTCTGTCCTCGGTGTGGTTCTCTTAGCTCTAGTAAATAATGCTCTAGTCCTTCTCAATGTGTCGGTCTACTGGCAAGACCTGATTACTGGCATCATCTTGATTAGTGCTGTCTTGCTCGACTTTCTCACCCATCGCTCTAGCTATATAACCAAGTAGCTTGTTTCTTGACATAGATAAACCCACCATATGGAGCAACCATCCAACACGATCTTCGGGGGAGGTGAACATCAAGCGGCTATCTAGAGTCCCGTATAAGAGGATTAGTACCTAGAAGGAGGATTGCCCAATGAAGAGATCCTTGGCTGTGGTGGTAGCTTTACTATTGGCATTAGCCTTCTCCACCCTAGCTCTGGCCAGTGGGCCATTTGTTGGTGAGCCAAAAGAAGAGTACTACATGGTTACCTTTGTCTCCGGCATCGAGTATTGGAAAGGCTGCTTTGCCGGGATGGAGGATGCGGCTCAGCTGTTGGGGGTAAAGGCCATCTATACTGGGGCACCCCAAGCTGACGTGAATCAACAAGTTACGGTTCTGGAACAGGTGATTGCCAAAAGCCCAGCCGGCATAGCAGTGACCTGCAGCAACCCTGATGGTCTAAGGGCTCCCATTGATAAGGCCATTGAAGCCGGGATCCCTGTTGTCACCTTTGACGCAGACTCACCCCTTAGCAAGCGCTACTGCTATCTAGGGACAGGCAACTACAATGCCGGCGCCATGGCTGCCCGCTATCTGGCCGGGTTAATTGGAGGCAAAGGCGAAGTAGCTATCTCTACTGTAACTGGTCAGCTCAACCACGAAGAGAGAAAAGCTGGCTTCATAGATACACTCGCCAGGGAATACCCTAATGTCAAAGTGGTCGCCACCGGCAATGACAACAATGACCAAACGATAGCAGCCACCTTAGTAGCTGGATTCCTACAGGCCCATCCGAATTTGAGTGGCATCTTCTGTACAGATGCCTTGGGTGGAGTTGGTGCTGCCACATCCGTCCGAGAAGCCGGCAAAGCCGGTATAGTTCGGATCGTCAGCTTTGATACTGACCAAGGCACCTTAGACCTGATCAATGAAGGCATCATCGATGCCTCCATTGCCCAAGGGACCTGGAACATGGGCTATTGGTCCATGCTGATGCTGTTCAGCGTCAGGCATGATCTGGTAAAACCAGTTGAAGGCTGGCAAACCAAGGGCATCAACCCCTTACCGGGGGTAGTAGATACTGGAACTAACGTGGTCACCAAGGAGAATGTAGAGGCGTTTTATGTGAAATAAAGAGAATGGAACATGCTGAATTGCTGCTACTGGGGCTACCTGAGAGGGTAGCCCCTTTCACATACTTCCAGGGATATCCGTATCCAACCCTAACACTAATGACAGCTGGGGGCACCTAGCACTACTGCAGCTCTTCCAAGGAAGGGTTCTGCTCTCTATTGCTGGTTATGGTCAGATGATCACGAGCCCTGGTTGTAAAGGATTAGCTTACGCTCGATTCTTGCAGTCTTCAATTAGAAAGCATAGCTTAGGCCTAAGGAGACTGCTGCCCGTGGTATCAGCCCGCCTGGGGCAAACAGGGTATCCTCCCGGCCTATGGCAACGATGCCTCCTAGTGTAAGCTCAAGGTTGTAGGGCAAAACACCTTGATATGATGGGCCAACTACTAAACTACCATCATTAGCATTTACCACGGCCAGCAAGGAGATAGACGCAAACTCGTCCAAAGGATAGCTTACTCTACCCAGCAGCAAGTCTAGCCGAGTATCAGAGGGGTTCATCTTCAGTAAGCTTGCCTTAAGGTCTGCGTCAAGGCTGTCTGGTTGTAGACCTAAGTACTCTGCTTGCATAGTGATCTTCGTAAAGTAGTCAACATCATAGCTGCAGTCTGCTCCTACAAGGTAACTAGTACTGCTTTGCATCCCCTCTTCAAAATAGCGGCCTACGGAGCCGTATACACCAAACCCACCTATATCCCCTTTGAGTGTGGCCCCAACCCTATGCCTGGGAAAGAGTACACTGGGAAAACTACTGGCTAACCCCAAAGTCCCAGTACTATCCCCTCTCCCCGCCCCGGTACTGGAAGGCTCTTGTACATAGTTGAAGGTTACATCAAAGCCCTTGATCCCGAACCGACCCCGAGCTCCCCACTTTAGTTGATTAAAAGCAGGATCAAACCCTCCGGGAAATGAAACCACCATGTCTACACCAGAATTCCAATTGACCGGTATATAGATCTCCAAGGCATCAGTATATTTGCTGCTGCTTTCCTCATCTAGGGCCACCGCCCCCAGAGTGTAATCCACCGGGTTAAGCAGCGAGCCAAAGGACCAGGAGATGGGCTGCCGCCCTAGGGTTAAATGAAAATGCTCAAACCTATGCTTGATGTAAAGCTTCTTTGTAAAGTAAGAGGCTTCATTGTCGCGCAATAGACCCTGTAATGGCTTTGTCACCAGAAACCCATAGCGCACCTCACTACTCGCCAAAGGTGGCAGAAAAAGCTCGAGCTCAAGGCTTTCCGTCAACTCACCGTCAAAATGCCCGCCACCTTGAAACACCCCTGACCATAGGATATCCACCTGCCCTCCGACTTCCATTGCTAGAAGCCCTTGCGGATAAGTGAATAATACAGATATGAAAAAAGCGATGACTGCTAGTTTCCGCATTTACATGACCCCTTAACGTAGGTTTTCTAGGGTGAATGTTGCAGCAGGAATCTCAGGATTAAACTCAATTGCTTCAACGCAAAACTCGGTTCTTGTATTCTTGCGCAACTTATCCTCCATCACTGCTTCTACCGGGTACCATCTCTCCTCCAGCAGCTCTACTTTCTTGGTATTCATTACCTTGAGGAGGCGACCACTCCGAGCATATAGTTCTTCCTTAAGCCCAACAAACCGCTCCTTATCCACCCAGGATTTGCGCCTATAGTAAGAAACCTGCTTGCCTTCTACTGCGACACCCTCTAAGACGTAGCAAGGCCGGCCATCTAGCTCTTCTTCACCCAAGAACTCAAAAGCATATAGATCCGTGAGTTGGTCGGATTCCATCATATCCTGATAGGAAAAGTCACTGCCCATCATGCCCTGACTAAGCATGTGACCAGATATCTTGATTAGATCCTCGGCATCGGGGAAAAACATCCAAAGGTCATCCCCTCTTTTCAGGAACTTAGTCCCCCGATCCCGGGGATTAGTAAAGAGGGTTAGGGCATGATCATCTTCAACGTACGTGATCATGGTCTTAATCATCTCTCGATTGCCACTTACAATCACCATCTTTGACTCGGCTATCGCTGTTTTCACGTATTCATTGCTATCCCTTTTCTGGATAATCTCCTCCGCCGTCATGGCACTTGCCATTGGCGAGACCATAAGTGAGATGAGTATGAGACATGAAAGAATCTTATATAGCCTTATCACTGTATCTAACCCCTTTCCTTTATACCGCCCGCATAGCCTCTGTGGGTTCTAGTTTGGCCGCCTTCCGGGCAGGAATCATACAGGCAAGTGTGACAATGACTACCCCCAGGATAAAGGCAAAGATGGTATTGCCAAGGGAAGTTGTTGGTCGGATAATCGCATTGATGACAATATCCTGGCTCATCCCCGACAAAGCCGACGTAAAATCGATGCCCACCTTAGCAAAATGCTTTGTTAAGAAGAATCCCGATGACGCCCCGATGAGGCTACCGGTTATACCCATGATGCCACCTTCTACTAAGAAAAGTCCCATGATATCCTTACCTTCTAACCCTAGTGCAGCCATCATGCCAATCTCTCTTGTTCGTTCCTTGACGATCATGATCATGGTATTCACCACTACTACACAGGCTAGAAGCACGAGGAAAATGTATATTTGGTTATAGATCAGCTTTGTCAGATCCATAAGGGGGATCAGGTCACTGGTCTCTCTGTAGCCTAAAGCCACATACTCTCCACTCCAGCTGGCCAGCAAATCTCTTAGCTTAGGTAAGGTGGTATCAACAAATCTAAGATCAGGTGTGACAACCAGCAACTCTGTTGCCTGATCATCCATATACAGAAGGCGCTGGGCTTCATCTAGCGGCAAGAAGAAGACATACTCATCCAGTAATTTCATTCCACTTTGTATCCTGCCGACGATGGTGAAAGTGGCTCCACTTAGGGAGTTAAAGGCAGTATTAAATGCAACAGTCACTTTATCCCCGACTTGGCGGTCTATCTCTTCAAGGAGCTTTGTGCCCATCACAATCTCCAATTTGCCGGGCACTGCCATTCTCCCTTCCACCAAGTAATCAGCGATATCGGTGAAAGCTATTTCTTTGGTCGGATCAACCCCCCAACCATTCATTGTAACCAGCTCCTCACCGGTGCTTACTATAGCTCCAAATCTAAGCCTGGGGACAACCAGGTCGACATTCTCTACTGTTTGCAGAGCCGCTATGGTATCTGTGAGGTTATCTATCGGATAGTTTAGGGGTAGGAGACGCTTTTGGGCAAGATACTCTTGATGGGCTATCTTGATATGTCCTGAGTCATAGTAAATGTGATCAGTGACGACTGCATCGGCCATGCCTGTCATATAACCCCTGGCGAAGACTACGATCAAAACAGAAAACGCAATCGCCAATATGGACACAAAGGTACGTAACCTGTGCCTAGATAGATTCCGGAAAGCCATTTTCACGAGAATCATGCTTTACCCCCCTAAAAGTGATTGAGAGCCTCAATAGGATCTTTTCTAGCCGCCCACAAAGCCGGCCATATGCTAGCCAATAATGAAACAATAGTGGCAAACAGGAAGCCTTGAACGAAAGTGCCAAAGTTCCAGCTGCCATAGATTCTACCCAAGACAGGTATACCCCAATTGGCCATATCGATGTCCATCATCGAGGCAAAATCCACACCGATATTGGCGAGCAGCCCAACACCGATAGCACCAAGGAGCATACCCAAGGTTCCACCGAGGATCCCTATACCAGTGGATTCAATCACGAATACATAGATAAGCTCTTTCATCTCCAAACCCATAGCCTTCATCATGCCGATCTCCTGCATCCGCTCTAGTGCCGCTAGAATCACATTATTAATGATGGCGATAGCCGCGATGAGTAAAATGATAGCTAGCATGAGCCTAATGCCAGCGTTCTTGGCATCGGCCACCGATACGGCCTCCAACTCATACCATGGATAAACGCTCATGCTACCATCAAGCTCCTTTAGACCACGTTCGAGCTCTGGATGAATCCTACCGGCCAGGTCTTTATCCTCTAGCCTAATGATTATCCGGCTTATCTCATCCTCTACATCCAAGGCTCGCTGAGCTAGATCAAGGGGGAGGTAAACTATGTTATTGTTGACATTAGGATTGATTGTGTGTACAAGACCTGCTATATCTGCCTCGATGGTATTGAAGGTCTCATTCTTGTCCTTGACTAGAAGGGTGATATAATCACCTGTTTCCAGTTCGAGGAGATCAGCTAGCCTTTTGCCCATAACAGCCCGGTGTTCACCCAAAGCGAACATCTCACCTTCGACAAAACGCCCATCAAAGGAAATGACCTTGCCAAAGTCACTAGGGACAATCCCCTTGCCTATCACGGGGAGTTCGTTAACCCCATTGTTCAGCCGAGCAACAAACTCTAACTCCGGAGAACCCCCTTGGTAGCCAATGGGATTTGCCAAAGCCAATTGATCAACTGTTTTCATGGGAAGTAGGTCTCTAAGTGGAAGCTTCTCTTGTTCCTCCCAGTATTGACTATTTGCCACCTGTAAGTGGCCAACCTCATAATCAATCAAGGTGGCATAGGACATATCAGTCATACCGCCGATCAAAGAGTCCATCAAGATGTAAGCGAAGATTGCTATCGCGATGATCATACTGGTAATCAAGGTGCGGTTTCGGTGCCGTGCAAGGTTTCTTAAGGCGAGCTTAGTGAGAAACATTGGCTTTCTCCCTCCTTTGGTCTTGAGAAATAAGGCCATCTCTTATCTCAAGTAGTCGCCGAGCATAATCCATCACCTTGGGATCATGGGTAGAGAAAATGAATGTAGTCCCCAGCTCCTGATTCATTCTCACCATCACTTCCAGAACTTCTTCGCTAGTCTTGGAATCTAGGTTAGCGGTGGGCTCATCGGCAAGAATCAGCTTCGGCTCCTTGACTATAGCCCTTGCGATAGCGACTCGCTGTTTTTGACCGCCGGATAATTCATTGG
>JAAZMR010000058.1 GCA_012798695.1 Bacillota bacterium | reverse complement strand
GTATTCGCGAATGTAGGATTGACACAAATACTGAAGATTTCAGTTCCGGTCTTAACCGCCATATATCCAATGGCTATTGTTCTAATGGTACTTGGATTTCTAGATGATTTTTTTAAGGGAAACTCTTATGTGTACCTATTTGCTATGATATGTACTGCGTTGGTCAGCATCTTAGAGGCCTTAGGACAGCTTGGATTAGAATTTGGTGTCCTCAGCTTTCTACCATTCTATTCAAAGGGACTTGGCTGGATGATCCCGGCAGCTGTTAGTGCAGTAGCGGGATGTTTTTACGGAAACCTAAGGAATAAGGGGCGTACTAAGGTACCTGCTCGAATTGGAGACAAAGGGAAGCATTGAAAAATGAGAGGCTATCTCTGACCTGCCCATTGACACCAGGGCCCAATAACCCGGAACCGGGATCTAGACCTATGTGCTCAAATCCCGCACGTTGGTATGTCGTCGTTATTCTTGATGATTCTCATTAGTATATATCTGGGCATAGAAATGGCCCCAGTCCCTGCTAAGAGAGACTGGGGCTTCATATGAATGCCCGAGAGCTGCCCGTGCTTCTTCAGCAACTTGTTTACCGCGGCCCTATCCATCAGTGGTGACCGTTCGCTGAGCAGAAGATAATCACTTACCGTCCTTATCCCATTCCATAAGGGATGAGCGTCTTGGGACCCATCTTCTTATGGCCGCACAAACTCGTCTTCCCAATGAGTCACCTGATACAGCTTGCTGAGAACCCCTTCATTGGTTGTGACTTCGAATAATACATATCTATCATTCTCAAAGCAACCCGCTTCGTTGTCACCATATAGTTCAAGAAGGACCCAACCGGTAAACACACCTAAAGAATCTTCTCGATTTGGATTAAGCATCTTGCCGTTATGAAATACTCCAAGTATCCAGGATTCGGTATTGTGGCTGTGCCACCAGCTAGAGCCCTTCGTCCCCTCACTATTGGAAGCATATAACTGTATGTTTCTTATCTCTACTTTGTGCGGAAAATAGACAAGCATCTGGAAAGAAGCATCCTTCTCACCATCAGGTACAGCAGTATGCCAAGGTCCAACCTTGTCCTCGACAAAACCTAGGTACCGCACATCAGGCCCAGTAATCTCCCCAGGTTGACTGTAGAGATACTCATTAGAGTATTGGTCTAGATCAGTTGAAATACAGGTTTCAGCGATTTTGTCCCGTTGAGCTTTCAGAAGAACTACCATATTCTCAAGATCCTTGATAAACTCAGGGTGCCGCCTTAGCTATCTTAGCCCTCTCCACCATGGCTGCCAGTTGTCCCAAGAGGTTATCCAGGTCCTCAAGAACCACTGACCCATCATCAGGTTGCCAGGGTTCGTAAGCCAAAGCCAGTCCTCCGGAGGCTAAAAAGCCAACCAACATCACCAATACGCAGACTCCCAACTGGCCATAACCCTTACCTGTCATATGCATTATCCGCTCATCCTTTCTTAGCACAACCAGTCCAATCCATAGATTCACAACGCTAGCCAGCGTGGCCACTCCTCTACGTCCCATTCAGCAAAACTAAACCCAGTAATCTTCCATCCATCGTGTCTCTTGGCTAGTGTGATAGTGGCCCTGCATCCAAGCAGTACCTCGTCACTCTGAGACTCATACGTGACATTGATCAGCAGGTCTCCGATAACATAGCAAGGATCGCCTTTGCCATAGGTACGGCTATCAAATATTGCGTTTACCGATTCTATGGTATACCCTTCCACCATGAACATGAATGAACTCGCTACCTCATCCTTGGACAGATTCTCTGGCTCACCATTCTCCGCCACATGAACCTCTTCTGCCAGAAGTCCTTCGATGGCCTCAACCTCTTGCTCCTCCACCGCAGCAAAAAACTGATTCAGTGTTACTTCCGCGCCCAGTTTGTCAAGGTCAGGTCCAATTTTCCCTATGCATCCAGAAGTACTCACAGCCAGAGCCATGAGAACCAACAGGATGGTAAAATGTCTCTTCATCATGTTCCTCCTGTCGTCATAACAACATGTGGCTATGCGATATGCCGAAGACTTTTCCCCATCCCCCCCTGGTACAATTCCCTCAGAGTCTTGAAATGGAGCCGATTGCTCTGTCACCTCCGGGGTTTTTGGCTGCCATATGCGATTGTTCATCTCTAGAGTACCACCAGATGGACATGCATTGCCATGGTAGTTACCAATTTGTCAAGGTGTTGGCATTGACAAGTTGATGCCACCCAGGGGACTAAGAACGGCAACTTCAACATCATGTTGGCAGAATGACTAAAGGAAGGTTAGGTATTGCGCTCTCAATAAACAAGAGGTAGTGGCTATGGCAAAACCAATGCGGCCTCGGCTTTTTGCCGTTTGTCATCGAGAACTCAAAGCCAGGTATCCGATTTGGTCTTCAGTAGCTCATCCCGTGCTTCCACCAGCCAAGGATGTAGTACACCCAACTCGTTTCGTCTTTCCCAAAGACAGTTAAGATAGCATAGTACTGCACAGTCCAAGGATTCTCCCAAAGCGGTTAGCAAAGCATCTGCAAAAGGTGCCTTAGTGGGCTGATCCCACCTTACTTTATCCGCTAGAAAAACAACCTTGTCTAGAGGTAAAGCACCTTTCTTTAGTGTTGTATGGCATCCGATGGCACTAAGCATCGATTCGGCATCAATCTGAAAAACGTGGCGAGCTATCTCCGCAGATAGTCTCTGATGCAAAATGCTGGGAAATACCCGTTCCTCCGGCAAAACATCGAGCTTCAGAGCCTCAGCCAATGCTACCATCTCACTGCTCGGTACGACCTTGCCAATATCATGAAGAAGACCTGCCATCTCCGCCTCAACTGTGTTGACAGAGAAGCTTTCTGCTAGCTGGTATGCTTCTTGAGCAACCGCCAAGCAATGCTGGAAGGTATGAGGCTGATCCCATTTGACAAACAAAGCCCTGACATCGACGAGCAGATCCCCTGTGAGTTCAATTCCCTCCACAAGCTGATCGATGCAATGGCGCATTTTCTTACCCCCCACTTTCTCAATCGACCGTCAGGCTCAAGCCAGATCAGTCTGGGAATTCCCCCCATCGCGACGAATTCCTGTCGGAGACAATCGATCAATGCTGCCTCCGGATTTATCCGATAGGTAGCTGGAGGCCTTTGAACATAGGCCGAAACCAGGCTGATTAGGGGTCTACTGCTGTTTATGAGATTTTGCATTTAGTCCGTAAAGGGTGATCGCGCCATAACCTGTATGCGGTATCAGGCCAAGAAATTGACCCGTATGGTAACGGAATTGCCCAAGCTTGCTTGCCCATAGTGGTTTGCTTCATTTTACCGAAAAGCCCGTGTTGGTTATTATCACTTCATATAATGAGTCCAAGTTAGGGCGGGGTAATCCCACATCCCGAAATGTAGTCGAAGGCTTCCTTGGCACAAACAAATGCATCCTTCTGCCAGCTTTCCTGCTCAGCAAGGCCCCACCTTACACCGGTACGGTGGCAGGCATCAAAGATGATAAGCCAGTCTATCTGTCCCTGTCCAACAGGTACTAGATATTCCTTGCCATCAGGCAAGACAGCTGAGTCCTTGAAATGGCAGATTTCTATCCGTCCGCTGTACCGCTCCAGCAATGCGATGGGGTCTAGTCCCGCCCGGACAGCATGGAAGATACAAAACGTCAAGCCTATCTCCTTGGGGAAGAGTTCCATAACGGTATCCACTGCGCTCCTGCCATTTACCAGCCGAAAGTTGGGTGCAGTGGGATGGAAGGTAAGGGAAATTCCTTGTTCGCCCAATATCTGGGCTATCCGATCCATCTCAGCGGCAAAATCAATCAGGCCCTCCCGGGTCATTTGCTCCTCTGGAATAGTACTGATACAAAGGGATTTGCTGCCCCACAGCTTATTCATGTTGACATAGTAATCAAGATCATTCCTTATATCTGCGTAGCCATCCTGGGTCCCTATGCAGGTAAGCCCTGTTGCCTGAAGCACTTCCGCTGTGTATTCTAGCGCGATGCTGCGGGCAATCCATTGAAGTTGTAAGTGCCTATAGCCTATATCCTTTAGCTTATGAAAGGTGGCTAGTAGATCCTCCGGGGTAGCGAGATAGGCTTTGAGGCTAGATGCTTGATATCCTAGATAAGTCACACACATCATCCCTTCAATGCAATTATCATCACCTATTTTGATTGGCCCTTTGTGACTACTTGTCCTAATTGCAGCTCTTTTTCCGCCACACTGCGTTTAAGTTGATCACTTTCTTCACTTAGCCGGCTGCCGCTTTTCCGCTTTCTTAAGCCTTTTCGCCTTGTCCTGAGGTAAGGGAACAGTAGAACCTCGTTTTCGTTGTGCCCTCATCCACCCATGGATTGTACTTTTAGCAATCTGATGACGCCTGGCCACTAGTGGCTACCATTGGCCGTTTTTCTGAGAAATCCTTCCAAATCGGGACGGAAACCTTTTCTCAACACGATCCTCGTAGTGGTACAATACTTGTGTTGATTTGTACGGGCCCTACAAGGACCGAATGTGCTGGGGATGAGATCTATACCTATATACCTACGAGGGCTATCTGAAGCTACCTGATGAGGGACTAGATTAGGATGTATACACCGATCTCTTGGCATGCTATTACCGAACATGAATGCACCCGTTAGTCTATGGCGATATAGGAGGCAAGTTGGAATGGCAAAAGAGGTAGGAGAACTCATATTTGATCTCATCTACTTGGCGGTTATCTGGTGGATAGTCTCTAGGATGTATAGCAGATTGCGTAAGCTGCCGGAGAACCGTCTCCCGCTGGGCCGCACGCTCGCCCTAGCATTTGCCCTGCTTGCCCTAGGCGATACCGGCCATGTTGGCTTTAGGATCGTTGCCCACCTAATGGGAGGAATTTCGGCTAACCCACAGCTCCTTGGTATGGGTAAGCTGGCTACTGCAATTACTGTCACCCTCTTCTATGCCCTTCTCGTAAAAGCCTGGAGGCTTCGCTACAACAAGCGCTATGGAATCCTTGCCTATGTCCTTTTTGCCAGTGCGGCGGTAAGGCTCAGCTTTATGCTCTTGCCCGGCAACCAGTGGCCAAGCGCGATAGCTCCCTTCGACTATAGCATGCATAGGAACATTCCTCTACTAATCCAGGGACTTGGCGTAGCGTACTTGATTCTCAGCGAGTCAGTTAAGGCAAAAGATAAAGCATTCACATGGATCGGGCTGATGATTCTGGTGTCATATGCTTTCTATACCCCGGTGATCTTTTACGCCCGAGCAATTCCGACTCTAGGTCTGTTGATGATTCCAAAGACCATAGCCTATATGGTGGCGGCGTATGTCGCATATAAGTCAGTCTTCCTGGGCTAGTCAGCACTAGACAATCGTATATCCGTCTTTCCTCAGCAGGGGAAATATGCATCCCGCTGGCAGATTGGGCTCTTGCCAGCTCACAGCCAGCCAATCATCATTCTATTGATCCAGCCGCCTTAGTATCGCCCGTGCTCTTTCACGGAGCTTCCTTCGCCATTATACTGATAGAGATTATGCTCCCAGATTTCCTCTGCAATCTCATCATCAGTTGACCCGGCGCAGCGCATCTTGGCGGTCATGCGGGTCTCTGTAAATAATAGCGGATTTCCTGTGAGGTCGGCCGAGTACCTGGGTGTCTCTACCATTCCGTTTCCTCCATTTGATCTACTAGAAAAAACCATGCATGCGGTCCTAGAAGTCCAACCCTATCCGCGATGGCATGAGATAATGTGTATATAACAGGTCTAGTCCAAAGGAAGATGCGATTGCTAAGAAGTATTTCTATTCGATGGCAGATCAGAGGTAGAGCCCCGCCCCAAGTGCAGCGATTCACCAAAATGCTCTGAAATCCCTTCGCAACCCCCGGGTTTTGACATAAGCCTTCCCACTGGAGACGTTCTTGCTTGGTC
>JAAZMR010000011.1 GCA_012798695.1 Bacillota bacterium | reverse complement strand
TGGGACATGGAATATGGCTATGACAGGGATGGGGGATACGGCTAGTTTCATCAGGACCATTGCGTATGATGGGATCGTAAGATGGGATCCGGATTTTAAGACCGTCATTCCTAATATAGCTAAGGATTGGAAGGTTTCTGATGATGCCCGTGTATATACACTGTATCTACGTGAAGGGATGAGATGGTCTGATGGACACCCGTTTACCGCTGAAGATATAATGTACTGGTTCGAAGAAGTACAGCTGAACACGGACCTGACCCCGGTATTTCCTACATGGCTTGCTCCCGGTGGTAATAGACCAACGGTTACCAAAATAGATGAGTATACGGTAGAGTTCAAGTATGCACGCCCCCATGGACTGCTTCTACGCCAATTTGCCAATGCGGGGCAAGGCTATATCTTTGCTCCGAAACATTATATGAAGCAGTTTCATCCAAAGTACACTTCGGCAGACAGATTAGAGGCGTTAACCATAGAGCATGGATTAGAACAGTGGTATCAGCTTTATCAAAATATGGATGATAGGTTCCAGAACCCTGAAAGACCGACCCTTGATGCGTGGAAAACGGTGACGCCACTAGGCAAGAGTACACAGGTAGTCTTAGAACGCAACCCGTATTATTGGAAAATTGATCCAGAGGGGAATCAGCTTCCCTATATCGACAAAGTGATATATGCGGTTGTAGAAAACGTCGAGGTAGCTCTCATGAAGGCGCTTTCGGGCGAAATAGACATGCAGGATAGGCATATTGGCACCCTTCGTAACTTCTCTGTAGTAGCAGAGAATAGAGAAAAGGGCGGTTACAGGATATATAGGACAAAACCAACCGGCGAAAACTCAATGGTAATATGTTTCAATCTAAATCACAAGGATCCCGTCATGAACGAGATCTTTAACGACAAGAGATTTCGTATAGCTATGTCACATGCCATTAATCGGCCGGAGATCATTGACCTCATCTACTATGGTGAAGCTGAGCCTTCGCAACCAGCTCCACGCAAGGAATCACCATTCTACTATGAACCTCTTACCAATGCCTTCATCGAGTACGATGTTGCTGAAGCGAATAGGCTTCTAGATGAGATGGGACTGACGGCTCGTGGCAAGGATGGTTTCCGTCTAAGGCCAGATGGAAAGCCGCTCACTGTCACAATTGAACTCGCTCCGCTTTATTCCGAGATAGTAGACGCTTCTGAGCTTCTCAAGGTGTACTGGGAGGCCGTGGGTGTAAGAGTTGCCGTTAAGGTGCAGGAGCGTTCCTTGTTCTATACCAGAACTGAGGCAGCAGATCATGATGTAGCACTTCACCATGCAGACTCATCAGGAATTGACGTTCTGTTGTACCCACGCTATTATTTCCCTTCAGACCACCAGTCAATGCAAGCGCCTCTTTGGTCACTGTGGTATCGCAGTGGTGGGAAATCGGGTGAAAAGCCACCGAAGGAAGTCTTGAGGCAGATGGAACTATATGATCAGATCCTGGCGACTGCTGATGAAGCAAGACAGGTAGAGCTTATGACCGAAATCCTGAAAATCAACGCTGAGAATTCATACGTACTCGGCATCTCAACAATGATCGGGCCATTTGGGATAGTAAAGGACAACTTCCATAATGTGCCGGATGAGATTCACTATGGCTGGATATATCCTAGCCCAGCTCCAACTCGAGCTGAACAGTATTATATCTCAGATAAGTAATCATCAAACACTGTCAATACGGGCTAATCATGGCTAGTTCGGGATGACTTTCACTGGTCATCCCGGACTAGCTTGAGGTAGAAGAAAGTGGCCGTAGTATTTTTCGCCAGTAGCTAGTCTCTGATGCAGAGTCTGGCAGTGAGCTGCAAAGACGGCGGCCAGTGACCCTGAAATCGGAGCACTTATGAATCATAAATAGTATACCGCAATACGGGGAGGCTACAGCTATATGAAAAAAGTACGATTTGGTCTGATCGGACTCGGAAATATCGGAACCCGTCATTTTGGCTATTTCCCGGAACTGGAAAACGCTGAATTGACCGCCATTTGTGACGTTGATAAGACTAAGCTCACTGAGTTAAAGATTCCCGAGAATTTTGATCATCCGATCACGGCAACAGATTTTGATAAGAGCATCGCTAAATTTACTGATTACCGCGAAATGCTGGATAGCGGCAAGGTGGATGCCATCATTATTGCGGTACCCCACTACTTTCATCCGGAGATGGCTGAGGAAGCCTTTAGACGGGGTATCCATGTAATTTGCGAAAAACCTATAGCTATTACAGCACGGGAAGCTCGGGAAATGACTGCTGCACATGCTGACTCTGAGGTCGTTTTTGCCGCTATGTTCCAAAAGAGAACAGAGCCAGTATATATCAAAATCAAAGAAATGCTCGAGTCCGGTGAATTGGGGGAGCTTCGCCGGGTCAGCTGGAACATTACAGATTGGTTCCGTACTCAATCCTACTATGATTCCGGGGGCTGGCGGGGCAACTGGACCGGTGAGGGTGGCGGAGTACTGATGAATCAGTGCCCCCATAATCTGGATTTATTTCAGTGGTTCTTTGGGTTGCCCAAACGGTTGCAGGCCTTAGTGTACTTGGGCAAATGGCATGATATCACAGTAGAGGATGATGTCTTAGTCTTGATGGAACTGGAAAATGGTGCTACTGCCAGCTTTATCACGACCACTGGAGATACGCCCGGTACCAATCGTTTGGAGATTGCCGGTGAAAACGGGAAACTAGTATTAGAAGCAGGGAAGCTCACTTTCTTCAAGACGGAAGAACCCGTCCAGAAGATATTGGATCATAGTGAAAAAGCATTTTATTCTAAGAGGCCTAGGGTAATCGAGGTGCCGGTGGAGACCAAAGCCCATGGACACAAATTTATTACGCAGAACGTGATCAATGCCGTATTGGGCAAGGAAAAATTGATGTCCCCAGGGCCAGACGGAGTCAAGTCTGTGCAGCTCGCTAATGCTATCTTGCTATCCGGGTTAAAAGGAAGGGCAGTAGAGGTACCGGTCTGTGAGGGTGAATTCGATCAACTATTAGAAGAGCTGCGGACTGATGAACGGCAGAATGCTCCCGATAAGGCCTTTGATTGGGAAGCATACCTGCGTTCCTTTGATGTCTAGTGAATCGGCGTGTGAATGTTGTGACCATCTACCATTAGAGCTTAGATAAGGTATTCATGGTCTGTGAAGTAAGAAGCCCAGAAAAACTGAGGGGGAAAGTTATCTGAAGGTCGTGTAAACAAGGATCTATGAAGCGAACAGCCTAGTATCTATCACGTGTATCGTGGGGAGCAACGAAAGGAAAGGGGTGTACGAAGTTTGCGTAAGAAGCTAGCACTGCTTATGGTGATGTCAGGGGTCATTTTGTCTATCCTGATACTGGCGGGAATGGTATTTGCTTACAATGATGCACCTATGCTATCTGAATTGGTAAAACAGGGCCAGCTGCTTCCAGTGGAAGAGCGGTTACCACACGAGCCCTTGGTGGTTGAGCCGGTGGAAGAAATTGGTCAATTCGGAGGCACCTGGAGAAGGATTTGGCTAGGGCCGTCAGATTCTGCTGGTCCGGATAGGATAACAACGGAAAGGCTTATTTTTTGGAGTATGGACTGCAAGGATCTCGTGCCTAATATCGCCAAGTCCTGGGATGTCAGTCCAGACAATAGAATCTTCACTTTCCATCTCCGTCCGGGAATGAAATGGTCGGATGGGCAACCATATACCGCTGACGACATTGTCTTTTGGTATGAAGACATTATTCTCAACGATGAACTCACGCCGGTAAAACCGGCCTGGCTTACCATTGGAGGGAAGTTGGGCAAGGTAGAGAAGGTTGACACTTATACGATTAGATTCGTATTTGATGCTCCTTATGGAATTTTCCTCAAATACCTGGCCGGCCCTCCAGGACATGGATCATGCTATTACCCGAAGCATTATTTGAAGCAATTTCACGCAAGCTACGTTGGCGAAGAGGAACTCAGTAAGCTGGCTGAAGAAAAGGGATTCCACTTTTGGTACCAGCTTTTCCAAGATAGGCACGATCGCTTCAAGAATGTAGATCTGCCAGTAATCTCAGCCTGGAAGTGCACGGTGCCGAGTACCTCACCTCGTATGGTTCTGGAACGAAACCCATACTATTGGAAAGTAGATACTGAGGGCAATCAGCTTCCATATGTCGATAGAATCGCTCATGATATGGTTGAGAATATGGAAGTACTGAATCTAAAAGCTGTTGCCGGGGAAATCGACATGCAGTTTAGGCACATACTTTACGAGAATTACTCCTTGTTCATGGAAAACCGGGAGAAGGGTAATTACCGGGTATTGATGTACAAGGATGATTTTGAAACCAACATGGCGATAGGATTGAATCTTAACCATAAGGATCCGATAATGAAAGAGCTCTTCCACGATGACAGATTTAGAAAAGCTCTATCTCTTGCCATCAACCGGGAAGAGATCAACGAGTTCTGTTACTTGGGCATGTGCGGTGAGTCATCCCAAGTGGTACCCCTCCCCGAGTCTGATTATTACTCAGAAGAATTGGCAAAAGCCTATGTCGAATATGATCCGAAAACCGCCAACCAGCTTCTGGATGAGATGGGTTTGACCGAGCGAGACAGAGACAACTTCAGACTTCGCCCTGATGGGAAACCGCTGAACATCACTATAGAGATGACACCAGCATTCGGGCCCTGGGTGGATGCATGCCAGATGATCGCCGATCATTATTGGAGGGCGATTGGCATCCGCACAGCGGTGAAATCTGAGGAACGATCGCTTTTCTATACTCGGAAAGAGGCTCTGGAGCACGATGTAGGTATCTGGACAGGGTCTGTGGGGATGCAGCCTCTCCTGGATCCTCGGTGGTATATGCCCTGGAGCAATGAGTCGATCCATGCTATCGGGTATGCTCAGTGGTTCAATTCTGGAGGCAAGGTGGGCGAGAAACCGACCGGCGACTTGCTCAAAACCATCGAGATCTACGAAGAAATCAAGAAGACATCAGATGATGAGAGGCAGAAGGAACTTTTCCAGGAGATGCTGAAACTCAACGCAAAGAATCTATGGGTAATAGGTACTCTCACTTCTCCTCCACTAATTGGGATTGTTAAGGAGGATTTCAGGAATATCCCAGAAACAGGTCTGTTTAGCTGGATAGCTCATTCTCCGAAGAACCTGAATCCCGAGCAGTTTTTCTTCAAACGTTAGCATAGAGGAAGTACCTGCTCAGAATCTGACTTCATGGGGTGCTGGTGACTTAGTACCCGGCAACCATCTCAGGCTTGTGGCGATAAGGGTCCGGGCACGTCGGGCCCTTATCAACTGTATATAGCAACTTCGAATAATGGAACCCTGCTACAACGGAGGGATAGTATGCGGAGCAAGGAACGGGTAATGAGGGTATTTGAGCATAAGTTGCCCGATAAGGTTCCCTGGGGAGAATTTACCATAGATTACGATATAGTTGAAAAAATCCTTGGGCGGGAGACCTATTTGAGAGCAAAAGCTAAGTGCCAAATAGCTTTTTGGGAGGGCAGACGAGACGAGGTTGTCCAGAGCTGGAGGGAAGACATAATTGAGCTTTATCGGAAACTGGATTTCTTTGACATTATCAATCTCAGTGCCATGTGCAGTGGTGTGGCTCCACCGAAAGACTATCAGCCCGAGCGACCGAAGAGGATCGACGAGAATACGTGGGAGATGAAAGATGGCCGCATATATAAGTTTTCGCCAGTGACTGGGGATATAACTCTCGTATATGATCCCGAAGAGTGGACTAGAGAGTTTAGAGTCGAGGATTTTGACCTGGATGAGGAACCAGGCATTCCGGAACCTTCACAGTTTGAGGTTGTTGATGCGGCTATCGAAGCATTTCGTAATGAGAAGTTCATCCTCGGCCCGGATGGCGGGGAAGTGAGTTTGATCCAGTTAGGGGGCATGCAGCGGGGACTAGCGGAATATGCTCTCAACCCCGAGGTCGTTAAGCAAGCAACTCAACATGCCCTTGTGAGAGCAAATAAGCTCGATAAGTACTATATCCGGGAAGGTCAGGATGGAATCATGTGGGGAATCGATTTCGCTGCCACCAAGGGGCCATTTATCTCACCGCGCATGTTCAGGGATATTTGCTTGCCTGCCATAAAGAGCCGGGTTGAGCATGTAAAAGGATTTGGTATGACAATTGTAAAACATGCCTGTGGCAATAACAGAGAGCTTATGGATATGTTCGTCGAGGCGGGCTATGATAGCTATCAATCGATCCAGGCGACAGCTGGTATGGATCTGGAGTGGGTGAAAAGGAATTACGGGGATAAACTGGTCCTCTGGGGAGGGGTGAATGTCGAAAACCTGGTCAGTGGTGAGCCAGAAGACGTAAAGCGTGACGTCAGGAAAGCGATGGACATACTAAAGTCTGGGGGTAACTACATCTTCGGAACGTCTCATACTATTGCGGTGGGAACAAAGTACGATAATTTTATGGCAATGATCGATGAGTACTTGAGATTATGTGATTACTAGTATCTTGATGCGTCTGGACATGGTAGGTGGGTACCCTAGAGCGAACGGTAGGAGACGACATAGGTCAAAGGCATATTAGAACTCCCCGGCATACTACTTCTGAGGATTCAGGAGGAGATTACGGAATGGCAGACAGAAAAGATACTGCAATTTTGCGAGAGCTAGCCAAGAAGGTAGCTGAGATTAGTGAACAGAGCATACAGGAGAAACGTCGCGACTTGTGGCGCAAACACAATAGTCTGGTGAGGACACGGCCACTGATCTATGTGCGTGCTTTCGCATGGCATGAGATATTCCCCGATAGCTTGCTGGAGTGTGAAGATGGCTTTTATCGGCCCTATGAAAGATATTTACGAGAGATGATATATCGGGACACGTTGGGTGATGACTATATTGTCGAACCTTGGGTGACTGTAAAGGCTGTTTACAGATATCCAGCTCAAGGATTGAATTATCGTTGGGGGCCCGAGATTAAGACTATCCCCAGTACTGAGCAAAGGGGTTCATGGAAATTCGATCCGCCCCTGAAGGCACCTAGTGACATCAATAAGCTAGTTCGACCCCGGCATGTCATCGACGAAGAGGCGACGGTGGAAAAGGTAGGCAAGTTGCAGGACGCCATCGGCGATATTCTCGAGGTAAATGTGGACCGTGGCCCTTTGTATTTCATGTGGATGGGGGATATTTCCACTGATCTCGCATATCTCAGAGGTCTAGAGCAGATCATGTGGGACCTGTTTGATCACCCTGAATGGTTGCACCAACTCGCTGCTTTCATGCGGGACAGTATTCTGACTGTCCATGAGCTAGCAGAGGAAGCGGGAGATTGGCGCTTGTGTAATCATCAGAACCAGGCGATGCCCTATGCTCAGGAATTGGCTGATCCTGTTGCGAATAGCCAAAGCGTTGGGCGACGGCAACTCTGGTACTTTATGGCTTCGCAGGAATTCGCTCAGGTATCGCCTCAAATGTTTGATGAGTTCTTGCTCCAGTATCAGATCCCCATATTAGAGAAATTCGGGTTGGTAGCCTATGGGTGTTGTGAAGACCTGACCAAGAAAATAGATTACCTACGCAGAATTCCCAACTTACGACGCATCGCTGTGGCCCCTTGGGCCGATATCCGCCAATGTGCTGAACAGATTCAGGAAGACTACGTGCTCTCCTGGAGGCCTAGCCCGGCGGAGATGGTCTCTACTGGTTTTTGCCCTGATAGGGTTCGGCAAATGGTGCGGGAAGCGATGCAGATATTTAGAGAGCATGAGAATCATGTGGACATAACCCTTAAGGATGTGGAGACGGTCCAAAACAATCCGGATGTCGTGAGGGAATGGGTAAAGGTCGTACGGGACGTGGTGGATGAGGGTTAGCGTGCAACTGGTCACACCAGGGCCGCTGCACCACGCCATCATTGCATCTGAATGATTATGGAGTCAAAAAGAGCCAGTTGGGCAACAGTTGCTGCCCACTGGCTCTTTATTTAGGGTTTTTCCGGACAAGGCGAAAAACCTATTTATCTAGCTGCCCATGGGGAAGATCAAGGGGTAGTGCTGCTGGGCGAGTACATGAACTGGCCACATCATAATGGGCTTCATCCTCTGAAGCCTCCAGGAAACCATGCATGACATCCAGTACATGATATGCCATCTCTCCGTTGGCCCTATGCGCCCTTCCGGAAGATAATGCATAAGCCATATCAGCTACACCAATACCTCTGCTGTTTTCCGCATAGCCATGGGTGAGCGGGATCTCAGTCCATGCTTTGGCATCCCGCCTACGCACAAATACGGGGCCGCCAAAGGTATTTGGATCCGGGACTCTCAGGCTCCCTTCGCTGCCATAGATCTCGATCCAAGGCAGCTGGGCACTCCATATATCGAAACTGGTAATGATCGTCCCTACCGCACCATTCTCGAAATCGAACACACCAGCGATATGAGTGGGAGTCTCTACTTTGACCCTCTTGCCGTACTTGGGCTGACTGGTAATGACTCTCTCCGGGAATGAAATCCTAGCAGAACCGGTAACCCGCTTGATGGGTCCGACGAGCGATACCAGGGCTGTCAGATAATATGGCCCCATGTCAAACATGGGTCCTCCACCGACTTCGTAGTAAAACTCGGGATCCGGGTGCCAGCTCTCATGGCCATGGTTGGTCATGAATGCAGTAGCTGCTACCGGTTCGCCGATCCACCCATCATCAATCAGTTTGCGACACGTCTGCAAGCCAGCTCCAAGGAACGTATCGGGAGCGTTGCCGACCAGAAGGTCTTTAGCTTTGGCAAGCTCCAGGATTTTCTTGCCATCCTCACGGGTAACTGCCAAGGGTTTTTCCACATACACATTCTTGCCGGCTTCCAGTGCTGCAATGCAGACCTCGGCATGAGCCTTGGGAATTGTGAGATTCAATACAATCTGAATCTCGGGGTCGGCAAGGAGCTCTTCTACAGAACATGCTTTGGGAATATTGAATTCCTCGGCTTTAGCCTCTGCTCTCTCAGGAATCAAGTCAGCACAAGCTGCAACCTCTAGAATCTCAAATGTCTGAGTACAGTTCTTCAGATAAATACCACTGATATTGCCGCAACCGACAATACCTACTTTCACCCTCTTCATAATGCCTTTTCCTTTCTTCTAGAACATCGTCCTAACAGCTTCGACGTAACTCTTCACCTTGCTATCTTTGGCGATTTCTTTGCCCTCGGCTGCCCACAAAAAGCCCCGGCGCATGATCGTTCGGCAATGTTCAGGCTCTAATACATCAGCATGGTGTCCTAGTGAGTTATAGAATACTCGCCCTTTACCCCAGCGCTTAGTCCAGATAACAGGGACATCAACTTCACCATTAGCCGAATGAGGACCTTCTACAACCGGATAGCGAGTCGTGGCCAGCACCTCAATAGCTGGATCAATATGCACATAATACTGCTCACTCTTGACTTTGAAATCTTCGATTCCCTCGACAATAGGGCTGGAACCCCGCTTGATATTCACGGTATATTCAATGCCATCCCCGCCGGGATGAGCTACCCACTGTCCACCGGTCATGAACTGCCAATGTACACTTTCTCTAAAGGCATCACACATACCACCATGACAGCCCGCCAGACCGACTCCCTCTGCTACAGCCTCTAGTACCGGCAGTACCTGCTCTCTAGTGATTTTACCCATTGTCCACACCGGCACAATGAGATGGAGGGCCTTTAGTTTGTCTCCATCCAGGAATGCATCCAATGTCTCAGAAACCTCTACCTCAAAACCTTCCTCAACCAGTATTTCCTTGAAAAGCTCCGAAACCTCAATCGGTTGATGACCATCCCAACCACCCCGAACAATTAACGC
>JAAZMR010000053.1 GCA_012798695.1 Bacillota bacterium | reverse complement strand
GCGGCAACGGGTTATAGGCGGTTGACCGCCCGAAGGCGGTACTTATCGGGTTCTCCAGATCGAGAACACCGGTGTAGTAGTTGTTGTAAGTCTTTACGTCTTGGCCCACCCGCTTAATAAGCGTGACGAGCGGGGCACCGTTGGCCGTCTTCTTGGCGGTATCCGTGATTTTGATTGTGCCTTCGATGTTCCCTGTATTCATATCGCCCAGTCTTAGCGTGTAGGAGGTGTTGTTCGTGATGTCGATGACCCCGTGGCCGTCCATCACCTGGAGTTTGCCGGCACTCGTATTCATGATGTGCCCATACAGCTCCAAATACCCACCCATGATGCGAATGGGCTCTAGCTCCAGACAGTTGTCTTCAGCATCATACCTGACAATCACCTTGGTGATGTCGATATGGCCGTTTTCGTCTGGATTCGGATTGATGCTCAATCCCGTGTAGATGCGGTCGATGGGTCGTCCGGCCGCTTTGGCCTGATCGTATCGTTGCTTGTAGGCGATGAGTTCACTTTCCAAAGACTTCTCAATCACCAGGTTATACTGGGGAATTCCACTTTGAATCACGCCGTTGATATTCAGGTACTCAGCAGCGATAAAGATGTTGTTAGCCATTAGAATGGACGGTTTGTCGCCTGCAGGGATATCTATGAAGTCTCCGGGTTTTTTCAGCGGACCCGGATCATAGGCAATCCAGCCTTGCCCTTCCACCCACTCCAGATGCTCACGCCAGCGGGCCTCAATGTCCCCGGCTATGCTGGTAAACCCCTGAGAATACCCGATGACCAGGTTACGACCGGCATTGATATTCAAGGTGTCAGCCACGAGGTTGACCCCATCCTTAATCTGCACACTACCTCTGAGGCTGGTGATGGCTACGCTACCATGGAGATTGCGAATGTCGCCGTCGACGAAAATATCCGGGCCCCACTCACTGCCAGCCGGTACATAGGAGTTCGTGACAGATATCTGCGGGGTGGTGTTGTCGGTAGTGAGCATGGCGGCAAAGCCCGCGCCAGCGCTGAAATTGCGCCTGTTGATCTCCTCATTGCTGGTCACGCTGACCTTGTTGAAGAATATCTTGCCACCGGCCTGATCGGGAATGGTCATTTTGTTGGTCCGCAGGAAGTAGGGGCTTTTGTTGTCGATCTTTATTGTCGCATCGCCCGGTGCCAACAGCTCACCGGTGCCGACGAGGCTATCGGCAGTCACGTAGATGTTACCGGAGCGGGCGGTGATCGCTTCATTCACGTTGAGGACAGTGACGTTAGATCTATCGCCCAACTGACTGAGCTGAAACTGCAGCTCGGCTATTTCCGCACCGTAGCGCAAGGTTAGCTGCTCCGTCCCCTCTCCGGTGAGGATAGTGAGCTCATCTAGCCTGATGTCGATCTCATTGATTCTGCCCTCCAAGACCCCAATGAGCCCGGTGATGACGGCAATCTGATCCGCATCCTTACGAGGATCGAGTCCGGCGCGTTCTGTCTCCATACGACTGATTTTAGCCCTCTTGTCAGCCTTCTCAGCCAGCAGCTCATTTTTCTCCTGCTCAAACTGCTCCGTCTCGTAGTTGCCCAGGGAATCCTCCATGTTCTCCAGCTCACGCAGGCGCTCCAGAATAGACGACCTGAGGTCTTCCTCCGTCCGGCTGATGGAAATACCCTCGCTAGTGACGGTCCCGTCAGCCTGCTCTTGGGTGTCTACGTTGCCATCCGCATCGATGTACAGATAGCGCTTGTTCTCTACGCCCACACTTACCGTGCCATCGATGTCTACTGTGGTCACTGCCCTGTTGGTGGAGGAGTGAACCTCAATCTTGAGTGAGACTTCCTCCCCATCTCCAACGGCATCTTCAACAGCCTGACCTATCTCGGCGAGGAACTCCCTGTAATGATCCGTCCCGACGCCGTAGCCAATGACGCTACGTTGCCCTTTGTGCGTT
>JAAZMR010000007.1 GCA_012798695.1 Bacillota bacterium | reverse complement strand
GCAGTACTCTTAGGCCTTGATTGGAGTCAAGTAGCGTCGATTTGCCAAGAGGCGGCCCAAGGAGAAGTCGTCGAGCCCGCAAATCTCAATTGTCCAGGACAGGTAGTCATTTCAGGTGACCGAACTGCAGTGCAAAGGGCTATGGCCTTGGGGAAAAAGCGAGGGGCAAGACGTGTATTGGAACTAGAAGTCAGCGGCCCCTTTCACTCTTCACTGATGCGGCCAGCGGCTGATGATTTTGCCAAGTATTTGGCTGAGGCGAACCTGGTAGATCCACAAGTGCGCCTAGTTGCCAATGTGACTGCGGACTATGCTGGAGATGCTGCTGCTATTCGGAAGGTATTGGTTCAGCAGTTATACAGCCCAGTGCGCTGGGAGGAGACAATTGAGCGGTTGCTAGCCGATGGCGTACGGAAGTTTGTGGAAGTCGGACCTGGGAGAGTACTTGCCGGCCTAATTAGACGCATCTCCCGCGCAGTTGATGTAGTGGGTTTTCAGGAGATGGAAGGGCTGGAAAAAGTACTTGAAATGGCGAAAGGGGATATAGTAATATGAGACTAGCAAAGAAGGTGGCCGTAATCACCGGTGGTGCTCAGGGCATCGGTCAAGCTATTGCCCTGCGCCTGGCTCAGGCAGGTGCCGAGATCGCTATTTGTGACGTCCAACATGGTGAGGAAACGGTCGCCCTTATAGAGGAGCTTGGCAGAGCTGCTGTGGCCCTAAAGGTTGATATCACCCAGGAATCCCAGGTAAAGGAAGCCGTAGAATCAATTATGGCAAAATGGGGTAGAATCGATATCCTGGTCAACAATGCTGGCATAACGAGAGATGGACTCCTTTTGCGCATGAAGGAATCCGAATGGGATGCCGTCTTGGATGTCAACCTAAAAGGGGTTTTCTTGTTTACTCGGGCAGCACTGCATCCGATGTTAAAGCAGCGTCAAGGCCGAGTTATTAGCATTGCATCTGTTGTAGGCCTGATGGGGAATCCGGGACAAAGCAACTATGCTGCATCGAAAGCTGGGTTGATTGGTTTCAGCAAGAGCCTAGCTCGAGAGGTAGCTAGCCGTGGGATTACCGTGAACTGCATTGCTCCTGGGTTTATTGCTTCAGAGATGACTGATGCTCTGACTGACGAACAGAGAAAAGCTCTGTTGGTTCAGGTGCCTTTAGGCGATGTCGGGCTCCCAAGTGATGTGGCGGCATTGGCGGAATTTCTCGCCAGTGACGATGCGCGCTACATCACTGGCCAGACGATTAACGTCGATGGTGGATTGGTTATGGACTGATTCTTAGATTTATGCTGTATCCGCCAAGGTGGCAGATCAGTCCTGGAGCCAGTGCTTTGGCAACCTTAAGGAAGCATAAGGAGGTGACTGGGCAGGATGGATGTTTTAGAACGCGTCAAAGAAATAGTTGTTGACCAACTCGGAGTGGATGCAGAGGAAGTAACTAACGAAGCATCCTTTGTTGACGATCTGGGTGCTGACTCACTAGATATTGTGGAGCTAGTGATGGCTTTTGAAGAGGAATTTGAACTGGAAATCCCTGACGAGGATGCTGAGAAAATCGGCACCGTGGGAGATGCAGTCAAGTATATCAAGGCGAAGACTGAATAGGCTGTGGATTTGAGTCCCGTGCGCGGGACTCATCCCCTCTGGGGGCGGCCCAATTGAGGTGAGACGTAAATGAGGCGAGTAGTTGTGACCGGAATAGGGGCTGTTACACCCCTAGGCATTGGCAAAGATGTATTCTGGCAAGGTCTGGCCAATGGCCGTTCCGGTGTCAGGCGTATCACTCGGTTTGATCCCAGCGAACTTACTGCTCAGATTGCCGGGGAGGTACCGGATTTTGATCCGTTGGAGTTCATGGACAGAAAAGACGCCCGCCGCATGGACCGCTTTTCCCAGTTTGCTGTAGCTGCTACCGCCCTTGCCCTAGCTGATGCAGGGTTAAGTGAACAGGTTCCCCTGGGGGAACGGGCAGGAGTATTGATTGGTTCAGGTGTGGGAGGCATAGAGACACTGGAAGAGCAAGCTGTCACATTGGTTACGAAGGGCGTGGGGCGGATTAGTCCTTTCTTTGTCCCTATGATGATAGCCGATATGGCGGCGGGACAGGTTTCTATCCAGTTTGGGGCCAAGGGGCATAATGCATGTACTGTAACAGCATGTTGCTCTGGTACCCATTCGGTAGGTGATGCTTTTCGCGTAATTCAGCGGGGAGAAGCTGATATCATGATTAGCGGCGGGGCTGAAGCACCTCTCAGTCAGTTGGCCATGGGTGGGTTTTGCTCAGCCAAAACTCTTTCAACCCGCAATGATGCGCCCCAAAGAGCTTGCCGACCATTTGATGCTGGTAGGGATGGTTTTGTAATGGGTGAGGGCAGCGGCATATTGATCTTGGAGGAGTTAGAACATGCCCGGTCACGGGGTGCCAGGATCTATGGCGAATTGGTAGGATATGGAGCAACCGGTGACGCATATCATATTACGACACCGGCTCCAGAAGGCGATGGAGCTGCCCGGGCTATGTTGGCGGCCCTGCAGGATGCCGGGCTCAGACCTGACGAAGTTGATTATATCAACGCCCATGGAACTTCAACGCAGTATAATGACTATTTTGAGACCGTAGCTATTAAACGGGTATTCGGCAAGCAGGCTGACCAAGTATCGATCAGTTCTACGAAGTCGATGACCGGTCATCTCTTGGGTGCGGCGGGGGGAGTGGAGCTGATTGCTTGTCTTCTGGCAATGGAACATAGCCTGATTCCACCTACGATCAATTATGAAGAACCGGATCCCCGCTGTGATCTAGATTATGTGCCCAATAAGGCCCGAGAGGCTGACGTCAAAGTAGCTATGAGCAATTCCTTTGGTTTTGGTGGGCATAATGCTGTCCTGGTAGTTCAGAAACTAACGAACTTGTAGTGAGGTGGGCCATGGAAAATACACTGACTCAGGAACGGATTGCAGCTTTGCAGCACCTCCAGGCCCACCTAGGTGTTGCATTTCCATCTTATGAGCTATTGCATCAAGCGCTGATTCACAGATCCTTTGCTCACGAGCAAGGTTTTGCCGGATTTGATAATGAGCGTTTGGAGTTCCTCGGCGATGCCGTTCTGGAGCTTGTGATCAGTGAGCACACCTATCGGTGTTTTCCCAAGGCCCCAGAGGGAGAACTGGCCCGCGTGCGGTCAGTAGTTGTATGTGAGCATACTTTGGCGGAGAAAGCTCGCAGACTGCATCTAGGCGATTACTTGCTTTTAGGTCATGGGGAGGCTCAGGCAGGGGGGCGGAATCTTGATTCACTATTAAGTGATAGTCTAGAAGCTGTGATCGGTGCTATGTATCTAGAATTGGATTATGATGCCTGTCGGACTTTCATATTGACTATCCTCGGAGATGATGTTCAAGACATATGGCTGAGCAAGGATTTTGTTGATCCTAAAAGTGCCTTGCAGGAGAAAGTCCAGCAGTATGGTTTGGAGACTCCTAACTACGTTGTCTATGACGAACAAGGGCCAGATCATGACAAGACTTTTCATGTGGCAGTGAAGTGGCAGGAGGAAATTGTAGGCAAAGGGCGGGGCAAGACCAAGAAGGATGCGGAGCAGGCTGCTGCCCGTAATGCTCTACAACGTCTAGCCAAGAAGTAATAATGGGCAGCATGATGATACATCTTCAGCTCCTGTTCCCACGGGAGCTTTCATATTACCCAGTTCTATTCTCGATAGACAAGCAATATATATGAAAGGGATCTATCGCTGGACAAGGAGGGGCTGCCTTTGGCTGGAAGGAATCAAGAGCTGGATTTGGAGCTGCTCCAACTAGTTAGGGAAGGTAATGCAGAAGCACGGGAGAAGCTTGTACAAAAATATGTCCCCATGGTCAAACATATTGTACGTAACCATTACGCCAGTTTCCTCGAGTTTGAAGATCTGATGCAGGAGGGCCTGATTGGCCTATTGAGCGCCATAGACGAGTATAATCCAGAGAAACGCGTGAAATTTTCATCGTTTGCCTATCTATGTATCATTCGGAAAATCTATAATGTAATCAAGCAAGTTAATGGCAATAAGCATAAGGCGCTAAATGATGCCATATCAATCCATGCATTTGTCAATCAGGAAGAGACCCGTACAGTTATGGACTTTATGGCGTGTGGCCATCCATTGGCTAATCCTGAAGACGCGGTTGAGGAAAGAATGGTTAATCAGATGCTAGATGCCGTTCTGGAAAACCATCTCTCGATTCTGGAATACACGGTGATCACACTATTCTTGCGGGGTTATTCGAGTACGGAGATTGAATCTGCTATTGGTGTCAACAGCAAGGCGGTGGATAATGCTCGCACGCGCGTAAGGTTGAAGCTGCGGCGGATTCTCACAGAACATGGATCACTGCTCAACCCGAGAGTGCCCGTTAGAGGTCGCCGTCGCGAAGATTTGTACCTTAAGATTCCTTCCTTGCACCTGCGGGCAGAATAGTGGTGGGAAAATGAAACGGGGAAAAGGGATAGACAGGCTATTTAGCGAATAACAAAAGGGTCCGGC
This sequence comes from Bacillota bacterium, assembly GCA_012798695.1. Classification (GTDB taxonomy): domain Bacteria; phylum Bacillota; class Limnochordia; order DTU087; family DTU087; genus JAAZMR01. The sequence goes on along the minus strand of JAAZMR010000007.1, from coordinate 37,118 downwards.
ATCCCAGCCGGGCTTTTTGCTGAAAGAAACCGAATAGGTGAATAGAGGCGATCAAGCGGAGAAGGGAGGGGGTCGCATGTTTCTCAAACAATTGGAAATCCACGGGTTCAAATCCTTCGGGAAAAGGACCAGATTGGAGTTTGGGAAAGGGATTACTGCCATCGTGGGACCGAATGGCTCTGGGAAAAGCAATATCGCTGATGGGATCCGGTGGGTCTTAGGTGAGCAAAGTGCTCGCTCTTTGCGGGGTGACACCATGCAAGACGTCATTTTCGCGGGCAGTGATGGCAAGGGCCCCCTAGGGATGGCTTCGGTTTCGCTTACTTTGGGAGATTGTGAAGGCAATCTCAGCTTGGACTTCAATGAAGTAATGATAACCCGCAGGGTATATCGATCAGGCGAAAGTCAGTACATGATCAATAAGGCTCCCTGTCGGCTGCGGGACATCCGAGACCTTTTTCTGGATACAGGCCTGGGTCGCGAGGGGTATTGGCTGATCAGCCAAGGGCAAATTGACGCGATCCTCTTAGCAAGGCCCGAGGAGCGACGTTTGATCATCGAAGAGGCGGCTGGAATTGGCAAGTATCGCACTCGCAAGACGGAAGCTACTAGGAAGCTTGTCGATACCAAGGCAAAACTGGTTCGCCTGGATGATATTATTAGTGAGTTGGCTAGACAGCTAGAACCTCTCAGAACAGCTGCTGTCAAAGCCAAGACATATGCAACCCTTTCCCAAGAATACCAAGCAAAAGGACAAGCTATGTGTGCGCATGAATGGGTCAAACTAAGTCAAGCTGGTCAGCGGGTTTCGGACCAGGAATCTGATTTGCTGGTCTCAATGGCGGTTCTGGAAGAGGAGCGGCAACTCGAGGAGAATGCGATAGGTGCCCTGCGCCAGGAAATCGAGGAGCTTGAGCATCAGCGAGAGAGCCTACAAGAGTTGCGCACTTTGTCCATCCAGGCCATGGGTGAGACTCAGCGGCAACACGGCCTGGCTCTGGAACGGCTCAAACACACTGTAGGTGATAGTAACAGGCTGGCGGATGAATTGCGTGAGCATACTGAGAAACGTTGTCAGCTGCGCAGTGACTTGGCTGCATACCTTTGGCGGCTGCGCTCTAGGCGCCGACGCCTGGCGGCAGAGCTTGCCACGATAGAAGGGTTGGTACAGACCCAGAATGAGCGGCAGGCACAACGAGCAGCATTGTTGACTGAGATGGAAAGGATCGGAGCTGTTCAGAATAGTCTTCGCCAGATGATGTCAGAGACACAGGCCGACTTAGAAGCCGGGCATAGTCGTCAGGCCCTCTGGCAAGAGCAGAACACTGTGCTGGCTCATCGGTTAGAAGAAATTGCACGGCAACAAGAAGCTATCAGTGCTAACCTCCTGGAGCGGCAAGAAGCTCTGCTAGGGATTGCGCAGGAGCTGAAGGCAGGGCGTGGTTCACTAGATGAATATGAGCAATTGCAGGGAGAGTTGCAGTCACATTGGATAAGGCAAGAAGAGATAGTACGGTCCTGGGAGGGGAAGCTGCAAATACAGAATTCGCGATTCAAGGCTCTTTCAGAGATGGAGAAAGACTATATAGGCTATTATGGTGGTGTGAGGGCGGTATTGCAGGCCCGAGAGCAGCTATCTGGTATCTGTGGGGTAGTAGCAGAATTGATTCGGGTACCGAGAGAGCTGGAAATTGCCGTAGAGATAGCCTTAGGCAGCAGCCTCCAGAATATCGTGACTGAGACTGATGCTGGCGCTCGCCAGGCAGTCAGCTATCTAAAAGAGAAACAAGCTGGTAGGGCCACGTTTTTGCCTCTAGATGGGTTGCGTACTAAGTTGTTTCCATCACGGGAGCGAGTTGGGCTGGAACAAGAGGGTGTACTAGGTATCGCCTCTGAGCTCATCGAGTATGAACCGAAGTATCGGGGCATCGCCGAATATCTTCTTGGTAGAGTAATCGTAACCAAGGATCTGGATACAGCCGTGCTCCTGAGCCGTAAGTTGCGCGGGTACAGCCGTATTGTCACCCTCGAAGGTGATACCGTTTCTCCTGGAGGAGCGATTACAGGTGGCAGCCTGCCACAAAACGACAGAAGTGGTCTCTTGCAGCGGCACCAGCAGGTAGCACGTTTAGCTAAGGCTATCCAGGTCAGTAAGACCAACCTGAACAAAGAGCGCAAGGTGGCAGCGAACTTAGCAAGGGAGCTGCAAAATACTGACTCACAGGCCAAGGCGTTGGCCCAGAAACTACATCAAATCGAGTTACAGCTCAAGGAGCTAGAGAAAGAGGTTGCCCTAGAGGAGAATGAAGAGGCGCGTTGGGAGCGAGAGGGAACTCAAGTAAGAGCTGAGATAGAAGCATTAGAGCAAAGGCTATCATCACAAGCCGAGGAAAAGCGGCGGCAGCTGGAGCGCTTGGAAAAGCTAGAAGAGGAAGCGGCCATATGGCAAGAAAAGCTCTTAGCAATGCAGGCCGCTCTGGCTGTCTTGGACGAAGATCAAGCGAGTACTTCGCAGAGCTATACAGCCTCCCAAGTGGATGTAGCAACACTGAAAAGTCAGATCCAGGCTGATGAGAGAGAAGTGGCTAGGTATCGTGAAAGACTAGATCAGCTGAGGCAGGCTGTGACCAGGATCAAAGAAGCCCAAGAGGCAGTGGGGCTGGAAAAGAACCAATTACGGCAGGAGGCAGAGCGGCTAGCTCAAGAAGTCCACAAAACAGAAATAAGTCTCGGCGAAATTGAGGAAAAGTTTTTGACCTATGGAAGGCAACGCAAAGAGAAGCAACAGCAATTGCTGATTGCAGAGAAAGCCTACAAGGCCAGGCAGCAGAAGACAGCAGAGCTGCAGCAAGAATTGGCCCACGTCCGAGGAGAACACAATAGAGTAGCACTGAAACAGACTCGCCTGATCGAGATCATGCAAGACTTTGGCCTAGAGCCGGATCGGGTTGCGGATCTGCCCTTACCGGCCGGAAACATCGAGGAGATGCGTGCCCGGCTCCGGACTCTCAGAGATCAGCTTCAGGCATTAGGGCCGGTTAACACTGAAGCCGTCACTCAATATGAAGTGGTGAAGGAACGCTATGATTATCTCCAACGACAACAGCAGGATCTGGTGGAAGCAGGGGAGCAGCTAACCGAGGTCATTGAAGAGATGGACAGTGTCAGCAGGGCCCGGTTTCGAGAGACCATAACCGCGGTACAGAAGGAGTTTCAAGATGTATTTGCTAAACTCTTCGGTGGTGGATCTGCAAGACTCGTCTTGCTTGCGGCTGAGCAGCTGGAGGAGGCGGGGCTGGAGATCTCGGTAAAACCTCCGGGGAAAAAGGCTCAAAATATCAACCTTTTGTCCGGAGGTGAACGAGCCTTGACCGCCATCAGTTTACTTTTTGCTCTATTGAAGGTAAAGCCAAGCCCCTTCTGTGTACTCGATGAGATTGATGCATCTCTAGATGAAAGCAATCTAGAGCGGTTTACTAAACTCTTGCAGGACTTTGGCCAGGACACACAATTTATTGTCATTACTCACCGGCCCATCACCATGGAGGTGGCCGATACGCTATATGGGGTTACCATGGACCGCTCCAACATTTCCCAAGCAGTCTCGGTTCGACTTGATGAAGCGGCGGCCGGTTTTGAGGATACACCATCAGAGGTTTGACAGCCCTGATGAGAAAGGAGAGGTGACGTGGGATTTTCCAATTGGCTACGGCGCAAGGGAAAGACAGAGAAAACCAAGAACCACCCCGTTGAGGTAGAGTCTGCAGCAAAAGATGATGCAAACAGCAAAGATGAACTGGACCTCAACAGCGAAGAGAAGACAATGCAGCAGGAAGAGCAAGGCCAAGGTTTATTCAACCGCCTTAAGGATGGCCTAACTAGAACGCGGTCATCTTTTATGGCCCGCATAGACCATCTGCTGTCCAGTCACAAGAGGATAGATGAAGACCTATTTGAGGAATTGGAAGAGGTGCTGATCCAAGCGGATGTAGGGGTGGAGACCACGCTGCGGCTGGTTGATCAGGTGCGGGCAAAGGTAGAAACTGAGAGAGTAACCGATCCTACCACACTAAGGCCGATCTTGCAGCAGACGATTTTGGACATTCTCTCGGCCCATACCGGCACTTTGACACTTGCTGATACGTCCCCGGCGGTGATTATGGTGGTGGGGGTCAATGGTGCTGGCAAGACGACTACCATCGGTAAACTAGCATATCGCTTCAAATCTCAAGGGTTAGAAGTCCTCTTGGGAGCCGCTGATACCTTTAGAGCAGCCGCCACTGAGCAATTGGAGATTTGGGCAGACCGGGTCGGGGTTGATTTGGTTAAACATCAACCCGGTGCGGATCCAGCGGCTGTTGCCTTTGACACCATCCAAGCCGGCCGTGCCCGTCAGTGTGATGTAGTGATGATCGATACTGCGGGGCGGCTCCAGACGAAAGCCAATCTCATGCGGGAATTGGGCAAGATCGGTCGGGTGATAGAGCGAGAACTAGATGGTCAATCGGCGGAGGTCCTATTGGTGGTAGATGCTACCGCTGGCCAAAATGCCCTTTCCCAAGCTAAGCTTTTTAGTGAGGCAGTAGATGTCAGTGGCTTGGTTTTGACCAAACTGGATGGAACCGCTAAAGGCGGTATTATCGTAGCCATTGCTGCTGAGCTGGGCATACCGGTGAAACTGATTTGCATTGGGGAGGCATATGATGATTTGCGGGATTTTGAGCCTGATGAATTTGTGACTGCTCTCTTTGAGGCATAATGACTTGATCAGATACTCAGGTTTTTTGTGTTGACAGAGGGGGGAGAGCCTAGTATACTACTGCTGTAAAGCATTTTTGCTTAACAGGGGCGGAGAGCATGATCGAGAAAACCGTTCACATGGGTATGCTCTTTGATTTTTACGGTCAATTACTGACAGATAAACAACGTCTGTTCTTCTCGCTGTATCATCAGGATGATCTATCCTTGGGTGAGATCGCAGAGCAGTATGGGGTTACTCGACAAGCTGTATATGATGTGATCAGGCGTTCCCAAAAGATCTTGGCCAATTTTGAGGAGAAGCTGGGATTAATACAGCGATATACTAGGCAGCGGGAACTTGTAGAGATGCTTCAGACTGGGATAGAAGACTTAAGTGAGATGCTGTCGAGTGAACCTGCAGACAGACCTTGGCAAGGTCAGGTAGCTGATCTAGAGGAATTGATTATACAATTGACGGAAGACTTTTAGATATGGAATCATTTAGTGTGGAAAACGCCGTTGGCAGAGATTGCCTTGGATAGATCACGGTTGAGGAGGGCCCACTATGGCGGTATTCGGTACTTTGGCCGAGAAACTGCAGAACACTTTAGGGAAGCTCCGGGGAAGGGGCAAGTTGACAGAACAGGACGTCAAAGAGGCCCTGCGGGAAGTCCGGCTTGCACTTCTAGAGGCGGATGTTAACTACAAAGTGGTAAGAGAATTCACAGCCCGAGTGCGGGAGCGAGCGGTGGGGCAGGAAGTAATGACTTCACTATCACCGGCTCACCAGGTGATCAAGATTGTGCACGAGGAGCTCACCGAACTGATGGGGGGCACTCAAAGCAAGCTGGAGTTGGCTTCACGACTACCTAGCATAATCATGCTGGTAGGACCACAGGGTGCCGGGAAGACGACTGGCTGTGCCAAACTGGCCAACTTGCTGCGGAAACAGGGGCATCGTCCGCTGTTGGCAGCAGCAGATATCTATCGGCCGGCAGCCATCAAGCAGCTGCAAGTCCTGGGAGAACAGCTGCAGATCCCGGTTTTTAGCTTAGGGGATCAGGTAACGCCAGTTGATATCGCTAAGGCAGCTGTAGAGCACGCCAAGCGCAATGGTAATGATGTGGTGATACTGGACACTGCTGGAAGGCTGCATACAGATGAAGAACTCATGGCAGAGCTTGGTGCTATCGATAGGGCTGTATCACCCCAGGTGCTGCTAGTGGTCGATGCCATGACCGGTCAAGATGCTGTGAATGTGGCCAGCAGTTTTAATGAAAAGCTGGACATAGACGGGATTATCCTGACCAAGCTAGATGGTGATGCCCGAGGAGGAGCTGCCCTATCTATTAAGGCAGTTACCGGTAAGCCGATCAAGTTTGCAGCTACCGGTGAGAAATTGGATGGTTTGGAGCCTTTTTACCCTGAGCGAATGGCATCTCGCATATTGGGTATGGGGGATGTCCTCACCCTAATTGAAAGAGCCGAAGCCCAGATTGATGAGGAAAGGGCTCGGGAGATGGCGGATAAGCTTCGCACTGCGGAGTTTACCTTTGAAGATTTTCTCGAGCAGTTGGAACAGGTCAGAAACATGGGACCATTGGACCAGCTGTTGGATATGCTTCCAGGAGTGCCTGGGATGAAGGGTTTGCAGGGCATGCAGGTGGATGAAAGACAGTTTACTCAGGTGGAAGCTATCATTAGATCAATGACTGTAGAAGAGCGTCTGCGCCCCGAAATCATTAGCGGCAGCAGGAAGCGGCGCATTGCCGATGGCAGCGGTACTCGGGTACAAGATGTGAATCGGTTGCTGAAGCAGTTTAGCCAAACCCGTCAGATGTTGCGGCAGTTGGGTGCCTTAGACCAGAAAGCACGCCGCAAGCGGGGAGGAGCATTTAACCTATTTCGCTAATCGCGTTGATAACCTGGTTTCCCTGCTGCTACCATAGAAGCATGGTGAAACTCGGTTAATCACTGAGCGGCATTTGAGTTAGTCAACTTAAGAGCCGATCAGTATAGATAAGACTAGAAAGGAAGGAGGAACTATTCTATGGCTGTGAGAATTCGTTTGAGAAGAATGGGTGCCAAAAAGAGGCCTTTTTATCGTTTGGTGGTAGCTGATTCACGGGCGGCCCGTAATGGTCGACTCATTGACACTTTGGGCTATTACGATCCCTTGGAAGAACCGGCCAAAATTGTGATCGATGAAGAGAAGGCCATCGATTGGCTGCAGAAAGGTGCCCAGCCCTCGGATACCGCCAAGTACCTACTTTCCGAAGTGGGAATCATGGATAAGTTTACGGCATTGCGCAAACAGGCGCAGTAGGAGGGCACAGAAAATGAAAGAACTTGTTGAGTTTATCGCCAGAGCACTGGTTGACCAACCGGAAGCAGTGCAGGTAAGTCAGGTTGAGGGGGAAAGGTCCCTCATCCTAGAATTACGGGTGGCGCCAGATGATATGGGCAAGGTGATCGGCAAACAAGGCCGCATTGCCAAAGCTATTCGCACCGTGGTGAGAGCGGCTGCCACCAAGGAAGGTAAAATGGTACACGTAGAGATTATCGATTAGGCTACTTTCCCCGGATGGGAGTTAATGCTGCCACTGGTTCTGGGGAGGTGATGGTATGCAGAAAATCACCATCAATCGACCAGTTGTATGGAAATCCATAGTCACTGACCGGTTGCGGAGAGAGCTAAGCCAGGAATTGGAGCGGGCGATCAATCGCCTGGATATGGAAATTCAGCAACTGGAATTTCAAGCTAAACGGATTCTGCCGGAATTGGAGAGACAGAATCTGAAGCGAGCTATGGAGATGCGACAACAGCTCGAGGATGAAAAGCAAAAACGTCGGGAGACCCGGGAGCGCCTGGGCGACCAGATGCAGGAAGTCAGCAATCTGCCGACAGGCCAAGAGATAGCGCGTGGCACCCTGGAGAGTTGGGTGGAAGTCTCTGTGGGTGACGATATCAGCAAAATCCTCTATGTTGAGCTGGTCACAAGAGATGATGAAGTGATCGAATTGCGGGAAGGACGGCCAGAATAGTGAAGGACTCAAGGGCTTGGGTAGTCATCGGCGAGATCACCAGACCCCATGGCGTACAGGGTGCAGTGAAAGTGATCATGCATACTGACTATCCCCATCGGTTTGATTCTTTAGCTGAGGTATATGTTGGCAGGGATGACGCTGAGCCCCAATTAGTAAGTTTTGCGTTAGCCGGGCGCCAAGAGGGCCAGGTGATTTGTCATCTGGGTGGCGTTGAATCCAGAGAAGCAGCAGAGCAGTTGCGGGGATTGCTGCTGATGATTCCCCGAGATCAAGTAGTGGACTTGCCACCGGGGCATTATTACATCTTTGACCTTGTAGGTCTCTCTGTCTATACTGAGGCTGGTGAGTACCTGGGAAGGCTTAAGGAAGTATTACAACTCGGTGCTAATGATGTCTATGTGGTGGAAGCGGCGACGCGCGAGCAAGATATTCTTTTGCCGGCAATCGAGGAAGTCATAGTTAGCGTAGACTTAGATAGAGGTCGAATGCTGGTAAGTTTGCTCCCCGGGTTACTGGATCTATAGTGGGAGGTGCCATACTATGCGGATTGATGTACTCACATTGTTTCCGGAGATGTTTTATGGGCCTCTTCAAGCCAGTATCATCGGGCGGGCACAAGCAGCAGGGCTTGTGGATATCCATCTTTGGGATATCCGGGATTTTGCCACTGATCGGCATCGTCAAGTAGATGACTATCCCTTTGGTGGGGGAGCTGGCATGGTGATGAAGCCTGAGCCGGTGTTTGCGGCGGTTAGGCACGTATTGGATCAGGAACCGGCTCCAGTGGTTCTAATGACCCCACAAGGTGAACCATTTACTCACGAATTGGCCAAGGAGCTCGCGGAGGAGAAACGATTGCTGCTGCTTTGTGGCCACTATGAGGGGATAGATGAGCGAATCAGACAGGGTCTGGTGACAAGGCAGATCTCTATCGGTGACTATGTACTGACTGGGGGAGAGCTCCCAGCTATGGTAGTAATTGATGCGATAGTGCGCTTCTTGCCAGGAGCTTTAGGGGAAGCTACCGCTGTTGAGACCGATTCCTTTGCCAAGGGGCTTCTGGAATATCCGCAATACACACGGCCCCGGGATTTTGAAGGCATGCATGTACCTGATGTATTGCTCTCTGGTGATCACCAGAAGATTGCCCAGTGGCGACGGCGGCAGTCATTGCGGCGAACCTTACAACGACGGCCGGACCTGTTGCCCAAAGTTGAACTCAGCAAAAAAGAGCGAGAGTTCTTGGCAAGTATTCAAGCAGGACCAAACCAGTCCGAGGATGATTCGGATTAAGATCGATGGAAGGGAGGCAGAAAGCCATGGATATTCTGCAGGCAATTGAGAATGAGCAACTGAAGACCAATGTTCCTGATTTCCGGGCAGGAGATACTGTACGGGTTCATGTAAAGGTTGTAGAGGCGGAACGTGAGCGGATCCAGATCTTCGAGGGAGTAGTCATTGCTCGCTCAGGTGGCGGGCTTAGGGAGACCTTTACTGTGAGAAAGATTACCCAGGGAGTGGGCGTGGAAAGAACTTTTCCCGTACATTCACCTCGGGTGGATAAGATTGAGGTAATTCGGCGCGGCCGGGTACGCCGGGCCAAGTTATACTATTTGCGACAACGAGTAGGCAGAGCAGCTCGCATCAGAGAACGGCAGAGCTGGTAAAGTTGCTGGGCAGAATGGAAAAAGGGACTAGATCAGTCCCTTTTTTCACGAATTTACGGTTGAAGGGAGAACGTGACAATGGTTGCAGAGAAGTCGGAGCTGCGTGAATACCTGGAAGCGTTCGTAATAGCAATCATCTTGGCCTTATTGATAATTACGTTTATCGCTCAATCTTTCGTGGTTCAGGGGCGCTCTATGGAGCCCACCCTGCACAATGGGCAGCGATTACTGGTTGACAAGCTTACCTACCGGTTTCGAACTCCCGCTGCTGGAGAAATTGCTGTTTTCCGCTATCCGGCTGATCCTAGGCGGAAGTTTATCAAGCGGATTATCGGGGTGCCTGGTGACGAGATCATGATCAGAGATACCGTAGTATACGTCAATGGCAAGCCGCTGGAGGAGCCGTATATCAATGCTCCTACCTATGGAGATTGGGGGCCACGCAAAGTCCCGGCAGGCCGGTATTTTGTTTTGGGAGACAACCGTAATAACAGCGACGACAGCCGTTTCCCCGATGTAGGCTTTGTTGAACGCAAGATGCTAATGGGACGCGCAGTGGCTAGTTATTGGCCAGTTGGGTCAATAGGCATTATTCGGGTACCAAGATCCTTGGCCCGATAGCGGCAAGGGCTGATTGTGGAAGGAATGTAAAGTAATGCCGATTGATATTCAGTGGTATCCAGGCCATATGGCGAGAACCAAACGGGAGCTCCAGGAGAATTTGAGGGTAGTTGATCTCCTCCTCGAGGTCCGTGATGCTCGTATACCAGCAAGCAGTCATAATACAGATTTAGCCGAGCTTTTGGCCAGCAAGCCGGTGATCACAGTGCTGGCCAAGTCAGATTTAGCCGATCGGGAACTTACCACTGCCTGGGTGCGGGTCCTGGAGAAACAAGATTTACGGCCGGTGGCTGTGGACCTCAAGTCTGGGAGGGGCGTGGGCAGATTGGAGAGCATGGTCAGGGCCATACACAGGAGTGTTGGCCAGCGACTGCAGGAACGGGGGCGGCAGACTCGGGGTTTACGAGGGCTTGTAGTGGGTGTGCCAAATGTAGGGAAATCCACACTCATCAATCGATTAGCTAAGCGAGCGGTCACGAAAACCGGCGCTCAGCCGGGGGTAACCCGCGGGAAGCAATGGGTTCGAGTAGGTAATTGGCTGCAACTCATGGACGTACCTGGGGTGCTCTGGCCCAAATTCGAAGATCCCAATATCGGTTTATATCTGGCAATTACCGGAGCTATTAGTGATGACGTTTTTGATTTCGTGAGGGTAAGTACTTGCTTGGCGCAATTCCTCTTGACAAGCAGGCCGGAGGCTCTAGTGCACAGATACGGTCTAGCTCAGTCGCTGGAGAGTGGTGAGGTCGTACTGGAAGCTATAGGCAAGCGTCGAGGTTATTTATTATCCGGAGGTCGTGTAGATGAGGAGAAAGCAGCCTTGCTGCTCCTTCAGGAATTCCGTCAAGGGCTGCTTGGTAGATTTACTCTTGAGACTCCAGATTAGACTTCCCTCAGGATTTGTAGAATATGTGTCGAAATCTACCACTTCAGGAAGGAAAACCCAACATATGAGAGAATCAGTAATGAAATAGGCTGAACATGCCAGCCTGTCTTCTAGGTGATACCATGTTCGAATTGGAAGAATGGACTGTAGCGGAGATCAAAGAATGGGTGGAAAACAAAGTAGACTTAGAGCCCGGAGAGATTTCGGCATTAGAGGCTGATTCCCGAGTGTCGGTCCAGAGGCTGGCTGTTTCTATCAGGAAGCACCAGGCAGATCAGCAGAGAGCTTTGTCCCACGGGAAGCAGCTTTACCGGTTTCGACGAGTGCTTTATCGTCAGGGCTATCAGCATATAGCCGGGATCGATGAGGCGGGCAGAGGCCCCCTAGCTGGGCCCGTAGTAGCCGCGGCAGTAGTTTTCCCTCCCGAAATGATCCCTCTGGGTTTGGATGACTCCAAGCGCTTGCCTGAGTCAAAGCGAATGGAGCTTTATGATGATATCTGGGATTGGGCGCTTGCCGTGGGAATCGGCATTGTCCAGCCACAAGAGATTGATCGTGTCAATATTCACGTGGCTACGTTAGCAGCTATGCACAAAGCAGCACTTGCTCTATCACCAGCTCCGGACTATTGCCTGGTAGACGGACGTTTTGCCATCACAGAATTGCCTTTTCCCCAAAGAGCTATTGTCGGTGGAGATCATCGTTGTGATGTAGTGGCGGCAGCCTCCATTATAGCGAAGGTTACACGAGATCGCTTGCTGGTGGAACTGGACAGACAATATCCGTGTTACGGTTTCGCTACTCACAAGGGTTATGCCACAAGGCAGCACTTACAAGCACTAAGCAAATATGGTCCATGCCCCGCTCACCGATACTCATATACTCCAGTGCGCTTAGCGGGGCAGAGTCTCTTTGCAGCAAGGGGTGAAGGCGATGAAGATCGTACGGGTTGAAAATCTGGAACCGGGTATGCAGCTGGCCAAGGCAGTCTATAGTGCTGAAGGCACGATCTTGCTCAATGCCGGGGTGATCCTCAAAAACCGGTACATATCGCGTCTGCGTGCACTAGGTTATCCGGCAGTTTACATCGGAGACGCTGCCGAGGTGGCAGCTCTGCCTGAGGCTGTCTCTGAAGCTACTAGACAGCGAGCTATTACCATAGTAAAGAGCAGCTTCGATTCCGTGAAGTTGGGCGGGACTTTGGTTATCGAACCGATTGCGCGAGTAGTGAATTCGATTGTAGATGAAGTGGTACTTGCCCGTGATGTAGTTGTTCCCCTTACTGATATTCGACGCCATGATGATTATACTTTTGGTCATTGTGTCAATGTATGCGTCCTGTCAGTGATGATGGGAATTGCTCTTGAACTAGACGATTTGACGCTTCGAGAACTGGCCATGGGGGCCATACTTCATGATGTGGGGAAGATTAGGATACCTGACCAGATTCTCCTAAAACCCACCCGGTTGACCCCCGCTGAATGGGATGAGATGAAGCAGCACACCCGTTACGGCTTTGATGTGCTAAGAGAGTGTCCTGGGCTTTCTACTCGGGCTGCACATGTTGCGTACCAGCATCATGAGCGGGTGAATGGGTGTGGATATCCGCGAGGTTTGGCTGATAGTGGTATTCACCTCTTTGCTCGCATTGTGGCGGTAGCCGATACGTATGATGCCATGACTTCCGACCGAATATACCGGAAGGGGGTCTCTCCTTTCGAAGCCTTACAGGAAATCAAGAGGTTGAGATCTCGGTATCTTGATGATGGCGTGGTCGGTGTGTTCCTCTCTAGTGTTGTGCCATATCCACCTGGGTGCAAGGTGAAGCTAGATACTGGTGAGGTAGGAATGGTGTTGAAGGCTCGGGGGTACAACTCTCTGGTTGTGCAGGTGGAGTATGATGCTCTGGGTCGCCCTTTGGGAAAGCAGACCGAAATTGATATCAATCAACATGAAGGGAAACGGATTGCTCGAATGGTTTAGCATTTCTAGTTCCAAGTCAGGCTTTAACTGATTGGAGATGTCAGGATGCATATTTCTGGCAGTCCACTAGGAGTATTGGTGGTCAGTTTTGATGAATCTCAGGCGCAAAGGCAACTGGTATGAGGCGCTAGCCGCCCAGTATTTGCACGCACGGGGTTACGCAATCCTAGCCCGGCAATATCGTTGTCCTTATGGAGAAATCGATCTGATCGCTCGAGATGGCGAGGTCATAGTGTTCATAGAGGTAAAAGGCGGCCAGAGTACTCGGTTCGGAATGCCCAGGGAGACTGTCGACAAGAGAAAGCAGAGACGTATTTGGCGTTCTGCACAGCATTTTCTATGGTCATATGGACAGGCTGAGGCAAGTTGCCGTTTTGACGTGGTTGAGATCTTGAGTACGGCCCCTGACCGCCACAAGATTGAGCACATTATCAGGGCTTTCGAGGGCTGGGCTTTATGAATGGCCTCGATAAGCAGGAATAGCGATAAGTAGGGAGAATGAATAAACTGTACTACCTGATTTCATGTCACCAGTCCTTGCCCCAAGAGGTGGGGTTGAGGAAAGGTGATTTTTTTAATGATTGCTACAGTGAAGGCTGCTACGGTCTTAGGCATACAAGGGTTTCTGGTCGATGTGGAGGTGGACCTTTCTCGGGGTTTGCCGAGTTTTGAGATAGTAGGATTGCCGGATGTGGCAGTTCGGGAAAGCCGCCAGCGGGTCAGGGCAGCACTGAAAAACTCTGGTTTTGAATTTCCGCTGCAGCGCGTCACGGTGAACCTGGCACCTGGTGACCTGCGCAAAGTGGGTTCCGCTTTTGATTTAGCGATTGCCCTTGGTATTCTGGCTGCTGGTGGAGTTGTGGAACCGGAAAAACTGACAGGTGTCTTGGCCATCGGTGAGCTCTCCCTCGATGGCGGCATTCGGGGTGTAGCCGGTGTCCTGCCGATGGTGACGGCAGCGGTGCCCGGAGGTGTCTCTCGAGCACTAGTTCCAGCTGATAATGAGCAAGAAGCAGGTATGGCAGATGACATAGATATTGGTGTTGTCAATCACTTGCGGGACGCTGTTGAGGTTTTGCAGGGGATTGGGCAGCTCGTACGTCCCCGTCCAGTTCAATTCGATACAGAACCTACAATGCATAACGACTTACTCGAGGTGCGAGGCCAGCTATCAGCTCGAAGGGCTTTGGAGATCGCTGCTGCCGGCCGCCACAATCTGCTTCTAGTGGGACCTCCTGGATGTGGCAAAACCCTTTTGGCCCGTTGTCTACCCAGTATTCTACCACCACTGTCCATAGATGAAGCGATTGAAGTAGCTCAAATCTACTCTGTGGCCAAAGGGGGTCAGGCACCGCTGAGATTGAGTCTGAACCGGCCGTTTCGGAGCCCCCATCATTCCTCCACGGTAGCAGGCATGATTGGGGGTGGCATACAACCACTGCCAGGGGAAGTCACTCTAGCTCACCACGGTGTACTGTTTCTGGATGAAGCCGGTGAATTCCGACGGCGAGTGTTGGATGTCTTGCGCCAACCTCTAGAAGATGGTGTTGTGTCGCTAGTTCGCCATGGATATAGTGTCACTTATCCATCGGTTTGTCAGCTCGTATTAGCAGCCAATCCCTGTCCATGCGGCTTTTTGGGCTCAACTGCCAAGGATTGCATCTGCTCCGGAAGGGACGTGGCATCATATCGTCGGCGCCTATCGGGGCCCTTACTGGATAGAGTCGATCTGCAAGTATGGATGGGTGCTCTGGAGAGCCGCGATTATCTGACAGAGGGGGAGCCATCACAGGCAGTACGCGAACGAGTTTATAACGCATGGCAGCATGCTAGAGCGAACGGTGTGCCCCAAGATACCAATACAGTGCCAAATGTATCCAAAGAAGGGTTGGCGGTGCTGGCAGGGGCTGTTCGGAAATTCCAGCTTTCAGCTAGAGCTGTGACCAGGACCCAGCGAGTCGCCCGGACGATTGCTTGTCTAAGCCAAGCTGATACCATCCAGGCGGACCACATAGCTGAGGCACTAACTTATCGCCTTGCCCTTTAGTTGCAGTAATAGACCTCCTTGGCCATTCTTCTATCGAGAGGGGGCCGGATACGAAGTTGTGCTTTAAGCCATGCTAAAGCAGACAACAGCCCTCAAACAGCTGTGTTTTGGATGTATATGCATTCTGAGATAGAATCAGGACAACCTAGAGTCTGTTAGGATCGCGAAAGGGAGGACACCCCTTGGGACATGAGCAAAATTCAGGCAAGACCAAAATATACAATTGCCCCATCTGTCAAGCTGATACTCCCCATGTGATTAAAGGTCAAAAAAGCGAAACTTCAGCCCTGCTTTGCAGTAACTGCGGCACGGGTTCGCTGGTGCAAAATGATGAATTGTGCCTTTATCAGCTGCACTGGGAAGAAGAGCTAAGACAAATCCTGGGAAGTTTAGAGCAGAGCTTAGATGATGAACGGCATCCTGATTAGCAGGGACAAACGGGAGGGGAGTTTGTGTTGGCTCGGATGTATCTATGGGGTCTGAGTCTCTTGCCTCATTTAGGCAGTGTGACTATTAGGAAGCTGGTACAGGCCATGGGAAGCGAAGCAGAGGCCTTCCACGCGACTAGAGAAGAGTTGCAGGCCTATACCGGCATCGGCCATACCAGGGTCGATGCAATCGTACGAGCCAGAATGGAGCTGGATCTCGTATCTGAATGGGAAAAGCTGTATCGGCACAATAATGTGAAACTGATTACGTGGCTCGATCGTGATTATCCGGTGCGGCTTCAGCATATCTATGATCCACCACCAGTATTGTATTACCGGGGGGACCTGTCGTGCTTGCAGCACCCTACGATTGCCATAGTAGGGCGTAGGCGGGCCAGCCCTCGGGGAATTGGTTGGTCCAAGCGCTTGGGCAGAGATTTGGCTGCTGCTGGTGTTACAGTGGTGAGCGGCTTGGCTTTAGGCATTGACACGGCCGCGCATGAAGGCAGCCTGGAGACTGGCAGGACTGCAGCGGTCTTGGGGACGGGACTGGACATCACCTATCCGAAGTGTAATAGTAAACTGGCTAGACAGATCGAACGCTCGGGAGTACTCATCTCCCCATTTCCACCAGCCACTCCGCCACTGCGAGGGAATTTCCCTGCCCGCAACCGGATTATTAGCGGTCTGAGTATGGGAGTGATCGTAGTGGAAGCGGGCGAACGCAGTGGGGCTCTGATTACGGCCACCATGGCTGTAGAACAAAACCGAGATGTGTACGCCATTCCCGGTGATCCGGCCAACCAAGGAGCCGCTGGCCCCAACAAACTGATTCAAGCGGGTGCCCACCTTATCCGGGGCGCGCAGGATGTATTGGATGAAATGCAGCTCAGTTCTCAACTGCAACTGCCCCTGATACCATCAGAATCGGCGAAAAGCCATGCTGATTTTACCGGCCTTGCTCACGAATTGCTGGAATGTCTGGGTCAGCCGTTGGATGTCGATGAACTAGTTATGATCACCGGTTTGTCTGTTTCTGAGGTGAATAGTACATTACTTCAACTTGTATTGGCTGGAATGGTGGAAGAGCTGGCTACAGGGGTGTTTCAGCGGGTAAGTTAGGAGTTCTGGCTTGCATTTTCTGGATGATAATGTTTACAAGGCTTGTCCTAACGAATATAATAAAGGCAAATGTCTTGAGAAGAGGGGGCAGGCCATTGCAGCGAATCATAGGTATCATCCAAAAGCTAATTGCGGAGGTGTTGGATACCGACAGAGAATCTATCAGTGGTCCGGAGCTAATCACGATGCTGATGGCGGAAGGATACGATTCTGACGAAATAGAGCAGGCCTTGGCTCTAGTCTTCTCCTTGCCCGAGATCATCCAGACTGGAAGCGAAGATATAGAATATCCTGTCTGGGGTGACTCGATGCGGGTATTTACTCCGGAAGAGCGGGTTAAGCTGGATCTGGAGGCCCAAGGATATTTGATTGGTCTGGTCGGTGCTAACCTAATCGATCAAGTAGAATTGGAGAACGTGCTAGGGGAAGCTGTAGCCCTGCAAGTGTCGGAAGTCGGTATTCCGGAACTACAGTGGATCGTTGGGCGAGTCGTTGACGATGATATCAGATCGTTCCTACTATCGACAGCTCCCTTGTCCTCATCAGACAAAAAGGCCAGTAACTGGTGGAATTGATTGTTTCTTGATAGTGGTGAGATGAAGTCGCCACTGATTCATATGTTCGCGAGGGCTAACCTAAAGGGGGGTTAGCCCTTATGATGGACGTTATGCGGGAGGGCAGAAATGTGGCTAAATCTTTGGTGATTGTGGAGTCCCCGGCTAAGGCGAAGACAATCAGTAGGTTCCTGGGGAGGAGTTATACTGTGAAAGCCTCGGTTGGTCATGTGCGGGATCTCCCCAAGAGCCAGTTTGGAGTAGATGTTGACAATGGTTTTCAGCCCAAGTACATTACGATCAGAGGTAAAGGACCTGTCTTGAAGGAGCTCAGGGATGCGGCAAAAAAGTCGGACCGCATCTTATTTGCCACTGACCCTGACCGGGAAGGGGAGGCTATTTCCTGGCATTTGGCCGAAGCTCTACAGGTGAGCGGAGAAGACCCTTGTCGAATTGAATTCTATGAGATAACTGAGAAAGCGGTTAAGAACGCGATTAAAGAACCACGTCCGATCAATCAGGATCTGGTCAATGCACAGCAGGCACGCCGCATCCTCGATCGGCTGGTGGGTTACAAACTCAGCCCCTTGCTGTGGGCCAAGGTGAAAAAAGGGCTGAGTGCGGGCCGGGTGCAATCAGTTGCTGTGAGGTTGATTTCTGAACGTGAGGCTGAGATCAATGCTTTTGAGCCCCAAGAGTATTGGTCAGTTGTGGCCGATCTGCAATCAGCGGCTGAATCAGAACCAGAAAAAGGCGTATTTACTGCGAAGCTCCATCGGATAGATGGCAAGAAAGTGGATATCAAGAATCAGGCAGAAGCTGAAGCTGTGGTCAAGGCGGCCACCCAAGCAGAGTTCGTTGTGCAATCGGTAGAGCGCAAACAACGACGTAGAAATCCCTCACCGCCCTTCACGACTAGCAGCCTCCAGCAAGAGGCTTCGCGGCGGTTAGGTTTCACAGCTAGGCGCACAATGCGGGTTGCTCAACAGCTCTATGAAGGATTGGATGTAGGTGCAGAAGGCACAGTCGGTCTAATTACTTATATCCGTACTGATGCGACCAGGGTAGCTCCAGAGGCCCAGCAGGCTGCTCGACAGACAATAATTGAGCGATATGGAGATGATTACGTCCCTGGGAAGCCGCCGGTATATAAGAGCCGGGCCGGTGCCCAAGCTGCGCACGAGGCGATTCGTCCTACATCTATGCAGAGACGACCTGAAGATATGAAGTCTTTTCTTACTCGTGACCAACAGCGTCTCTACCGGCTTATTTGGGAGCGATTCATAGCCAGTCAGATGGCCCCAGCTATTCTGGATACGGTGACAGTGCTGATCAAGGCCGAAAACTATCAATTTCGGGCTTCTGGCTCAGCGATTAAGTTTCCGGGTTTTATGGCCCTTTACATCGAGAACACCGATAATAATGAACAGGCTGACGAGGAAGACAAGATGCTGCCAGAGCTAGGTAAAGGAGAAGTGCTCAAGCTCTTGCAGTTGACTCCTAATCAGCACTTCACTCAACCGCCACCTAGGTATTCCGAAGCCATGTTGGTGAAGACGCTGGAAGAATTGGGCATCGGCCGCCCTAGCACCTATGCTCAGATCATAGACACGATCAAACGGCGCGGATATGTGACTGTCGAAGACAAACGATTTGCCCCAACGGAATTAGGTGATATCGTAGTCGAGCTTCTCAAAGAGCATTTCACCAATGTCATCGATGTAGAGTTCACTGCAACTATGGAGGAGCGGTTAGATCGCATCGAAGAAGGTGAAGAAGACTGGGTACGGGTATTGGAAGAGTTTTGGGTACCCTTTGAACAGGAATTGAAAGCGGCAGAGACTCATATGGAAGAAGTGGAGATTGCCGAAGAAGAAACTGATGAGATCTGTGAAAAATGCGGCCGCAACATGGTGATCAGACAAGGGCGCTATGGACGGTTCTTGGCCTGTCCCGGCTTTCCGGAGTGCCGCAATACCAAACCATTGCTCAAGGAAATTGGTGTAGCCTGTCCCCAGTGTAAAGGCCAGGTAGTGGAGCGCCGCAGCAGGCGAGGCAGGACGTTTTATGGATGTGCCAACTATCCCGAATGCAAATTTACTAGTTGGCAGCGGCCCATAGGCAAGGACTGCCCACAATGCGGTCATTTCCTAGTACTCAAGCAGCGGCGTGGTCGACAGCCCCAAGCTGTCTGTTCCGACAAGGAGTGTGGTTATCAGGTGGACTTGGTCGAAGAAGCCTGAGGTTCATCAGGGAGGGAAGTACTTGGAGATTCGATCTACTACTATTGTTGGGGTACTGCGAAACGGCAAGGGGGCCTTAGCCGGTGATGGCCAGGTCACCTTTGGCGAAAAAATAATTATGAAACATGGGGCCAAGAAAGTCCGGCGGCTGTATCACGGACAAGTATTGGTGGGGTTTGCTGGAGCAGCTGCTGATGCTTTCACATTGTTTGAGAGGTTTGAAAGCAAGCTAGAGCAATTCGGGGGCCAACTAGTCAGAGCAGCTGTGGAGTTGGCTAAGGAATGGAGAACAGACAGGGTGTTGAGGCGCTTAGAAGCGTTAATGATAGTCATGGATGCTGAGCAGATGCTGGTTATTTCCGGAACCGGTGACGTGATTGAGCCTGATGCTGGGGTGGTCGGCATCGGATCGGGCGGGCCATACGCCCAAGCAGCCGCGACTGCCCTGCTGCAGCATACTGATCTCTCGGCCGCCGAGATTGCGCAACATGCTCTATCAATAGCTGCTGAGATCTGTATCTTTACAAATGATCAGATTATAGTAGAGGAGATCGGTTGACCAATGGGAGGGTGACAGCATGTCTGTGCTAACACCACGGGAAATAGTCGCAGAACTAGATAAGTACATTATTGGCCAGGATGAGGCCAAAAGAGCAGTTGCCATCGCTTTGCGCAACCGCTATCGACGTCATCACCTGCCCGAGGATCTGCGCCAAGAATTGTTGCCTAAAAACATTTTGATGATTGGGCCTACCGGTGTTGGGAAGACAGAGATAGCAAGACGCTTAGCTCGCCTGGCTGAGGCTCCGTTTGTAAAAGTGGAAGCAACGAAATTCACTGAGGTTGGCTATGTCGGGCGAGATGTGGAATCAATGGTTCGTGACCTGGTGGAGACTAGTATTCGAATGGTAAAGGCGGTTCGCATGTCTGAGGTAGAGGCCCCGGCAGCCAGGGGAGTAGAGGATCGCCTGGTCGATATCCTAGTACCGCTGCCCCGCAGAGAGCATGCTTTTAATCCGCTGGAGATGCTGTTTGGCGGGCACAGGCCAGACCAGGATGAAAAAGCGATTCAGGCATCAGATATAGAGCGGATTCGTCAAGAGAGGGCTGATGTGCGCAAGCGCCTCAAGGCAGGAGAACTTGAGGATAGCCTAGTGGAGATCGAGATTGAAGACAACGCTCCCCCGATGCTGGAGGTTTTTAGTGGTTCCGGTATGGAGGAAATGGGTATTAATCTTCAGGACATGTTTGGCGGCATGCTTCCCAAGCGGAAGAAAAAGCGCAAGGTGACGATCCGGGAAGCTCGGCGATTGTTGCAGCAAGAGGAAGCTCAGAAGTTGATCAACATGGATGAGGTGCAAGCAGAGGCCATTTCTCGGGCAGAGAATGATGGGATTATTTTCCTGGACGAGATCGATAAGGTCGTGGCCAAAGAGGGGGGCTATGGGCCTGATGTGTCCCGAGAGGGAGTACAACGGGACATTCTTCCGATCGTTGAGGGCTCCACGGTAATGACGAAGTACGGCCCAGTGAAGACAGAGCACATGCTCTTTATTGCAGCCGGGGCCTTTCATAACAGCAAACCCTCTGACCTGATTCCTGAATTGCAGGGAAGGTTTCCCATTAGGGTGGAACTTGCTAGCCTGACCGAATCCGACTTTCGCCGGATCTTGACTGAACCGGAAAATGCGCTGGTTAAGCAGTATATTGCTCTATTGGAGACCGAAAATATCAGCCTGACCTTTACCGAAGACGCCATCGACGAACTAGCAGCCTTAGCGGTTTTGGTAAACGAGACTACGGAGAATATCGGGGCTCGTCGCTTACACACTGTTTTGGAGCGAGTGTTGGAGGAAATCTCCTTTGAGGCTCCCGAGAAACCGGGTGCGAGTTTTGTGATTGATCAGGAATATGTGAACGAACGATTGTCTGACATAGTGGAAGACCGAGATTTGAGTCGCTTCATTTTGTAAAGTGGACCTTACCGGCCGCATTTCTTGGAATTATGGACAAAGAGAGGGGCCTAAAGCAGGAATTCATATGAGTATGTGGAAAAGACTACCTATAGACTATTGCCAAGGGCAAATCCATCGAAAGGTGGAGACGCAAAGTTGCGGACCTAAAGCTGCCAAAGTGGCTAGGGTAGCCGGACTGCCAATAGACCTGGGGAGATTGTTGTCGGGGTTTGGGTCTAGCGGTTTTGGTAATTGACCTAAATCCCGTTTTTATGGTAGGCATAAACTTGCATGTCCTTGGATGAGAGGAGGGATGGCAGTGGCGGGGTTAAACCTTTTAGGAAGAACGGGTAACTTGCTGCACAAAGCCCTCAGTGCGGAAAGTCTGAGGTTTCAGGTTAGGGCTCATAATTATGCTAATGCAAATACACCTGCATACAAACGACAGGATGTGGACTTCGCGGCTCATCTAACGAGTGAGCTGGAGAGAAAGGGTAATTCGGTTACGGTGCGCAAGACCCATGCCCGTCATCTCGGGGGTGGGGGAAGCGAGGCGACCCCCCGTATTGTCACAGACAATACTTCCACCATGCGGTATGATGGTAATAATGTGGACATTGAGCAAGAGATGGTTGCTCTTACGGAGACAGCTGTCCGCTATCAGGTTCTAGCAGAGCAGCTTACCAGGCAGATAAGACAGCTGAGAACAGTGATCAGCGAGAGAGTTGGATGACATGGATTTAACTGGATGGGAGGGATTGCATGAGCTTCTTCCAGACTTTGAGGATCAGCGGTTCTGCACTTACCGCTGAGCGGCTGAGAATGGATACCATTGCGAACAACTTAGCAAATGCCAATAGTACACGCACTGAAGCGGGGGGCTCGTATCAACGCCAGGTTCCCGTGTTTGCTACCCGGGTAGAAGGACAGCCGACAAGAGCCGGTTTTCGGGGAGGCGGAGTACGGGTTGTCGGGATTCATGCGGATCTGTCGCCAGGAAGGCGGGCCTATGAGCCAGGACACCCAGATGCTGATCCAGAAGGCTATGTTGAGTATCCCAATGTCAATGTTGTAACAGAAATGGTAGATCTAATCACCGCCACTCGGGCTTATGAGGCAAATATCACTGTCATCAATTCTTCGCGGAATATGGCACTCAAAGCCCTGGAAATCGGTCGTGGTTAAGGGTGAAGATGGTATTTATTGGTGCTTAATGTCGAGTCACGTCAGAGCGTAGGGGTGGTAGAGATGAAAGTTTCGGCCATAACAAGTCAGTTGCCACTCGCCCCATCGGGTTTGGATTCTATGCAGAAACAAGGGCACCCGGGTTTTTCCAGGATTTTGGAGAAAACACTGCTTTCAGTCGATGCCCTGCAAGAAGAGGCAGATCAGCTGACTGAAGCCTTTATTGGCGGGCATGCCTCGGTGGAAATCCATGATGTGATATTAGCAGCAGAAAAAGCACGTCTGGCCCTGGACTTGACCGTTTCCATTCGCAACAAGTTGGTGGAGGCGTATCAGGAGATCATGCGGATGCAGATTTAGTGCGGCTCATGATGACTGCAGCCCCACTTGGTAGGGGCTGGTACGATAGGGATGGTGGCGTGTGTGAACGAGTTTTTCTCGCATCTGAGGCAGCAGGTGTCCGACATTTGGCGGGGGATGGATAAGCCTCGCCGCTGGCTGGTACTCGGCCTAACGGGAGGAGTCCTTCTGTTCCTCATCTTTGGAATCGTACGCATGACTAGTGTTGATTATGTTCCGGTTTTCACAAAAATGCAGACCGAAGATGCGGCAGAGGTTATCGAATTCTTAAAGGACCAGGGTATTCCCTATCAGATTGGCCAGCAAGGCAGTGCTGTCCTGGTCCCCCAAGCAAAGGTACACGAGGTGAGAATGCAGCTGGCCAGTGAAGGCGTGCCCCGTGGAGGTGTTGTCGGCCTGGAACTTTGGGATCACACATCCCTAACTGAGACTGATTTTGACCGGCGCATCCGGCTCCTACGGGCTCTCCAGGGTGAACTGACCCGGACACTTATGGGCCTGGAAGCCATTGATAATGCTCGGGTACATATAGTCTTGCCTGAAAACAGTCTATTCATCGAAGCCCAGAACCCAGCCACCGCTTCGGTTTTTTTAGTATTGAAACAGACCCATACTTTGCAGGAAAACCAAATTCGGGGTATAGCACATCTGGTAGCCAGCAGTGTTGAGGGATTGCTCCCGGAGAATGTAACAATCATAGATAATCGTGGTAATGTGCTGTCCGATCGCCTAACATCGACTTCGGGAGTCGTAAATAGTGGGCAAGTATTGCAGCAACTGGAGATTGAGCGCAATTACGCCAATGCTGTAGAACGCAGTATTCAAGCTATGTTAGAGCGAGTGTTCGGGCTCGGCCGGGTAGTTGTGCGAGTAAAGGCCAGCCTGGATTTCAACTATGAAGAACTGCGAGAAAAGCGTAGTGAACCCGTGGTGGGCAGTAAGGGTGTAGTCATTAGTGAGGAAACCCGCAGTGAAATGTACCGGGGTACCGGAGGGGGCGGAGTCCCAGGCGTAACCTCTAATGTACCGGGATATACAGCTCCAGTGGGCACCGGGGAGTCAGAGTATGAAAAAGAAGAAGTAACTCGCAATTACGAGATCAGTGTCAGTGAGAAATACCGAGTGAAGGCTCCCGGTGAGGTAAAGAATCTATCAGTGGCCGTCTGGGTTGATGGCGAACTAGCCGAAGATGCGAAAGAGAAACTGTTAGCTATGGTGTCTTCTGCGGCAGGATTGCAGCCGGAACGGGGAGATGTGGTACAAGTGGAAAGTATGCCTTTCGCGGCTGATTGGGACACCCCTGTCAGAGCACCGGAAGGATTAGTGAGGGCTAGGGGTTGGGACTGGAAGCTGGTCTTGCTGGTTGCGACAGCCTTATTGCTGTTGCTCTTCATCATAGGGCGGCGGGCAAGGCAACCCGTACCCGTAGAAGAGCCGCTGCCACCTGCCGATACATTGGCTGAAGAGGAAGAGGAAATCGTGGAAAGGCCGCTATCACCGGAGGAAGAGCGCCGTCTGCGGGTGAGACGTGAGATAGAGCGCATGGCGGGTGAAGACCCAGAAGGCTTGGCGAGATTGATTCGGGCATGGATGGCCGAGGAATAGTACGTAACTGTGTGATGCGGTACTAGATAGAAGGGGGAAGAGGGCAGAACTCCAAAAGCCGTGCTCGAGGATTGGAGCCCAGAGGCATGTCAATGAGATTCTCTGAACTGACAGGAAAGCAAAAGGCAGCTATCTTGCTTATCACATTGGGTCCAGATGTATCCGCCCGGGTATTTCGTCATCTTAGAGAAGATGAAATTGAAGACCTGACTTTAGAAATAGCGGCTCTGCCGCGGGTAGAGCCTGAATACAAGGATGCCATCATGTCTGAGTTTCATGAATTGTGCCTTGCCAGTGAGTACATATCTCAAGGTGGTATCGATTACGCCAAAGAGGTATTGGAGAAGGCATTAGGGGAAGAGCGTGCTCATGAAGTGATTACTAGGTTGACGGCCTCGCTGCAAGTGCGGCCCTTTGATTTTGCCCGCAAGGCTGACCCTGCACAATTGCTAAACTTCATTCAAAATGAGCATCCCCAGACCATAGCTCTGATTATGGCTTACCTACAGCCAGAGCAAGCAGGAATTATTCTTTCGGCCCTGCCCGCGGAACGGCAAGCCGATGTTGCCCGCCGTTTGGCAACCCTAGACCGCACAAGTCCCGATGTGCTGGGAGAGATCGAGGGTACCTTGGAACGGAAGCTCTCTTCTTTCATGATTCAAGACTTTACCGCGGCGGGTGGTGTTGAGGCAACGGTAGAAGTGCTAAACCGTGTGGATAGAGTGACTGAAAGAACGATCATGGATACCTTGGAAGAAGAAGATCCGGAGCTGGCAGATGAAATCCGCAAACGGATGTTCATGTTTGAGGATATTGTGAAACTTGATGATCGGGCTATACAGCAGGTAATCCGGGAAGTGGATACGAGAGACTGGGCCTTGGCCTTGAAAACTGCAAGTGAAGAAGTCTCCAGCCGTATCTACAAGAACATGTCCAAACGAGCCGGTGACATGCTAAAGGAAGATATTGAATACATGGGCCCGGTAAGGTTGCGTGATGTGGAGGAAGCCCAGCAAAGAGTGGTTTCTACGATTCGACGTCTGGAAGAGACCGGAGAGATCATCATATCTCGGGGCGGGGAGGATGAGATTATTGTCTAAGATTATTAAGGCCAATTTTCGGCCACTGTTGACCGGAAATAGCCATAGTGATCAACATAGCGGTCGCCCACCTCTTCTATCTCCAGAGTCAAACAACAGCCGTGAGCCGGATCCGGCAGCCGCCATTGTTGATGCGGCGACAGTAATTCGTACAGCTCGCATCCGAGCTGCAGACTTGCTTCGTCAGGCCGAAGAGCGGGTTGTGGATTTGGTAACAGCCGCCGAAGCTCAAGCTGCGCGCTTACGGGACGAAGCTCAGAAAGCAGGCTTTGCAGCAGGCCGTAGTGCTGGGTATGACGATGGCTATGCTGCAGGGCGGGCCGAAGCTGAGGCCATGGTCCAAGCTGAGCTGCAGGAGGAAATGGCGACCATTGCACAGATGGCTCGCGAATGCCAGAAGATACGCAGCCATACCATTGCTGAAGCCGAAAGAGATATCGTGGTACTAAGTCTCGCCATTGCTGAAAAGATCATTTCAGAGAAGATTGAGGAAGCTCCTGAAGTCACAATGAATATCGTCAGGGATGTAACCCAGCAGGTGCAAAGTGAAGACCATATCGTGATTCGCGTACATCCGCTGGTGTTGGAGTCCTTAGGGGAGTTAGCCGAACATGGAGGGCATGGTGCCGATGGTGGTTGCGCCGGCTGGGAATTGATCGAGGATGCTAGTGTTGAACCAGGAGGGTGTTTGCTGGAGACCGCATTCGGGAGAGTAGATGCCCGGCTGGAAACCCGATTCCTCAATGTGAGTAAGTCACTGCTTCAGCTGTTGGATGGTGAGTGAAAATGAAGTCGGGCTATGAATTCCCCTTGGACAAATATCTTGCTCGGATCAAGGGTTGTGAAGATGTCATGGAATACGGAGAGGTAACTCAAGTGATTGGGCTTACCATTGAAGCCAACGGCCCCCGGGCTAATCTGGGAGAGATCTGTCACATATTCGCTGGCTCTGGACAGGGTGTTCCGGCAGAGGTAGTAGGTTTTCGCGATCAGCGGCTGATTCTCATGCCTTTAGGAGATATAGCGGGGGTAGGTCCAGGCAGTCTAGTAGAGGCTAGTCGGCAGCGGCTCGTGGTACAGGTTGGGCACAGCCTGCTGGGCAGGATACTAGATGGTTTAGGGCAGCCCATGGATGGTCAAGGCCCGCTTGACGGAGCGCAGCAGTATCCGCTGTATAATCGGCCACCAGAGCCTTTGGAGCGGCAGCGAATTCGAGAACCGCTGTCTGTCGGTGTGCGAGCAATCGATGGCCTATTGACCTGTGGGAGGGGACAGCGCCTAGGGATTTTCTCTGGTAGTGGTGTAGGCAAAAGCACCCTGCTAGGCATGATGGCTCGTAATACAAATGCTGACATCAATGTGATTGCTTTGGTCGGGGAGCGGGGCCGCGAAGTCAGAGAGTTTATTGAGCGGGATTTGGGGCCAGATGGGTTAGCTCGTTCGGTCGTGATCGTAGCTACATCTGATCAGCCGGCCTTGATTCGGCTTAAGGGCGCTTATACTGCTACGGCGGTGGCCGAGTATTTTCGCGATCAGGGCTATGACGTGCTTTTCCTGATGGACTCAGTTACTCGATTTGCCACGGCCCAAAGGGAAGTTGGTTTGGCCGTGGGCGAGCCACCAGCCACTAGGGGATATCCGCCATCGGTATTTGCTATACTACCTCAGCTTCTGGAACGTACCGGCCCCGGCAAGGAGGGCACCATTACAGCTTTCTATACAGTATTGGTCGAAGGTGATGACATGAATGAACCAGTGGCCGATACAGTGCGGGGGATTCTGGATGGGCACATAGTGTTGACCCGAAGACTGGCAGATCGGGGGCACTATCCAGCCATTGATATTTTGGCCAGTGTTAGCCGCGTCATGCCCGAGGTGGTCTCTCGGGAGCATCAGCAAGTGGCGACCCAAGTGAAGGAGATGCTCGCTACATACCAGGAAATGGAGGATTTGATCAACATCGGGGCGTATAGGAGTGGTAGTAACCCCCGGGTAGACCGGTCTATCAGCTTGATAGACCCGATCAAAGCCTTCCTACAGCAAGATATTGCTGAGAGTGTGGCCTGGGATTCAGCGCTTTCACAGCTCCTGGAGCTGACCAATATGTAGATGGAGATTTGCTTTTGCAGGAGGAAAGGCCTTGGTGCGTTTTCAGTTTTCTCTTCAGAAGTTACTTGAACTTCGGGAACGCCTCGAGCAGCAGGCCGCGGCGGAACTAGGGCATCTTCAGTCACGAGAGGCTGAGGCTAGGAGGAAGCTTGCTGCACAGAAGCAGCATCGGCAGCAGCAGCTAGTTCAGTGGCGGGAAAGAAACCACGGAGAGCTGGATATTGGTGAGTTGGAGGCCTATCAGCGCTGGTTGGAAGTACTAGACCAAGGGATATTCCGACAACAGGCTGTTGTTGATCAGCTGCAAATATCAGTGAGACGTCAGACAGACGAGTTTCTCGCTGCCCGCCGCAAACGTGAGATCCTAGAGAAAATGCGGGAGAAGGAGTATGCCAAGTGGCATGAGGAAGTCTTGGGCAAGGAACAGCGAGAGCTTGATGACGTGGCAGCAACTAGATTTGTTCGGCAGGAGGCGCCTTTTTCGTGAGAAAGTGGATTCTCGCCATTATAGTTTTGCTTATGGCTGTCGTTCTAGCTGCTTTCATGCTGAACGCCACAGGAGTCATCGATCTGAGGCCTATGGTGGTGCAGCGTATGGAAACCATACCGGCATTGGCTCCTTACCTAGAGACATACCATGCGGGGTTGGCAGTCGAGAAGGAAATAGAAGACGCGCTAGCCGCATTGGAGATAGAAAAGGGAGAACTTGTCCAAAGAGAGTTGGAGCTAGCTGCCAGGACAGAAGCCCTGGCAGCTAGAGAAAAGCAGCTTGCCCGACAAAAGAGCGAAGTGGATCATGAGACAGAACAGCTGCTCAAGCTAAGGCAAGAGATTGAAGCAGCCCGAGCAGGATTTCTGGAGCTTGAACGATTGCGATCCATCTATGCGGAGATGAAGGGGAAGGACGCAGCCGCGATTATGAGCCAACTGCGACCGGAGATGATTGCCTTTATTCTGGCGGAAATGGATCCGGAAATAGCCGGAGATATTCTTACCAATTTGGAACCGAAATTGGCTGCGGAAATCACCCGCATGGCCTTAACTAACAAGAAGTAGCTTGGCAGCAGGGGCTGATCAGCCCTTGATATATAAAACAAGGCATTAGCCATGTGCCCTGAAAGGAGGTGATTAGGTGATAATAGCAGATTCAGCAGTTCCGCATCTCACAAAAGCAGGCGGGACACTCCAACCCGTGGGATTCAAGGACACTGCCGGTACTCTGGGAACCGATCCTTTTGAAGCCGAGCTTGAACGGATTATGCAACTGCTACGTGCAGAAGCAACACCAGGTAATGGGATCCATGACGAAGGAGAGGCTTGCTCAAGCGAGGAGGCGACAATTACCAGGGAAAAAGAGGCTGTCGCTAAGCGATATGGTGATCACCCAACTGATCTGGCGGCCTACCTGCAGCAGCTGCACAACCTGGGCTTGGGGGGCTGGCTCACTGGTCTACCTTTGAATGATGCCGGTGATCCGGCACATTCGAGAGTAAACAGTATGGAAAGCGATCTGTCGACCGCCACAAGAGTGTTGACTGCTTTAGAGACACTTTATGGTGAGCGGGAGTCCTGGGAGGCCATGCGCCAGGTGTTGCTCCAACAGGCCACCCCAATGCCATGGGATGGGATTGAAGCAGTTGCATCCGTCGAAAGCGGAACCGATGTGGCCCTAAATGAACTCAGCTCACCAAACGGTATTCTGGCCGCCCTGGGCTTAGAGAAACCGTTGCAGGCGGAAATGGGGAGCATTCTGTCACCAGACTCCGGTTTTCCGAGTATGGTTGGGTCCCAAGTGGCTGCTGTCCAAGGTGAGCGCGGCTTTATGTCTACTCCCAGCTTCCGTTCTCTTGGTGACCTGAAAGGCCTTTTCCGAGATGGCACCAGATGGCCGCTATTGGCGGAAAGCTATAGAGGACTGATGGTCGGTACCGGGGACCACCTGAACAGTCGAGCCCGACTGACCAGTGGGCGATCGCTGTTTTCCATAAAGGCAAACCCAGCCATGGAAGCGGCTTTGCAGATGAACCTAGATGGCATGGGTGCATCCGCCGCTTTTGGAGGTGAGACCATTCTGCCAGATGGTATGAGTGATAGAAATCCGGCCTCGACTGGAGATGCACTAGACCCGGGGGACATACTCATCCAGGGAATTCAGCCAGAAGCAGCTAACCCAGCTGCTGGGGAGCTGGGGGTCCTGGCGAGGGTGGTGGGGTTGGGGGATAAGCACCCCACAAATGCAGGCAGTAAGTCAGAAACTATATATCCAGCAGACGAGGCGGCAGCAGGGATGACATATGCGAAAACCATGGCCCACGATGTAACACCAGACCTATCTTTGCTGCATGCCGCGGAGGATGGAGAGGGCAGTTTCTACGGTAGTGGAGACACAGCTGCGAGAGACGGCCTCGAATCTTCAGCAGCTTCCTGGAGCATGAGTGGACTTAGTCCCGAGCATGTGAAGCAACTCTTGAAAGCCACCGATGAAGAGGAACCACTGTCCCATCCAACCGCAGGAGTTCGAGCAGGGCGTGACGGGATTAGCGCCCAGGCCGAGGCTGATCATCCGGAATCGATTAGGGTGATGGAGCAAAACGTTTCACCAAGGGTGGACTTTAGCGAGATATCGATTCCTGCGGGCTCTACAGAGAACGAAGATACTTCTCATGGCGGGTCGCATGCCTTGGAAGGTTTCGGCCAAGATGTGCTCACCTCAAGCCAATGGGTATCCGATGATGGGCTATCGGATGTAAAAGAACCAATTGGTTCTTCGCCTCAGCGATCAGAGACAGGTGGCACAAGCCTGGATGCAGAGAAAGCAGGGCAAACAGGAGTGGCTCTGGATACTCGTTCTGCTCAATCGGCTCATATGGCCGATGCTCGTCCACGGCACCCTATACCCCATGGCCCGGTGAGTGCAAGACAAGTAGTAGAGCAGATTGTCGATCGGGTACAATTAGAGATGAAGGGCGACTATGGAGAGATCCGCTTGCAGCTAAAGCCTGACCATCTGGGAGATTTGCAGGTAAAGATCGCAACCAATAATGGCATAGTCTCAGCTGCCTTCATGGCAGAAAGCCACACGGTCAAGAGCTTGATCGAGGCTGGTTTGCCGCAATTGAAGCAGCAACTAATGCAGCAGGGTCTGAATGTACAAGACGTATCTGTACAAGTAGGCGGTGGCAGCTCGCACGGCAGAGAGCCCTATAGCAGCGGCTCAAACCACAATCTGCCTGGAGGTTGGCTTCAAGCAGAGGCGGCAGACACGATCACTGGAACTACCCGCCCCCGGCAATACCTCTGGGGGAACACGATTGATTGTAGGGTATAGATGAGCTTACACGTGAGATCAGGTGTAGGAGGTGAGGCCATGTACGTGGCGAAGACCGGTGCATCACAATATACTGGACATGAAACTCAGACCGCTGTGGAAAGAAACCAGCTGGATAAGCATGATTTTCTGCGGCTTTTGACAACACAGCTAAAACACCAGGATCCGATGAATCCGATTAAGGACCAGGATTTTATTGCTCAACTTGCTCAGTTTACTGCGTTGGAGCAGACCCAGAACCTGGCTCAAGCAATGGAGAAATTCGTTGAGAGCCAGGAGAAGATGGGGCTGATCAGTCAAGCGACTAGCCTTTTGGGTAAGGAAGTAGTAGTGGTCAACTCCGATACTGAGCAGGCGGCCGCGGGTTTGGTGAGTGCCATTCAGTTCACTGATGGGGTGCCACAGCTAGTAGTCGACGGACAAGCCTATTTCCTTTGGGAAGTGCAAACCATCAAGGTAGTCAGCTAGATCAGCTGGACCGATTGGGCAAAGGAAGAGGTGATAAACATGACCAATAAGATACCGGGATTGCGTATACCCATACCGCCACAGCCAGTCACAGACCGACGGATAGAGCGGCCTGTACGTGAGCGAGCAACCGATAGTACTACTTTCCAAGAGGTTCTACAGAATAAGCTGGCGACCTCGAAGTTGAAGTTTTCTGGCCATGCCCAAGCGAGACTCAGACAGCGCCACATCGTCTTGGGGCCAGAGGAGCTGACCAAACTGGAGGGAGCGGTCGAAAAAGCGGCAGCCAAAGGTGCCCGAGAATCTTTGATAGTCATGGAAGGCAATGTGTTTGTAGTGAGTGTAAAGAACCGTACTGTAATCACTGTAATCGACAGAGATTCTGCTAAAGAGAACGTCTTCACACAGATCGATAGTGCGGTACTGACAGATTGATTACGAAAACCAGATTGAGTCATCCCGGGGAAATGGTCAAGGGGCTGGACCGGAGGGAGGCCTCTAGGAGCCGCGGAGCGATGGAAGCGGTCCCTACCCGGGGGATGAAAAGGAGTTGAGGCAACTATGATGCGATCCCTCTTTTCCGGTGTTTCGGCTTTGAAGAATCACCAGATAAGAATGGATGTCATTGGCAACAACATAGCCAATGTAAATACTATTGGGTTTAAGAGCAGTCAGGTCACTTTTAGAGACATCTTGAGTCAGACATTGCAGGCAGCGAGCAGCCCCCAAGGGGGGCGGGGTGGAGTAAACCCCATGCAGATAGGACTGGGCATGGCACTAGGAGCTATTGAGACAGATCACACCCAGGGCAGTCCTGAGGTGACTGGCAGACAGACAGACATGTCCATTGAGGGCAACGGGTTTTTTGTCTTGTCTGACGGCTCTCGGCGTTTCTATACTAGAGCGGGCTTGTTCGGTGTTGAGCGCGATGGTTCCCTGATTAGCAGTATAAATGGGATGAAGGTGATGGGTTGGAAGGCAACGGGTGGTATCATCGATATCAACCGAGAGCTGGAGCCTCTGGAGATACCTATGGGGAAAACCATCAATCCCATCGCCACCACCACTGTCAAATTTGGTGGCAACTTGGACTCCAGGCTGAACGGCCTTTGGGAGCTTGACAACTCAGTGATTACCGACACAAGTGATGCAAGATACGATGTAGAGATAACTGAAGAAGACGAGTTTGGCAAATGGAAGCTTGCGATCACATCACAGATGGATCCCACAGTGAGCGATTCATTTGAGTTGTCATATGTTGCTGGTCAATTGGAGGCCCAGTTGCTGACAGGCCCAGGCACGACGACGTTCAATATCATTGCCAACGGTGAGCAAACAAAGATAGGCTCAGTAACAATTGAAGAATCAGGGAAAACAGATCCCGTGGCAACAGCCACACTGCGGCCACCCCAGATAACTCAGACTGTAGATGTCTTTGACTCTTTGGGCAATACCCATCCAGTCAATTTCATCTTCACAAAAACGCGAGTCACCGATGATACGAGCACCTGGCAGTGGGAGGCGATCGGTGCTGCAGGTACTGATGGAGAAGGTACAGTCACCTTCGATGCCCGGGGCAACATGGTAAGTGTTTCCGGTGATCCTCTGCAGTTTCATCCAGAGGGTGCCAACCCTGTGCAGATTATGCCGGATCTAGCGGCGGTTGTGCAAAATGCGGCTGAGGGGACTCTGGTCTTTAAGAGCCAGGATGGATATCCGCAAGGAACACTGATCGGCTATAGTGTCGATGAGTCCGGGACTATCATTGGTGAATACTCCAATGGACTAACTGAAGCCTTGGGGCAGGTGGCAACTGCCGTATTCAGTAATCCCGGTGGGCTTTTGCGAGCCGGAGATACCACTTTCGTGATGTCCGCTAACTCAGGAGAACCAGAGGTGGGACAGCCAGGTAGAGGGGCAAATGGCAAGCTCACTCCTGGTTCTCTGGAGATGAGCAATGTGGATCTATCGCGGGAGTTTACTGATATGATTATCACCCAGAGAGGATTTCAGGCTAATTCTCGGATTATTACAACCTCAGATGAGATGCTGCAGGAATTGGTTAACTTGAAGCGTTAATAACAGTATGCGAACTCATTGTCCGGGAGAGGGATAGGGATTTCCCTCCCCCGGGCACCCGAAACAGCTAAGGGTTTGGTGTGTCACAAGTAGCGGGGTAGGCGTCGGAAGGCCCCGTGTCAGGGGGGGGCGTGGGCGGCATTTGGATCCGTCCGAAGGTTATGGATCTAGCGACATTAATCGGGATCGTCTCAGGGGTTACGCTCTTGGCAGTTGCGATTGCGGTAGACGGCAGTTTGCGGGGATTTGTGAATGTGCCATCTCTTTTGGTTGTGCTTGGGGGCACCATAGCCGCCACCTTGGTCAATCATTCGCTGTCTGATCTTTATAGAGTGTTCGGCATGGTCAGAGTAGCTTTTACAGATCGGGGCTATTCGGGCCGAGAGCTAATCGATCAATTAGTTGCGTTGGCAGAGAAAGCTCGCCGCGAAGGCCTGTTGGCGATGGAAGAAGAGGCTGCACAACTTGAAGACAACTTCTTGCGCAAAGGGATTCAACTCATAGTTGATGGTACCGACCCCGATTTGGTGCGCAATGTCCTCGAGATAGAATTGGCCTTCCAAGAAGAACGCCATCGGGCTGGCCAGGGGATTTTCGAGGATATGGGGGCATATGCCCCAGCCTTTGGTATGATAGGTACGTTGATTGGACTGATCAACATGCTGGCCGATATCGATGATGCAGAGAAAATCGCTCCGGGTATGGCCCTAGCTCTGATCACCACTTTGTATGGTTCGGTTCTGGCCAACTTGGTATTTCTGCCTATAGCAGGCAAACTGCGCAACCGCAGTGACGAAGAGGTGCTGTATCGTCAGATCATGTTAGAAGGGATCTTGTCGATTCAGGCAGGTGAGAATCCGCGTTTGGTAGAAGAGAAGCTGACTGCTTTCTTGCCGCCACAACAGAGGAATAAGGTACCGCCAACAGAAGAGGAAGAAAGAGCTGAGCGGATAGGTAGACGGACGGTGAGAACCAATGTCTAGTTACAGACGTAGGCCCAAACCATCAAAGCGAGGTGCTCCTGCGTGGATGACTACCTATGCGGACATGGTGACGCTTCTATTGACCTTCTTCGTGCTTCTGTACTCTTTCTCTACCGTGGATGTGCAGAAGTTTCGGGCTATTATCGCTGCTTTCCAAGGTACTTTGGGAGTTCTCGATGGCGGGAAGACAATTAGCAATATGCCAGCGGTCAATGAAGGAACCATCGATATTGATAGTGCCTTCGATATTTCGGAGAAAGAGATACAGCAAATACAAGCCTTGTACGAGGAAGTACAGTCCCTCATTGCAGAGGGTCAGTTGCCTGGTACAGTGGAACTGTTTACCGAAGAGCGGGGTTTGGTAGTCAGATTTGCCGATCGGGCGTTTTTTGATCTGGGTAAGGCAGATATCCGAGCTGACGCCTTGCCGATACTCAAACAGGTAGCGGAAATTCTTAGGCCATTGCCCAACCACGTGCGGGTGGAAGGCCATACCGATAATCTACCCATCCACACAGAGCGTTTTCCCTCCAACTGGGAGCTATCTACTGCTAGGGCAACTAGCGTGATTCGCTTTTTGGTCGAAGAGATGCACTTAGATCCAGAGCGGCTCTCGGCAGCTGGGTATGGCGAATACAGGCCTGTAGATACAAATGAAACTGTGGTCGGGAAGGCTCGCAACCGGCGTGTCGATCTAGTGATACTGCGATTGGGGCTTGCCTATGCTGAACCTCGTCCTGTAGAAACACAGGCTAACAGGGCGGAAGAGACCGCTGAAAATGGTGATCACAAGGACTTACCGATGGACTAGAGAGGATGTCCCGAGTGGCGGAGAAATTCGAGATTGATCTGAAAGTTATTATCATGGCGGTGGCCCTCGTCATTATTGCTGCTGTGGGCAGTGCATACGTCACTTTTCTAGTTTTTTCACGTTCGTCAGTGGAAGTAGCAGCAGTGGGACAAGAGGAGCCGGATAAGGGCCAGTTTGGTCCTGTTCATCAAGTAGGTGAATTCACAGTTAACCTGATGGTGCCTCAAGGGTTCTCGCCTCGATTTGTGCGCACCGGTTTGGTGGTAGAAGTAACCGATAAGAAGTGCATAGCAGAGCTAGCTCGCCGAGATCCACAGGTCCGGGATGCCGTGATCAGCATTTTGCGAACCAAGACACAAGAGGACATATCAGGAGCGGCTGGGATGGAGAAACTGCGCCAGGAGTTAGGCAGAGCAATTTCTGGACTGCTTTCGGAAGGAAGCATAGCCAATGTCTATTTCACTGAACTGGTGGTGCAATAGGCAGTGCAAGGGGGTGTAGACGGTGGTAAGATCGGCACTGGTTCAACCCGGAAGTGACGACGATTTAAGAGGCTCGAGGATAGCGATCCCCGATCCTGACACTGCAGTTTTCAACGAACTTGCTAAAGCAGTGACTATGGCGGTGGAGCCTTGGTTAAGACGGACTTTGAACCGGGAGGTCTTGGCGGATACATCAAATTTGCGGTTCGCCAAGACAACTGTGGAGCTTGTGGAGGATGAGACACCGCGCCCGATGCAAATCTGGCAGACGGAACTGATCGGTGATGTGAATGAAGTACTGCTTCTGCGGGCACCCGAGCCCCATGCGCAGTATCTGGTGGGGGAAGAGGTCGCGGGTGAGGCAGAGACTGCTCTTACATCTCTTATTGCCGGTTGGACGCGGGTATGGTTTGCTACTGTCGCTCAACTGCTGAATTGGCAGATAGAGACTCATACCAGT
The DNA here is from genome assembly GCA_012798695.1 of Bacillota bacterium. Lineage (GTDB taxonomy): Bacteria > Bacillota > Limnochordia > DTU087 > DTU087 > JAAZMR01. The sequence continues at coordinate 854 of JAAZMR010000007.1, read as the reverse complement.
GCTTTAGGAAGGGCCTCTGAACTGCCTGAAGGAGTAGTGCCGTGGGAAGGTCGAGACTCGGTAGCCATGTTTGCGTGTGGTTGGACTTTCGCTGACGGTGGGGTCATCCTCCTGGAATACTGCATGCCTGCCAGTATGGTGCAGAGAGTTGCACAGCGTTTGAGCCGAATAGAGAAGCAGCAAGACCCAGGGGTTCACCGCAGTCTGCGGGAGGATGTAGTTCGTACTTATCGTCCAGAGAGGGCTGGCCGAACGGGGTATGCTCCCGTCTTGCCTGTAGAGTTCGTGCCTTTGGAGGAGATCGCAGCTGAGAGTGAGGCCAATGGCATAGAGCTGGTCCAGGATGTGCTTCTAGATGTTGCAGCAGAACTGGCCAAGACCGAACTACAGATTGGAGAGCTTTTGGAGCTGAAGCTCGGTGACATAGTGAAGCTTGGCAAGATGGCAGGAGAACCCATGGAGCTATCACTCAATGGACAATACATTGCCCGGGGTGAAGTCTTAGTTCTAGATGAACAACTAGGCATACGCATTAGTGAGATCATCAGCCCGGCAGATCGATTGGAACGTGCCCAGGGATAGGTGGTATGCAACATGACAGAGATGGAACCGATGGGTACCTGGGACATGCTGTGGTATGCGTCTAAGGTGTTTCTTGCCCTAGTGGTGTTAGTGCCGTTTTTGTACTATATATTGCGGGCCGTAGGGCGGCGGATGACGGTCAATCGCAGTATCTACGGCAACATGGAAGTCCTGGATATCTTGCCTCTAGGGGGAGGCAAACAGCTGCTCTTGGTAAGGCTGGCGGAAACAGCGCTGCTGTTGGCTTTCAGTAAAGATAGAGTAGCCTTTCT
>JAAZMR010000083.1 GCA_012798695.1 Bacillota bacterium | reverse complement strand
TTACGGGCTATTTCCACCGCTGAACTGGTCAGACCGGCTGCACGCAGATCTTGTATCCCTGTCACAAAGCCCTCACTGATTATTTCCAAGCACCCTTCCATGAGCAATTTCCCTATAAAGGGATCCCCCACTGATACGGAAGGATTAGTATCGGTCGAGGCATCTAATAGCTCTTCCGAGGCAAAATTAGCCCCATGAATGCCATCCCTACCGGTCTTGGAACCAACCAGCATCACCGAACTTCCCACCTCACCGGGTACGGCACGGGTAATTTCATCATGCTTGACCAGCCCCACACACATAGCATTTACCAGGGGGTTGTCCCGGTAACACTCGTCAAAATATACCTCGCCCGCCACCGTCGGTATCCCCAGACCATTACCGTAATCGCCAATACCTGACACCACTTCGGATAACAGGTTTTTAACTCTTTCATCATTCAGTGGACCAAAACGAAGTGAATTAAGGAAGGCAATGGGTCTCGCCCCCATGGCAAAAATATCCCTAACTATGCCTCCTACCCCGGTAGCCGCTCCTTGATAGGGTTCCACCGCCGCAGGATGGTTATGGCTCTCAATCTTGAAAACCAACGCCTGATTATCTCCGATATCTACTACCCCCGCGTTCTCACCTGGACCTTCGATGACATGCGATCCCTCAGTGGGAAAATACTTCAATACCGGGCGGGAATTCTTGTAACCACAGTGTTCCGACCACATCACCGCAAATAGTCCCAACTCTACATAGTTTGGTTCGCGGCCCAGTATCTCCTGAACCTGTGCATACTCCTCATCAGTTAGCCCCATCTGGCGCCATAGAGACTTTTCACTCATTACTCACATCCCCCCTTGCTAACCATTTAACCATAGAAGTCAGGACGCAGTATCCGTCTTCAACATCTTCAAACACCTTTTCTGCATATCCTTCAGGATGAAGTATATACATCCCGGATACCCCCTTTTTACCCCACTCCCCTATTACCATCATAGTCCTATTAACCTGAGCATAGTCTATTACCCGTTCATCCTTTACCGGGTTCCAGTCCACATCTACGAAATACATAATCTACTTGCCTGGTATATGACATATAATCAAAAATATTTTGCAAAGCTTTGTCATCCAAATATTTTGTGATCTCTGGATCCTGTGCCACCAGCTCCTGCAAGGCAATGCCTTGATTCCAAGCCTGCATGGAGTTTTTCTGCACCAAACGGTAAGCCTCCTCACGCGTCATGCCCCGTTCCACCAGGCCCAACATCACCCGCTGGGAAAATATTAATCCCAATGTCTTATCTAAATTCGTCAGCATGTGTTCAGGATAGACCACCAGGTTTTGCATCACGGTGTTGAACCGATCCAGAATGTAGTCCAACAGGATGCAGCTATCCGGAATGATAATGCGTTCCACCGAAGAATGGGTCAGGTCCCGCTCATGCCACAGAGCTACATTTTCCATAGCTGCCAGGGCATTACTCCTGATAACCCGGGCCAGGCCAGTCACCCTCTCGCTTATCATCGGGTTACGCTTATGCGGCATGGCTGAAGACCCCTTCTGTCCTGGATAGAATGGCTCTTCTACTTCCCGGATA
>JAAZMR010000050.1 GCA_012798695.1 Bacillota bacterium | reverse complement strand
CACCAGGCATTAGCTGAGGAGCTTATCACTCCCTCCTATGCATCTTTGCTGATGGGCGAAGAACTTCCGACAAGTACGAGAGAGATTACTCAGACTGCGCTAAGCCAAGCAGCAAAGAGTCTTGCCGCGTTTTACGCTACGGATCCAGAGCTGATCGAATTCACGGAGGCTGATTTGCTCGATGATGTCACAGCAAAGAACTCATAGATACATCAGTAGGGGCGAAGTCTGGGACGTTGAGCTAAGTCCATGGTCAAGGGCATCCTGAACCCATTCATTCAGCTCCTCCATAGGTACATACTGGGCACCTCTCACCTGGCAGGATAGCCCGGCATTAACAATGGACGACTGTATTTCTGCCACTCCGGGGTTATGCCACCATATGCTATTTCTCTACCCAGACTAATCTCCATAGCTGGCTATCAGTTCCGCGATTTATTCCCTGAACCACAGCTGATCCATCATCCCCTTGAGCATCAGAGGCTTCTAGCACAAGTCCACTATTCTTGTTGACTATTCTGTAGTACCCATCTCCCTGGGTCACTAGCTCCCACAGCCGATGGCTGCGGTTTTCATGGCTGCCTTGCTGAATAGCCGCTCCTGGCTCGATACTAGCGGCCGCTACCTCAAGATATTTGAAGCTGTTTCTGTTCTGGATCCGGTAGTGGCTTGCTTCTTTCCTATAGATCTGCCACTCAAAAGAGGCTCCATCTCCCTTTTTTTCCAGTCTTGCTTTGGCACCGACCATTGTGTTGTTAAAAGTGATGGTAAGATACTTCCCATTAGCTTTGTTTAGTAGTTTATAACAGCCATTTAGCTTATTATCACAAACAACGGGCCAGCCCTCGTCATCCCAATCTAAGTGACTAATCAAAAGTACATGAGCACCGAAAATAATCCGATCATAGCCATGGCGAACCAAAAGCCGGTTTTCGTATACATCCTGTCCGCCCACTCCATTGTACCTAGTGCTGCCAGCATCGATAATACTGCCCCCACCATCCATTAGGTCAATCCCGTTTTTGTCTAGATACGGGCCTTCAACGTTCTCGGAACGACCCACCGCGACTTTATAGTCACTCCTGACATCAGAGCAGCAATGATCCGTCGATACAAAAAGATAGTAGTATCCATCCCTATACGTGATAGTGGGACCTTCTATACCCACTACCTGCCCTTGGACCCTTCTTCTGGCGATGGTCTTTGCGGACTCACCTTCCCTGGGCTTCATGGTCTTTTCATCTAGTCTGGCGACTTGGATGCCACTAAACCATGAGCCAAATACCAGCCAGGGATTGCCTTCTTTATCCAAGAAGAAATTCGGATCAATGGCATTGTATGCAGACAATAAATCAGAATAGATGACAACTCCCTCATCTTGCCAGTCTCCCAGAGCGATACTACTGGAAGATGCAAGGCCGATGGCGGAGCTGTTCTTGCCAAATTCTGAGACAGAATAGTACAGCCACCACTTGCCATTGAACCTGGCAATATCCGGAGCCCAAACGTCATTGTAGTTCATCTTAGGTGCATACTGCCTCCACCATGGGAGCGGCTCTTCAAACACCGGCTCAGTCTGGGTCCATGTATATTCATCAGCTGAGTATTTGACTTGCAGTCCTTGACCTGTATGAAATACCCACCATACCCCAGCTTCCTCGGCTATGGCCGGATCATGGGCAGTCAGATCCCCTATCATTTCCCAGGCCGGATACCAGTCCTCTTTCTTGGGGATGGTCTGGGCAGCTGCTGTCTGCACTCCAATAAATGCGCCTTGCACTAAGAGAGTGGCCAGCACGATGGTAGCCAAAGCCGCAACTCTCGTGACATAAGGCATAACCCACCTCCTAGCTCTATGCCCTTTCCCATCCCAACTTCATCCAGCCACTTCATATATCCTCAGCCTCGTCTGACGTACCAACACCACATAGATCAAAGCGCTACTTAGTTCATGTACAGCTGTGGCTTGAAATACCTCTGTAACGCTACAAACAAGACTAGAAGTGGTAGGATTGTAAAGAAGCTCGCAGTTAGGGTTAGATTATAGACTGGAAAACCTTGCGGGTCTGTAATGGTGGTTATTCCTAGAATCAGAGGCATCTTTGCTCTGCTATTTAATACAACCAGTGGTAGGAAGAAGTTATTCCAAATCCCAACAAAGGCTAGCAAGAACAACGTAATGAATCCTGGTAAGACATTGGGAAGCCCGATTTTCCAGTAAATCATCAGATCATTTGCTCCATCAATCTCTGCCGCATCAAACACTTCCTCAGAGACTTGATTCCAGTAAGCTACCATCAAGTACACACCAAAGACGTTGACAAAGGAGGGTAGTAGGACTGCAATCCTTGTATCAAGTAAGTTCAGGTCTCTAAACAACATGAAAACAGGTAGAGTAGTGGCATACCCTGGAACCATGGCAAATCCAAGGATTAGGATGAATAAGATTTTCTTGCCGAAAAAGTCATACCTCCGGAAAGCATATCCAGCTAAAGACGCCACGAGTACTCCAGTAAAAGCACCTATGCTTGCATAAAGAAAGGAGTTACCCATCCATTTGAAAAATGCGCCATTCTCATATGCGAAGACCCTACCAACGTTTTCTGCAAAGTGGTTGGGTATCCCTGGAAGGAGGGACTTCTGAAATAATTGGCTTACACTCTTGGTTGTACCGATGGTCAGCCAGTAAAAGGGAAAGATGAAGTAAATGGCTAGAACCACTAGGACAACTGCTATGACTACACCCGATAACCGTCGACCTTTCACGCCAATTCCTCCT
>JAAZMR010000130.1 GCA_012798695.1 Bacillota bacterium | reverse complement strand
GACATGGAGGCCCTTGGCATGGTCGCTATTGATGAAGGCGAAATAACCGTCTGCAACTGGAGCAAACGGCAGTTTACAAGTGATAACTCCACGGAACGGGTGCGGCGGCATCGGGAGAAAAAGAATGTGAACCGCCAAGGGAATGAAACGTTACAGAAACGTTACAGCAACGTTACTGAAACGGAAACGAAACGTTTCGGAAACGCCCCAGATACAGATACAGATACAGATACAGATAATAAAGAGATGACCGTTAATGCCTTTGAGGGTGATGAGGCTGAAACTGAAGTAGTGGAAAACTTGGTCCTGCTTTATAACCGATTGTCCCCGGTTACGGGAAATGCGGCAATTGGGGTTACTGTCCGACGGAACAAGGAAATACGAGCGGCCCTTCTTGCCGGGTGCCCTCCTGACGTTTTAGAGCAGGCTATTCGGGAACTAGGCCCGACGAAGCCGCCCTGGGAGGTGCGAGTAGCGGCCTTGGAACGGGCTGGTCTGGGTGGGCAAAAGAACAAGAAGGAGTATTTCAACGTGGAGCGTGTTATGAAATTGGTGGAGAAGGGGGCTTAACCCTATGAACCCTGCGAAGGCATCGGAACTTCTGGGGAGACTGTGCGCAGCTTGGGGACGCACAATAGAGGACGATAGGGCAAAGCTATATATGGACTTCTTGTGTGATTTGGATGAAGCCATCGGCATCGGGGCGGTTGAACGGGCGATAAACAAAGAGCATTTCTTCCCGTCTATCGGGGAGCTTCGAACCCATGTGGAGGCCATTTCGCCTTCACGAGAGGGCATCCCCGGTGCGGCGGCTTATGGCAAACAGAAAAAGCGGGTGTTTACCGCCGAGGAGCGAGCGGCTTTCGCCAGGGCGATTGCTTTGGAGGATGCAATGATTGCCATGGACGATGCCGATTATATGACGATGCTGACGGAGATGATGGAGCGGCAGCGGGCCGAAAGGAGCGATGCATAGTGATATATTGTCCCCATTGCGGTGCGCAGGTGGTTCGTAGCGAGGGTTGCTGGATTTGCCTTCATTGCGGGACGGGGGGATGCTAGCGGGCGGGTGCGTTCACTTGTTGAAAGAGGTGTCCCCTAATCATATGACGACTCTGTATTGTGACGTGTTTAAGAGCGAAGTACAACTACGAGAAACGGCGCGGATGTGCGCTAAATGCATGTATTACAAGGAGGCTAAAAACAATGCAGATAGCTCAAGCGGCGCGGCTGATACACGAGAATGCAAGAGAAAAAGGCTTCTGGGATAGCGAACGAAACTTCGGGGAGGCCATTGCACTCATACATTCCGAGGCCTCCGAGGCTTTGGAGGCTTATAGGGAGAGCGATTTAACTGGCATCGGGGAGGAACTTGCGGATATTGTGATTCGAACCCTCGACTTGGCACAGGGGCTAGGGTATGACATTGAGGAGGAAATGATTCGGAAGATGGCGGTAAACAAGCACCGGCCCCGGATGCATGGAAAGAGGTGTTAGAATGAAAACTTTTGTCGCCGTGTCGGGAGGAGCGGATTCTACTGCGCTTGCCTTGCTGTTGTGGGAGCAGGGAGTGGAATTCGAGATGTGCTTTGCTGATACGGGCGTGGAGTTGCCAGAAACGTACTGGCTATTGCCGCGGCTTGAAGCGGTCACGGGGAAGAAATTGAATGTAGTCAGCGGCGGAAGCTTTTTCCAGCACTTGTGCAATTATGGGTTCTTCTTGCCAGGACCTTTAACGCGGTGGTGTACCCGACAAGTTAAGCAGGCTCCCCAGGACCGATTTTACAAAAACGTCGAAGCGGAACTTGTCCAAATAGGCATCCGGGCTGATGAACCCTCAAGGTTGCGGGGGAAGCGGGAAGGGTCAACGTATGAAGTGGGTTATGCCTTGGCCGACGCTGGGTACGGCAAGCAAGAAGTGATGGAGTTGTGCCGGAAGTACGACTTGCTTAATCCAGTCTATGAATGGCGAACAAAAGTATCCTGTTTCTGCTGTTTCTTTCAGCGCAAACGCGATTGGCTAGGGCTGTCGAAGCATCATCCTACTTTGTACGCGGTGGCTGAGGAGTGGGAACGACAGAGCGTGGAGCGGTCGGAAAAAGGCTATGCATGGAATCAGGGGTTTACACTGAAACAGTTGCGGGAAGCGGACGAGGCCCAACTAAAGCTATGGCCGGAGCCGGAGGAACAACCGTGTCTTATTTGCACCGTGTAGGAGGTGCCCCTGTGAACAAGCAAATCATCTACCTTGCCAGTCCTTACAGTCACCCCAATCCGGCAAAGAGGCAGTGGCGCTACAAGCAGGCTTGTGAAGTCG
>JAAZMR010000047.1 GCA_012798695.1 Bacillota bacterium | reverse complement strand
GCGGGTTCTGATGTTCTTGCCTCCTAGGGCCCGGGCTTTTTGGCAGACAGTGCATTGACAAAAGACACCCGGCCAGCCTTCTGCTGCTGCGGTGCCAAGAAAGTGTATTTCCATGGATATCTTCCTTTCCAGGAGGAGTCCCTGTAAGACATGAGGAGATCCTCTATATATCTTCCGAGCTTACCCACTACGATCTATCGAGCCTTCCTGACGATGCCCCGGAAGCTCCTTAGAATTATGCTAGGATGCTTTCTCACGCATTAGTATTACCTTCAGCGTCTGCAGCATAATACGCAGATCCATGAGAGGCGATGCAGATCTGGCATACAAAAGATCGTATTTGAGCTTGTCCTCCGGCGAAGTGCTGTACCTTCCTGCAACCTGAGCCAAACCTGTTATACCGGCTTTCACCATATGTCTATGAGAGTACTCGGGAATCTCCTTCTCGAATTGCTCCACAAAGAAGGGGCGCTCAGGACGGGGACCTACAATGCTCATGTCGCCATTCAGCACATTGAAAAGCTGTGGCACCTCGTCGAATCTTGTGGCTCGGAGAATTCGACCAACCCTTGTCACTCGCGGGTCACTATCTTGAGAAATCACTGGCCCCGTGTTGTTTTCTGCCCCGTCAGTCATAGTCCGAAACTTGACTACCATAAACCGTCGTCCGCCCTGGCTTATTCGCTCTTGACGGTAGAAGACAGGTCCAGGGCTATCAAGTTTAATCGCTATAGCCACTACTAGCATGATAGGAGATAGGACCACTAGCCCCAAGAAAGATAGCACTATGTCCATGAACCGCTTGGTCTGCTCTTTCCCCGGATCCGAGCTGATACCTATTTCCAATACCGGAGTATCCTCTATCTGCCCCAATCGTGACTGGGCTAACATGATCTCGAATAGGGATGGTACAAGAAGCAGCCGACACCCGTTCTCAAGGGCCTTTTCTGTTAGGATACGCTTGATATCCTCAGGAACGCTGCTGGAAACGAAGATCACACTGGGGTGACACTTATGGTACAGCCTCTCAATGTCAGCATATATTCCATACTGACGTTTAGGCGAAATACTAGAGACTTTTTGATCCGTGACCATAGCGTAGACATCATAGGAATTTTCTATCTTCTTTAGTAGCTCATCCATTTCCCCAACAGGTGCTACTACCATGGCACGCTCGTCGGGAGTGACTTTGGTTTCATAACGCAGCATTACCCAGCGCCATATAACAATCAGGGATAGCTGTAACACTGCACTGATTAGGAAGACAGTCCGGGGAAACGCAAAGCTGTGACTCATGTATGACGCAGCAATAGTTATCGGCGTCAAAATCGCTATCGATGCCGCGATGGATGCCGCAATTTCCCCCCAAGATTTCCGAGAGGTATGATATAGCCCGTAGAAGTTGAAGATCAGCAGTGCTATCACTGAAATGAACGGGGATATGCTTATATAAGATGCAAAGTTACTCTGTGGTATGTTCCCATGAAATCTGATCCAAAATGACAATACTATGGCAAGGTTGACTAGCAATACATCGCCCAGCATCTGTAAGTAGTTTATTGCCCGTTTGGGCCCACTCGAACCCACGAGATACACCCCCGCGCCATGGTATATGACAGTTCTCCATAGAGTTTCCTTCTCTGCTGAGATGATTTCCCCTTCTCCTCGGCTAAGCAGATTCACCGCTTGTGCGCTCTTTAAACGAATATCTCAAGTGTGCACTGAAGGGAATACATAGGCTGGTCGGACACTCCGCACTAACTGGCTCTCACAGAACTCAATGCTTCTTCATATACTCCCATAGTATCCTCCACCATCTTCTCGAGGGTAAAAAGACGTTCATATCGTTCACGGCCAGCTTTACCGAACTCTTGCCTAAGAGAAGGACACTCAATCAGCGTCTCCAATCGGCTCCGCATGGTGTATGCATCTTGCCTTGGTACAAGGAACCCCGTCTCGCCGTCGACCACTGCTTCCTTGACACCCCCGACATCTGACGCGATAACTGGAAGCCCTGCCCTCATAGCCTCAAGAATCGTAAGAGGGAAGCCCTCCCATTTGGAGCTAAGCACGAATACCTGGGCGGTAGCTAGAAGCTCTGGGATATCTTTTCGACTCCCCCAGAATGCCACCTTATCACTCAGGCCAAGCTCATCAACTCGTCTCTCATAGTCAGAACGTAATGGCCCATCGCCGACCAGGTGAAGACCCCATTGCGTGTGCTTCAGACCAGCAAGAGCAGCCAGAAGAGTCTCATGGTCTTTCGGCTCGTCCATACGGGCAACCATCATTATCTGCGGAGGCTGTTGGTCAGTGGTAGCGTGATACAGTTCGCTAATATCCGGAACACCATTGTGAATAGCAATGAGTTTTTCTGGAGTGGTAATCCTGTGGCGAAGTGCCAGTTCTCTATCGAATTCCGATACTGTAATGATCCGATTAGCCATGGGTGCAGCTAAACGCTCGGCAGTTCTATATAGACGTTGCTTGTTCTTAGGCACACCTTCAGTAAACGACCATCCGTGCACTGTAAAAACCACTGGGATTCCAAGAGTGCCTGCAACTAGACGCCCAAGCCACCCAGCTTTGGATGAATGAGTAGCCACCAGATCTGGTGCAAGCTCTCTTATTGCCCTTCTCAAGTCCAAGAATGCAACTGAATCCTTGACGGGGTTGAGTGCCCTAATGAGATTATGTACCACGTGAACCGGGAGTCCTCGGGAAGCAAGGTCCTCGACAAAGGGTCCTTCGCCACCAACCAGCACATGAACCCTATGCCCTTTCACCTGCATTGCCATAGCAATGTCTCTCACATGCACCTGAGCCCCACCTATGGAATCCGATCTGGTTATGATATGAGCGATGTTCATTTTCGTAGCTGTCCTTTCTTCCTTCGGGATTTGCTTTCTAGCCAACGCTCAGGCTGGATAGAGTAATGGATAGAGCTAGCCAAACCCTCGTACTTCTTTGCTTCCTTGTAATCCAAACTGCCCAATGCCAGAATCACCCAGAAATGACGCCAATGGAGAGTATCCACAAAGAAGGAGTTTATTAATAACCCAAACATAGAAGCCAGTATGACGGGTGGTGACATCCCATGGTTTACGTCAAGTCTGCCCAGCTTCGCACTTCTGTTCCATAGGCTAACCCCGTTTGCTAACCTGAGAGTCACGGTGGAGACAAAAGCGATGAAGAATATGAACGCGAACCACCCGTTTTCTGCTAGCAGCCTAATGTAGGTATTGTGTGATGCATATCGGATACTGGCTTCGAATTCGCCTGGCCCGATTCCCAGGATATTTCGTGTCGCTAACCTGATGCCCAATGCTTGGGTACCAAAACGATCCGCATCGTAAGCCTGGAAACCCAAGCGTTGGATTAGGTAACTTACATCGGAATAACTGACATAGATACATAGAGTCAGCATCAGCAACAGCAATAGCCCTACTGCTCGTCTCGGTCTCGCAAGCACTGTTCGAAAATCTACTAAAAGCCATACGAACATACCTACTGCAAGATTTAGCCACGCTCCTCTCGAAAAGGAAAAGATGAGTGCAAACACCAAAAGGATTAGGCAACCACAACTAAAAGCTGGATTATCGATTACGAAGATGCGAGAAACCATCGCCAATATAGAGGGAACCAAGAACGGACCGTAAACATTGGGGTCCTTGAACAACCCTTGTGCTCTAGCACCACCGTATAACAGAATATCGAAATCATAGATATGATTCAAACGAATAGCAAGGACCCCTAAAACTGCTGATATCAGCGTTGCAAGTATATATCCATGACTAAGAGCCTGCCTCGCGACTCTATCGTTGTTCAGAGTAGAGACAAGAACCAAGTAGGCAAATACCAAATAAACGGTAATACCCAAGTACAAGCAGGCGCTCCTAACATGAGTGCTAAAGAGCAATGACAGTATGCTGAAAAACACATAGCCGTACAGATAGAAGGCTGCAAGGGGCATTTCGGCAACCCAACTTCTTACTTTCCGGCTCGGCAATCTAGTAGCAAGAGCTAAGGCAAGCAACAAAATGCAAATGTCGAATGGCGCCGGTTCCCACCTAACAACGAACAGGGCTAGCCCTGCTGTAAATACTAGTTTCGAGTAATTGGTTGACATCTTCTGAAAACTCCTGAGCTAAATGTCGGTCGAACCATCTTTTCGCTACGGCTGAGCAGGTTGCAGCAGACAGATAAAACCGGGTTGACCCCTGATTCCGGACAGCATATGGCAGTGGCTATGTCTCTCAGATTGTTGCTAAGACAAGCTCCGTGTAACCTTTTGGGAGACTCGTACCCCAGGCTCCCATGCCGGTGCCGCTCTTCATAATACCGCGCATATTCACTGCCACGCTCATGTACGTCCACAAAGCCATCCAACCCGCACTGGCTACAACCTTGCGTTCCAGTATCGCATGGAAGGATTCAATAATGTGAGCATTCATATTTGGGGTCTGACAAGTATCCGCTCATGGGCTGTCCCCAGTTCGTCACACTCCTCGGCAGAGACTTAGAGGTGAATTGTGGTTCATTATCATTCCCAAGAACTAGTCTACTGATTTGGCTGTTGACAAGCCGCCTTTTTGCCAATGCCCTTTTTAGCACTCCACAGTATCCATAGCTTCAAAACTTAATCCTAGATGGCCTGGCCATTATCCTCTAGCGGTGTTTGTCACTATAGTCGTCGCATAGGCTCCATGTTCTCTTGCCAAGAACCTGTTATCTGTCAGAACGTTGTGCCTTTGTATCGTCTGGATTGAGCCATACTTCAGAGCTCAGACCCCAATTCCGAGTTTCCCCTGACCATCTTCTCCGGGTCAAGCTTTAGCGGCCTCGTAGACCTCTTTTCGCTGCTTTAGGATGGCCTCGCCACGACCACCATGTCTCTGTTCGGGCGTTAGGAAGCTCAGACCGCTGTGATGATGCTCGTCATTGTACCAGCGTACAAATCTCAATACCCACGCTCTCGTATAATCAAGATCCCTAAGACCTGATGATGGATAGCCAGGGCGACACACTTGCATATCTTGAATGCCGACTCCGCACAGGCGCTATCCTTGCTTACTCTAGGGCGACCCTTAGAGAGTGCTATACCAAGTATACCAGTAATGATGCGCCTTTCATCGGGCTGCCGTTGTCAGAATGCAAAACTAGCGGGCGACCGCTTTTTGGTATTAGCCCTCTGAGATAGTGCCACGTCGGACAAGGATGCTAGCGCTTTCCGCAGATCCCTCTTCCCATACGTCCCACGTAATGGTTTTCCGACTATACAAGTCCAATATTGCGTATAGGTAATAGTAAACACTTCTCGCCGGCCCCCTCTATTTCGCAGCTTTGTAGCGTCCCTTGAAGCAAAGCTGCCGTTTCCGTTAGGCGTTAGGGCCGCTTCTTTACGGTAAGTCCCTTTGCAGCTGCTTGACCTCTTTCTCCTTCTGGCGAAGTTCTTTCTGTAATCGAGTTGCCTCTTGGGCCACTCCTCCGTTGGCCTGCCATGCATACATCCCGCCAGTTTCCAATCTGCTCAACGAGAAGGCTCTTCTGCCAACAATGCTCGGCCAGCTCCGCCTGGCTTAGCTTCGCTACCTCCATGACAATTAGAAACTTATCCTCTGTGCTCCAACGCTCGGGTTCTTGTTCACCCGGTGCCACCAGACCCTTTGCCCTAGCTTGCTTTCTCCATTTATACAGAGTCCCTTCTTAAAGGCCTGTTTCCTTAGCGATCGTGCTTACAGGCTGGTTCTCCGGTGGCATCATTTTCACCACTATTGAGTACTTGAACTCCTCACTATATCTAGCCGTGGTTGTTCTCCTCCGAATCTCAAACTAACTATACTTCACTCGGAGCCCTTTGACAACTATCCTAACACATAGCGAATCGATAACTGGAAGAAGAAATACTCCCCCCGAAGTCCGTATGGAAACCCATCTCTGTAAATCAGCTTCGCAATTCCATTCCTTGATTCTTCATCACGGGCCTTCCGACCATCGTGTATCGGAATACCCAGGAACTAGACTACCTGTTGCTTTCCTATCCTTTTCTGCATCTACTCAGCTGTAGCCTCTTTACGGTCATCGTAGCTTATGCATTCATAGTAGGTACAACAAACTAAGCCAGCAAAACCAATGACTGAGACGCTACTATGCCCTTTATCTATCCATCCGATTGCTCTAGCGACTCTATCCCGCTACTAAGGGATTAGAACGTCGCAGAATCCCTCAACACATCCAACTCCAGCCCTTTTTGGGCCACAATACGTTTCAGCTGATCGCTTTCTTCGCTAAGTCTACCAAGCGGTTTCTCCAGTTCCTTAATAAGATGCCTATATAGCCCCCTAACGGAGTTGGACAAACCGGCTCTATGTGATAGAGTCTTACCAAGGGGGAGATGAACGTGACAAAGAGGCAGTACACCGATGAATTCAAGCAGCAGATCCTGGAAGAGTGCAG
>JAAZMR010000120.1 GCA_012798695.1 Bacillota bacterium | reverse complement strand
TGCCACTGCCGGCAAATACTCTGCGACGCCCGCGGTGGAGGCATGAGCCCGGTGGGCAGCACCGAAAGCATCATTGACATAGATTTCTCCCAGGGCAGCTAGAGCTTGGGCGAAGTCTGGATCATTCTTCTTTTCACCAGGGTGGAAACGGACATTTTCTAAAAGAAGCACATCACCATCTTCCAAGGCCGCCACTGCTTCCTTTGCCTCAGCCCCTAGGCAATCATCGACCTTGGTAACATCCTGCCCTAAGAGATCCGCCAGCCGCTGTGCTACCGGATCCATCCGATATGCGTCCTCGGGTTTGTCCTTAGGTCGGCCTAGATGGGATGCCAGGATTACCTTAGCACCCTGGCCCACCAAGTATCGAATAGTGGGCAGAGCTGCCCTAATCCGCTTATCATCGGTGATATTCTGATTTTCATCCATGGGGACATTAAAATCTACCCGCACAAACACTCGCTTTCCTCTAACATCAATATCTTTGACGGTGCGTTTATTCATGCCGATCCCCCCAACTAATCTTTGTGCTTTAATGTCTATACGAGAAAAGTCCCCCGGCTGGCATCAAGCCAACCGGGGTACTAAATCATCAACATTAATCTCGGGAAGCCATGTACTTAACTAGATCAATTACCCGCATGGAGTAACCCCACTCGTTGTCATACCAGGCCACGACTTTGGCGAAGTTGCCTCCCATCACATTGGTCAAAGCAGCATCGACAATGGATGACCGGTTATCTCCCATAAAGTCAACCGAGACCAAAGGCAGCTCGCTGTAGCCCAAGACACCCTTGAGTTCACCCTCAGCCGCTGCCTTGAAAGCTGCATTGAGCTCTTCGGCAGTCGTCTGCTTGTCTAGTTCACACACAAGATCCACGATGCTCACGTCAGGTGTAGGCACCCGCAGGGCAAAACCATCGAGCTTACCCTTGAGCTGCGGCAATACCAATCCCACTGCGACAGCAGCACCAGTAGTCGTGGGAATGATGCTCATGGCAGCTGCCCGGGCTCGCCTAAGATCCTTATGGGGCAGATCGAGGATGCGCTGGTCATTGGTATAGGAGTGAATGGTGGTCATCAGGCCTCGCTTGATGCCAAACTGCTCGTCCACGACTTTTGCCACTGGGGCAAGACAGTTAGTGGTACAGGAAGCATTGGATACGACCTGGTGTTTAGCCGGATCATAATCCTCATGGTTGACGCCCATGACAATGGTGATATCCTCGTTCTTGCCCGGAGCAGTGATGATCACCTTCTTGGCACCGGCCTGTACATGCAGCATGGCCTTATCTTTAGAACGGAAGACACCAGTAGCCTCGACCACATATTCCACCCCTAGATCACCCCACGGTAACTGGG
This sequence comes from Bacillota bacterium, assembly GCA_012798695.1. Lineage (GTDB taxonomy): Bacteria > Bacillota > Limnochordia > DTU087 > DTU087 > JAAZMR01. The sequence goes on along the minus strand of JAAZMR010000120.1, from coordinate 23,612 downwards.
CGGGGTCTTTCTCTGCAAACACCTTAATCCGGCGGCCGCCGACGACAAGCTCATCACCTTCAGAGCGAACCTCTTCTGCCACAGTGCCATGGACAGAGTCATACTTGAAAAGATGGGCTAATGTCTGGGCATCAGTCAGGTCGTTGATGGCCACAACCTGAATATCCGGATCGTCTAGACATCCCCTCAATACCAGACGTCCAATTCGGCCAAAACCATTAATGCCTACCTTAACTGCCATTCTTCTCATCCTCCTCTAAACTATACCTATACTTATACTTATTTATTAAAACGGGTCTTGGGATACCGAGTAAGCATGATGGGACCCCACCTCACTTCCCGGAAACCGGAAGGCCCATTAAACCCCCTCGAGATCACCCTGCCCAGCATCACTCCCTTCGAGGGTAGCAAACATCAGTCGAGCCGCTCCTTCGTCAGTGATACAGACATGCTGGTAGCGATTGGACATGACCGCTAAGGCTGCCTCTGCCTTGGTATGGCCTCCACCTACAGCTACTACTTTGTTGATCTTGGCCAGGTCTTCCATGCGCAAACCCACACTGGTAGTCGTATAAACGATGCGGCCTGTGCGGTCGAAGTAATATCCAAAGGCCTCTCCCACTGCTTGCCTGTCCCGGAGCAAACGCAGATCAGATTCACCTAATCCTCGCCGTTTAGCCATTTCTTCTGCAGTACCGATTCCATGGAGAACCATATCGGTTTCCTTAATCAAATCCAGCATTTCCTTGATCTTAGGGTCTCCACATAAAGAAGCTATTACATCTTCCCCAACATCATCGGGAACATGGAGTAGACGATAGGTACCTCCAAGACGATCGGCAATGCTGGCAGCCACCGTATTGGCTTGTTTCTCTACTTCTTCACCGAGACCGCCTCGAGCCGGTACTACCATAATGTTCCGCTTTTCCGCAGAGGCCGGAAAACTTCTAGCCACCTCGGCCAAGGTTGTACCGCCGGTTACAGCCAGCACATCTCCATCTCTCAAAACCGCTTTGAGATATTTAGCGGTAGCTTTAGCCATTTCTTTTTTGACGGTTTCATCTTCATCAGAATCACCAGGCACGATAATCACTTGTTGTAGGCCCAGGAGCCGAGCCAGGCGTCGCTCCAAACCCGAAAGCCCCCTCAGTTCCCGTACATATTCTTTCAAGTCACCGAGAATCCGTTCACCGGCATCAGTCACTTGCATACCGGCCGGGTTGGAGACTAGTAGCCCCTGCTCCCGCAAGAGCTCAACTTCATTACGGACTGTGCGTTCAGGTAATCGCAAGCGAGCTGCCAATGCCCGTCGACCGACAGGTTGAACAAAATAGATATTTCTCAGAATAGTATAGCGTTTTTCCACCAGCTCTGCGATTTCCGGAGCTATTTTCCGTATAACAGCTAAGTTATCCATGCAGCACGCGGGGAGTGCCCGCAGCCCTCCACTTCTCGGAATCTTAATATCTACCACATTTGCCCTCTCCACTTGCCGGGGCAACCACGATGACACCAGTCGGCCCCTCCCTAGTATTAGTTATCTTTGAGGCTTAATCCATTAGCCTGGGGGCCTCTAATTGTCCCGCTGCACCATATTCTGTCCCACTACTGGCAAAAAAAGAAACGTCATACTCACTATACTATATTCTACATTCTAGGCATTGCGCCAAAGTCCTCCATCCCTTCGAGAAATTCCCTCCGAAAAGCTTCGGTTTCTCTCAGAGAATAGTGCTGTTGGCCCTCGGGTAACCGCAAAGCAGAACTTACTTGGCCACTTCTCCACGCAGTTCTTCCGCGATTTGCCTAATCTTGCGAAAGCGATGATTAACACCCGATTTACTCAAAGGTGGATCCAGGTACTGCCCCAATTCCTTCAGGCTGGCATAGGGATACTGCAGCCTGAGGCCGGCAACCTCTTGAAGATCAGGTGAAAGTGATTCAAGACCCTCCGTGGCATCTATCAATCGAATGTTCTCTATCTGATGTAGAGCTGCCTCCAGAGTTTTGTCCATGTTGGCCGTCTCGCAGTTGACCAACCGGTTGACCTGGTTGCGCATCCCCTTGACCACACGTACACTCTCCAAGCGCAAAAGAGCCGTGTGGCCACCGAGTAAATTGAGAAACTGTGAAATCTGCTCCCCATCTTTGAGGTAAAGTGCAACATGTTTCTTACGCTGCACCACACCGGGAGTTAGGCCAAATGTCTCCATACAGCTTTGCACGACAGCTGCCTGCTGAAAACTATCAGTCACGATCTCAAGATGATAGTGCTTGCGAGGATTGGTCAAAGAACCCCTGCCCAGATAGATTCCCCTGAGAAAGGACCGACGGCAACAGGCTCTGCCCCAGCGACCCTCTCCGTACCGGTGCTGAACACCGACGAGGCTGCCATAAATCTTTTCCAGCTGGGGCTGGTGTGGAATTCTCACTATATAAATGTTATGCCTGGCGAACCGAGCTCGATGGCGCACCTTAATCTCCATATAGGGCTGAAACAATTGCTTGAAGAGGAGATATACCGTTCTGGCGGCGGCCGCTTGCCCCACGGCTACATCATAGCCTTGAGCTGTCATGGTCCCATCGACATATGCTAATCCCGCCAATTCCGCCAGCTGGCAACAGCGTCGCTCTGGCATGATCCGCGCCAATTCTTCTCTGGTAGCACGAGAAAATCCCATAAAGGTGTGGGGAAAACGCCCCCCTCCCCCCTCTCCTCTAGCCAAGCATGAACTGTCATAGCGGGTCGGCACATTGTTGGCATTGCCCTTCGCCATTACATGTGGCAACTCCTCTATTCGTTCAGCCGGCTGTCGCTAGTCCAGCTGTCACATGTAACACATTTCCCCCGGATAATTGAGTGTATCCTCCTGCACCTTCAGTATCATATTATTGATAGAGATATACATCCTGCTCGTTATACTGAAATGGGGTAAGCATCCTGCGCATTTATGCCGATTATCATACCCACACACAGCATAGTCATGGTAAAGGGACAGTGGAGGACAATGTCAGAGCAGCACTTGATGTAGGGCTGCAAGCCATTGCCATTACCGATCACGGCCCTGCCAACCTCTTTGGTGTAGGAGTGCGCGACCTCAGTGTGTTTCGCACCATTAGAGACGAGATCGAGGTATGCCAGACTAGATTCCCCCAGATTAAGATCCTATTGGGGGTGGAGGCCAATATCATCGGCATAGATGGTACCCTTGATATTCCCCATGATGCTCTTACTGACTTCGATATCATCCTCGCAGGCCTGCATCCTCTAGTATATCCAGCCAACCTAGTTTCTGGCCTGGCCATAGCAGGAAACTTGGTGGGTAAACACTGGCAGTGGCTAAGAAGTAGGCTTCGCCCATTCAACACCAAAGCAGTTAACTCCGCCCTCACCCGATACCCGATCAATCTACTTACCCATCCCGGGCTGCATGTGAACATTGATACCAAGAAAGTGGCAGAAACCTGTGCCCGGGTAGGCACATATATGGAGATCAATACCAGCCATCAGCATATCACTTCAGACTATCTGCTAATAGCCTTCCAGGCCGGGGCCCGCTTCATGATTGGCAGTGATGCCCACACCCCTCTCCGAGTGGGCGAGGCTGGTAATGGCTTGCTGCTGGCCAAGGCCGCTGGGATTCCACTTTCCGCCATCTGCAATGCTAGTCCCGGGCAGGAAACTTGGTCAAGGATAGAGAAACGTTATAGGCAATGAACTAAGGCTTGTTACGCTCTGGGTCACTCTTTCCGAACCGGGAAAGGATGCGCATACCTTGGATGACTTGACTTTTGTACTAATCACCGGCCTCTCGGGTGCCGGCAAGACTGAAACAGTCCGCATACTAGAGGATATGGGTTATTTCTGTGTCGATAACCTACCACCAGCTCTCATACCAAAGTTCGCAGAACTCTGCATCCAATCAGAGGGGAGAATTAATCATGTTGCCTTAGTCTGCGATATTCGGGGTCGAGGTTTCTTTGACCATCTCATTGAGGTCTTGGAGACCCTGGAAGACTCCGGTTTCTCCTATGAGATCTTGTTTCTCGAAGCATCAGACGAGGCTTTGATCCGCCGGTTCAAAGAGAGTCGCCGCCGTCATCCTCTTCACCCGGAAGGCAGCGTATTAGACGGAATTCAGCAAGAACGCCAACGTCTACAGGAACTTAGGGGCAGGGCTCATCGCGTAATTGATACAAGCTCACTTACTCCCCGAGAATTGCGGCAAGAGATTGGGCGTTGCTTTGGTGGCAATAGCAACTACAGAACCATGGCCATCTCCGTGATCTCCTTTGGGTATAAACACGGCATCCCCCTAGATGCTGATCTGGCCATTGATGTCCGATTCTTGCCTAATCCTCATTACGTTGAATCGCTCGCATCCTTTACGGGTAATGATGCACCTGTCAGAGATTATGTCCTCAAATGGTCGATCACCCAAAGATTTCTACAGAAACTACTTGATCTGGTGGAATTTCTGCTTCCTCAATACGTCAGAGAAGGCAAGCAAGAACTGGTCATCGCGATTGGGTGTACAGGAGGTCGCCACCGTTCAGTAGCTATTACCAACTACATTGCCGATTTCATCCGGCAGCAGGGGTTTGTGGTCAATGTGGAGCATAGGGGATTACAACAACGCATTTGAGAGTATCTGGAAGCGAGCCATCAAATGGCTCTACCCAGGTATGCGAGTGAAGCGCTGGATTTTGCTCATGGTCGTAGGAGCTGCTATGGCTGCTAGCGGCATCGCCATACTCCTGGGACCTGATGTTCTGGTTGCTTTCGGACGAAACCTAACTGACTATCTACGAGCATTAGGACAACCGGGCAAAACACCGCTGGTCAAGGAAACGGGTATGATCTTAGCCGCAACTGGCTTGGTTGCCGCCTGTTTAGGATTTCGCCAAGTCATTAGATCATTGGTGCTTGATCTTTTGCCTACCGAGCCTCGAGACTTAGCGGAGATTATTTTTCATAAACGAGGACTGGACAAAGAACCGGCCATGGTGGTCATTGGAGGCGGCACAGGGCTTTCTACACTGCTTAGGGGACTCAAACGCCATACGGAAAAGATTACGGCGATCGTAACTGTAGCTGATGATGGTGGCAGTTCGGGCCGCATCCGTTCTGAATTAGGCATTCCCCCACCCGGTGATATCCGCAATACCTTAGTTGCGTTAGCCAATACCGAACCCTTGATGGAACAGCTCTTTCAGTACCGCTTTGATTGGGGTGAGGGGCTGCAAGGCCACAGCTTTGGCAATCTCTTTATCGCAGCCATGACCGATATCACTGGAGACTTTGAAGAAGCCATCCGCACTTCCAGTCAAGTTCTAGCAGTGCGAGGGCAGGTCTTGCCCTCAACCCTGACCTCAGTAACATTGCGGGCCGAGTATGCTGATGGTTCTACCACTACCGGGGAAAGCCTGATCCCCCAATCGGGGAAGGCAATTCGGAGTGTCTCTCTGGAACCAGAGGACTGCCAACCGGTAGAAGAAGCTATTGCCGCTATTGACAGCGCCGATGCCATCATTCTCGGACCGGGCAGTCTCTATACAAGTGTATTACCCAATCTACTAGTCCCGGCTATACGGAAAGCTGTGGTTGAGTCAACAGCACCCAAAATCTACATCTGCAACGTGATGACCCAAGCAGGTGAAACCGATGGCTACAAAGCCTCTCATCATGTTCGGGCTTTGCTGGAGCATGTTGGGCCTGGCCTAATTGATTATGTAATTGTGAATACTGGTACCATCCCCGCCCATCTGCTGGAACGTTATAGACAGGAAGGGGCCATACCGGTAGAGCCCGATTTGGCGGAGATCACTGCCCTGGGCATATCCCCCATCGCCGCTCCCGTAATCAGCATGACCGATCTGGTCAGACACGATCCGGCAAAACTGGCTGAGGTAATCTCCCATGTCCTATGGGAGGACTCCTCCACATAGGAGACCCCCACAGGACCTCAGCCCACTCAGCTGCTACCCACGGCTATGGGTCAGGTTCTTCGCTGCTGCTTGATCCAAAATGAACGTACAGTCTGGATGCAGCTGCAGCACCGATGCCGGCAGTGTCTCACTGATCGGTCCCTCGACGGCAGCCGCTATAGCGTTGGCCTTGTTTTCCCCATTGGCCAAAAGCACTATTCTGCGACAGTTCATGATGCTCCTGATTCCCATGGAAAGAGCCTGACGGGGTACATCCTCTCGCCTCTCGAAAAATCGGGAATTGGCCTCGATGGTAGCTGGAGCTAAGTTTACTAGGCTAGTGGTGTTGCCAAAAGGTGTTCCCGGCTCATTAAATCCAATATGCCCATTGGTCCCAATTCCTAAAACCTGTAGATCGATCCCGCCCACCTTGGCGATCTTGGCCTCATAGCTGCGGCACTCCCCGGCCGGTTCAGGGGTGGCTCCATTGGGAATGTTGATACTGGTAGCCGGGATATTGAGATACTGAAAGAGATGCTGCTGCATGTAATAGTGATAACTAGTAGGATGATCAGAAGCCAAGCCATAGTACTCGTCCAAGTTGAAGGTAGTCACCTGGGAAAAATCAAGCCCGTGGTGATATCTTTGCACCAATTCCTCATAAAGCCCAATCGGCGTGCTCCCTGTAGCCAATCCTAAGACAGCAGCTGGCTTGCTCTCCAAAAGCCCAACCACCGCATCTGCTGCCAATTTACTCATTTCAGTATAGTCCTTTACGATCATGATCCGCAAACCTATCACCTAACCTTTCGCTTTCAAGGCGTAAGCGCCAATACAAATTGAGGCATCACATTTTGAGGATTCTCCGGTAGTCACTGATCTTTTTGGTAAACCACTTGCCCAGCGACAATGGTCGCTAGCGTATTGAGTTGATCGTCAAAAACCGCTATATCCCCATCTTTGCCTACTGTCAAGCTGCCTTTCCGGTGGCCCAGATTCACCGCATGGGCGGGATTGTAAGACGCCATCCGCACGGCCTCAGGCCAAGAGACGCCCAACATCTCCATAGCGTTCTTGACAGCCTTGGCCATAGATAGGGTGCTTCCAGCTAGCTCGCCGGTGGTCAAGCGTGCTGCTTCTTTGGAAACATCGATCTTAAGCCCTCCTAATTGGTAATGCCCCACTGGCAGACCCATGGCCCGCATTGTATCAGTAATCAGGATAACCTTGTCTGGACCCTTGGCACGGAAAACGAGTTCCATAGCAGCGGGGTGGACATGAACCCCATCACAAATCAGCTCCACTGCGAAGTCATCACAAGTCAGGGCAGCCCCCACCACACCGGGTTCGCGGTGATGCAAGCCCCGCATAGCATTGTAGATGTGGCAGATGTGGTTAGCACCCCATGAATGAGCTGCCATCACCTGATCATAGGAGGCATCGGAATGACCAACAGCTACAGTAACTCCCCAGGACCGCAGCTGCCTGATCACCTCTAGAGCCCCCTCCATTTCTGGTGCCAATGTGACCAATTTTAGTAACGGCCCCCCCACCTGCCGAATCTCCTCTAGCTCCTCTATGGATGGAAGTCGAATATGGGCAGGGTTCTGCGCCCCTCTTCTTTTCTCGCTAATATAAGGGCCTTCCACATGTATGCCCACTACCTGAGCACCGCCAGTTCCCTTTTCGGCGGCCTGCTTGACGGCTCCCATGGCTTTCAATATCTCACCATGGGCAGCAGTCACAGTAGTGGGCAAGAAAGCTGTGGTCCCATGACGGCTGAAGATCTGAGACATTTGCTCGAGAGCAGTGACTGTACCATCCATGGCATCCCCACCGCCTCCGCCATGTACATGAATATCGATCAGCCCTGGTGTCACATAAGATCCGCCGGCATCAAATATCGGTTCTATCCCTTTTGGAGCATAGGCACTAGGCCCAGCATAGGTAATAACCCCCTCTTCAATGACCAAAGTCCCTGGAGTCACGTGAAAAGGAGTAACAAGTTGTCCATTAGTAATCGTTATGCTAGCTTTCGGCATTCCTAACAACCCCCTTACTCTTTTCCCGTTTCGCCAGTTCACAAGCTGTCTCCTTCCCCGAAAGAGGGAACTGATACATCCAGCGGGTTATCTGCCGGTATCCCCTTTTGCTAAATCAGCCAATCTATAGATAATCTCCTGATATTGTTCCCGGATCGCTAACCCGTTCTACACTCGAAGCGCATAAATGCACTACCGGCAGCAAATACTTAAGTAAGTATTCCCATCCACCGGTTGTTGGATGGACAGGAGGTGCCATCATTGAGGGAACTAACCACGGAGGGGCAATCTCCTCAAGAGGGAAACACTGCTGAAACACCTACTGCCGAGATGGAGTCAGCTAGTCCTCCCACAAGCGATATCTGGAAAGACCAATCACTACACGAGGACCTTCCCACACCAGCATGCCCAATCGCATACCAAGAAGTACCGACCAGATACGGGGAAGATTATGTTGTGCTCTTGCCCCGTGATCCTGCATGGATCTTTGCGTATTGGGAAATCACACCTCAAGCCTGGTCGGAAACGAAGGGGGGGCTCCATGATCATGAGTGTCAGACTGTATTGCGAGTATATGAACTAGATCATGAAAAGCACGAGCCTCAGGGTCATTTCGATATACTCGTTCATCCCTTTAGCCAGGCATGGCACATCCAGACCGGAAAACTAGGAGGCGTTTTCCAGGCAGCCATAGGTATTCGCACACCCAAAGGAACCTTTCGAGAGATCACCCGTTCAAACATTGTTACAACCCCAAGAGGAAATATCAGCCCCAAGGTGGACGAGCAGTGGCTGACTGTGGAGGAATTCTACTGGCTGTCCCATTACCAACAACCCGGCCACAGCCCCATGAAATGGCAAGAACGCCGAGAAGGAAGAATCACTGCCCTAGGAGCCTACCCCACTAGCCCAGGGGTATTTAGTCCAATGGCGGGCTTTGGAGTTGTACTACCCACAGAACAGGCCCTGGAAAAACAGCCCTTTTTCCTAGAAGTACAAACAGAGCTGATTCTCCATGGCCAGACTACACCAGGTGCCATGGTGACTGTTGGAGGAGAGGCAATCGCTCTCCGGCCTGATGGCAGTTTCAGTCTGCGTTTTGCATTACCCGATGGAACCTTCTGCCTGCCAGTCAGGGCTATTGCTCCAGACAAACAAGAACAGATCATCACACCTTTGGTTTCTCGACAAACACAGACATCCATTGGCTCGCATTGAAAGGAGTAGGAGATTTGCATCGACCAGCCGGTTTCTTGTCCATTATCCTCCATGCACATCTTCCCTATGTGCGGCACCCAAATACAGCAGAATGCCTAGAAGAACTCTGGCTAATGGAGGCCATCACCGAAACCTACATCCCATTAATCGAGATCATGCAAGGGTTGTTGGAGGATGAAGTGCCGTTTCACTTAACCATGTCCATTACGCCAACCCTGGCATCTATGCTCACAGATAAGTTCCTGCAAGAACGGTATTCACAACATATAGACAAGCTCTGCGAGTTGGCACAAAAAGAGGTGCACCGCACCCGCTGGCATCCACAACTGCAGGTGATGGCTCTTCGCTACCTAGAACAGTTCCAGAAAGCCAGACAAGTTTTCGAGGACTGTCATCATCGTCTGCTGGATCTTTTTGTAGAGTTAGAGCAAACTGGGAGGCTCGAGATCTTGGCTTCCGCGGCAACCCATGGCTACTTACCACTCCTGTTGGTCAATCCTCAGGCCGTAGAGGTGCAGATAGCCTTGGGCATAGAAACTTACCGGCAATTCTTTGGCAAAGACCCCCAAGGCTTTTGGCTACCCGAATGTGGATTTGCCTCTGGGATTGACAATATGCTGGACGCACACAGCATCAGATACATAATTACCGATTCCCACGGGATTCTGCATGCCGAGCCCCGCCCCCGTTATTCGGTCTATGCACCGGTCTATACGCCCACTATGGTAGCTGTCTTCGGTAGAGATTGGGAATCATCTACACAAGTGTGGAGCGCTTCAGAAGGTTACCCAGGGGATTTCTTCTATCGAGATTTCTACCGAGACATCGGTTTTGACCTAGATTATGAGTATGTTAGGCCACATCTTATAGCTGGGATGAGGGGGTGTACCGGTATAAAGTACTACCGGATTACCGGCAAGGGTGACCATAAAGAAATCTATGACCCCATCACAGCCCAACAGCGAGCTGCCGAACATGCGGGCAACTTCATGTTTAATCGGGAATTGCAGATTCAATATCTCGCGGCCAAGATGGATAGGCCTCCTCTGGTAGTCGCCCCCTATGATGCTGAACTCTTCGGCCACTGGTGGTATGAGGGACCTCAATGGCTAGATTACTTATTTAGAAACAGTGCCTCCCAGCAAACGGTATTTGGCATGATCACACCTAGTGATTACCTGCGGCAGTACCCGTCTAACCAGATCAGCATGCCCTCACAATCAAGCTGGGGTAATGGGGGCTATCACGAAGTGTGGCTGGATGGCAGCAATGATTGGATTTACCGCCACCTACACAAGGCTGCTGAAAGGATGGTGGCCTTAGCGAATCACTATCCAACCGCCGAAGGTGATCTCGAGCGAGCTTTACATCAAGCCGCTAGAGAACTGCTGTTGGCTCAAGCTAGTGATTGGGCCTTCATCATGAAAACCGGTACAATGGTAGAGTATGCCCGCCGCCGGACCCAAGGACATATTGCCAGCTTTACGGAACTTTACCATCAGATTACCGAAAACCGCATTGACGTAGAATGGCTGACAAGGCTGGAGCAAGAAAACAATATCTTCCCTTGGTTGGATTTTCGTCTTTATGCCAGTGATGCAAATAAAGCGGCTGCCGCCAAAGCAGCAACCGTGCAATAACAGGATACTCCATACCCAGGCTTCCTTAGGTTAACTGTGTATTACCCATGTCGCTAATGTCATTGATTTGACTCATATAGAGGTGAACTAAGGCATCGGCTTCATCCTCAGTAGCAGCTTCGGCATAGACCCGGATCAGTGGCTCCTCACCATCGGGCAGCACCAATGCCCAACCCTCATCGTGAAAGACTTTGATTCCATCGACTAAGTCCCGCTCCCGCTCTGCCGTACTTTCCAGCAGCGAGTGCATGACTTTGCCTTTGTCCTGCCAATCACAGGGTACTTCCACCTGCTTTCTCCCCGGGGAAGGTAGTGTTGCAGTCAGATCAACTAGCTGTTTCCTTTCTCGAACCATGAGCCCCAGTAAGGTAGCCACAAAAGACAAGACATCAAAAGCCGGATGGAGTAAGGCCAGATCCTCTTTAGCCTTCTTACCCACAGCCTGCAATAAAGCTCTAGTGTTGTTGGGAGTGCGCAGCACCGACCCTCGATACTTCTCGGCTATATGGTCTACTGTATGGGATGCTGTAACGGGGACCGCCCAATGCCCGCCTCCATCTTCACCAGAAGCAGCCAGAGCCCAGGTAAGCAAAGGCCAGTATCTCTCCTCCGGTAGCGGTTTCCCCTCATCATCTGTGATGATCCCCGCTTCTCCGCTGCCATCCAGCAGCAAACCTAGTACCGCGCCATTTTCGAGCACTGCTTCGCTTAGCTCACTGAGGTAAGCCTCTCGTTCATGCATGATGCCGCTAGGAGCAGCGCCGGGCTCCTTGTCAAAATCCAGGTCAATAACTTGGCAGCCTAGTTGGGTCAATAAGGTCGGCACCAGGCTGCTCAGCGCCGGAGAAGTATATCCGACTACTACGGCTAACGCTCCGCCAGCCGGTAGGCTCTTGCCATACTTTTGGACTAGGGCTTTCAGGTACGCCTGGTTGGCTCCGGCTGCGAACTGTGTCCTGCCTACTGCATTTCCTTGTACCCGGCGAAAATCACCTCTTGAGAAGTAGTTCTCTATAGCCCGTTCCTGACTGCGGTGCAGGGGGAATCCCGCCTCATCCATTACTTGTATCTCCACTTGATCGGGTATCTGCCGCCCCTGGCGGACATAGACGCCAGCCGCGCAAGTGGTGAGCACTGTGGTAAAACGAGCTACCGGCAGGGTAGTTGAGCCAATATCCACTACGTTCACCCCAGTAGAGAGCAAGCCGGTGGTCAAAGCCCGCTTTACCATCCGGGATGCTCCCCAACCATCCGCCGCCACCAGAACACTGTGCCCCTGCTCTTGTAATGCCCCCAGGCTGGCACCCACCCGGGTGGCAAACTCGGGACTAATCTCCATATTTGCTATGCCGACAATGCCGGTGTTGCCGAAGAGGGCTTTGGAGCAAGTTCCTCCCCATACCACATTGTCATTGACCACAGATTTGCGCTCTATCACCTTATGTGGCCACACCTTGATATGAGGGCGAACAGTACTGGACATCCCCAAGATACTGTTGCGGCCGATCACCACACCTTCAAACACCCTGGCTCGAGGCTTGATCACCACCTGATCGCAGATCACCGCTCCCCGGATTTCTGCCCCGGTTCCCACATGGACATTCTGCCATAAGACAGATCGTCTAACAGAGCTATGCTGTCCGACGATCGTTCCTTGACCTAAGACGCTATAAGGTCCGACTGTGGCTCCTTTTTCTACTCGACTGTTCTTACCCAGGACAACCGGCGGCTCCAATACCGCATCTGAGTGGACCCAAGCACCTCTTTCTATCCAGATCCCGTCCTTGGAGCTGCCCGGTATTGATGCCCTGATCTTACCGGTCAGTATATCTACTTGAGATTCTGTGTACTGCTCCAGACCCCCAATATCTGACCAGTAACCCTCAGCAACATAGCCATATAGGGGTTCCTGGTTTTCTAAGAGCAAAGGAAACAGATCGCGGCTGAAGTCAAATCGGGTATCGGCTGGAATCTGGGCGAGAACCTCAGGCTCCAAGATGTAGATGCCCGTGTTGACTGTGTCACTGAAGACTTCGCCCCAGCTCGGCTTTTCCAGAAAGCGTTCTACCTGCCCAGCTCTATTGATAAATACAACCCCATACTCCAAGGGGGAGGTCACCCGGGTAAGGACTAAAGTGACTAGTGCCTGCTTTTCCCGATGGTAGGCAATAGCTGCCCTTAGGTCAAAATCAGTTAAGCAGTCACCCGAAATCACCAAAAAAGTCTCATTCAGATAAGCAGATGCGTTTTTCACACTCCCAGCCGTACCTAAAGGCCGATCTTCTGCATAATAGCGCAATCTGGTTCCCCAGGGCGCCCCATCACCGAAATAGTCCTCTATGCTTTCTGGGAGATAACAAGTAGTAATAACTATATCTCTGAGCTCATGGTGGTAAAGCAGCCTGAGAATATACTCCATCATAGGGCGATTGGCCACAGGGACCATGGGTTTAGGGATATCACACGTCAATGGCCGCAGCCGAGTGCCTTGGCCGCCGGCCATGATTACAGCTTTCATGGCAGGCTTCCCTCCCTTAACTCATCTAACTGCCCTTTGTCAAACTCTTGTGGTTCGGCCATGCCTTGCCTGGTCTCAGCTTCTCTCTGAGGGTGTAGATAACGGCTGCCTGTCAACTGACGATTGCGCTCCCACGCATCTCGCAATGTATAAGCTGTGACACCAGTGTCTTGGTAGCGAGCTTGGGCCCCCTGAGTGGTCAGCCGGGTCTGGGCTAGGATCCCGCCAGCAGGGAAGCTGCCCATCTGTGCCCAAGGGCTAGCTTCGAATTCTATCAACACATCCTCATAGACTTCCATGGTTTGATGGGCAATCAAGGTCCAATTATACTTGTCCCGTACTTCCCTGATTGCTTGTTTTCGAATGTACTGAGCAAATTCCGGAGCCCTGAGATAGGCAAGGATATTGTCTGCCAAGGATTCGGCATTGCCGGGATAAGCCCGCAACCCATTTTGCGCATGATGGACAACTTCGGACAGGCCGCCTGTATCAGATACGACCACCGGCACACCTGCCGCCATGGCTTCTAAAGCCACAATCCCGAAGGGTTCATAAAGGCTGGGGACCACGGCCACGTCAGCACAATTATACAAGCGGTTGCGAGTTTGGTCATCAACAAATCCAGCGAAATAGATGTTCTGGCTGACACCAAGCTGGTGACTTCGTTCTCTCAAGGCAAATTCAGCAGGACCCTTGCCCGCTATGACAAACTTGGCGTGTGCGAACCTAGCCAGGACGTGGGGAACAGCCTCGATTAGGGTATCGACACCTTTTTCATGGACCAAACGGCCGATGTAAAAAACAACTTTCTCGCTGTCTGCTGCATAGCGACGGCGGAAAGCTTTTTGACCGACGTTATCCATGCTCACAAAATCGAATGCCTTTACACCATTGGGGATGACTCGTACCTTATCTGCAGGTAATTGAAAGATATACTGAATTTCGCCCTGCATGTATTGGCTACAGCAGATTACTCTCCAAGCTTCATAGGTGAGCCACCACTCCAAATTGCTGATATGGCGCTGTAGATCGTTATGCAGCCCGTGATTGCGTCCAAACTCCGTGGCATGGATAGTGGCGACTAAAGGACGTAGAAGACCATGTTTGAGAGCTTTACCGGCATAGGCAGTCAACCAGTCATGGCTGTGAATGACATCGAAAGTACAGCCTTGGCGGAGCAGCACCAAGCCAGCCTCCAACATGTTGACATTGAGATGTGTTACCGATTCAACAAAGTCCCGGCCAGCAGGGCCATACATCTTGAGCCGATGAACATTGACCCCATTCACATTTTCTCTGGCAGGAGCACCAGAGGCATTGCCTGTCAGAACATGTACTTCATGATCTAGATCGGCCAATGCTTCAGATAGATCAGCTACATGCCGCCCCAACCCACCCACCACCTGAGGCGGGTATTCCCAAGATAACATCAGAACCCTCACATAACCCCCTCCCAGACTTTTCTTCTCTCCTCACCTGGCCAATAGTATTCATTCGGTACCGTTTACAGACACTCCCTTTTCTGGCAATGGAGGATACATGTAGCTTTTCCCAGACCCCAAATCCCTATGCACACTCCATCAGCATTTCTAGGGCAGCAATGGACCCATGCAGCGGTCAGCATAACAAACAACCGGAAGCAAGTACACTTCCGGTTCTCTGGAAATTGGTTGGGGACAAGCTTACTCTTACTTCCGAATCAACCCGCTTGACTTGGTGGCAACTGACATGATAGATACATGAAGATACTGCCCAAAAGGCAAAGGACAACCAAACTAGCTAAGAGATGCCCCCAGGTAAAAGGTAAAGACACGCCGGGACCCATAGGGAGGATTACGGGAACACCATGAGGGCTTGAATTCTTCCCTGATAACTGTGCCTTTTGGTTACGCTTCCCTGAACCTGTATCTAAGATATCAATCACATGAGGTCCGTCTGCCGATGAGCCGCCCCCGAAAGACCACTGAGTCGCTGTTTCCTTGACTTGCCGGTAGTGGTCGGGGCCAAATGTATCAAAACCACCCACCAATACGTAATATCGCCATCCCTTGTGAGGAGGGTCTGTAGCTGTTAAAGGAACCCCTGCCCGAATGGTTTTCTCATCTGGCAGCACCAGAACCTCTACAGGATAAGCCTTGCCTGGATCGGAACGGGCATCCAACCACTGGGATCCACCCCAAGGCTGTACTCTCAAGCGGTATTCCCACCCAGCATCAGCGGAAAACTGTACTCCTGGACCTGGTGCCACCGGCTGAGTGTAGCCTCCTGGTTCTGCATCTACATAGATATCAATCAACTGGTGAAAAAAGCCTTCTGGTGCATTCCAAGGGTTACTGATTCGAGCAAAGGAGATGTCAAAGTAAAGATGGTGGTCATCATACCAAACATGCACTCTCCTTAGATCAAAAAGCCCCGGTTCAAAGACATTATGCAGGGGGTAGGTGATGTTGCCTGCTCCGTAATCATCTCCAGCTCGATCCTCCATACTGAGAACAACTTGGCCTAAGCCGGCAGCCGCCACTGCCACGGGCGCCAGCACCATGTTTAGCCAGGCGAGCATCAGCAGCCCGCAAATCACTAAACTCCAAGCTAACTCTTGCTTAGTCATGGCTGTTTCACTTGATGACTGCCCCTGCTTTCTCCTCCATAGTCCCATTAAATCACATGGCATGGCATCTCCCCTCCTGCTTACCAAATTATGTGGCTCTCATGGCAAATATGTGACCAACGAGCAGCAGCCACTCCCCCAGCAGGAAGGCATCCATTCAGGGATGATAGCGGATCTGATCTGGCAAGAAACCTTGCCTCGTTGCTTCCTTACCTTTGTAAACCCGAGGAACCCGCCCTCCGATCATACAGATGATTTCATAGTGAATGGTTCCTATCTTCTCGGCCAATTCACCGGCACTGATTTCCTCATCACCTTGCCGGCCAAGCAGCACCGCCTCTTCACCGATAGCGATCTTGCCATCACCTACATCTACCATGCACTGATCCATACAGATATTGCCGACTACGGGGTAACGCCGGCCTCTAAGCAGTACCTCGGCCTTGCCACTCAGCAGACGAGAATAACCATCAGCATACCCAACCGGCAATGTGACAATATTAGTATCTTGATCGGTAACATACTCCACTCCATAGCTGATGCCGCTACCCGCCGGGACCTTGTGCACGTGACTTACTGCTGCTTTCAGCTCCATGCTAGGTGCCAGGTCCAAAGACTGAGGCTGGTTTGGCCCCGCGGATAAGCCATAAACCGCTATGCCACTCCGCACCAAGGAAAGTTGTGTCTCGGGCATAGCGAAACCAGCAGCAGTGTTGGCCATATGCTTAATTGGTATGGAAATGCCGGCCATTTCTAGTTGTTTGATGACATCCATGAAAGCTCCAAACTGCCGCTCTGCATAAGTATTGTCTAGATCATCCGCTGTCGCGAAATGGGAGAAAATCCCCTCTATCTCCAAGTTAGGCAGTGTCTGTAACTGTGTAATGAACTCTAGAGCTGCTTCCGGCAAGATCCCCAGCCTACCCATGCCGGTATCGAGCTTGACATGCACATGAGCCTTGACTCCCCGCTGTTTCGCAGCTGCCGATAGTGCTTTGGCCAAACCCCAAGTACACACAGCTACCCGCAAATCATGTTCTACTACCAAAGAGGCCTGCCACTTTGGCGGCGCTCCCAGAATCAAGACTGGAGCTGTGATTCCCGCCTCTCTCAGATTGATGCCTTCTTCAACTATGGCAACTCCCAACCATTGGGCTCCATGGTGGAGAGCGGCCTGGGCCACTGGTACTGCACCATGTCCATATCCATTCGCCTTAACCACTACCATCAGCATGGTGTCTAGGGACAACTGCTGTTTAATCACCTTCACATTGTGGCTGATGGCATCCAAATCCACTTCAGCCCATACAGGGCGATGGGGCCCCTCAGATAATGCAGCCACTGCTGACTCTACACTACGTAACTCCAACACTCCTTCACTTCTTCCTGTCGAATCATCTGCCAGGCCTCGGGCATTGTGTCAACCAGATCGCCGGCCACCAGCGAGATCTCCCCTCGCCGTTTTGAGGCCAAATCACCCGCAAGACCATGAACATATACTCCCATTCCCGCCGCCGAAGCTGCGGATACCCCGGCTGCCAAAAGGGCGCCGATGACGCCACTAAGCACATCACCGGTTCCCCCGGTGGCCATCCCTATATTGCCCGTAGTATTCACCCAAAACCCACCTTCAGGGGCTGCCACTATCGTACCGGCTCCCTTCAGTACTGCTGTACAGTGAAAGCGTTGGGCAACTTCCTGTGCTACGGCCAAGCGATCCGCTTGTACCTGCTCAATCGAACACCCTAAGAGCCGAGCCATTTCACCCGGGTGAGGAGTAATGACTAAGGGGCAACTAGTTCGGGTTCTAGCCAGCAAGCTGTGGCGGCCGGCCGCCAAGTTCAAGCCATCGGCATCCAAAATCACCGGACACGCCACCTCTTGCAATAGAGCTTCTACCAAATCTCCAGTAGATGAGTGCTGGGAAAGCCCCGGGCCCAAAACCAATGCATCCATACGTGGAAGTTGGCGGCGGATTGCGGGCAGAGCCTCTATGCTTAAGCTCCGATCGGTTGTCTCCGGTAAAGGTATAGTCATAGCTTCTGTCAATTTTACCTCTAGGATATCATTGAGACTGGCAGGAACACCCAAGGAAACCAGGCCTGCTCCACTGCGCAGTGCCGCCCGAGCGGCAAGGCTAGCGGCTCCTGTCATCCCCACCGATCCCGCAAGGATCAACACATGACCAAAGGTCCCCTTGTGGCCGTCATGAGGCCTGGGAGGCAATAGAGTTTTCACCAGAGAAGCATTCAGCAAAGCTCCAGGCCCGGCCGCCTCCAGAACCTGTGGTGGGATACCTATATTGGCCACACGAAGATGGCCCACGTAATTGGCTCCCGGGTAGACAAATAAACCCACTTTCGGGGCCGCCAGAGTGACTGTGATACAGGCCCGGATACAAGCCCCCACGACTGCACCGGTACTAGCATCCAAGCCCGAGGGCACATCTATGGCCAATACCGGTTTATCCAGGTCGTTTACTAAACTAATCACCTGGCCCATTACACCCCGGGGGGGGCCCTTGATCCCCGTTCCCAGCAAACCATCGATGACTAAGTCAGCTAAGGACAAAGCAAAACGCAGCTTGGGCAGGTACTCCTCGTCAACTTCCTGCAGATCCATACCTAATTGCCCACAGATATGATAATTGGCTAGTGCATCATCGGCAAGTTCGGAAAACGGACTCAGCAGAAACACCCGCACTCTATATCCCAGATTGTGCAGGTAGCGGGCAGCCACCAAACCATCACCGCCATTATTACCTTTCCCCACCAAAACCGATACCTTGCGGCCCTCAGCCTTCTGTAAAAAAGCGGCAGCTGCTTCTGCCACCTGTCTACCGGCATTCTCCATAAGAATTATGCTGGGAATGCCAATTTCCTCAATTACGTGGGCATCGACGGCCCGCATTTCCGCCGCAGTCAAAAGTCTCACAGCACTCACCCCGTTTCCTTCGACACCACACTCGTATCGTGTAAGGCTATGGCGCTAGCTACCGCGTAATCTCGGCTGTGGGAAAGCGAAATGTAGATCGTACCAATTCCCCTAGACATGGCCAAGTCTCGAGTAGACCCCTGTAAATAGACATACGGTTTGCCTGATTGCTCATGATGAATCTCTATGTCACGCCAGCGGACACCCTGTCGCCAACCGGTGCCCAGAGCCTTCATCACCGCTTCCTTGGCAGCAAAGCGAACTGCTAATCTTTCGGCTTGCGAGCGCGGCCCCCCATCCAAACAGCGCTGCTGCTCATAGGGAGTATACACTCGGTCCAAGAATCGCTGCTTCTTTCTGTGCCAAACCCGAGCGACCCGCTCGATTTCGATAATGTCGATACCGGTACCGTAAATCAACAACCTGCCTCCATCTCTATCATCGTTGTTCACCCAACTCTGCCTCTATGGTTTTGGCCACTCCGTTCACAACTTCATTCACCATACCAGAATCAGCGCCTTCTGCCATTACCCGAATAAGTGGTTCAGTACCAGAGGCCCTTACGAAAATGCGACCATTATCTCCCAGCTGTTCGGTGGCTGCCGAAATCGCTCCCTTGATCCGATGATTTGCTCCCCAGCCATGCTTATCGGTCACAGGCACATTACGCAAAGCTTGTGGGTATTTTTTTAATTGTTGAGCCAAAACCGACAATGGTTGAGATCGCTCCCGCATGACTGCCAACAGCTGAAGAGACGTAAGCACCCCATCTCCGGTCGTATTATGATCTAAAAAGATAATATGGCCGGATTGCTCACCTCCAAGGTTCAGCCCTTGCTTCTGCATAGCTTCCAGTACATATCTATCGCCATTAGCGGTAACTACGACTTCACCACCAGCAGAATGTAAAGCTGCCCTTACTCCTAGGTTGCTGTAGACTGTGACGGCGATGCGCTTCTGGGCCAACTTGCCCTGTTCCAGCAGGTGTAATCCACAGATCACCATTATGTAATCACCGTCGATTATCTTCCCCTGCTCATCTACGGCTATTATCCGATCAGCATCACCATCGTGAGCCAAGCCTACGTCAGCTCCGTATTCCTTTACCGCGGCCGTGATAGCCTCAAGATGTGTGGAGCCACACGCGACATTGATATTGGTGCCATTAGGTTGATCAAACAAGCTGATCACGGTAGCACCCAAGTCCCTAAGTACCCGGGGAGTCACCCGATAAGCGGCACCATGGCTGCAATCCACTACAACCTTTAGGCCAGATAGATCGGCAGTAATCGTATTTTTGAGAAATTCCACGTAAGCATCTACAGCGTCAGCCTGTACATATACTCGACCCACATCTTTTCCTGTAGGCCGAGGCAATCCGTCTTCCGGCAAGAGCGATAGTTTCCCATTCGGGACTTTGTCATTGATGACTGCCTCTATCTCATCCTCTACACTGTCGAGCAACTTGAATCCATCACGGGAAAAGAATTTGATGCCATTATCAGCTGCTGGGTTGTGTGAAGCTGAAATCATGACACCGGCATCAGCGCCCCATGACTTGGTGAGATAAGCCACCCCGGGAGTGGGTAGGACTCCTACCTGTAGGACATCAGCCCCCACTGAGGTGAGGCCGGCTGTCAAACCCGCCTCTAGCATTTCGCCTGAGATCCTGGTATCACGGCCCACTAAGACCCGCGGGCGTTCTCTGGGGGCCTTATTCAGTAAGACATACGCTCCATAGCGTCCTAAGGCATAGGCCAACTCGGGTGTCAGCTTCTGGTTGGCCACTCCACGTACACCATCAGTCCCAAAAAGCCTTGTCATAAGAGATCACCTACTACATTACACTAGACTTCTGTCATTCAGTATTTCTCGATTGCCGGCTTTTTCCCTTTGAGCGGGATGCCTGTAAGGGTTCCAGAAATAGTCGCAGCTTTGTCTCCAACTCCTCAGCCACATCTAGTCCTATTCGCCCATGGATAAAATCCTCTAGGGCAGGCTCAAGGAGCTGGTCAACCATTTGCCGGCGGGCCTCATGCCATTGCCGGTCTAGAGAAGGCAGTCCCATCGGCTGCTCCAGCACCCGCTGCAAACTAGTTCTCTGCTCTAGACTCCAACCAACGATGGACTGCCATTCATCTAGGAGGCGCCGGTTGGCTGGTACTCCCAGACCAGTTCTACTCATTTCTATGCCCAGTTTCTGGCTCAGGTCTCTGGCCAATTCCATAGAGAGACGGGCATGGGCCAAACCTTGAAACCGCCGGTGTCGAAATACTGCCACATCTACCATGGTGCCGGATAGGTATCCACCACTGCCACTGCTCCCGGGGGGAGGCAATAACATCACATCATCGGGAACGGTCAGCGCTCTATATCCTCTGCGGCGGGCATTGTCGCCCAAAGACCAGATCCAAAGCCCGACCGGCCCGATAATAGCTCTTCTGTTTGAGAAGAAATCAGTCAGCAAAGTGCCCTGTATCCATGAGACGAACTGCTCCTTTTCCATCGCCTGCCACTCACTACATAAGGAGCGAATCAGCTCTGCACTAATCAGGAGCTCGCCATCTTGGCCTACTAGGCCTTGGCCGGCAGTTACCAAGACCTGCAACATGGGCTCAGAGGTGCCCAGTTGATGAGCAATGGGAGATAGCCGCAGATCCCGCAGCTGTTTTAGTTTATCCCTAAGATTGTACCAATCATCCCCAGACCATGTGGCAACTTGCTCCCAGGCGGCCAGCACCAGATCTGCGTCACTATGCAACTGCTGCAGTCGGCGTTGATTGATCACCCATAGACGAGGCTGGATCTGACTGGGCCAGGCCATGTGGTTTTGTCCTACAACTACCCTTGCCAAGGCCGCCGGAAAATACTGGCCCCTTTCTGCCTCTGGCAAGAATCGATCAATGGGCAATTGCAGATCAGACCAAAAACGAAACCACTCACTACTCGTCACCAAGACATGAGGGGGGCGGCCCACAGTCACGGCTGTCTGCATCTCTTTTTCCAGCTCTGCTTGTGCCACAGCTTTGAACGATATCTGTGCATTGGGGTAACTGGATTGAAATTCTACTGCGACATTTGACCAGAATTGATCATCAAGACTCGGAGGCGGTACCAGACCATCTCCCATCTCCACCCAGACATCGATCTCATACGTCCGCCCTGGATCAATCTTGGCTTGGGGATCTAAGGCCATGTGTAGATATGTCCACCTCCACCATTGCCAACTGCCAAATGCCACTGCTCCCAGGATGAGCACACTCAGGATAATGACGATTCTCCGTCCCCGCAATCTATCTCACCCCCAGCAATAAGTAGATATCAGGCCATCCCAATCCGTCGGGCAGCAAACCATAGGATGCTTGCAGCCTCTTCACCGCTTGTGCCGTTTGCTCTCCATAGCGGCCATCGGCCAGCCCCGGATCATATCCTTTTTCGCGCAAGGCCAGCTGTAAAGTGATCACATCTTGGCCAGAGTTGCCCGGCTGCAGGGGTCTGCTAACCGGATCCGATGCACGTCCCACCATTCTCACCAATGTTCCTTCAGGAATGATCCGATAGAGCTGCTCCACATGCCGGTTGAACATCCGAATACAGCCACCGCTCGCTTGTGTGCCGATGGACCAAGGCTTGTTGGTGCCGTGGATGCCATATATGCCCCAAGGGACATTCAGACCCAACCAGCGTGTACCAAAACCTCCCCCCCAATTCAGGCTCTTGTGCACAATCCGAAACTCTCCCACAGGGCTAGGAGTCTTGCTCAGGCCCACTGCTACGGGAAACTTCTGGTATTCCTTGTCATCAATTAGGACGATTAGCTGGCGGCGAGATACATCAATAACTACTTCTCTTTTCCCCGGTGGGATCGGCTCAGCTCCTTCTACCACCGGCACCGGGAAATCATCAGCTAGAGCCTGCCATGTCGCATCACCTACTACGCCATCTATGTGCAGCCCTTGCTGCTTCTGAAAAGCCCGCACTGCCTGCATCGTCAGGCGATCAAACTTACCAGAAAAGGGGCCTTGGTACAGGCTCAACTGCCAAAGCCCTCTCTGCAGTTCGGCAACATCTTCTCCCTGCATCAAGGGCTCAGCGAAATACAGAATGCGATCTAGCTCACAACAGGCATCCTCCAGCCTGCCCACTCCGACCTGATCGCTTTGCAGATCTAGCTCTTCTACCCTGGCTGGATAGATCTCAATTTGGGTGTCTATATTCACCTCCGCTGCCGATAATCCCCACCCCCAATGGCCTACTGGAAGCAGCAGTAGACCACCTACGGTCAACAGCACCAAAAACCGCCACAGGCGCCTTATCCGTTGCATATCGGCATCAATCCCTTTCCAGCTAATCGATCCCTTCCCTCGCCCCTAGACCGGTTGGCTTTAATCACGGTGATATCCTTATTCATCATACGGGGAGAGAAGAACTACTATGCCAGGATGGGAGACGCCGATTCTGTCTCCTTTGAAGTTGAGTCTGGTTTCGGGGTGTTGGACCGGAACAATTATCCTTTCTCTAGGTTTGTCTAGATATCAAAAAACCTTCCGCCCCTAAAGGGACAAAAGGTATCATCAAATACCGCGAGCTTTAGTCTGGCTCCTCCGGGAAAGACAGAATCTGCGCAGCTACCTGGGCATCCTCTACCCTAACCATCAGCTTGATGCCACCAAAGGCATAAGTCGCACCGGGATATATCTGAGCGATGCCTTTGTTCATGAGCATGG